>CANFTB010000013.1 GCA_947449735.1 Chthoniobacteraceae bacterium | reverse complement strand
GAGTCACTGCACCGGCTCCCAGGTTGAGTGACGCCGTCCCGAGGAAGCGGAAGCTGCCGTTCCAGATTTGTGCGCTGGAACCACTCAACGTCAGTGCGGTTGAGGCGTCGATGGACGCGCCGGCAGCGATCGAGAGCGACGCGGTGCCGAGCGCGGATGCGTTGCCCACGCTCAAGGTCCCGGCGTTGAGTAGCAGGTTGCCAGACAGACTGTTGGCGCCAGAGAGAGCCAGCTTGCCGACGCCCGATTTGCTCACCACACCCGCACCGGTGAGAACATTCGTTACGGTGAAGTCGGTTGCGGCGTCCAGTTGCAGTGCGCCGAGGGAAGTGACATTGACGGTCCCGGCGCCAACGGTACCGCTGGTGAGGCGCAACGTCCCTTCGCTGACTGTCGTGAGCCCGGTCTGCGTCTTGGCGCCGCTCAGCGTAACAGTGTTTCCGCCGATCTTCTGCAATGCGCCTGCGCCCGAGATTGCAGAGGCAAACGTGAAGTCTCCATTGGCGACCGATCCTCCCACCGCCAGCGTAGTGCCGGTCCCGGCAGAGACCGCCCCCGAACCGCCGCCGCTCGCCTTGTTCAAGATCAGCGTACCGCCCGTCAGCACCACCCCGCCAGTGAAGGTGTTGTTTCCATTCAGCACCAACGTACCGGCGCCGGACTTGGTCAACGAAAACGCGCCCGACACCACGCCGTCCACCTGCAGCACGCCCGCATTGACAGTCACTGTCCGGCTTGCGGAGAGCGTGACCGCGCCGGAGCCGAGGTTCAGGTTGTTGGAGCCGAGGAAGGTAAAGTCGGCACTCCAAGTCTGCACAGGGTTGGATCCCAGCGTGAACGCAGCGCCGGAAGCGTTGTCGAAGGCGCTCGGGCTGCTGAGCGTCAGTGATCCGGTACCCAGCGCGAACGCGTTGTTCAGAATGAGGGTTCCACCGCCCAGGTTGGTGCCGCCGGAGAAAGAGCTCGAACCGGAGAGGATCCACGTTCCTGTCCCCTGCTTCGCAAGCGAGGTCTTGTTCGCGGCGCTGTTGTCCACGATGCCTCCCGCGAGTTCACCCAATGCCGTTGATGATCCAAGCAGCGTGAGTGTCTTGGATCCGGCGCCGGTCGCTGTCAGGTCGCTCGTAAACTTCACCGTACCGGTGCCCACCAAGTTGATCTGGCCGCCCCCGGTAGTGCCGGCGAGGTTGATGACGCGGTCCGTGATGAGACCGTTGCCGCCGATGGTCAAAGTCGCAGTGTTCGTGAGACTGCCGAGATCGATCGTGCCGTTGGAGGCAGTGAGAGGCGAACCCAGGCTGCTGGTTGAGGAACCGTTGAGAACGCTGTTGAGCGAACTGACCGCGAGCGTGCCGCTCGAGATGACCGTCTTGCCGGTGTAATAGTTGGCGCCGGAAAGGGTGATGGCGCCTGTTCCTGATTTGGTGAGACCGCCATCACCAGAGAGGGTGCCTGACAGCGTGCCGGTGGTCACCGTGCCATTGCCGATATTTGTGTCGGCATCCGCGGAGAGCGCGAGATTTGTCGAGCCGATCAAGTTGCCCACTTTCGCGCCGCTCTGGAGACGAATCACTCCGGTGCCACTGATGCTCAACGCGGAGACTGTTGGAACAGAGTTCACCCCGGAGAATACCAGCGTCCCCGCGGAAACCGTCGTCGCGCCTGTGTAAGTATTGCTGCCAGCCAGCACCAGCGTCCCATCGCCAGATTTCGTCAGACCGAACGTACCGCTCACATTGCCGGAAAACTTCAGGGTGCCGTTAACGACATTAATGTTGGGAGACACCGACAGCGTTACCGTGCCCGTCCCGAGAGAGAGACTCGCTGCGCCCTGATAGGCGAAGTTCCCGCCTAGCGTGACGGGGTTGTTTGAGGCGAGGGTGAGGTCGCTTGCAACGGAAAGCGCGCCGCCGGTGATAAAGAGCGTGCCAGTGCCGAGGGCCGTGGTACTAGCGAGAGCTAAAGTACCAGCGCTCAGTTTGACGCCGCCGGTGAAGGTGCTCGCTCCCGACAAAGTGAGTGCGCCAGAACCCGAGGCGAGCACTTGACCAGACCCGCTGATCACGTTTGCGAAAGCCAGATCAGAGGAGTTTGCAAACAACAGGGCGGCGGCGTTTGAAATGGATACTGCGCCCGAGCCAAGCGTCCCATCGGTGGAAACCGCCAAGCTGCCGGCCGAAACCGTCGTACCGCCGGTGTAAGAATTAGAACCAGAAAGGGTCACAATCGCTGCACCAGTTTTCTGCAACGCTCCAGCTCCGCTGAGGGCGTTAGCCAACGTAAATGACACCGATGGCAGCACGTCCGGGCCGGACACGGTGTTCGCCGCGAGCTCGGCACCGGAAAGCGCCTTCTTCCAGAGCCTGACCTCTGCATAGGTTGCGGCAGTGTTGACGCTGTTGCTGTAATGCGATTTGCCGAGCCAGAAGACCGTCGATGCCCGTTCGGAAAGCTGATGCCCGAGCAGTGGTGTTTCACACAGCAGCACGCCATCCCGGTAAAACTTCGCCTTGTTTTCCGCGGAATCCCACACGAAAGCCCAGTGGTAGATCCGGCCCAAGGTCAGGGGCGTCGCGACCGCCGGAGCCGTGCGACTGTTCCAGTCGGCAATCGCGGAAAAGGGGTAATTTGTGTCATTGCCGGTGGCAAACTCTATCAGGGTCTCGCTCCCCGGTCCCACTCCATCTCCAAACTCAAAGATTCGTGGGTAGAAGCTAACGACGTCTAGAGAAGCCCAGACCTCAACCGTCATGTCTGTCAGGCCGTTCAACAGACCTGATGGCATCTTTGCGTAGCTTGCGGTCAGATCGGAACCACCGAGCATTTTCAACGATCCCCCGGACACAGAAGCATTCGGGCTGCCGGAGGGAGTAAAGATCATCCCGTCAGCGCCTCCGACTGAATCTGCGAACGCGGTGCCGGCGATTTCATTAAAGGACCACCGGTTCTTGAGGCCAGCCGGCACCCAAAACTGCGTTGCCAGCGTGACAGTGGTCCCCTGCGCGGTCGACAAGCCCCCCGTACCGCCGGCAGTCGGAGAATTCAACTGCAGGGTACCCCCCGTAACATTCACCGAGGAGATGTTGTTGGAACCCGCCAGCACCAGCGTGCCGGCGCCCGCCTTGGTCAGCGCACCGCCGCCCATGATCGAGCCATCGAACTCCAGCGTGGAAGCGTTCACCACGATGGTGCGGTCTCCGCTCATCGCGATCGTGCCCGCAGAGAACGTGAGGCTGTTGGAACCGAGGAAGCCGAAGTCACCGGTCCACGCCTGCGGGAGAGAAGTGGATATCGTCAACGCGGACCCGGTGGAGTTGTTGAGGAAGCCTCCGCTGATCGTCAGCGTCCCCGTGCCAAGAGCGCCGGCGTTGCCGAGGGCAAGAGTACCGGCGGTTATTGTCGTTCCACCGGAGTAGGTATTGGCACCCGAAAGCGTCCATGTGCCGGTGCCCTGCTTCAAGAGCGCCGTCTTGTTCGTCGCACTGTTGTTGGCGATCACACCAGAAATCTCGCCAGTGCCGGAAGTCGACCCCTGCAAGGTGAGCGTCTTCGATCCGACGCCTGTGGCGGTCACGCTGCCTGTGAGCACCAGTGCTCCCGATCCGGAACGGTCGAGTACGCCGCCACCAGTGGTGCCTGCGAGGTTGATGATACGGTCTGTAGTTTGAGCGGCACCGGTGATTTTTAATGCTCCAGTCTGGCCCAGCGAGCCCACCTGGATGGTACCGTTCAAGGCGCTGGAAGGCGCGCCCAGACTTGAAGAGGCGGTCCCGGAAACAACCCGGTTGAGCGTTGCCACGGAAAGAACACCGTCCTGAATGGAGGTCATTCCGGTGAACGAGGAGAGACTTGAGAGCGTGATTTCACCCGTGCCCACCTTGGTCAGCGTCGAAGTACCGGAGAGAACCGCTCCGACGTCTCCCGAGCCATTGCCCATTCCCAGCAAGGCGTTCGCTCCAGTTCCATACGAGAGCGTCCCGCCCCCGGTAAACGCAGGAGTCCAGGCACCATTTTGAACAATGACCGTGGCGCCGGGAGATACTGACAAAGCAGAGGTGGCAGGCAGCGCGTTCGCTCCATCAATGACCAGCGTGCCTGCGCTGACGGTTGTCGCCCCCGTGTAGGTGTTGGTTCCGCTCAGGATCATCGTCCCGGAGCCCTTCTTTCCAAGGGCATACCCTCCGGAAATATTGGTGACCGCAAGCGTACCGGTGGAAACAGTGACGTTGGTATCCGCATTCAGCGTCACCGAACCGGCGGTCAGATCAAAGGTGCCGGTTCCCTGATACACAAAATCACCATTCCAAAATTGGGAGACGGCGGCGAGCCTGAGGGGATCAACGGAGAGGATTCCTTCGACCATGATAGCCGCCAAACTGCCACGCCCGCCCTGGCCCACCTGCCCGGCGATCGTTGCCGTCCCACCGCTGAGGTTGCTGACTTTCCAGTAATTCCCGCGCCGTGCACTGGGAACGTCGATTTGTATCCATTTGCTGCCCGCCGCCGCCCACGATCCATAGGCTGGCGCCGAGAGGGCTGAGGCTCCGCCAAACACCCAGGTGTTGTTCACCTTGAAATCCATCGTGTTGTAGGGATTGAGGTCGTTGTCGCTCGCCACAATGCCGTACAGATTATAGGTGGAGTAAGGAATATTGGTGATCGTCACCGTGTTCGGTGAATCGTCCAAATAGCCGAGCAGGATTCTGGCATCCTGGGAGGTCGTGGCCGTGCCGTTGACCCGCCAGGTGTTGCTGCTGGTCCATGCCACATTCACGGTGGAAGTTGCTCCCGTATCGTCGGTGAGCGCGGTCTTGCTTCCTGTGGCTTGGGCTGCTGTCGCATTCCAAATCTTCGTTCCCAGAGGGCCCTTCGGGGTCGTGGAATCGAGCGCCTCCATCGAGACGTTGTCAACGAAGTCGAGCGCCACCACACGTGAAGAAGTACTGACAGCGTTAATGACCGCACCCGGATAAATAGTAATCGGTCCGGTCCCCAAGGCGTTGGCGTTTGTGATCAACAGCGTGCCTTCGTAAACCGTTGTTCCACCGGTGTAAGTATTGGCGCCGGAAAGCGTCCACGTGCCGGTCCCGCGCTTCGCCACCGCTGTCGTGTTTGTCGGGCTGTTATTCGCAATGACGCCCGAAATCTCGCCGGTGCCGGAAGTCGAACCCTGCAGCGTGAGGGTCTTCGAGCCCGCGCCGGTGGCTGTCACACTGCCGCTCATTACCAGCGCTCCAGTACCGGACTGGTCAAGCACGCCGCCGCCCGTGGTCCCCGCCAAATTAATGATGCGGTCCGTTGTCTGTGCCGTGCCGGTCATGAGCAGCGCACCCGTCTTTCCGAGCGTGCCCAAGTGAATCGTGCCGTTCAGGGCGGTCGTCGGAGAGCCCAAGGTTGAGGAAGCAGTACCCGAGACAACCTTGTTCAGCGAGGCAACGGAGAGCGTGCCTTCCTGAACGGCGGTGACGCCCGTGAAGGTCGATAGGTTGGAGAGTGTGATGCTTCCCGATCCGAGTTTGGTAAGAGTGGATGCTCCAGTCAGCGTGATCTGAAGGGTCTGCGTCGCGTCCCCTACCCCAACAACCGCGCTGGAACCCGGCGCGAACGTCACGATGCCGGCGCCCGTATAACCCGGGATCGGCGCGCCGTTCTGCAAGATCACCGTGGCACCTGCGGCCACCGACAACGCCGAGGAAGCCGGCAGCGCATTCACTCCGTCCAAAACCAGCGTACCGGCGGACACCGTCGTTGCGCCGGTGTAAGTGTTCGCTCCCAAAAGAACCAAGGTGCCCGCACCGGACTTTGTCACTCCGTAATTACCTGAAATCGCGCCGCCCACCGTCAAAGTTCCGGCGGTCACGGTTACTGTCGGAGTGGCATTCAGCGTCACTGCACCGGCTCCCATGTTGAGTGACGCCGTCCCAAGGAAGCTGAAGCTGCCGTTCCAGTTTTGTGCAATGGAACTGCTGAGGGTGAGCGCTGTCGACGCATCGATCGAGGCGCCAGCCGCAATCGAGAGCGATGCGGTACCGAGCGCGGACGCGTTGCCCACGCTCAAGGTCCCGGCGTTGAGCAGGAGATTGCCGGACAGACTGTTTGCGCCAGAAAGAACCACCTTGGCGGCGCCCGACTTGGTCACTGTACCCGCCCCTGTGAGGACGTTCGTCGCGGTGAAGTCGGTCGCTGCGTCCAGTTGCAGTGCGCCGAGGGAAGTTACGTTGACGGTGCCGGTGCCAATCGTGCCACTGGTGAGGCGCAGCGTTCCCTCGCTGACGGTCGTCAACCCGGTTTGCGTCTTGGCTCCGCTCAATGTGACGGTATTTCCACCGACCTTCTGCAATGCGCCTGCACCCGAGAGTGCGGAGGCAAACGTGAAGTCTCCATTGGCGACCGATCCTCCCACCGCGAGAGTCGTGCCGGTCCCGGCCGCGATTGCACCGGTGCCACCGCCGCTCGCCTTGTTCAAGATAAGCGTACCGCCCGTCAGCGACACGCCGCCAGTGAAGGTGTTGTTTCCGTTCAGCACCAGCGTTCCGGCTCCGGACTTGGTCAGCGAGAACGCTCCCGAAACCACGCCGTCCACCTGCAACACGCCCGCATTCACTCCCACAGTCCGGTTCGCGGACAACGTTACCGCGCCGGAGCCGAGGTTGAGGTTGTTGGAGCCGAGGAAGGTGAAGTCGGCACTCCAGGTCTGCGCCGGGTTGGATCCCAGCGTGAACGCGGCGCCGGAAGCGTTGTCGATGGCGCTAGGACCGCTGATGGTCACCGATCCAGTTCCCAGCGCGGACGCGTTGTTCAGAATGAGGGTCCCTCCGCCCAAGTTGGTGCCGCCGGAGAAGGAGCTCGAACCGGAGAGGATCCACGTTCCAGTCCCCTGCTTCGCAAGCGAGGTCTTGTTTGTGGCGCTGTTGTCAACGACGGCTCCCGCAAGTTCGCCCACGGCCGTGGATGACCCGAGCAACGTGAGTGTCTTGGACCCGGCTCCGGTCGCTGTCAGGTCGCTTGTGAACTTCACCGTGCCGGCGCCGACCAGATTGATCTGAGCGCCCCCAGTGGTGCCGGCGAGGTTGATGACGCGGTCCGTCGTGAGTCCGTTGCCGCCGATCGTCAGGGTGGCGGTGCTCGTGAGGCTGCCGAGGTCGATCGTTCCGTTGGAAGCAGTGAGAGGCGCACCCAGGTTGCTGGTTGAGGAACCGTTGAGAACACTGTTGAGCGAACTGACCGAGAGCGTGCCATTCGAAATGACCGTCTTGCCGGTGTAGGAGTTGAGGCCGGAAATCGTGATGGCGCCTGTTCCTGATTTGGTGATGCCGCCGTCGCCGGACAGGATGCCCGACAGGGTGCCGGTGGTCACAGAACCGGTGCCGATGGTGGCGTCGGCGTCCGCGGCGAGCGCGAGGTTTGCGGAACCGATCAGATTGAGCGCCTTAGCACCGCCCTGGAGACGGATGACGCCGCTGCCCGTGGTGGTGATGCTCGCGGCGGTCGGGACAGAGTTTGCTCCAGCGAAGACGAGCGTCCCCGCAGAAACCGTGGTTGCGCCGGTGTAGGTGTTGCTGCCGGCGAGGACGAGCGTTCCGTCTCCCGATTTCGTCACACCGAACGTACCGCTGACATTGCCGCCAAACTTCAGGGTGCCGCTAGCGACGTTCATGTTGGGCGACACCGACAGCGTTACCGTGCCCGTCCCGAGCGAGAGGCTCGCGGTTCCCTGATAGGCAAAGTTTCCGCCCACAGCGATCGGGTTGTTGGAGGAGAGCGTCAGATCATTGTCCGCGGCAAAGGCCCCACCCGTGATGGAAAGTGTGCCTGAACCTATCGCGGAGGCGCTGGCGAGTTTCAGTGTGCCGGAGGTCAGCTTCACCCCTCCGGTGAAGGCATTTGATCCTGAGAGAGTCAGTGCACCGGTCCCGGAGGCCGCCACCTGGCCTTGGCCGCTGATCAAGTTGGCAAAAACCGCGGCGGAAGTATTGGTGAAGGCGAGTGTAGCCCCGCTGGAAAGATTCACAGAACCGGCGCCCAGCCCTCCATCCGCGGAGACCAACAAGCTGCCGGCTGAGATCGTCGTACCTCCGGTGTAGGAGTTAGCAGACAGAAGGCTGACGGATCCCGCGCCTGTCTTTTGCAGCGAACCCGCACCGGTGAAAGTGTTGAGGAACGTCAGGTTGGAAGGAACCGTAAACACATTCTCCGAGCCGGCCGCCGTGCTGGCGGCGATCTCAGCGGCGGAAAGCGCGCGGTTGTACAGACGCACCTCGCGATAGGACTGGTTTGCCGGGCCATCCCATGAGTACGGGGAGCGCCCGAGGTAGAAAACGTTGCTGGAAATCTCGGACAGTGTGTGTCCCGCCACGGACACCGTCGAAAGCAGCACTCCATCACGGTAAATCCTTGCTTGGGTGGAGGCCGCATCCCAGACGATGGCATAGTGGTAAACCTGCCCGAGTACTGTGGTAGCATTATAACTGCCATCGTAAGCACCTCCGAGACCGAGCGCCCTCAAACTCAGCATGCCTTGGGTATTGGATCCACCCATCAACGGATTCACGAAAAGGGTCTTCTCAGTTCCAGTGGTGAAATCCTCAACATCGTTGAAGGCAAAAACATAAGGCCAGGACGCTGTCGCGTTAATAGAGCTCCAGACCTCGAGGGTCATAGAGGTGAGACCGCTCAGCATGCCCGCCGGCAGCTTGACGTAGCTCGCGCCCGCGCGGGTCGCTCCGTTCAACGTTACAGTTCCTGAACTCAATGTTGCAGTGGAGGAGTAGCCGCCGGGCGTGACAATGGCGCCGTTTGCAGAGCCCACTGAGTCCGCCAGAGAAGTGCCGGCTAATTCGTTGAAAGACCAGCGATGGGTCAGGCCGTCGGGCAATACGCTACCCGGTGCCAAGGACACTGAGGAGCCCAGAGAAGTGGAAATCGTCCCTGAACCAGCAGCGTTTCCAGAATTGAGCTGAAGGGTGCCGCCGGTGACGTTCACCGCCGAGATATTGTTGGAACCCGCCAGAACAAGGGTTCCGGCCCCAGCTTTGGTGAGCGCGCCGCCGCCCAGGATCGATCCGTCGAACTCGAGCGTTGAAGCGTTCACCACGATCGTACGGTCGCCGCTCATCGCGATTGCGCCGGAAGAGAAGGTGAGGCTGTTGGTGCCTAGGAAGCCGAAGTCACCCGTCCACGCCTGGGCAGACACGGTCGAAATCGTCAGGGCTGAGCCAGACGAGTTGTTGAGGAAGCCACCGCTGATTGTCAGCGTTCCCGTTCCGAGCGCGCCGGCGTTGCCCAGCGCGAGAGTTCCGGCCGCAAGGGTCGTTCCACCGGAATAAGTATTGGCGCCGGAAAGCGTCCAGGTGCCGGTGCCCTGCTTCAGAAGCGCCGTCGTGTTCAGCAAACTGTTGTTCGAGATCACACCGGAAATTTCGCCAGTGCCGGAAGTGGAGCCCTGCAGGGTGAGAATCTTCGAACCGGCCCCCGTGGCCGTGACACCCCCCGCGTAATTAAGGAGATCCGTCCCGGACTGATCCAGAACACCGCCACCCGTTGTGCCAGCCAGATTAATGACCCGGTCGGTTGTTGTGACTGGCAAAGGACCGTCGAAGGTGATCCGAATGTTTCTCACCTGCCCATCAAACCCTTCACCCGGGCCGTGGGGCGCCGCACCCAATCGAATCGTCTTGTCCGCTGGATTTAAAACCCCCACTCCGGTCGATGTCTTAAGCAAGACGCCTGCGGCGTAGACTTTCATCGTCCCGCTATCAAATGTGATTTTGACGGCAACAAACTGTCCTCCGGTCGTTGTACCCCCAAAAGGGTCAAGGGGGCCATAGGATGTATTCTTGACCCACACTCCGTCGCCCGTCTGAGAACGCACCAGGATGCCATCGGTGTACATTCCATAAGAGAAGAGGGTATTGCCTCCACCATTGGCATTCATCAAGTACTCAGCCTCAAAAGTCCACTTCTGGCCCAAATCCTTGGCGAGGACCCATGGATTGCTCGCGTTCGATGAGAGCGTGTACGGCGTCCCAGTTAAGTACGACTCATATGCTGCCAGACTCCCGCCGGTGACGAGCGTTCCGGTGGATGTGAGGCTGCCCAGATCAATCGTGCCGTTCAATGCAGTCGTTGGAGCCCCCAACGAACTCGAAGCCTGCCCACCACTCACCTTGTTCAACGAAGCAACCCACAGCGCGCCCTGCTGGATCCAGGTCTTGCCGGTGTAAGAAGAGAGACCGGAAAGCGTGATGGTGCCTGCACCCACCTTAGTCAGTGTCGAGGCTCCGGACATCGTGGCAGACAGACTCTGGGTAACATCCCCCGCCCCAACAGACACGCTGGCACCCGGGGCGAATGTCACGGCACCGGAACCCGTGTAACTCGGAATCGGAGCGCCATTCTGCAATACCAAAGTGGCACCAGAAGCGACCGAGAGAGCAGACGAGGCAGGCAGCGCGTTGGCGCCGTCTAGCACCAGAGTACCTGCGGAAACCGTGGTCGGACCTGTGTAGACGTTCGATCCGGAGAGGACCAAGGTCCCCGGACCGGCCTTTGTCACTCCGTAGCCGCCGGAGATCGCGCCGCCGACCATCAGAGTTCCGGCGTTCACCGTGATCGTCGGCGTGGCGTTGAGAGTCACTGCTCCGGACCCCATGCCCAGGGAGGCCGTGCCAAGGAAAGTGAAGCTTCCGTTCCAAGACTGTGCAGGCGAGCCGCTCAGTGTCACCGCGGTAGAGGCATCAACGGAGGCTCCTGCAGTGATGGCGAGGGATGCGGAACCGAGCGCAGAAGCATTCCCAATACTGAGGGTTCCGGAGTTGAGAAGCAGACTGCCGGACAAGCTGTTCGCGGCTGAGAGCGTTACCTTCCCGACGCCCGACTTGCGCACCGTACCCGGACCCGTGAGCACGTTGGTCACCGAGAAGTCGGTTGCGGCGTCCAGCTGCAGAGCGCCGAGCAAGGTGACATTCACCGTTCCGGCTCCGACCGTTCCGCTTGTCAAACGCAGCGTCCCCTCGCTGACGGTGGTGAGGCCGGTCTGAGTCTTTGCGCCACTCAGAGTGACCGTGTTCCCGCCAATCTTTTGCAGAGACCCAGCGCCCGAAAGCGCGGAGGCAAACGTGAAGTCCGAACTTGGGAAGACCTCGGCTCCTGCAAGTGTGTCTGCGGCGATTTCTGACGCAGACAACGCGCGGTTGTGGAGGCGAACCTCCAGATAATCGGCGGCAAAAGTCGGATCCCCGGAATCCGAGTAACCAAACGAAAGCATCTGATCGGCGAGCTGGGAGAGCGTTGTGGCCCCCAGCGCCGCACTGGTCACCAGGACACCATCCCGATAGTAGCGCACTTGGGCCGCGGCAGAGTCCCACACTAGCACATAGTGATAAACCTGTCCGGCGGTGGAGGTGATCGTGGGAGATGATGTGATTCCGAAATTGGGAGCGTAGAGGTAGGCAGAACCCGTGCCCGGTCCGATGGTCGTAATGGAAATGAAATTACCAGACCCGGCGGCGTCGCTGAAAAGAAGGATTCTGGAATTGATCGCTCCCGCGAGGACGTTTGGCGCCGCCCAAACCTCGATCGTCATGTCCTTGAGCCCCTGCAGGAGACCTCCGGGCATCTTGGCGTAGCTGGCGCTCGCTCGGGGCCCTCCCTGAAGCACCAGTTTTCCTCCACCCAGGGTCGCGGTCTGCGTTCCCCCGGGATTCACGATCGTGCCGTCCGATGTGCCCACAGAGTCCCTGAGGACGGAACCGCTCGACTCGGCGAAGGACCAGCGATGCGTCAAACTCGAGGGGAAAACGTTGGAGACCGCCGAGTCGCCGACTGAAACGGTCGTGCCTGTGCCCGCGGCAATCGCCCCACCACCGCCGCTGGTGGTCTTGTTCAGAATCAACGTCCCGCCCGTGAGCGCGAGAGAGCCGGTGAAGGTGTTGTTGCCGTTGAGCACCAAAGTGCCGGCGCCAGCCTTCGTCAGCGAAAATGCACCCGACACCACGCCGTCCACCTGAAGAACACCCGCATTCACGGTGACTGTCCGGTTCGCGGAGAGCGAAACCGCGCCCGCACCGAGATTCAGTTTGTTGGAACCAAGGAAGGTGAAATCGGCGCCCCACGTCTGCGCCGGGTTGGAACCCAGTGTCAGCGCAGCACCAGAGGTGTTGTCGAAAGCGCTGGTGCCGCTCATGGTCAGCGAACCCGTACCCAGAGCATAGGCATTATTGAGGATGAGCGTCCCTCCGCTCAGATTGGTCCCGCCGGAGAAGGAGCTCGAACCGGACAGGATCCACGTCCCCGCGCCCTGCTTCGCAAGCGAGGTCTTGTTCGTAGCACTGTTGTCCACGATGGCCCCGGCGATTTCGCCCACCGCGGAGGAGGAACCAAGCAGCGTGAGCGTCTTGGATCCCGCGCCGGTGGCGGTGAGGTCGCTCGTAAACTTCACCGTGCCGGAGCCGGTCAGGTTGATCTGGCCTCCGCCGGTGGTGCCGGCGAGGTTGATGACGCGGTCTGTGGTGAAGCCGTTGCCGCCGATGGTCAGAGTCGCGGTGCTGGTGAGGCTGCCGAGGTCGATCGTGCCGTTGGAAGCAGTCAAAGGTGCCCCGAGGTTGCTGGTCGCCGAGCCGTTGAGGACGCTGTTCAGCGAACTGACCAGAAGCGTACCGTTCGAAATTACCGTCTTGCCCGTGTAGGAGTTAAGACCGGAAAGCGTGATGGCGCCCGTTCCCGACTTGGAGAGACCGCCGTCGCCTGAGAGAACGCCCGACAGCGTTCCAGTGGTCACCGACCCGGTGCCGATCGTGGTGTCGGCGTCCGCGGCGAGCGCGAGGTTTGCGGAACCGATCAGACTGCCGGCCTTCGCACCTCCCTGCAGGCGGATGACTCCCGTTCCTGTGGTCGTGATGGCCGAGGCGCTCGGGATCGCGTTCGCACCGGCAAAAACAAGCACGCCCGCGGACACTGTTGTCGCCCCGGTGTAAGTGTTGCTGCCAGCGAGAATGAGTGTTCCGTCGCCTGTTTTGGTCAACCCGAACGACGCGCCGCTGATGTTACCACCGATGCTCAGAGTTCCAGACGCTACGTTGATGGTTGGCGAGCTTGAGAGAGTGACGGCTCCCGTTCCGAGTGCGAGACTCGCGGTTCCCTGATAGGCAAAGTTGCCGCCCAGCGCGATCAGGTTATTGGACGACAGGATCAGATCGCTGTCGGCAGCGAGGCCCCCACCGGTAACTGAGAGTGTGCCTGACCCGATCGCCGTGGCACCGGCAAGTTTCAGGGTGCCGGCGGTCAATTTGACACCGCCGGAGAAGGTGTTCGCGCCGGAGAGCGTCAGCAGACCCGAACCCGAGGCGAGCACCTGAGCGGAACCCGCGATCTGATTCGAAAGCGCCAGATCTGCGGAATTGACGAAAGTCAGCGTGGCACTTCCCGAGGTCGAAACCGAACCCGTGCCAAGGCCGCCTGAAGAGGAAACGAGGAGGCTGCCCGCGGTGACGGTGGTTCCGCCAGTGTAGGAGTTGGAGGCGGTCAGTTTCACCCCGGCCGTGCCGGAAACAACCACCGCCCCCTGGCCGCTCAAGACATTCGAGAGCGTTTGGAGCGAAGTGGCGGAGCTGATTCTGAGGGTCGCGCCATTGGAGACCGCCAACTCGCCTGAGCCTGCCGCGCCGCCGGAATTCAGAAGGAGCGTACCTCCAGTGACGTTGACACTGGAGAAGTTGTTGGCGCTGGAAAGCGACAGCATGCCCTGGCCCGCCTTGGTGAGCGCGCCGCCGCCGCTGACGGAGCCATCAAACTGCAAGGTGGCTCCGTTCACCGTAATCGTGCGGTCGCCCGTCATCGTGACGGCGCCACTGCCAAACTTGAGGCTGTTCGTGCCAAGGTAAGCAAAGTCTCCAGACCAGTTTACCGGCAGGTTACCGGACAGGGTCAGGTCCGCTCCAGAGGAGTTGTCGAGGGCGCCGCCGGAGAGGGTCAGCGTACCCGTACCGAGGGCGCTGACGTTGCCCAGACGGAGCGTGCCGGCGCTCAGGGTGGTGCCGCCGGAGTAGGTGTTCGCCCCGGAAAGATTCCAGACGCCGGTCCCCTGCTTCAAGAGGGCAGTGGTGTAGGTGGCGCTATAGTTGGAGATCACGCCTGTGATCTGGGCGCTGCCAGTCGAGGACCCCTGCAGGGTGAGCGTCTTGGAGCCAGCGCCCGTTGAGGTGACGGCGCCGCCGAACACCGCCGTGCCGGTTCCCGACTGGTCGAGGATGCCGCCGCCCGTGGTGCCAGCGAGGTTGATGATGCGGTCGGTGCTAAAGGAACCTCCGTTGAGCCTGAGGGCGCCGGTGGAAGACAGGCTGCCCAGGTCAATCGTGCCGTTGGCGGCGGTGGTGGGCGAGCCGAGGGAGGATGTACCGCCCCCAACAACGTTCAAGGAGCTGATTCCAAGCATCCCGCTCTGAATCCAAGTCTTGCCGGTGTAGGCGGAGAGGGCGGTGAGATCCACGGCACCAGAGCCGGTTTTGGTGAGAGAGGATGACCCGGAGACCACCAGGCTCGAATTGCCGGAATAGTCAGACAATCCAACCCAAGCAGGATTACCGGCCGCGAATGAAATCGTGCCCGCCCCTGTGAGAAGAGGCAACGGCGCGTTGTTCTGGAGCAAGACCGTGGTGCCGCCTGAAGCATTGATCGTTACGCTGGCGGGCAAGGCCAAAGATCCATCAATGACCAGCGTTCCCGCCGTCAGGTTCATTGTTCCAGTGAAACTGTTGGTGCCCGACAGTATCAAGGTGCCAGCTCCGGCTTTGCTCAGCGCGTAGGAGCCGGAAATATTTGCAACGGTTAGCGAGCCGCCCGAAACGGTCAATGCCGTGTTTGCGGTGAGGGACACCGAGCCTGCGCTCGCAAGGAGTGAGTTGGAACCCAGGAAGGTGAAGTCTCCATTCCAGATTTGGGCGAGTGCAGGAAGGGTGAGCGTGCTGGAAACATCCAGCGTAGCGCCGGAGCTGATCGTGAGGGTCCCTGTGCCGAGCGCACTGGCGTTGCCAAGAACAAGCGTCCCTTGCGAGAGCCTCGTGCCGCCGGAATAGGTGTTCGCTCCGGAAAGGGTCCACTTTCCGGTCCCTGTCTTAGAGAGCGCCGTCGCCCCGCTACCGCTATCCACAATCGCTCCGGAGATTTCCCCGGTGCCGCTGGTAGAACCCTGCAAGGTGAGCGTCTTGGCCCCCCAAGCCGTCGCGGTGACGCCGCCCGAGAAGACTAGAGCGCCCGAACCGGACTGGTCGATCACGCCTCCGCCGGCCAAGCCGCCGGACCATCCCGTGCCCGGAGCAAATACTGAGAGATTGTCGATGCTGTGCTTGTTATTTGCACCGCCGCTTCGGGAGGCGAAGCCGAACTTCCAGGCGGACTTGTCGGCGTTGCCGTAAGTTGCCCCGAGGCTCACGTTGATCACACTGGTGCCCCCCACGGTCACGGTGAGCTGGTTCGATGAACTGATGTCCACGACGACCCGCTTATAGGCGGCCCCAATCAGCGTGACGTACCCCGTCTGCAAAATGGTCCCGTTCAGTTTTGCCTCAACTCGTTGAGTACCATACTCAATCATCGTAATGACGAGACCCGTGGTCGTAGCTCCGGCCATTCCACTTTCATCCCCCGAGGCGGCGGTGATCGCACCGTAGTTGAAGCACGTGCCGTCGGCTCCGCTGCCGTCGTTCACGCGGTAGTCAAACTGGGCGGTGAAGGCCGTCGGATTGGACGGGAGCGTATTGAAGAGGAGATAGCCGTAAGTGCCGCTGACCGCCGGCGTCAAAATACACTCGCCACCGGAAACAACGGCGCTCGAAGAGAGGGTGGCGCCGGAGGGCGCAGCCGTAAAGTCGGTGGAAATATAGGTGACCATCGGCAAACCGCCGGCGAGGTTGACGACGCGGTCTGTGGTCTGGGCCGAGCCGGTGACTATCAGCGTTCCCGAGGCTGTCAGGCTGCCGAGGTCGATGGTTCCGTTTGCAGCGGAGGTCGGCGCACCGAGCGAACTGGACGCCGTGCCTCCGGTGACCTTGTTGAGCGTAGAAACGCTCAGAGCGCCTGAATTAATGGAGGTCTTGCCCGTGAACGAGGAGTTCGAAGTGAGTGACACCGTACCGGTGCCAGTCTTGGTCAGGCTTGAGGAGCCTGAGAGAACCATCGTCGAGTCTCCGGAAGCATCCGCAAACCCGAGGACGGCATTTGAACCGGCCGGATAGGTCACGGTTCCCGAGCCAGTCATCGCTGGAACAGGTGCGCTATTTTGAAGAACCACCGTTGTGCCGGCTGCTGCATTGAGAGTCACAGTCGAAGGCATCGCATTCGCCCCGTTAATCACCAGCGTCCCCGCCGTCAGGTTAAGTGTGCCACTGAAAGTGTTGGTGCCAGCCAATAAAAGTGTCCCAGCGCCGGCTTTGCTCAGTGCGTAGCTTCCGGAGATGTTGGCGGCGGTGAGCGACCCAGCGTTGACCGTAACCGTGGAGTTCGCCGTCAGCGATACCGAACCCGCGCTCAGGTCGAGGGAGTTTGTGCCGAGGAATGTAAAGCTACCGTTCCAGACCTGGCCCAAAGCTGGCATGATCAGCGCACTGGCAGCATCCAAGGTGGTTCCGGCGCTGATGGAGAGGCTTCCCGTCCCCAATGCACTCGTTCCACCCAGGACGAGCGTTCCTTGGGCAAGCGTTGTTCCACCAGAGTAAGTGTTCGCCCCGGAGAGTGTCCAAGCCCCTGTCCCCTGCTTGAGGAGAGCCGTCTTGTTTGTGGCGCTGTTGTTGGAGATGACGCCGGAAATTTCCGCCCTGCCTGCAGTCGACCCCTGCAACCAGAGAGTCTTCGACCCGGCGCCCGTGGCAGTCACGGACCCCGCAAAAAGCAGGACTCCAGTGCCAGACTGGTCCAGCACTGCGCCCCCGGTCGTCCCGGCAAGGTTGATGATACGCTGGGTTCCCTGAGAAGAGCCCGAGACAATCAGACTGCCTGTCGAGGTGAGTGAACCGATGTCAATCGTAGCGCTCGTCGCATCAACCGGCGCCCCCAAGGAACTACTCGCCAGTGCACTGCCCGAGAAACTCACCGGAGTCCCCTTTCGAATCACCCTGTTGTTATACTCGGCAACGAACAACGACCCTGAGACGGGGTCCAGAACGATGCCACGGGGAACGTTAAAGAGCGCGCTGCTGCCCAAGCCGTTGGCATATCCCGCCGTACTTGCCGTATTGTACGCCGAGGCGTTGCCTCCAATCGTCAGAATGGTGCCGTCAGGAGCGATTCGTCGCACGGACTGCGCGTTGTCTGAATCCTCGTAGTAGACATATCCGGCATCGTTGATCGCGAGGAATTCGGGGTAATAGAGGCCGGAGAGATACGTGGTTCCAGAAACCAAGGTACCGCTGGTGGTGATGCGGCGGATGCGACCGGGAGTCGTATGCTCGGCCAGATACATCGTTGTCCCACTGGAATTCCAGACAGACCCCATGGGTTCGACGAATGCCAAGGATGCGGAGACATTGTCCGCAAAGCTGGTCAACGTCCCTGAAGCACTTAAAGAGTCGGTTGGGGAGATTTTAAACACTTTCGCCAGCCCAGCGTCGCCCACGTAAACGTTGCCCGAAGCGTCTGCCGACATCCCTCGGATGCTGTTGAACGGAAGACTTGCATAGGTTCCGGCGAAGGTGGTGACCGATCCTGTGGAAACCGAAATCTTCCGGACCAATCTGTTGCCGTTGTCACCCACAAAGACGTTTCCAGACGGATCGATCGCGATCGCTGTCGGAGCGGAAAATTTTGCCGTACCCGCGGGTCCGTCCAGATAACCGGCGACGCCCGTTCCTGCCAGAGTCGAAACGGAACCGGAACTCGTGATTTTGCGGACCATGTTTGCCGCATTATCCACCACGTACAGGTTACCCGAGGCATCGGCACACATCCCCCAAGGGTTCTTAAAGCTGGCAGCAGAGCCGACTCCGTCCGAGGTGCCATTCACGGCTTGCGAGCCCGCAAAGACACTCCAGTTAAACGAGCTTCCCGAGAGGGAGTTCAAACTGCTCACATTAAGGCCTCCCGAATAAATGGAAGTCTTGCCCGTAAATGCACTGGCGGAAGTCACGGTGATAATACCGGAGCCCACCTTGTTAAAGCTTGGAACACCCGAAACGACGGTACCCCAGGTCCCGGTGGTATCGCCTGCGCCCACGGTAATCTGGGTTCCGACGCCGTAGATCAAACTTCCTGCCCCTGCGAAACTGCTGACATCGGCCCCATTCTGGAGGATGACCGTGGCTCCCGCAGCGATGGTCAACGCCGAGCCGGCAGGAAGCGCGCTCGCGCCGTTGATGACCAGCGTTCCCACGTTCACGACTGTCGCCCCCGAATAGGTATTCACGCCGCTCAACGTGAGCGATCCCGAGCCAATTTTGGTGAGCCCGCCCGCGCCCGAAATGTTGCCGGCCACTGTGAGCGCCGAAATGCGGACATCGACCGTGGTGTCCGAGGCGATGGTGACGCCGCCCGTTCCCGTGTTCATCGCAACGGTCCCGGCGAAGCCAGCAGATCCCGCCCACACCTGGGCCGCGCCCGATGGCAGGGGACTGCCCGTGCCGGTGGCGTCCTCGAGGACGCCGTTTACGAAAGTCAGCGAACCGGTGCCGAGCGCGGTGGCGACATTCACCTTTAGCGTGCCCCCGGCGATCGTCGTTCCACCCGTGTAGGTGTTTGCCACCGGCAGCGTGAGGCTGCCCATCCCCTGCTTCGTGAGGCCACCCCCCGGCGAAGTGGTGGAGTTCAGAAACGTTTGAGGAATCGTGATGTCGTAGCCGTTGGTGTCGATCACGGCACCCCCGGCCTTTACGTACGAGCTTGTGATGTTCTGGATGAAGGTCGTGGAACTGGTGCCGGCTTTCAGGATACCGCCGTTGAAATTGAACGTTCCTGTACCCAGTCCATTGGTGAAATTACGCGCGCTGGTGAATGTCCCGCCGTCCAGGTTGATGGTGCCATCCCCTCCATATCCGGCCAGGTAAACGGCATCCGTGGGACTGCCTGCGCCGGGAGAGACGACATTGACCAATGCCCCATCTTTGACGGACAGAATCCCTGTCCCGAAAGGCCCCCCGCTGTCTCCGCCACCGATGAAGACTCTGCCGCTACCGTTGCCAAGGTTCAACACGCCCCCGCTCGCAATCGTAGTGTATGCGGTTCCAGTCGCTCCGTAACTCACGCCAAAATTGCCGGCAACCCCCATCGAAACCGACGCGTTCGCAATATACAGAGTGCCCCCGGTTTTTCCCGCCAGAGTGCTTACGCCCGAAAGCGAACCGCCGTCCACGATCGCAAGGGTGCCTGCGGTAACCAAGACGCTGCCAGCGATGTTGTTTGCCCCCTGGAGGGTGAAAGTGCCTGTTCCCGACTTCGTGAGTGAGCCGAGCCCCTTAAAGGCGCCGGAATACGTCGAGGAAAGATTCCTGGCGTTCCCCACCGTGAGGGTCACCGCCGCGCCTGAATTATTTGTCAGTGTCAGGTCGGCCGTTCCCGTCAGGGCAGACAACGCGTAGGCGGTGTAAGTTCCGAAGCGCACGCTTCCGCCGTTCAGAGTCAGCGTTCCCGCGGTGGCAACGGGCCCGAGTTCGTTCCCCGAGGCGCCGCCCAACGTCAGTGTTCCCTGAGTAAGCGTTACGCCTCCGGTAAACGTGTTGCTTCCCGAGAGCGAAACGCCGCCGCTGATCGAGAGCGCGCCGGTGCCGGAGATCACCCCGGAATAAGTGAGCGTTCCGGAAGAGGAGGAAATCTGCGCACCGCCGCCGGGGAGGGTCCAGTTGCCGCTCAAGGTGGCGGGGGCGCTGCTGGTCGACGTCATTTGGGAACCGTTCAAAGCTCCGGCGATTGTGAATGCGCTGTTCCCAGTGCCATTGATTGTGAGGTTTCCACTAAAGGCCCCGATCGAAGGCGAGCCGGTGCCATTGCGGTTCACAATAATTCCGCCGGTATGGCCAAGAGCACCGGAGAGCGTAATCCCGCCCGCGCCACTGATGTTCAACGTCAGGGCGCCGGAGCCGGTCGTGGGGGCAGAGACGGTCATGTTCGCGGTGCCACTCGAGGTGAGGGCCAATCCGGAAGCTGCGACATTCACGGACCCCGATGAAATGCTCAGCGCGTTGTTGGGGCTTGCCTGTACGATTTCCACCACGTTCGAACCGATTCCGCCGGTAATTGAATTGACTGCGGTTGTATCTGTTCCCGCAGGCGCCCCCAGAAGAGAGGCGCTGTTGAAGGTGACGCGACCGCTGTTATTGATTGGGTTCGTGTCAAACACCACCTTGGTGGCGCCGGTACCGCTGGCGTTGGTCACAAATACATCGCCCGTGCCGGTGATTCCGCCCGACACGGTCAGGGTTTCATAAATTCCGAGGATCCCGTTTGGATTGGCATTCATGAAGGTCACGCTTCCGCCATACAGCGTGACGGCACCCGGCAGACTCATCGAGTAGTCGGAGTTCCCGATAATGTTGGTGCCCGTACCGCGCACTGCGAACGTATTACGGATGACAAGATTTCCGCCGTTGGCAGCTAAACCGGTCGGAGGTTTGGGTGCAAAGCGTGATCCGAAAAGGAAGGCAGCATCAGCAGTGCCAGTTCCCACTGTGACAAGCCCCTGTCCGGAAGGATTTGCCGTCGACGTGACTCCGAGCGTTTCGTAGTCGGAGAGCACAACCGCGCCCTGCCGGATTTCAATTCCACCGGTCCAACTCGTGTTGGCGGCATAAAACACCAAGGCGGAAGTCGCGCTGTCCTGAATCACTTTAGCGACCCCGCTACCGATTGGGCCAGTGAGGAGGGCCGTTCCCTGGGTGGCAGGTCCGGTGATTGGCGCCAGAGAACCCGTGACCCCCGAGCCGCTGTTTATCACATTACCGGTGAAGTTCAGAGCGCCATCCACGAAGAGCAGTCCCGTGGAGTTCGCCTTGATGGTCAGGTCGCCGGCGCCCGAAATGGCACCCGTTAAATTGAGCGCTTGGGAGCCGTTGCTTACAAAAGTTTTACCGGAAGAATTCAGCGTAATCGCTCCACTGAGGGAAAGCGCGGATCCTGTTCTGTTCTGGGTAACACCTGGGAAACTCGCACTCATATCAGAGGCAATCGTCAGCGCTGTCGTGGACGTCCCCCCGAAAAGAATGGGTCCGGGATAGCTTCCGAGATTCGTCACAGTGGGCGTGCCCGAACCGTTCACGTTTACGATGATCCCCCCGGCATGGCTCAGCACGGCGCTCGACAGGGTGATGTCTCCGGTGCTGTTTAAATTGAGCGTCACCGCTCCGGTGCCGGTTGTAGGGCTGGAAACCGTGATCAACTTTGCGCTGTTCGACGTGATCGCAAGGCCCGCCGGGTTCACGTCTATCGTCCCGCTGATAGTGAGCGGATTGGTCGCGCTGGACTGGATGATGGCCTGCACATTCGAGCCGATGCCGCCCGTGATGGAGTTGGTGCCGGTGCCGGTACCAGCGACACCGCCGAGGACGGCCGCGTTGTTGAAAGTGACGGTGCCGATATGGTTGATCGGCTTGGTGTCGAATGTCACCACGCTCCCATTGGAACCGGCGCCGGATCCGCTGGAGTTGGAGACGGTGATGTTTCCAGCTCCGCCCACCCCGCCTGAGACGTTCACTGTAGACCCGAGGCCGTTGCCTGTGGCGATGGTCAGACCGCTTCCAAGCGTAATCGTACCGCTCAGGGTGAGACCGTAATCCGTGACGTCGATGATGTTCGTTCCCGAGCCGCCGGTGGCGATGGGATTGACGAGGGTGTAATTACCCCCGTCGCTTCCGGTCGTGGACGCCATGCCGTAGCGGGCGGCGAAAACGAGGGCGGCATTGGAGGTCCCGGTTCCGATGGTCAGGGTCCCGCTGCCGAGGACGTTCGAGAGGGAGTTGTTCTTGTTGCCAATTACGAGAGCCCCCTGCCGGACTTCGATGGGAGCAGTAAAAGCCGAGTTGGAGGCGTTAACCACCAAGGGTGATGTCGGGCTGTCCTGGACGAGCTTGGTGACGGATGTTCCGAGAGAACCATTCAGGACGACCACGCCGGCGGTGGCCCCTGCAATCCCTGTTGTGGAAAAGTTTGCCACGGCTCCCGTCCCTGTTCCAGTGTTGGCGAGGGTGCCGAGCGTATTTAAATTCGAGGCAACGTACTGGGAGGCGGATGACCTGTTAGAGAAAGCCAGATTTAACGTCCCCGAGAAGGCAGGCGTGGCGGCGCCGCCGATGTTGTTCGTCAGGGTCAGCGTCGCCTCGGCGCCGGTGTTCACCACGGAACCGTTGTCGGTGAGGAGACCGATCGTCTGGTTGAAGCCATTCAGGTCCAGCCTGGCGCCCGAACCCACAGTCACTGGACCATTGGGCAGAGCCCCAAGCGAGGCTGTCTTTAGAGTACCCGCCGTCAGGTTGATGCCCCCGGTGAAAGAATGGGTGCCTGAGAGCGTCAGTGTGGAGGCTCCGGACTTCGCAAGGGAGGCGGCTCCGGTCAGCCCGAGCGTGCCTCCGGAGGTGCCTAGCGTGTAATTTACCGTGTTGCTCGTCACAGTCACAGTCCCGGAGGCGGAGATACCGGCGGCCTGTATTGCGGGACTCGAGTTGGTCACCGCCGTGCCGGTTCCATCTACGTCGGCGAAGGTGAGTGGCGTTCCAGCGGCAAAGGTGTTGAAGGCCTGTCCACCGGACCAGTTGGTGGTGGTGGAGTCCCAGACATTGCTGATGGCCCCGCTCCATATGCCGGTGATGTCACGGAGCTGAACCGCATTGATCTGCGTGCTGATGCCCCCTGAGGAAGCGGCGCCCACCACGGAAATCGTCTGTGAGGTCGCGTTGGCGACAAACGACCCGATAGTGAACTGCCCGACGCCGCCGGTGATGTCCTGGGAGTTCACATCAAGCGAAACCGCGGTTCCGCCGCCCGAGATTTGATTGCTGCGGGCGTTGTAGGATCCGGTGCTGTCATTCGACCAGAGCTGGACTGCGTATGCCTTGTTCACCGTGAGACCGTTGAGAGTCAGGGTCATCGGCTTGGGATAAACCGCAGTCACGAAGGCCGATGATGGCATGAGAGTCATGACGTTGCCCGTCTGCGAAGGACTCGACCAGTAGAGCTTGCAGACCGCTCCCCCGCTGTTCTCGTAGTATTCCACGGAAATATCGCAGGGGACCCCCGCCGTAAGGTTCACAGTTCCAGAGTAGTAAGTACTCCCTCCCTGATCTATCCATCCGCTACTAACAACGTTAACCCCGTTAACCGCCACGCGCATCCCGTCGTCGGACTGGGTGTAGAAGGTGTAGGTTTCCGTGTAGTTGGGCGTGAATTTGCCGGTAAAACGGGCGCTTGCGCCGTCAGCGTACGACGTCCCGCCCACCCCTCCCAAACCCCAGTCAAAGGCGATCTGGGGGGTGGTGGTGGTCAGGATCGGTGTCCCGAAGTTCCCCCCCTGGGCAACCCCGTTGTTCATGGCGCCATAATAATTGGCAGTCAACCCAGAGGAGGCGGGTATGGCGTCGCCATATACGGCGCCGCTCAGCAGAAGCTTGTAGGTCGAGGAAAGGGCGTTGAAATTCGTTCCGCTCCCGGAAAGGTTCGCAGAGTAGGCGCCGCTGGTCAGGGCAAGCCCCAGATTCCCCGCTCCGGTCGTGCTGGTGGAACTGGTGAAGGAGACGCCGTTGACCGAGCCGCCGCTGGAGTAGAAGTTGTAGGCGAACACGGTGGACCCGATATTCAGCACGTCCGAATCCCCGCTGATCGTCACGGGAGTCTTGAAAGTCACGGTCGCGGCAAAGCTTGCCGCCGGCGAGAGGAAGAGAAGAACCGTCAAAAGCGCCGAGAGGGCGGCATGAGAAACCATGCGGGCACGGAGGAGCGCTCCGTTTCCTCTGATCGGAAACAGTGAGCTGGCTCTCGCGCAAAACGATTTCCAAGAGCGCTTTGCAGCATTCTTGGAGGACCTGGTTGATATCATGCGTTGTAATTTCAGGCGTCTGGGGCACACCCGAGCGCTTCCAGCTAAAGCAGAATCCGCGCCAAAAAAGCACTGCATGCACAATTGGCCCACCCTGCAATGACCGGACCCAATAAAAGAAACCACCCCGATTTCACGCGCGGCTCCGCTTTTACGGCTTCTTTCCACCCAGCATTTCCTTCATAACGCCTGCGCCCGTCCCGCCGCAACGCCGCAGGCACCTCCCGAGCTACGCCCCATGCACTCCCCCACCGACCTTCCGCTCATCGCCATGACCCTTGGCGCCATCGTCCTTCTGGTGCTCCTGGTCACCCGCTGGAAACTCAACCCCTTTCTCGCCCTCAGCGTCGCCTCCCTCCTTCTGGGCGGGGGCGCCGTCCTCTTGGGCGTCGCCCCCATGAGCCGGCCGCCCGGGGACGCGACCCCATGGACCATGCTTCAGGTGGTGGACTCCTTCCAGCTCGGCCTGGGAAGAACCCTCGGCGGCGTGGCTTCCGTGATCTGCCTAGGCGCAATTCTCGGGAAACTGCTCGCTGAATCCGGCGGAGCCACCGTCCTGGCCCGGGGTTTCAGCAACTTTTTTGGGAAGGCGAACGCCGGCTGGTGCATCATATCACTGGCCATCACGGTCGGCCTGAGCTGCTGGTTTGCCGTCGGCTTCCTCCTCCTGCTCCCCGTCCTTCTGGGACTCACCAAGGAAACCGGCCGCCCCTTCCTCAATCTGGCGCTTCCCCTGCTCTCCTTCCTTTCGGTGATGCACGGCCTCATGCCACCCCATCCGGGGCCCGTCATTGCGATCAACGCCCTGCACGCCGACACGGGGAAGGTACTCATGTGGGGGTTCCTCATCGGCATCCCGACAGCCGCCATCGCCGGCCCCTTTTTCGCCAAATTTGCGGTGAAACGCGTCCATCCCACCCCGCCAGTGATGGCCCAGGAACAATCCGCCCACATTCAAGCCCCGGGGTTCGGGATGACCCTGTTTTCGATCCTGCTCCCGATCGCCCTGATGCTTCTGGGAACCGCCGCCGAGCTGCTGGGCCTGAAGGAATCCACCCTGGGCCGGGTTTTGCTCAACATGGGATCCCCGGTGGTGGCGATGCTCATTGGAGTGCTTTTCTGCCTTTGGTCGCTGGGCACCCGCTGCGGCTGGAAGGCGCCGCAACTCCTGAAATTTACCGAAGGCAGCGTCAATGCCATCGGCATGACCTTCCTCACCGTCGGCGCGGGCGGCGGATTCGCGAAAGTTCTCACGGAAAGCGGCATGGCCCGCATCTTGGGCGAGTTCGCGGGCGAGGCGCACCTTCCGCTGCTTCTGTACGGATGGCTGGCCTCCGCCTTCATCCGGGTCGCAACGGGGTCCGCCACAGTGGCGATCACGGTGGCAGCGGACCTCCTGGTTCCCATGATGGGACAGTCACCGGGCACGTCGCCCGAACTCTTGGTGGTCGCGATCGGATGCGGCTCCCTCTTCCTGTCGCACCTAAACGACGCGGGATTCTGGATCGTGCGCGACTGCCTCGGCCTTTCGGTAAAGGAAACGCTCCAGACCTGGACGATCACCGAAACGCTGATCGGCATCGCCGGCCTCTTCCTCACCCTCGGGACGGACGCCCTGCTGCGCCTGGTCCACTAAACCAACGTCTGAAGTTTAGGCGCGCCAAGATGACAACCTTTGCCAGGGTTGCTTCCCAAATCCCTACGCACCCCCGCACCTCCGCGTGAACCCCTCTTATTCTGGGGCGCTCACCCCTGCCGGATGGTGTTCCAAGGCGCCTCTTGGGACACGTCGACAATGCCCGGCTCCGGCGCGTTCGCAGGGGACAGGATGGCCAGAAACACCAGAGGTTCGTCGAAAGGGTTGTAGGTGCCGTGCACCTCGCCCATGGGAATGAAGGCCATCTCGCCCGCCTTCAGCACCCGCTTTTCCCTGCCCACCCATTGCTCTGCCTGTCCCGAGATGATGTAAATGATCTCCTCGCGCGTCGGGTGCGTGTGGAACGGATGGTCCCGGTGGGGCTCCATATTGGCGCGCACCAAAAGCAGGTGCTCGTTCTGGACCACGTCCTGTCGGCACATCCATTCCTCGAGCGTCCAGGGACTCTGAACGCGCACGGCGTCTGAGGCTCCCACAAATCGGCGGAGGGCAGTTGCAGCGTCCATGGCTCAGGCTTTTTTCGAGCGGAAGTTGATCTTCTTAAACTCCTGGGTGAGTTCGACCAGGGGCGCTTCGACGCCCAGGCGCTCAAGACTCGATGCCCCGACGAACCCGACGCAATCCGTGCGCATGCACACCTCCATGGCGTGTGCCGGGGTGGCGATCGGCCCGCCGTGGCAGAGGTAGTAAATGTCATTGCGAACGGCGCGCGCGCCATCGATGACCTCTTGGGTGCGGCGGACCGCGTCATCCATGGAGCAGGTCGCGCTGGTGACACCGATCGAGCCGCCGATGGTCGTTCCCACGTGCGCGATGATCGCATCCGCGCCGGCTTCCGCCATGGCCCGGGCCTCTTCCGGCGTGGCGACGTATACGATCGTGAAAAGGTCCATGCGGTGCGCAAGCGACACCATTTCAAACTCCTTCTGCACGCTCATCCCTGTTTCCTCAAGCACCTTGCGGAAATGACCGTCGACGATCGTGTGGGTTGGAAAATTGTTCACCCCGGAAAATCCCATGTCCTTCACCTTCCCGAGCCAGTGCCACATGCGGCGGCGCGGATCTGTGGCGTGCACGCCGCAAATCACGGGGATTTCCTCCACGACGGGCAACACCTCGTACTCGCCGATTTCCATGGCCACGGCATTTGCATCGCCATAGGCCATCAACCCGCAGGTGCTTCCATGGCCGGACATCCGGAAGCGGCCGGAGTTGTAAATAATCAGAAGATCAGCCCCGCCGCGTTCGATGAACTTGGCAGAAATGCCCGTCCCGGCGCCGGCTGCGATCAGCGGTTCTCCACGATCGAGCGCGTTTTGAAGGCGGTCGCGCACTTCCTGTCGTGTGTATGGGTTACCTTTTCCAGTCCAAGGGTTCGGCATAAATTGAGCGGTTGATATTTGAATCCTTTTACCCCTTCGCCAGCGCAATCAGAAGGACAAGTGGGTTCCGGATAGAAAGAAGTGGATCACTTGCGGCGCAGACGCAACTCGGGCAGCAAGATCAGATTCGCCACGACCACCAGCGCCGCGCAGATCCAGCCGATGCCCTCGATCGAAAGACGCTCCGCCGCGTGAAAGGCGAGCAGCGGCGCCACCACGCCGCGGACCCCGGTCAAAAACGTGTGCACCCCCATGTAGTCGGCAACCCGTTCGGGCGGCGCCATCTTTGTCACCCAGAGCGACCAGGCCACATCCCCGCCCGCCGTGGAAACGCCGTAGAGAACGGCACCAAGGATCATCCAGCCCATCGAGTCGCCGGTGAAAAACGCCAGGATTGCCAGGGCAAAACCCATGTTCAAAACGGCCCTCAACCGGAAGAAATTCAACCGGTCGAAAGCCCTTCCCCAAAGCTGGGTGGTAAGCAGACGCGCCACATTCGGAACCACAGCTGTGAGCAGCGCGATTTCGGCAGCCGTTCGCATACCGGTCTCCATGGGGCGCGC
The DNA here is from genome assembly GCA_947449735.1 of Chthoniobacteraceae bacterium. Taxonomy (GTDB): domain Bacteria; phylum Verrucomicrobiota; class Verrucomicrobiia; order Chthoniobacterales; family Chthoniobacteraceae; genus Chth-196. Next base: position 66,751 of record CANFTB010000013.1, on the reverse strand, counting down.
CAGATACTCCACGCGCAGCGGCAGCATCACCAGGTTCCCGACTCCCATCAACATCCACGACATCAGCGTGCGCCGGAACACCGCGTCCTCCCGCACAAACCGCAGCCCCCGCCACGGATACTTGCTCGTGAGGTTTACGCTCAACGGCTCCGAGGGAACGCGCAGCCAGCAGAGCGCCCCGCACAGGGCGGCGAGGGCGAAACCCAGCACCGTGCCGCGCGTGTGTTCGGGCTCCCGCGTCAGCCACCAGCCCACGAACTGGCTGGCCGCGGCCGCAGCCGCGATGCGCAACACAAACGCCCCGGAAAAGAAGCGCCCCAGACTCGCAGGCGGATAGTTGCTGCGGTAGACTTGGGTCATCAGCGGAACGGTGCAATGAACCCCCATGGCTCCGAGCGCCACCGGGATCACGTACCCCCACTGCCCTCCCGCCGCCGCACCCGCCGCAATCAAACAGGCGGCCGCCGCCGTAATCCAAGCCATTGCAACCGTGGCCCGTATCCTGAGCGCCTCCACTACGCTTACCACCACGGGCCCCAGCATCATCCCGAGGCTCGGCCCCGCCACCAGCCAGGACTTTGCAGCCGGGGAGGCCCCGAACTCTCGGACCGCAATCAGCAGCAGAAACGTGCCGAAGGCCGGCTCCAGGGCGCCCGCAAAAAGCGCCCGGATGCGCTCCGCCCGATAGGTCACCCGCATCCGCTCCAGACCGCGCGCATCGAGCGCGGCGACGGACCCGGGACCTTCTAAGACGCCGAATTCCAATGAAAAACGCCGCGGCTAGTGGTGCGCAGCCGCCTTGACGATCTCGGCAAATCCGCGCGGATCCAAACTCGCACCGCCCACCAAGGCGCCGTCGATGTCCGGCTCACGCATCAGCTCGGCAGCGTTCTGCGGCTTCACGCTGCCGCCGTACTGGATCCTTACCTTGTCCGCGGTTGCCGCATCCCACATTTCAGAGAGGGTCTTGCGGATGAAAGCGTGCGCCTCCTGCGCCTGTTGAGGCGAGGCTGTACGGCCGGTGCCTATCGCCCAAACGGGTTCGTAGGCGATCACGGCGTCCGAAAGCTCTTTCGTATTCAGCCCGTGCAAGCCTTTCTCAATCTGGCTGTGCAAAACGGCCTCCACCTGCCCGGCGTCCCGCTGCTCAAGGGTCTCTCCGATGCAAACGATCGGCTTAAGCGCGGCATCCAGCGCGGCGCGAACCTTGCGGTTCACCACCTCGTCCGTTTCGCCGAAAATCGTACGCCGTTCGCTGTGGCCGAGCACCACATAGCGCACGTAGAGTTCGCGCAGCATCGGCGCGCTGATTTCGCCGGTAAAAGCGCCGGACTTCTCGGCGTGCATGTTCTGCGCGCCAAGCTTGGCGGCCTGCCCGCGCCCGAGGATTTCAGACACCTTTGCAAGGGCTGTAAACGGGGGCACGATGACGACTTCGGCTCCGGCTTCATCACCAATCTCATGCAGAAAGGTGTGCAAGAAGGCCTCAGCCTCGCTCACCGTCATGTGCATCTTCCAGTTCGCCGCTATGATTTTTTTCCGCATGGGATGGTAGTGTTAAAGTGTGGAGCGGGCGGCTCTCGCCGTTCCCGCTGAGGATTTTGTGTACTTACGCCTTTTCCGTAAGCGCCGCAACGCCGGGTAGGACTTTGCCCTCCAGCAGCTCGAGAGAGGCACCCCCGCCGGTGGAGCAAAACGACACTTTGTCGCCGAGTCCAAACTGCTTCACCGCCGTCACGGAGTCGCCGCCGCCGATGATGCTCACAGCGTCGGACGCCGCTAGCGCCTCCGCAATGGCGCGCGTTCCCGAGGCAAACGGAGGCAGCTCAAAAATGCCGAGCGGCCCGTTCCACAAAACCGTCTTCGCTCCGGCGATTTCACTCCGGTACAGCGCTATGGTTTCAGGCCCGATGTCAACCGCTTCCCAGTCGTCGGAAACCCCCTTGGCAGGGGACACGAGACCCGTCGAACGGGGCTGTGCGGTCGCGCTGATTTCCTGCGTCTCCAGATTGTCCAAAGGCAGTAAAAAGCGCACACCCTTGGCTTTCGCCAGTTCCAAAATCTCCGTCGCAAGGTTCACCTTGTCCGCCTCGACGCGGCTCTTTCCGGTCGGAATGCCCAGCGCCCGGAAGAACGTGTAGGCCATCGCCCCGCCGATCAGGAAGGTGTTGGCCTTCTCCATGAGCGCCTTGATCACGCCGATCTTATCGGAAACCTTCGAACCGCCCAAAATGACCACGAACGGACGCGCCGGATCCTTGAGTTCCCCCTGGAGATACTGCAGTTCCTTTTCCATGAGCAACCCCATCGCCGCCTGCGGAATGTGGTGCGCAATGCCCGCGGTCGATGCGTGCGCGCGGTGGGCTGCACCGAAGGCGTCGTTCACGTACACATCACCCAGTGCCGCGAGCGCCTTCGCGTAGGCCTCGTCGTTACCCTCTTCACCCGCATGGAAGCGCACGTTTTCAAGCAGCAGCACGTCCCCGTTGTGCATCTTGGAAATCAATCCAGCCGGCACCTCTCCGATGGACTCCGCAGAAAAGCCGACGGGCGCCCCGATCAGCGTCGAAAGATGGTTGGCGACCGGCTGGAGCGTGTACTTCACATTGACCTCGCCCTTCGGACGTCCGAAGTGGGCCATGATGATCACCTTCGCGCCCGCCGCGCGCAGATGATTGATCGTCGGAAGGCTCTCCTTGATTCGTGTGTCGTCTGTGATGCGAGTCGCGCCATCGCGTTCTTCGGTGGGCACGTTGAAATCCACGCGAAGCAGGACGCGTTTGCCGGAAAGGGAAAGGTCACGGACGGAAAGTTTGGACATAATCAGGAGAGCTGGAAGTGAGTTGAAAAAATCCGCCTTAACCCGACGGAAAGGGCGAGCGCCGGGGGAGGACTCCCCCCCAGCGCCGCAAAACCAAATCGAGGCGTTTACTTGCCCGAGATGTACCGGACGAGGTCGACGCAGCGGTTGGAATAGCCCCACTCATTGTCGTACCAGCTGATCAGCTTGAAGAAATTGCTGTTCAGCTCGATGCCCGAGCCCGCGTCGAAAATCGACGAGCGGCGGTCGTGAATGAAGTCGCTCGAAACCACCTCGTCGCCAGTGTAGCCGAGGATGCCCTTCATATAGGTCTCTGAGGCGCGCTTCATTGCATCGCAGATCTCCTTGTAGGTCGTCGCCTTCTCGGTCTTCACAGTCAAGTCCACCACGGAAACCGTGGGGGTCGGCACGCGGAAGGACATGCCGGTCAGCTTGCCCTTCACCTCGGGGATGGCGAGGCCCACGGCCCGCGCCGCGCCCGTGGCGCTGGGGATGATGTTGATCGCGGCGGAACGCCCGCCCTTCCAGTCCTTCTTCGAGGGACCGTCCACCGTCTTCTGCGTGGCAGTGTAGGAGTGCACCGTGGTCATCAACCCTTCGGCAACGCCGAAACCTTCCTTCAAAAGAACGTGTACAATCGGAGCAAGGCAGTTCGTCGTGCAACTTGCGTTAGAAATGATGTGATGCTTTGCGGCGTCGTATTTCTCGTGATTGACGCCCATCACCACCGTGATGTCCTCGCCCTTTGCGGGGGCCGAAATCACCACCTTCTTGGCACCCGCCTCAATGTGGCCGTGCGCCTTGTCGGCGTCGGTAAACAGACCGGTGGACTCGATCACCACGTCCACGCCGAGAGCTTTCCAAGGAAGCGCCTTGGGGCCTTCTTTGACCGCCAGACACTTGATGTGGTGCCCGTCGACCACGAGAACGTCGTCCTCTTCCACATCCGGGGCGCTCTTCGTGCTGTAAACTTCCCCGTCGAACTTGCCCTGAACGGAGTCGTATTTGACGAGGTAGGCGAGATTGTCCGCAGGAACGAGGTCGTTCACTGCAATGACGTTGATTTCCTTGCCGAGGAGACCCTGATCGCAGATTGCGCGGAAAACCAAGCGGCCAATGCGGCCGAAGCCATTGATACCAATGTTAATCATGATGCTAAGTGTGGTGTTTAATAACGGACAGGCGGTTCTGAACAACTTGGAGGCCGCAATCCAGCCCAAAGAATAAACAGAGTGCGCGTCCCCTCAGTCAATGCCGCAACTGCGTTCCCCGAATCAAGGCGCCTAGCAAGACGCCCCTGTTCCGGGTAGTCTTGGCCCCCACAAGACACCATTCCAAGGTCCTCCCCTCATGAAACGCCGCCTCCAAATCGGATTTTGCATCCTGGCCTCCTCCTGCGCGCCGCCCCCCGCCCCTGCCCAGCAACCTTCAGCCGCGGAGAATACTACAAACGTCCAGGCGCCTCCCGTAACCGCCGCAATTCCCGGCCAGCCGGCAAAAAAGAAGAGACAGGGAGGCGGTCCGGAAGACCCCGAACGGCCCTTCCGTCCGCCGGTGCCCCCGGTCCTTTCCCCCGAGGAGGCGCTGAAAACTTTTAAACTTCCTCCGGGATTTAAAATCCAAACCGTGGCAGCAGAGCCCTTGGTGGAGACGCCCGTGGCTGTCACCTGGGACGCAAAAGGCCGCATGTATGTCGTGGAAATGCGGGGTTACATGCCCGACATGGACGCCACGGGGGAGGACCAGTCCGTTGGACGCATCAAGCTTCTCGAGGATACCAATGGTGACGGCGTGTACGACAAAGCCACCGTGTTTGTGGACAACCTCGTCATGCCGCGCGCTGTGATTGCCACCGGCGACGGCGTCCTGGTCGTCACCCCGCCCGATCTGACCTTTTACCGGGACACCAATCACGATGGCGTTGCCGATGCCAGCGAGCTGGTGGACGACAAGGTCGGAACCCTCGGCGGTCAACCCGAGTACCTGCCCAACAGCCCGCTCTATGCCCTCGACAACTGGATCACCTTCAGCCTCCACACCCTGAAATACCAGTACCAGCAGGGCGTCTTTACCAGCGCACTAGCCGGCAAGTCGGGCCAGTGGGGGCGCTCCCAGGACGATTGGGGCCGCCAATTCTTCAATTACAACAGCGACCTGCTCCGCACCGACCTCGTGCCGCCGCTCTGGTACAACCGCAACCCGCGCCTCAGCGAACGCACGGCGATCAACGTGCAGGTAATCAAAGACCAGACCGTATGGCCCGGCCACCCCAATCCCGGCATCAACCGCGGATACGCTCCGAAGGGCCTGCGCGAGGACGGCACCCAGGCGGCAACCACAGCCACCTGCGGCGCGGGCATCTACAGAGGCGGCCTTTTCCCGGCTGATTTCCAGGGCAATGCCTTTGTTCCAGAGCCCGCAGGAAACCTGGTGAAGCGCCTCAAGTTGAAAGACCAGTCGGGCTCCATCTCGGCCGAGAACGCCTACAAGGACCACGAATTCCTCACCTCCACGGACGAACGTTTCCGGCCTGTGAACGCGCTCACCGGTCCGGATGGAGCGCTCTACATCGTCGACATGGCGCGAGGAGTCATCCAGCACAAGGTCTTCCTTTCGTACTACCTCGCCGCCAACATCGAGGAACGCAAACTCGAGCAGCCCATTAGTTTGGGCCGCATCTACCGGATCGTGCCCGACGGCTCCAAACCCAAGACCGTGCAGCTTCCTGCCTCGCCGGCCGCGCTCGTCCCGATGCTTTCCGACAAAAACGGATGGGTCCGCGACAACGCCCAGCGGCTGATTGTGGAATCGGGCGACCTCAGCGTAAAGCAGGCGCTGGAAAAGCTGTTCCGCACGGGAAAGACCCGCCAGAGCCGCATCCACGCCCTCTGGACTCTCGAAGGACTGCACGCTCTTTCTCATGAGACGATCCAGGCAGCCCTCAAAGACAAAGAGCCAAAAATACGGGCGGCTGGCATTCGCCTGCTCACGGACGCCACATGGCAGTACGCGCTGCTTCAGCCCGCTCAGACTCAGGGAGATCCACCCTCCAACCAAGCCTCCACGCCCCCGCTCATTCCCACCTCAGCCACTGCAGACCTCGGTGCGCTCCTGAACGACAAAGATCCGGAGGTGCAAATGCTGGCCGCCTTTCAACTCGCGGCGGCGAACACGGCCGAAGTCCGCCAAAAACTGACGGCGCTTCTCAAAACGTCGGCCTCCCCCCTGGTTGCGCAGGGCATCGCTTCCGGAATCGCCGGCAACGAACTGGCTTATCTGCAGGAGCTTCTTGCCCTCCCTGCGTCGGATTCTAAATGGCTGCTCTCCTCTGGCATCCTCAAGACGCTGGCGGCCTGCGTGATGAGCGAACGCAATCCGGCAAAGATCGGAGCCCTGATCGCGGCCGCGGGTGCGCTTCCCGCAAACGGAAGCGTCCAAGTCGCTGTTCTCGAGGGCATGGCTGGCAAAGCTCCCGACAAGACGAAGAAAGCCAGGCCAGGCTCGGGGCCGCGCCCGGTCAACCTGTCTGAGGAACCCCCGGCTCTCGGCGCCCTCGCGGCTTCAGCGAAACCAGCGGCGGCCGAACTCCTCGAGCGCATCAACCGCCAGGTGAGCTGGCCGGGAAAACCCCTCCCTGAAGGCGTCAAACCCCCGCCTGCACCGCTCAACGCGGAAGAGAAACTGCAGTTTGCCAAAGGCAAGGAACTCTACGGCACCGTCTGCATTGCATGCCACCAGCCCAACGGAGCCGGCCTTCCCGGGCTCGCGCCGACCCTGGTCAATTCGGAATGGGTCAACGGCCCGGCAAACCGCGCGATCCGGATCATACTCCAGGGCCTTACAGGGCCGATCGAAGTCGCAGGCACCACCTGGCAGATGGAGATGCCGGCCGTCACTATGTTCAACGACGAACAACTGGCCGCCATCCTCACTTACATCCGGCGTGACTGGGACAACGACGGCTCCGTGGTCGCGCCCGCCGACGTTTCTAAAGTGCGCGCTGAAATCACAGGCCGCACCAGTGCCTGGACTGCCAAAGAGCTTGCAGACATTCGCTAACCAAAACAGCGCAGTCAGATTCCGTTTTAAAGAACGATTGCCAGGCTTCCATCACCGCCCCCAACCTTCAATACACATGACCCGACTCAAATCACTCCCCCTCCAGCTCGGTTGCGCCATCGCCCTGTGCCTCGGCGTGCCCGCCGCAGCCTCCGACTCGTCCCTCGTCTTCGAACCAAAGCCCGGCACCGCCAACGGCAAGCACGTGGTCCTACTGGCTGGAGACGAGGAATACCGCTCCGAGGAGTCGCTCCCCATGCTCGCAAAAATCCTGAGCCAGAGGCACGGCTTCAAATGCACCGTGCTGTTCTCAGTCGACGAAGATGGAACGGTGAACCCAGATGCAGGAAAAAGCCTCTCGGATCCCGAAGCCATCGATTCGGCGGACCTGCTGCTGCTCTCCCTCCGCTTCCGGAACTGGCCGGAAGAAACCACCGCACGTTTTGAAAAGGCATACCTGGCCGGCAAGCCGATCATAGGACTGCGGACCAGTACGCACGCCTTCAATGGAAACAGGCTGGCAGGCTTCGGCAAGAAAGTGCTCGGCGAGGGTTGGGTGAGCCACTGGGGCAAGCACAAGTCGGAGGCTACCCTGGCCGTTGTCGAACCCGGAGCGGAAGGCTCCTCCTTGCTGCATGGCGTCCAGGACGTATTCGGCACCACCGACGTGTACGAAGCCTATCCGCCGGAAGACGCCACCATTCTGCTCCGCGGCAAGGTGCTCGCGGGAATGACTCCCGATTCACCCGCGGCCGACTACAAAAAGAACCGCTCCAAAGACAAGGTCGAGCAGGGCGTCAACGACCCGATGATGGCCGTCGCGTGGACCCGGCTCTTTCAAAACGAGTCTGGCAACACGAACCGCGTGTTCTGCACGACGATGGGAGCGGCCAACGAATTCGTCAACGAAGGCCTGCGGCGCATGGTCGTGAACGGCGTGTACTGGGGTCTGCAGATGGATGTTCCGTCCAAGGCCGCCGTGGATTTCGTGGATGAATACAAGCCGGGGTTCTACGGTTTCAAGGGCTACCGCAAGGGAGTGAAAGTGACGGATCTCGGTCTTGGAAAAGCGCTTCCGGGTGAACCAAACCCCGCTCCTGCTCCCAAACAGTAGCCGCCCGAATCGCTCCGCACCTATTGGAGCCCAGTAGGAAACCGCGCGCGGGGCTCACCCCTCCGCTCGCTTTTCCAACGGCCCGACGGCAAATCCCGGGAGTTCGCAAAACACCTCGGCCGCCAGCCGCGCCGCCTCCTCGACGCTCAGACCGGCCGCCCCTTCCCTCTCCAGGCTCGTCATGCGAACGCCCTCGAGGCCGCAGGGGGTGATGTGCTCGAATCCCGCGAGATCCCCGTTCACGTTGATCGCGAAGCCGTGCATGGAGATCCACTTGCGCACCCCGACTCCGATGGACGCCAGCTTGCGCTCCCCCACCCAGACGCCGGTCAAACCCTCCCGGGTATGCGCTTCCACCCCCACCCGCCTGCTTAATTCAAGCAAGCCCTCCTCCAAGTAACGCAGGTGCTTGTGCAGGTCCTGTCCCCTGCGGCGCAAATCCAGCAGCGGATAGCCCACCAACTGGCCCGGTCCGTGGTAGGTCACTTTGCCCCCCCGGTTAATCTGCAGCACCGGATGCGGCAGTCCGCCAAACTCGCTCCCCGACAAAGACTGGGATCGCCCCGTGGTGTAGACGGAATCGTGTTCCAGAAGCAGCAGCCGATCCGGTTGCCCGGGGTCCATCGCCTTTTCACCAACAATCCGCTCCTGCAGGGCCTGGCCTGCCTCGTAGGAAACCCTTCCCAGCCATTCGGTTTGAAGCAACTTTTGCACGGCTTAAATCCTCTCCGGTGGTGCCAGGCGCAGCTTGACGCGGTCCAGCGCCTGAAAATGGGTCAATCCGACAGCCATCGCATCCGCGGCGTCCGCCGACGGCGTCTCGGTCAATCCCAGAAGCGCCCGCACCATGAACGCCACCTGCTCCTTTTCCGCCCCCCCCCTGCCGACCACCGCCTGTTTGACCCGCCTTGGCGCGTATTCAAAGACCGGGAGCCCCCTGGACGCCGCGGCGAGCAGGGCCGCGCCGCGCGCGCACCCGAGGACAATGGCCGTTTTATAGCTTTGCACAAAAATCACGGACTCGAACGCGGCTTCCCTGGGCGAAAACTCCGTGATGAGCTCGTTGATTCTCCCGTGGATGGCAACCAGACACTCGGACTGCAGCAGCGCGGGCGCGTTCCGGATCACGCCCCAAGACAGGGCCCGCAGAGCTGTCGCACCCCGGGGGCCGGCCCCGGGAACACGCTCCAAAACCGCGTAGCCCGTTCCCCTCAGGGAGGGATCCACGGCAAGGATGCGTTCGACTGCCGGCTGTGCGGGGAGGGATTCCATCGCCATTACTCAACCCAGACGGAGCCTCGTCTGCAACCTACAAGCATCATCCGGCAGCCAGCCCTTTTCAAAACGCCATTATCACCTACAGTATCGGCCTGAAATGAAAGTTATCGCGGTTGCCAACCAAAAAGGCGGCGTGGGCAAGACCACGACATCTGTGAACCTAGCGGCGGCTCTGGCCGAACTCGGGTTCAAAGTTTTGCTCGTGGATCTGGATCCCCAGGCAAACGCAACCAGCGCGCTGGGACACGAACCCATCGAGGGACACAGTGTCTACGCCGCCCTGCTGCACCAGGGGACGCTGGCGGACGCCGTCATCCCGACGCGGAGGGACAACCTGTGGCTCATCCCCGGCGACATCAACATCGCCGGCGCGGAAATCGAGGTGGCGCGCGAAGACGACCACCTCACGCGCCTGCGCGACGCACTGGTCCCCCTCAGGGAAGCCGCCCCGTTCGACTTCATTTTCATGGACTGTCCCCCTTCCCTGGGAATCCTCATGACGAACGCCCTGGCAGCCGCCGATGAACTCCTCGTCCCGCTCCAGTGCGAGTATTTCGCCCTCGAGGGTCTTTCCAAGATCGACACCATCGTCGGCCAGATCCGCGACTGCGGAGCCAACCCCGGCCTCCACATCGGCGGCATTCTCATGACCATGTTTATGCGCAACAACCTCGCGCAGCAGGTCATTTCCGAGGTCCATAAACACTTTGGCAAAATCGTGTTCCGAACGATTGTGCCGCGCACCGTCCGCCTCGGCGAGGCGCCCAGCCACGGCAAGACCATCATGGAGTACGAGTCCAACGGTCTCGGCGCCACCGCCTACCGTGCTCTTGCCAAGGAGTTCGTCAAAAGCCACTGAACTTCCCTCCACCCCGCGGTGCCATTCCGCAGCTTGCCCGCCGCCTCCAAATCCGTTTTCCTGCTCACCCTATGCTTCGCATCCACCCTTTCCGCGGCCTAGTGCCCGCCCCCGCCTTGGCCGACCAGGTAGCCTGCGTCCCCTACGACGTCGTCAACACCCAGGAGGCCGCAGCCCTCGCAGGCGGCAATCCGCACTCCCTGCTTCATGTGGACCGGGCGGAAATCGATCTTCCCGAACACACCGACCCCTATTCCGACATCGTCTACGCAACGGCCAAAGCCGCTCTGCTCAGGTTGGAATCCTCGGGATCGCTCGTGAGGGAAACAGGCCCCTGCGTGTACCTCTACCAGCAGCAAATGGGAGCCCACGTGCAAACAGGCCTCGCCTGCGTCTGCCATATCGAGGACTACGAGAAGGACATCATCAAGAAGCACGAAAAGACGCGCAAAGACAAAGAGGACGACCGCACCCGTCTTATCGACACCCTCAGCGCCGACACGGGACCCGTTTTTCTGACGTACCGGGACCATGCGGAGATCAACCGCATCACCCAGTCCATTCTGGATTCCCAGAAACCGGTTTACAACTTCACCGCCCCGGACGGCATCCGCCACACCGTGTGGCGGGTGGAGGGAGGCGAGGCCTTCGTCAAGGCGTTCGCGGAAGTCCCCGTCGCCTACGTCGCTGATGGACATCACCGGACCGCGAGCGCGGTGCGCGTCGGCCGCGAGCGCCGGGCCCAAAACCCGAGCCACTCCGGATCCGAGGATTACAACTGGTTCCTCACCGTTCTCTTTCCAGAAAGCCAGCTGCGCATCCTGCCCTACAACCGCCTCGTGAAGGACCTTCACGGGAAGACCGCGGAGGAATTCCTCCGCGCGGTCAGCGTGGTCTTCCGCACTTCGGAAACCGGCTCGCCCGACCCTGCGCAACCGGGGGACATCCGGATGTATCTCGGTGGCAAATGGTACCAGCTGTTATGGCAGCCTCCCACCGACGCGGGCCCCATCGGCCGCCTCGATGTCACCGGACTTCAAGAACGTCTCCTCGCTCCCCTGCTCGGGATTGACGACCCCCGCACCAGCAAGCGCATCGACTTTGTCGGCGGGATCCGCGGCACGGGCGAACTCGTCACCCGTGTGGACAGCGGCGAGTGCGCCGTGGCTTTCTCGATGTATCCGACCACGCTCGAACAGCTGATGGACATCGCCGATGCCGGCGAAATCATGCCACCGAAGAGCACATGGTTCGAGCCCAAGCTTCGCAGCGGGCTTTTCATCCATACCTTCTAGCAGCGGCGGTCGAGCAGGCGCCGGCAAGCCCCGGCGCTCACAATCAGTCAACAAGCTCGGGGCCTCAGACATAGCTAAATGAGGCCTCTACCCCGAGCTACCACTTTTTAATGCCGATCGCCTCGCCCGCCTCCGCACTGGTGACGGTCTTTTCCTCCAGAGAAGACAGAAACTGGTCCTTCTCGGGCAGCTTCGGCGCTGCATCCAAGCGCTCTGGATTCTCCACCCGTGAGAACACCATGCGCTTGATCTTGCTGCGGGGCACTGTCTTTGTGCCATAACCACCCGGTTCGTTGCTGCTCCAGAAGGACACCGTCTCCACGCCCTTCTCGCTCGAGGTTCCAATGAACACGACGGAGTGCCCCTTCTCCGACGCTCCGATCGAGTCGTTCCAGAAGATCTTCATAAAGTCCCCGGACTTGGCCAGTTTCAGGTCGGTGAAGTTGGTTCCCACTCCCGTTTCAAAAAACAGCCGGGCGGTTCCCGGGCCGTTGGCATTCCAGCGCCCCCATACGCCCTGGCCGTCTGCCTGTCCTTCCACGATCAGTGTACGCCATACATCGGGGGTCAGCGTAATCCTGTGGGCGCGCTGCTCCTGCGCCAGCATCACCAAAAAGACGAGATACGTCGCACCAGAGCAGAAACTGGGCTGCGCCGCCTTCGGCCGGAGGACGGGTTTTTCCTCCTCCCAACGGATTCCCGCATGGAGCGCGTCCCTCGCGTCAGCACTGATGGAATAACCACCGCCCAAAGGAAGCTTGTCGATGGCAGCAATGACGGCGGCATTCCACGGCGCCTCCGCTTGGGGCACAGGGCCCTTGACTGAGGAATCCGTCTTCTCTTTGGACTTGGCATCAGTCTTCGCATCAGCCGCCTTGCCGGCGAGAGCCTGACAGCCAGCGAAGAGCGAAAGGCCGGCGGAGAAGATCGATGCACGGAAAATAAGGGCGCGCAGTGAGGGATGCATGCAATACACCTGCAACACTCCGGGCGCCGGTGCAAGCGAAGCTCGCTCCCAAGAACACTTTGAACTAAGTTTCCCCTCCATCCCATGCGCGCCCGCAGCATTTTAGCCTTCCTCTTCCTGTGCCTCTCCCAGACCTCGCCCGCCTCGCCTCTGGGCTTTCTGGACCGGCTTCTGCCCCGAGACAAAAGCGGAGACACCGCCTCCTCGAACCAGCCATCGGGAGGCCAGAAAACCCCCCCGCCCGAGGTCTATTTCTCCCCGAAAGGCGGCTGCACGGAAGCCGTTGTGCGCGAAATCGCAAACGCCAGACAAACCATTCTGGTTCAGGCATATTCTTTCACATCGACATCCATCGCGGCGGCGCTTGTTGCCGCATCGCGGCGGGGAGTCCGCGTCGAAGCGGTGCTGGACAAAAGCAACAAAACAGGAAAGTACTCCGCGGCTGATTTTTTGGTAAACGCCCGGATCCCCACCTGGATCGACAGCAGCCATGCGATCGCACACAACAAGGTGATGGTGATCGACCATTCCACCGTAATCACCGGTTCCTTCAACTTCACCAAGGCGGCCGAGGAAAGCAACGCAGAGAATCTGATCATCCTGCGCAGCGCCGATCTCTCCGCAGCCTACTCCGACCAGTTCATCCGCCACAGGGAGCATTCCACCCCATATGCAGGCCACTGATGCCCCGGGACAACAGGGGCGCTCCGCCTTTCCAATCCTCAGGAACGCGATCGCAGGCATCAGCCTCGCCACTCTTGCCGGCGCGCTGAGCGGGTCCTTGAGCGCCTTTTTCTTATGGAGCCTGGACTGGGTCAACATCACCCGGATCTCACACCCCTCGCTTTTGTTCGGACTGCCGGCAGCCGGCCTCCTCGTTTTCTGGATCTATCAACGCTTCGGCGGACTCGCAGCCAGCGCAAACCACATTATCTTAAACGCCCTAAATGGTCGCTCAACCCCCGAGGAACGTGTTCCCATCCGCACGATTCCCGTGATCATTGCGGGATCCCTGCTCTCGCAACTTTTTGGTGCCTCCACTGGAAGGGAGGGGGCGGCGGTGCAGATGGGGGCGGGAGGCGCCACACTCCTTCAAAGACTTCTCCAAGTACCTGAACAGCGGCGCCTCGATCTTCTGCGGTGCGGAGTCGCGGCCGGCTTTGCCTCCATATTTGGCACCCCCATTGCCGGAGCCATCTTTGCCATCGAGGCGCCCAGACCCGGATCTCCCGTCCTCCGAGCGCTTCCACTCACCCTCACCGCGGCGTTCGCCGGACACCTCACCTGCCTTGCATGGGGCGGGTCCCACTCCGTGTATTCAATCCAATGCCCCCCCTTGTCCGACCTATTTGAGGTCAAACTGGTCGCGGGCATTATATTCGCATCCATTGCATTCGGCTGCGCGGCTTCATTTTACATAAAGACCCTGACCCTTGTACACAAAGGGCTTCAAGGCAGCCGCCTTCCCCGCTGGTCGGCTCCGCTTTTAGGAGGATCGGTCTTGCTTGGACTTGGATCAAGACCCGGCATGGAGGACTACCTCGGCCTGGGCGTGCATGCCGCCACGCAGGGCGCGACAACCCTCAGCAGCGCCTTCCATAGCGGAGGCGCAGCAGAGTTCAGCTGGCTGAACAAACTTCTTTTGACATGCGTCTCGCTGGGGTCCGGTTTTAAAGGAGGAGAGGTCACCCCCCTTTTTTTCACGGGCGCCACACTTGGCAACACCATCGCCTCTCATCTCAACCTGCCCGTGCCTCTTTTTGCAGGACTAGGCTTCGTCTGCGTGTTTGCCGGAGCGGCCCATGCGCCTCTCACGGGGATCGCCATCGCAATGGAACTCTTCGGCCCTATGGCTGTGCCATTCTTCGCCCCTGCCTGCTGGATTGCCCACAAAGCCTGTATCAAGCCGGGGATCTACTCCGCCCAAGTCCTGTAAGAGCGGCCTGTTTGAACCTGTGACCCGGCCGCTTCGCTCAGAGCGGAGCAGCCAATGACGAAGGATTGCCCTTGCTGGATGCCGGTTCCAGCAAGTAGCATGGGCGGTTCAAGTTTAATCAAATTTATGGGCAAGCAATACAACAAGGTCGAGAAGCGTCGCCGCCGTGCAGCTTATTTGGAACGTTTGAAAACCCGCGCCAAGGAGGCGGCAATCAAGCCCAAGGCCCGCCGCACTAAGAAGAGCGAGGCAGCGGCAGGCTAGAAGATCAGCCAGTCCAACACTTTAAAAGTGTCCAAAAGCCGATGCGCTATCTTCTTGTAGACGCTCATTCGGTCATTTTTTCGTGGCCGGAACTCCTGCGGATACATCAGAACCGCCAAGAGTCCGGCCGCGACGAGTTGGTCAAACGACTGACTCTTTACCAAGACGCATCAGAGTACCGGGTCGTAGCCGTTTTTGACGGCAAAGGCCCCTCCACCACTTCGTCCTCGGAGCCGAACGGCATTCAGGTCTTTTATTCCTCCGGGAAGAAAACAGCCGATTCTGTGATCGAACGCTTGTGCGCCAAGTACGGCTCCGAGCACGATCTGACGGTCGTCACGAACGACCTTCTGGAGACTCAGACAGCCATCACATTCGGGGCACTCGCGGTCAGCGTGGAAACGTTTTTGAGCTGGATCTCCTCCGCCGAGAAGGAAACCCGAAGGCTGATCAAGAAAAACAGCTATAAGCGCCCCAGGTAAGACCTTCACCCCCAGACAGCTCGACGCTAAGGCTTGGGATCGTCCGTCCAGCCGTAGCCATTCGCCCAGTTCTTAAGCTTGTAGAGTCCATCCTTCGCTTGAACCCCCTGCCTATGGAAAAAATCCGGCAGGAATTTTGATCCAGCCCTGTACGGTTCGCCAGGCTTGGACCAGCGAGACTCCTTTTTTTCCTCCTCCGTCAACGACAGTTCACGACTGCGTTCGATAATCGACGCATTGTCGGCAAGGATTTTCAAGGCTCCGGTCCGGGTATTCGGACCGTCGTAAAGCTCCACGCTCCAGACAGGAAGGCCGGACTGGTTGGTGGAATTTAGGGTATAATCTATGCGGTCGTAAGTCACTCCGGCACGCACAGCCTCGGCGTTGGCCAGGGAAAAAACACCGTCCGAGTCGAGTTGGATGGCGCTTAAGTTCAGGAAAACCGCCCCCGGAGCAGAGGAAATCTTGCGGTGGCCAACCACCTTGCCCCGCTGCACATCAACCTCCTGCAACCCTCCCTTGCCCCCCTCGTCGGCGACGGTCACCCTCCACACAAACGGCTGTGGGCGGCCGGCCTTTCCCGAAAGCTCCACAACGCGGTTCTGTGCATTTTTACCGCCCAGCGAAGCGGCCGCGCGCAGAGCGTCGTAAGCGGTTGGAACGTTCCCTGAAAAAGCACCCAACGAGGAACTGCCATCCGAGGAGCCAGCGCGCCTACCGCCCCCCCCGTCCTTCGCACAACCGTTGGTGAATAAAACGATGATCGCCGCAGCAAGCCAATGGGAGTGTTTCATAAATGATCAGTCCGTCTCACGTTTAACATATTCAAAAATAGAACGGAAGGGATTCGCTTTTAAAAATCCGCCCCCCCCTCCAGATTGCATTACCCACAGACTCAGTCTAAAAAGGATTGGAAATGTTTCCCTTTACTCCCAAGCACATCGAGCAAGCCCGCCTGTACGTACGCGAAGCCGAAAAGCTCCTCGCGTACCGCAAGGACGTCGTCACCCCACAAGTTGTGGAAGAGGTGACCCTCGAAAGCATTGCTCTCAAAGATGCGATCACGACAAGGGATAAGCAGACCATCGAGACCCACATGCAGCGCCTCGACGACGTCTGCAGAAAGCTGCAACCCCCCATCAGGGACGGTGGATGGAGAGAGAATGTCGAGGTCTTCGTTGTAGCCATCAGTATTGCACTCGGTGTCAGAACGTACTTCGTACAGCCTTTCACCATCCCAACCGGCTCCATGCAGCCGACACTGAACGGCATCATCAGCAAGGCGTCTGATTCCGAACCGCCAAACGTACTTACCCGGGCGGCTCACTGGATCGTTATGGGGCGAAGCTACTTCAACCTCGAGGCAGAGCGCTCGGAAACAATCCAATCCGTCGAAGAACGCCACCGCTTCGGAATCAGCCTGGGGCCCTTCACCTACACTTTGATCCGAACCGACGCGGGAACCTACTCCATAGGCGTCCCCGCCGTGGCGGTCGCCGCGGACCAACGCTGCGCTCCCGGCCGCAAAGTAAACCCGGGCGACATCATCGCAAGAGGCTACACGGACTCCGGAGACCACGTGCTGGTGGACAAGTTCAGTTACCACTTCATCCGCCCCGCGTCCGGAAACGTGTTTGTGTTCAACACCGCCGGAATCCGCACCCGGGAGCACGTCTACAATCCGAACGCACCCTCCCAGTTTTACATCAAGCGGCTCTCCGGCGTCGGCGGCGACAAACTGAGAATCGATCCCCCCACACTCTACCGGAACGGTGCCCCGGCGCCGGAACCCCCGTTCGCAAGGGTGATGGCAGGCACCCTGATGAAACCCGTCGACGGCTACCAGGGCTATTCCAACGGTCCAAAGGGAGGCACCTTTCCCATCCTTGGAAAACCAAATGACACATACGAAGTACCTCCAGGCTGCTTTTTCGCTCTTGGCGATAATTCCTTCCATTCCTCGGACTCACGCGATTGGGGAAAGGTTCCCCAGACGAACGTCGTCGGAAAAGGATGGATGGTCTACTGGCCATTCTCCAGGCACTGGGGACCTGTAAAATAACGTTTCCTCCCGCATCTCCCCCCAACACAAATTCGAAGATTTATGGCACGCAGAGCGAGTTCCTCCTCCCCAAACTTCAAAACGATCGGCGCGGCGGCAGCCGTGCTTGCCGCCGTCCTTGGAGGCTACTTTCTCTTCGGGACTTCAAAGGATCCCTACAGGACCACCTCCGCATTTCCGGCAAAAGAGTATTTGGAAAACGCCAACAGCCTCAGAGGCAACAACTACCGACTTGAGGCAGTGATCGACAAAACTCTCGAGGTCTCAACCGACTCAGGACGTTTGTTTTCCGTGGAGGCCGGATCCGACATGCTGCCCCTCTTCGTGCCGAACAAACTCAACGGCGTTAACATCGAGCGGGGACAGAAGTTCCACTTCCGCGTACAGATCAACGAAAAGGGCCTCATAGTCGCCTCAGACATACGGAAACCCTGAAGACCCAGCTGACCCATGAAAAGCTTCCCCCTGCTCGGACTTTCACTGTTTGCGGTCCTCTCAACCTCGGCTCAGACGCCGCCTCCTGCGCCACCTCCGCCACCGGCAGGCCCTCCCGCATCCCCCGCGAACATTCAGATCCCCACCGGAATCAACCTCACTCCCCCCCCGGCCCAACCGGGCGCCAGGAGCCCGGGAGGCGGAGCTCCGTCCTCGCCCCAAAACGACCCCGCCGCCGCCGGACCGGGCGCCCTGTTCGACAACCGCCTACCCGCTATCGATCCTTCCGGAGGCCTGCTGCGCTTCAACGGCCAGACATGGGATATCAACAACAACGCAATCTTCCGGGCTCGATTTGAGAAATATCTCAACACCCCCGAAGAGTCGGGCGACGAGGAAAAGGCGCACCGCGAAATCCTGAACAAAATCATCGCACTGCTGGATCCCAACAACCTCAAGCCAAGCACCCTCAGCGAGGGGTACAGACTACTCGCACGTGCGGCAACCTACACGGGAGACAGCCGGCTTTGCGACACGCTGTCGAGCGCGATCTACTCGGTATGGGCTGTAAAACGTAATCAAGCGCGTCTGGCAGAGGCGAACCAAATCCTGGATGAGGAGAACAGACGCACTCGTCGCAACATCGCCGTCCGTTCCGAGGAGGAATCGTTCAAGCCCACGCAAACAAGTCAGCCGAAAGCCACCAACTCAGGCAGCCAAGCTGCCAAAGGAACGCCCCCTCAAACGCCGCCCAACAACGGAGCGCCCCCGCCCCCCGGAGCGAGCGTAAACGGCGCAGGCCTGCCAAATGTGAACGTGAACGCCCCCGGCGCCAACGGGGCTGCGCCTGCCCCCCCGGGATCCAACGACGCCATGGACAAAGTCGTGGCCCAGGCCACCAGTTCGAAAGCCGTGGCAATCGCGGGCTACGCCGAGAAACTGGTAGAAAACAGCCTCACAATCAAGGCGAACAGCCTCAAGGGGGACCTCACTGAATTGCAGTCGAAGATAGAGTTCCAGTCGCTCCTCGTCCAACTCTTCATCCAAAGACGCTTTCACCACGTTGTGATTGGAACCCGCTTTTACAGGGCTCTTTTCGGAGACGGAGATTCAAAGCTCAACCTGCCCGAATCCTCCCAAAATCCCTTCAACAAGGGCACCGGACTGCCTCCAACCATCGCCACACTGGACTCGCTCACCAACGAAGCGATGCGTGAAGTCCAAACAGGAGTCCAGGCCTTCCACAGACTTTTGAACATGGGCGAACTCCGTTCGGCGAGTGAACGGTTGAGAGACGCCCTCCTCATCGGCGAGTTCATGCCGGAAGTTAGAACGCTACCGTACGAGAGAAAGCGCCGGATCCTGGGGTTTGTAGAAAAAACCAACCAGCTCCTTGCAGCTATCGAAGTGAAGGACTACTCCACGGCTCACGAGCTTATCAATGGTCCACAGGGGCTGAAAAAGCTGGCCTCCGACTTCGATGCTACCAAGGCCAGCGCCCTCATTGAAACCGCGCGCAACTCCGCCAGACTCCTTCTCGCCAAGGCGCGCAACTCAGCCATCTCGGGTGATAAGGTCGGTTTTGAAGCGGCCCTCAAGGAAGCCGCCGCAATCTGGCCGAACAATCCGGAGCTCGCAGAAGTCGCCGCCAAGGCCTTCAACCAAGGGGATCAGATGGCACAAGCCCTGATCGAACTCGACCAGCTCGTCGCACAAAAAAACCTCCGCCGGGTGGCCCTCGATGCAGGACGATTCCTCGCGGCAACACAAACCGCTCCCCCGGAAAAACAAGCGCAGCTGAAGAAGATTCTTGATGACTTCAAAGAAATGGAAGCTTCGCTTATGGCGGCGCAGGAGATGGATCGCCAAGGCAACCCAGCAGGCGCCTGGGAGTCAGTGGACAAGGTCACAAAGAAGTTCCCCGATGACGTTGAGCTCAACCAGGCCAGGGCCCTTTACACCACCAAGGCTGCTGATTTCGTGAGGACAGTCCAGACCGCACAGGAGCATGAGCGGCGTTCCGAAGCTGCCACCAGCCTCGCCTGGTTTCTAAAGGCGCAGCGCCTTTATCCCAAGAGCGACACTGCGGATGAGGCGATTCGAAGGCTCAAAGTCGCTTTGATGCCTGAAGCCAGGCCCTAGCCGTCCGGCAGCTTTCTGCCATTTTTGAAATGACGCTCCAACGCGGTTTACTGCTCATGCTGATGTGCGAGACGGCGTGCCTGCAAGTTTCTCAGTGCCAGGAGCCCCCTAGTTCCACAACAGCTCAGAGTCAGGAAAAAAGCAGCAACGGTAGCTCACAGCAGAAGGCCGCCCCCTCTACCCAAGAAAGCTTTGGCGGAGCGCTGAAATTCAGCGGCCAAACATGGTCCGTTGCGGATGATGCCTTGTTCGCCCTTCGCTACGAAAAATTTCTTTCCACACCAGAGGAAGACGTCGACCAGGATGCGGCGCACCGATTGATTCTCAACGAGATCGTCGCCCTGTTGGAACCGTCAAAACTGAAACCACAATCCCTTTCAGAAGCCTACCGTCTTCTGACACGTGCCGCGAACTTCCCCGGCGACAGCCGCCTTTGCGACACACTTTCCGGAGCCATCTACGGAATCTGGCAGTCCAGGCGAAGTCAGGGACAGTTGGCTGAGGCAAATAAAATCCTGGAGGAAGAGCGGGCGCGAACACTCCACAGCATGGCAGCGAGCGCAGGCAACGCACAGAACCCGGCTAACTCCAAACCCGCCAATTCCCAAAGCGCCCAAAAGAACTCCGCCACCGCGACGCAAACATTTAGAGCCGCTTCACTGGGAGAGAACAGCGCGGCGATCAAAGCAAACAACGCCAAGGGCGAACTCTCCGAACTACAGGCAAAAATTCAATACCAGGGGCTTCTCGTTCAGCTTTTTCTCCAGCGCAGATTCCATCACGTGCTTATCGGCACGCGCTTTTATCAGGCGCTGTTTTCCGATGGGGACTCCAGGCTCAATCTGCCTGAATCCGTTCAAAATCCCTTCCCAAAGACAGCAGGCTCCGCAATTCCGAGCGTCGTTAATCTCGAATCTCTCGCCAACAGCTTCATCAAAGAGGTCCAGACAGGAGTCACCGCGTTCTTGAAATACTACGAGCAGTCCAAGCTGAAAGCAGCCAGCGAGTGTCTTCGCGAAGCGCTGGTTTTAGGCGAGTTCATGCCGGAATTACGAACGATGCCCTTCGGGCAGAAAAAAAAGGTCTTGAACTTCTTACAAGGTGCACGCCGGCTTCAAGATGCCATTCAGTCGAAAGATTACTCGGCTGCATCGGACATAATCTCAGCAGACGGAGGCCTGGCACAGATCGCCATCGATTTCGATGCTGCCTCAAATTTGGCAGTCATCGCGACGGCCAAGACTGCCGCTGGGCTTCATCTGGCTCGTGCCCGGTCCGCTGCAAATTCCGGCGATCGCGATAAGTTTGAGTCCCAATTAAAGCAGGCCGCTGCCGTATGGCCCACAAATCCCGAACTCCTTGAGACAGCCAAAACAGCATTTCTCTCAGCCGAGGTCCTCAGTCTAGCCCGAGAGGAACTCGACCGGTTGCTTTCCCAGAAGGCATACAGGTTCATCTCGGCTCAGGCAGCACGTTTTCTCGCCGCCGCACACGGACTTCCTGAAGAACGACAAGACGAAGTCAGAACGGCAATTCAGAACGTGAAGACTCTGGAGGCAAACCTGAAATTCGCCGAGACAATGGATGGCGATGGAAACAGTGCAGGTGCCTGGGAGACCGTCGAGCGTCTGGTAAAAACATTTCCAGAAGATTCAGAACTGCACCAGGCGCGTGTGCGCTACGCGCCGAAGGCAGCCGATTTCGTGCGTTCGATCCAGAAAGCTGAGAGTCAGGAGGCGGCAGCGCAGCACGCAACAAGCCTCGCCTGGCTGCTGAAAGCGCAGCGTCTTTACCCGGCAAGCTCAATTGCTGCAGAATCGATCAACCGCAACCTCGCAAAACTTTTTCCATAAGCATACCCTGCTCGATTCCCCCTCCTAGCGATCATGCCGTCGAACGAAAGAGACATCCTTCCCCGCGCTTTCCCACCACGGTAAAACTGCGCCCCGACAGAATACGTCTTTTGCAACTCCAAGATTTCCGATGAACACCCCGACTCCTGAATCCGACTCTCATTTCACTGGGAGCGCTCACCCCCAAACGACTCTCATTGAAGCTGCAGCTGCGGGCCAGCTTTTGATAGCGCTCGAAAGTCTCACCTCCAGCCAGACACCCCAGGCTGAGATCGAGAAACGCTTGAATGCGCAGGATCAAAACGGCCTGACCCCATGGGCGCTGGCCGTTCTCTCCGGTGAGATCAAATCTGTCGCGGCACAGTTTTCAAGGCTGCTGGATTTCAGACAACCGGTCGCCTCCGGTAGTTTTTTGGAATTCTGTCTCTCGCAGGGTTCGGAAATCGCTGACTGGGCGATTGAAAAGGTCAGGGACCGCTCGAGGACGACCCTTCTCGCAGGGGCCGAATCCGACTCGGACGCCCCCATTCCGAGCCTCCTTCACCTTCTGGCCATCCACGGCGCGCTGGGCAAGGTCATCAACAAAATTTCAAAGCCGGACGCAAAGACCGCTGAAGATCAGGGGCAAGGCACGGAAAGAGAAGCTGAAGCCCGACTGAAGGCCCTTTTGACCACCGCTCCGGCTCGGCCGACGGAATCCTTCCCCGGCAGGAAAATGAACGTTTTTGGGGCCGCAGCGCTTGGAGGCCACCTCGATCAAATACCGGAGGGTTCCTTCACCAGGGCCGCACTCCTCACACCGGAGCCATCCTCCAGCCAGACGGTCCATTTCCTCGAAATTGCCCGGGCATCCGGAAAGTTGGAGCAGGTTCCCGGCCTCGTTTGGAATCACCTGAAACGACTCGAGCAGGAAAGCATCTCGCCAACTGAGGCCACACACCTCGCCACGCTGCTTGAGATTCACGCCGAAATGGTGTCGCACTACTGCAACCTGCTCGAAAAAAATCCGGGAATATATCACCGCGAGATCCCTCCCGACTTTAAAAGTGAGCCCCGCATTCGCGCGATCCAGCGCAAAAACGAGCTAAAACAATACGAGCACTCTCCCATTCCCTTCGAACACCTGCCTCAGCGTTTCCAACAAGGCGAGGACGCTTTGCATGCGTGGTCCCGTCCCTGGATCAGCCTGCTCGCCGCCGAACCCCATCCCTTCGAGCAAATTCCGGAACAGCTGCGCGACAGCGAGGAGGCGCTCGAAGCCTGGACCCAGCCTTGGATCAAGCGCCTCGAGTCGGCGCCGATCGACTCCTACCAGATCCCGCCGAAAATGCGGCAGAATCTCCGCGCCATCGCAGCGCGCAGGCAGTTTCACTGCGGAGCCGTGCGCACAGGGGATGAAAGCGCTCTCAGAAGTGTTCCTGCGGAACTCAGGGACGATCCGGAAATGGTCGAAGCCATGACCGACGGATGGGCTGCATGGCTTGAAAAACAAGGCCTGCGTGGATGGACTCTGATGCCGGACAGCTTCCGCAGCATTCCGCGACTCACGGAACAAGCCGCCAAACTTTGGGTTCACAAAATAGAAGGCGAGCCTGTCGAATGGCCGGACGTTCCGGCTGATATCCAGTGCGTAGACACTGTCGGCAGGGCGTGGAAGGAGGTTCAAGCCCTCTCCGCCCAAATGGCGCCTTCTCTCGCGGAGATCGCAGCACAACCAAGCCTTACCAAGGTCACGCTCCAGTTGTGGCGCAACAGCAACCACTGGAACCGCCAAAAGGCTGGAGCGATGCTGATCGAGTTGCGGGACGCTCCATGGAAATTCGACAAACTCGACAAATCTGCTCAGGAGCATGAGATGATCCGGTCCGCTGCGCACGAGGGAATTATGAACCTCACACGCAACCACAGCGGCTATTTCTACGTCGCTCCCGAAGTTTTCCGGGCGGACGACGAATTGCTCGAAATCGCCTCCTCAGAATGGCTCGCTGCACTCAGGGAGGGCAGGCGTGCTTGGAACGACGTTCCAGAGAGCCTCCGGGGAGCCGAATCCTTGGTGCAGTTCAAGAAAAAGGAGGATGCAAAAGAGAGGAAA
Source organism: Chthoniobacteraceae bacterium (assembly GCA_947449735.1). Classification (GTDB taxonomy): domain Bacteria; phylum Verrucomicrobiota; class Verrucomicrobiia; order Chthoniobacterales; family Chthoniobacteraceae; genus Chth-196. The sequence continues at coordinate 43,092 of CANFTB010000013.1, read as the reverse complement.
GAGGTCCGGGAACAAAAGCAGGCCTCAGCAGAGGGCAGGCTCAGAACAAGCCCGCATTTACGCGACGAAGAGCTCACCAAAAAGGAATTGAAGAGCGCCAGCGTACAGAAACTCAGAGCGGCCTACTGGACAAAGAAAGTCCAACAAGATCACAACCAGTTTTTAGAGGTTCCTGAGAGCCTCCTCTCTCAGCCAACGATCCAAACTGCCATGCGGGCTCACTGGGGGCCCCTCGTGCGCTCAAACCCGCAAGGATTTGACCTCCTCCCTGAGCGGGTCAAAGCTGACGAGGGAATACAGCGCGTCTACAAAATCGCCACACGAGAAGGCGAGTAGGTCTGTGGAACGCGTAAATGAAGAGTGCGTAAAATAGACAGCCGTGCCCCCTTCCCTCACTGTCAGCGTTCAGGTAACCTCGCAAGTGGAAGTTCGCAGCGGCAGCAGTTACACCATATAAATCCATCTTATGAGCAATCCCTCCAAAGACTCGTGGAGTCGCATTTCTAATTCGCCCGGATACAAGGCGCTGCTCAGATCCAAGAATGCTTTCATTCTTCCCGCCTCCATCTTTTTCATCGTCTACTATTTCTCGCTTCTGGTGCTTGTGGGGTGGTTTCCAGAAATCATGAAAAAGCCTGTTATAGGCCCAATTAATTCGGCGTACCTCTTCGCGCTTTCCCAGTTCTTCATGGCTTGGATTATGGCATTTGTGTACGTACGCAAAGCGAGCGAATGGGACCGGCAGGCAAAGGCCCTGCTTGAAGAGCAAGCGTCTTTCGAAAAATCCAGTCACTGAACTGCAGTCACAAACTTTAACGGCATTACCATATGACCTCAGCAATTTGGATGTTCCTCGCCTTCGTCGTCGCCACCCTCGGGGTGACGATCTGGGCCGCAAAACGCAACACGGGAGCGAGCGCCTACTTCGCTGCGGGCCGAAGCATCACCGGCTGGCAGAACGGCCTTGCCGTCGCGGGCGACTACATGAGCGCCGCGAGCTTCCTCGGCATCTCGGGAATGATCGCCTTGTACGGATTCGACGGGTTCATGTACTCGGTCGGCTGGCTAGTCGCCTACCTCACTGTGCTGCTGGTCGTTGCCGAGCCGTTGCGGAACGCTGGAAAATACACGATGGCTGACCTCCTCGCCTACCGATTGACTCCGCGTCCGGTGCGCGCCATGGCCTCGCTGAGCACAATCACCGTCTCCACATTCTACATGGTGGCACAGATGATCGGCGCGGGGGCTCTCGTCAAACTGCTCCTCAAGGACATGCCGTGGATCACAACGAACTCCGCGATTATCGGCGTCGGCGTTCTGATGGTTGTCTACGTGGTCTTCGGAGGAATGCTGGCCACCACCTGGGTTCAAATCATCAAGGCGATCCTGCTGCTGACGGGGACCATCTTCTTAAGTGTTCTGGTGATGAAGCAGTTCGGATACAGTTTCGAAGCCTTTTTCAACGCAGTCGCAAACCTCACCTACACCGACCCGAAGACCAAACTCGAAGTCACCCGAAACTTTCTGGATCCCGGAATGAAATTCGGTGATGCAGTCACGGCGGGCTACGGGAAGTGGGACCTAGTCTCGCTGGGAATCGCTCTGCTTTTCGGAACCGCCGGACTTCCTCACATCCTCGTTCGCTTTTACACAGTGCCGGACGCAAAGACCGCCCGCGTTTCAGTGGTGTGGGCGATGATTATCATTGGGAGCTTTTACATCCTCACCACCTTTCTAGGGTTTGGTGCGGCAACCCTGTTGAAGCCGGACCACATTCCTACCGACAACATGGCTGCCCCGCAGCTTGCGGAGGCTCTTGGTGGACCACTCTTCTTTGCTTTCATCAGCGCCGTTGCCTTTGCAACCATTCTGGCCGTGGTGGCGGGTCTCACCATCAGCGCAAGCGCCTCCTTTGCACACGACTTCTACTCCAACGTACTCCACCACGGTAAGGAAACAGACCCGAACAGCGAGGTCAGGGTCGCTCGAATCACCGCGTTCGTAGTAGGCGCCATTTCGATTTTCCTGGCGATCCAACTACAGTCGGTGAACGTCGCATTCCTGGTGGGCCTTGCCTTTGCAGTGGCCGCTAGCGCGAACCTTCCTGTCATTGTCCTCTCCATTTTCTGGAAACGGTTCAGCACAACAGGCGCAGTGGCAGGCTTGGCGGTGGGCCTCCTCTCCAGCATCATCCTGATTCTCGTCAGCCCAAGCATCATGGGCATTGACGGCCCCGAGGTGATCCAGTCAAAGCGCCATCTGATCCAGATGAAGGCTCTTTTTCCTTTGAACAATCCGGGGATCCTGAGCATTCCCATAGGGTTCCTCGCGGCCATTGTCGGCTCACTCCTGCGTCCGGAACCGGCTGCTGAAGAAATGTTCGAAGAACTCCAGGTCCGCGCGCAGACCGGTTTGGGCGCCGAGAAAGCGACATCCCACTGACGCCCATCGATGAATAGGCTGCCGAGGCCGCTTTGAATGATCAACCTCGGCGGCTGATTCTTCGCCGCAACAAAACTTGAACCAACCACCCTCAAATTTAACAATGCGCTTTGCCAATCAAGTAGCAGTCGTGACCGGCGCCGGTCGCGGTATCGGTCACTCCATCGCTCTCACTTTTGCGGCAGAGGGCGCACGTGTGGCCGTCGTCTCCAGAAATGAAGCCAACGCACTTAGAACGGCCGACGAGATCAACGAACGCCACGCCGGACTGGCGAAAGCCTACTCCGTCGACGTGGCGAATCATGCAAACGTAGCCGCTCTCGCCGAACAGATTCTCACCGACTTCTCACGCGTGGATATTCTGGTGAACAACGCGGGAGTCACACGAGATGGCCTGTCGATGCGTTTAAGCGAGGAGGATTGGGATGTCGTTCTCGATACCAACCTCAAAGGCACTTTCAACTGCATTCAGGCCTTCGAGCGCTCGATGATCAAACAGCGCTCCGGCAGAATCATCAACATCGGCTCCGTGGCCGGGCTCATGGGTAACGCTGGGCAGGCAAATTATGCGGCGTCGAAAGCAGGGCTGCTTGGGCTCTCCAAAACCATCGCCCGAGAACTGGCCAGCAGGGGAATTACCTGCAATGTGGTTGCGCCCGGGTTCATCGACACCGACATGACTGAAGTCCTTCCGGACAAAGTCAAACAAGCCGTCATCGGCCAAATTCCCGCCGGGACATTTGGAAAGCCGGAAGACATCGCCGCCGCCGTCGCTTTTCTTGCCAGCGCCCAGGCCCGCTATATCACAGGCCAGTGCCTCACCGTCGACGGTGGGATGGTCATGTAATCTGACCCAAGGATCCCAACTGCCCCATGGATCTCCTCCTTCTCAGGCACGCCGATGCTCTTGAGTCCGCAGCAAGCGATCTCGTCAGGCCCCTGTCTCCAAAGGGCCACAGGCAGGCGGCTGAGGTCGCACAGAGACTGCAAGCCAGCACGCACCAGCCAAGTCTGATTTTGAGCAGTCCGGCCCTCAGGACCATGGAGACGGCAACCGTCGTCGCAGCAGTGCTGAAGTTAAAGGTGATCGCATGTCCCTGGGCTCTGCCGGGAATGTCTCCGGAAGCTGCAATCGAAGCCCTCGCATCTTACCGGGCCTCAGACCGTGTCCTGCTTGTGGGCCATCAACCTGACATCAGTTTACTGGCGGCTCAGCTACTTGGCCTTCCGCACCCAGACCGGCTGCGCATAGGAAAAGCCAGCCTGATGCACCTCAACCTGATTTCCCCAGGCATCGCGGCTCTCGAATCCTTTGTTCAATGCAAACTCACATAGCCAGCAGAGTGCTTCGCACCTCAGATTTCGCAACTGACGCCGCCAAGCAAATTGTGGCTGCGGGACTCGAAGCCATCTCGAGAAATGGTGTCTTCCGCCTGGGACTGGCCGGCGGCAACACTCCTAAAGCTGTCTACTCTGCACTCGCCGAGCTCACGCACGATCTTCCTTGGAATAGGATCCAGATCACCTTCGGCGACGAACGCTGCGTCGCCCAAGACCATCCCGACAGCAATTACAGAATGGCGTACGAAGCGCTTTTGTCGCGTGTCCCCATTCCAGAGGGAAACATTTTTCGAATCCGGGGGGAAATCGACCCTGCAGAAGCTGCGAGTGAGTATGAAGCCCGCCTGGGCTCGGTCGCGGCGCGCTTTGGTGAAACCCGCTACAGGCACGACTTGTTGCTGCTTGGCCTTGGAGAGGACGGCCACACGGCATCCCTATTCCCCGGTTACCCAGCTCTGGATGAGCAGGAGCGCAACGTCATTCCCACTCTGGGTCCAAAACCGCCGCCGCAGAGGATCACGTTCACCCTCCCCCTGATAAACGCCTCAAAATCCGTAGTCTTTTTGGTCAACGACCGCACCAAAGAGCCCGTGGTGCAGAGTGCCCTGAAAGGGGAGTATCCCTCCGGCAAGGTAGCACCTTCGGACGGCGGAGTGCTGTGGCTCTTGGGCCATGAAGCCTGCGCGCCCTGAGGAGTCGGAATTCCCGAGCGACCGTCTTCGTCAGAGATCCCGCATACTCCCTACCCGCCTACACCCAGAACAACTCCACCCCCGCTGGCGTTTTTATGGCTTTGCACGGAACAGGGTCTCCGTTCATGATCTGCCATGGCAGACTCCAAGTCCCTAGACAGCCTCTTCTACAAGCCGGCTGACTCTTTCTTTACGGATCACGCGCTCACCGCGCTGACCTACGACGACATCACCCTGTCCACACTTTATTCCGAGGTGATTCCCCGCGAGGCCCAGTTGGATACGCGCCTGGCCGACCAACTTCACCTGCGCATACCAGTAGTATCCGCCGACATGGATACGGTTACCGAAGCCGAGATGGCGATAGCCCTCGCCCGGTGCGGCGGGCTCGGGCTCATCCATTGCAACATGCCCGAGCGGACCCAACTTTCCGAAGTGAGCCGGGTGAAAAACAACGTCCACGGCCTCATCAGCGACCCAATCAAGGCAGCTCCAGACCAGAGCATCGGCGAACTTCTCGTTTATTTGGAGGAAAAGGAATTTACCTTTCGCACCTTTCCCGTTGTGGATTCTTCCGGCCGCCTTCTCGGTTTGCTCCCGGGACAGGTGGTCAGGCAAAGGCACGCCGCTAAAAAAGTTCACGAGGTGATGACGCCTCGCTCCCTCGCTCCTTCAATCTGCGATACAGAACTGGGATCGGACCCTATCGAGAGTGCGGACCGTTTCTTTACCGAACACGTCGGGACACACAAGCTTCTCGTCGTCGACAAAGAAGACCGGCTTCGCGGGCTGTTCACGCTATCGGACGTTGAGCGCATCAGGCAGGAGCATAATTCCCAAATGAAACCGGCCAGAGACTCAAATTTCCGCCTCCTATGTGGCGCGAGTCTGTCCTCTCCCCGCAGAGCAAATGGCGAGTTAGATTCAGAGCGGATTCTTTCGCACGTAGCCGGGCTGGTGGAGAGGGGGGTCGACACTGTCGCTATCTCAACCGCGCACGGCCACTCGAAGGGAGTTGGAGACATGGTGCGACTGGTCCGGGGAGCGTTCAAGGACCTGCCAATCATAGCCGGCAATGTCACAAGCGCATCCGGGGTCGATTATCTGGCAGACTGCGGGGCCACTGTTGTCAAAGTCGGACAGGGGCCAGGCTCCATCTGCACCACCCGAATCGTGGCTGGAGTCGGAATTCCGCAGCTTACGGCTCTTTATGTCGCAAGCCGCGCAGCCGCCAAAAAGGGAGTTACCATCCTGGCAGATGGTGGAATCACCAAATCGGGTGATGTGGTGAAAGCGCTGACTCTTGCGGACGCAGTCGTTTGCGGCGGGCTTCTTGCTGGATGTCCCGAGGCACCGGGAAGCGTGATGGAAATCAACGGAAAGCTCTACAAGCAGTACCGGGGCATGGGCTCACTCGCTGCCATGAGCGCCGGAAGCGCCGCACGCTACGGCCACGCCGCAAAGGATGCCGCAAGAAAAGTTGCGGCCGAGGGAATCGAGGCACTCAAGGAACTTTCTCCAAAATTAGACCAGGTAATGGTTCAAATGACCGGCGGCATTCAGAGCGGCATGGGCTATTTGGGTGCAAAAAACCTGCAGGAACTGAAGAACAATGCGCGTTTCATTCAGGTAAGCCAGGCGGGCCAAAGGGAGAGCGCTCCGCATGACGTGATCGAAGTTAAGACCGGGAGCTGATTGAAGGGGCCCGGTTTGGATTCTTCTCTCAGCATGCCAGAACTCATTAAAAGAGACCTGACAGGTTTCGAAAAACGAATAAGTTGTCGAACCATGAAGCCGCCATATTCCAACCGGCTGCATCTTGTCTGTCTGGCTCTCCTGCTTGTCCAACTCTTCTTGTTGGGTTCCGCTGGACTTGCGGACGAGACGTCCTCTCCCTTCCGCGAATTACGGACTCCAGAGGAGCTTCTGATTGCCATCTCCCGTTCTACAAAGCCGGATTGGTCGGCTAATTTCCGCGGCCCACTACCCTCAACGCTCAACAGCCGGATTCAAACCGCCATTCTGGTCGGCAGTGTTTTTACAGATGGTTATCTGGCGGCTCAGGCCGAGGACACACAGCAGTGTAAAAATGTCGTGAAGGACCTGATTGCCCTCGCGAAAACCCTGGGGGTTCAAAACGAATTGCTAGACCGCAGTCGGAGCCTGGTGGATTCGGCTCAAAAAAAATCATGGGCAACCTTCAGGCAGGAACTCGGCGCCACCGGCGTCGAGCTGGAAAATGCGCTCCGCAAACATCAAGACGAAAGGCTAGTGCGTCTTGTTCTCATCGGTGCATGGGTGAGAGGCCTTGAGATAAGCTCTTCCATACTTAGAGAGACCTACACGGAAATTGGGGCTTCATTGCTGCGACAAAAAAGCATCCTTAAGCTTCTACAATCTGAAATGGACCTCCCGCCGGACCCTCAGCGTCCGGACCCTCTTATGATCGCGCTTCGACCCCGACTCGAAAAATTACATTCCCTGCTCGACGGACCGTCCGATGTACCCGTTTCACGTTCAGAGATGATTGAGCTGGCCCCGGTACTCAGTTCGATTCTTCAGGAGATCATTTCACGTCAGAACTGACGCCTTTACCGGTTGCACGAACCATCTCTCTTCCGTTTCTAAACCTGCCATCTACCACTATTCAAAATGCCCTTCGAAGAATCCTTCACAGCTGAAAAGACAGGCACCCCTCGCGTCACCCAGTTTTCCGTATTTCTACCGAACAAAGTTGGTGCCCTGGTGGAAGTCGTAAATCTTCTGAACAACCACAATGTTCATGTCGTTGCGACAAGCGTGCAAGCATCCGCGGATACCGCGATCGTTCGGATTGTCGTGAGCGATCCAGAGTCCGTTCAGGATATTTTTGCAGAGCACGAAATTCCGCACTCAGTATGCGATCTCGTGGTTGTTGAACTGCCAGAAGGCCCAACCGAACTCGGCCGCCTTCTCGCCGCCTTGCTCGCGGCAGATGTGAACATTTTTGGCTCCTACGCGCTCCTGACACGTCCCCGCGGGCGATCCGCATTAGCCCTCCATGTGGAAGATAATGAGTGCGCCATCTCTGTCCTCAACCAGCATGGCTTTCAAATTTTAGGCCAATCGGACATCTCTCGTTAGGTTCCGGACCCGCCCGTGCGAACCCGACTTAAGATGCCGCAGGCTAATCTTTTGACTGAGCCCGTTCCCGCGCCTTGCAGGACTCAATGGCTTTGATAAGCTAACCCCGTGCCACCCCGCCTTACTCTCTTCATTTGCCTCTGCGCGCTGTCCCTGCTGCCATCGACGCAGGGGCCGGCTCAACAGAGCGAAGACGAAGACAAGCGAAGGAAATTCATGAAAAGCCGGGAGGAGGCGGTCCAACCCGCCCCAAAAAAGGCCGCCCCTCAGCAAAAGCCGAAGCCCAAGCCAAAGCCCCATCCTTCACCAGAATCCAAGAAGGCTCCTTCAACAAAGCAGGCTCCGCCCAGCGCACCTCCGAAGCCGCCGCCGGCCGCCCCCTCGGCAAACGTGCAGCCGAAGCAAGCGACGCAACCGCCAAGTCCCCAAAAACCTCCCGCCGCCCCCACCGAGGAGAAACAGCTGGTGGTTGAAAAATCCGGGTACGATTCGAAAGCAGGGCTTCAGTCTCCGGGCTTTTTCAGCTGGTTTTCACGCTGGAAATACCTGTCGAAGTCTCTCAGAGAGCAGATCGACAAGGCGCCCGTACAGAAGGCCCGCTGGCGTTATATCGTGGTCCATAATAGCGGAACCCGACAGGGCAATGCGAAAGCTTTCGAGTATTATCACACCAATGTTCGTAAAATGCCAAACGGCTTGGCCTACCACTTTGTCATTGGAAATGGAACCTCGTCCGGCGACGGGCAAATCGAGGTCGGTTCGCGCTGGCGGAGACAAATCAATGGCGGCCATGTGCACAGCGACTACCTGAACAACATAGCCCTCGGAATATGCCTGGTCGGCGACTACAACCACGACAAGCCGACGCAAAAACAGCTCGAATCCCTCGATGAACTCATCCGGTACCTCAGACAAAGAGTCGGAAAAATTGACTCCAAATGGTCCGTCGTGAAGGCCCACAGGGAAATTAACCCCCCACGCTGGCCGACCGACTGCCCGGGGAACGACTTCCCCTACACATGGCTGCACAACAGGTTTGATTAGCGGCTCGCCTTCGAGATTCAAACACCTTGAGGGACACCTCCCTGTCAGCCCGGTCTACCCTCCACCTTGGCTAGGCATTTCCAAAACCCGCCGCCTTCAACCCTTTGAGCCCCGCGACAGAAGACTAGTGGCGGTGTTCACATCTCTCGAAACCGGTTCACCGGCGCAGACTCGCATAAAGGCACCTCCCCCGACTTTAGACATCCCCCTGCTTCATGATCCTCAGAGGCCCCGCAAGACCAGACTTTCTTCGCGAAGAAACACTGTATGACATCCTTCAAAAAACGGCCTCCCTGCAACCGCAGCAGACAGCTCTTCAATTCGCTGACGAGACAGTTTCGTACGAAGAACTTCTAAAGCGCGCATCCGCAGTCGGACAGTCTCTGAAACAGCGAGGAGCGGGCCCAGGCAAAATTATCGGGCTCTGGATGCCGCGCGGCGCGGACCTTTTGATCGCCCAAGCGGGTGTGACAGCCTCCGGCTCCGCGTGGCTGCCTTTTGACGCGGACGTTCCCCTCGAGCGCGCCGCAAACTGCCTCCAATCAGCGCAGTCTGTTGGCATAGTGACACTCCGCGCCCTGGCCCACCAGCTTTCGAAGCTTACCATCCCGGTCTGGTGTTTTGAAGACCTCCTTGAACTGGTTTCCACACCGGAACTTCTCCCCCGTCCAAAGCCATCCGATCCGGCCTACGTCATTTACACCTCGGGTTCGACAGGCACGCCAAAAGGCATTGCAGTCAGCCAATCCAACATCTGCCACTTTCTGCGCAGCGAAAATGAAATTCTAGGAATCCGCCAGGACGACAGGGTCTATCAGGGCTTTTCCGCCGCCTTCGACATGTCTTTTGAGGAGATCTGGATCTCCTATCTTGTCGGCGCCTCAATCTGGATCGCTCCGGCAGAGATCGTCGCAGATCCGGATGCAATCGGCAGCGCCCTTGAGAGGGAGAGAATAACCGTTCTCCACGCCGTCCCGACGCTCGTTTCTCTCATTGAAAGTTTTCCACCCCATCTGAGGCTTCTCAATATCGGCGGCGAGGCCTGCCCCGACGCCCTCGCCGAACGACTGAGTAAAACTGGAAAACGTGTTTTCAACACCTATGGACCAACGGAAACCACAGTCACGGCCAGCGTTGAAGAACTTCAGTCCGGGAGGGAAGTCACGATAGGTCGGCCGCTCCCGAATTACGGAATGCTTGTCGCTGGGGAGGATGGCAAGCCGCTTCCTGCAGGCCAGATCGGTGAAATCGCCATATTCGGACCCGGTGTGAGTCTCGGTTACCTGAATCTTGAATCTCTGACAGCGGCGCGTTTCCTGCGAAACCCAAATGCGCTGAATCCGTCGGAAGAGCGCCTATATCTGACGGGTGATCTCGGCTCCATTGGAGAGGACGGCCGCATGCGATGCCTGGGCAGGGTAGACCACCAGGTCAAAATAAGAGGCTTCAGGATCGAGCTCGACGAAGTGGCGGCAGCTCTTGCGCGCGAACCCGGCATCGGCACCGCCGCGGCTGTCACAATGCCACTCTACGGTTCCGAAGAGATCGTGGCGTTTGCCGTTCGATCCGGTGAAGCACCAAAAGTTGACGCCCTGCGCAAACATCTGGCGCAAAAGCTTCCCTCATACATGGTGCCCGCGCACATCGAGTTGCTGGACCAAATGCCGCGACTGCCGTCTGGGAAGATTGATCTGGCAAAACTAAAGACGCTTCCGCTGCTGACCTCACCCGCGGCTGAAGATGCCAGCGGCGCCCCTTACGAGCCGGCGAATCGCTCCGAACAATTGCTTTGGGATTCCCTTGGAAAACTGTTCCCGGGAAGAACATTCCGCCCCGAGAATGATTTTTTTGACGACCTCGGCGGCCACTCACTTCTGGCCGCTAGGCTTGTTTCCTTGCTGCGAAAGGACCCACGTTTTGCTTCCGTCGGCGTCCAGCACGTCTACCAGAACAGACGCCTTGGAGCGATCGCTGAATCATTGGCTGCCTTGGAACAAAGCGAGAACCGACTCGAGACACCGCACAACCCGCCTCCACTCTGGCGCCGGTTTGCATGCGGATTAGGACAGCTCGTGTGCCTGCCTTTTATCGTCCTTCTGGATCTCCTAATCTGGCTCGCTCCATTTTTCACATACCACGCACTTACCGGAGCCAAAACCGACAGCATTGCGGTCGCGGTCGCGACCTCGGTTATTGTTTTTATACTCACGATCATCCTGTCGTTTCCGCTCACAGTTTTGCTTCGCAAACTTTTGGTGGGAACCATTCTCCCTGGAAACTATCCGCTCTGGGGCTTCACTTATTTCAGATGGTGGCTCGGAAGCCACATTTCAAAAGCCTGCGCCGTACATCTCATCTCAGGAACGCCATGGCGGGCAGTTCATTTGAGAATGATGGGTGCAAAAATCGGGGCTAACACCACTCTCAATTCGCTCACAGTCGCCGCACCCGAGTTGCTTGAAATCGGAGATGGCGCCTGCATCGGAACCTTCGTGAACATCGAGAACGCCCGCGTAGAAGGAGGGCGCTTTATTGTAGGGCGGGTCCACATTGAGGAAGGCGCTTCGATAGACTCCTACTCGGTGCTCGAAAACGACACAGCTTTGGGCAGGCATGCGAGACTGTGCGGACAATCCACGCTCGCCGCCGGTCGCAGCATTCCTTGCAATCAAACATGGTCGGGCGCCCCTGCAGTTCCAGTGGCACAAGAGGCCGAACAATGGACTCCGCCACCCGCGCAATCCGGAGTTTCGAAACTACTCGAACAGCTTTACTTCGCCATCGGAGGGAGCCTCGTGGCAGTGCTGTTTTTCGTCCCGACATTTCCAGCCTTCGTTCTCATTGACTGGATAGACGCCAACACCATCGACCTTTTCGACAGCACGCTGACATGGTGGCAGGCCTTCCCGTTCTTTTTCGCGATGGCCCTTCCCGCATCTATGGTTCTGGTCACCCTGACGGCTTTGCTTGCCGGCTGCCTGCGGAGCTTTCTTCCACGGCCCAAGCCCGGGAGATTCCCGCTGCACGGCGCCGCATACCGCAGCAAATGGCTGCTCTCAACCGTATTGGACGCCAGCCTTCAAGTACTCCACGGGCTTTATGCTTCGGTATTTGCAAGCGCCTGGTTGCGCCTTCTCGGGGCAAAGGTGGGCCGTGATGCCGAGATCTCCACAGCGGAGGGTGTCATACCCAGCCTTCTCCAACTGGGCGACGGTTCTTTTGTAGCGGACGGCGCCCTTCTCGGTGATGAAGAACAACGCAATGGTTGGATGAGCCTGCAGGGAACGTTCATTGGAAAACGCACATTCATCGGAAACGGCGCGTATGTACCTGACGGTGCGATTTTTCCCGATGACGTCCTGCTCGGAGTCCAGTCCAGCGCACCTGCCAATCATCTCCTTGTGCCGGGACAGACATGGATGGGATCACCGCCCATGCGTCTTCCCGCGCGGGAGACCATATCGACGCCAGATCCGGCGCTCACCTTCCATCCAGCACCGTGGAGACGTCTCGCTAGGGGAACCATCGAGGCTTTCCGCATCGTTCTGCCAATGGCGTTCCTGATAGCGGCGGGCTATGTCATCGTCTACCGGGTGATGGATTTTGCGGAGGATGGCAATTGGAAGGCATTTATCGCAGCCTCATTCGTATCCAGTGCGATTTATTCGCTTAGTTCGTTTCTAATTGTGCTCGCACTCAAGTGGTTATTCATCGGCCGTTACAAGGCACGAAAAGCCCCCATGTGGACCGCCTTTGTGTGGTTGAGCGAAGCAGTCACAGTGGCCTACGAGTCTCTGGCAGTGCCCTCATTTTTAAACCATTTGCGAGGCACTCCTTTCCTGCCCTGGGCGATGCGGCTGATGGGAGCCAGAATAGGCCGGGGCGTGTGGATGAACACCACGGACCTCACGGAGTTTGACTGCGTTCAGATCGGATCTTACGCCGAGCTTAACGCCCACTGCGGACCTCAAACACATCTCTTTGAGGACCGTGTCATGCGCATCGGTGACGTCAAAATCGGCGAAGGCGCAACGCTCGGCGCCCGTACCACTGTTTTATACGATGCAATCGTGGGCGACTTCTGCAGGCTCGGACCGCTGACTCTCGTCGCCAAGGGCGAGCATCTTCCCAACCAGACTTCATGGGAAGGCACTCCCTCGGCACCGCGCAAGGCCGGCACCACGAGTTCCTAAATCGCACCCCTTCTCGTGCTGAATTTGTCCTCCGATTGCGGCCCGGTTGTCTGGACCACTTGGCCGGAACCTCCAGAGCTTCCGAATGCACACACCGGCAGCTCTCAAAGATTCAGCCTTCTTCGCATTCCGGATGTATCCCGCTCGCCCTCCGGCCGTATCACCGTCCGTGAAATTTTAACCTCCCTCTTGAGCCACTGGGTAGGATCTCCCGTCTGCCTTAAAGAATCACCGCGGGGTCCGTTTGTAGAACAAACAATCGGAGGACGACCGTGCTTTGTTTCCATCAGTTATGCCGGCAACTCGGCCTGGGCAGCCATTTCGTTGGGCGCAGAGATCGGAGTGGATGCCGTCGAAGTGGAAGCCTTCGAACAATTACCAGATGTCGAAAGCCTCTACCTTGCGACAGCCGCAGAACCCGGCCACTCCGTGCCTGAAGACAAAGGCCTGCAGTTTGCAAAACGCTGGTCCGCAATGGAGGCTCAGCTCAAACGAGCCGGTCTTCCGCTTAAGGAACACACCGTTCCCCCCGCTGCAAACGTGTGTCACATCGTGCACGAAAACACGGTGGTCGCCGTGGCGTTCCTCTAGGCTGCAGGCTCGGAAGCCAGTTCCACCAAGGTGCGGACCCCAAAACCAGTCGCACCCAAGGCAAGCCCTTGAGAATCCTTGGATCGGTGCGTGGTATAAGCAACATCCAGATGCACCCAAGGCGTCTCGCCGACAAACTCCTTCAAAAACGCGGCAGCCGTGCACGCCCCGGCCAGACGTCCTCCGCTGTTTTTGATGTCAGCCACCTTGCTTTTGATCTGCGAGGAGTACTCAGGAAACAACGGCATGGGCCAAACTCTTTCCCCAGATAGCTTTGCCGCTTCAGAAACCCGGTTCTGGAAGGCCTCGTCGGTGCTCCACATTCCGGCGGCAGCCTCGCCCAGCGCAATCCCGCAGGCACCCGTGAGAGTCGCCAGATCAATAATCCTCGCGGCGCCGTACGCATCGCGTGCCCAATGCAGGGCGTCCGCCAAGACCATGCGTCCTTCGGCGTCCGTATTCACGACCTCAACAGTCACACCAGACCGCATGGTGACAATGTCTCCCGGACGGTAGGCGGTACTGCTGGGCATGTTTTCAGCCGAGGCTAAAATTCCCACTACGTTCCGGCGGACGTTTAACTCGGCCACGGCCTGCATCGCACCGAGCACGCTCGCACCGCCGCACATGTCGTAAATCATCTCTTCCATTCCGGCGGCAGGCTTGATGGAAATGCCGCCTGAATCAAAAGTGATCGCCTTCCCGACAAACACGAGCGGAGCCTCGCCCTTCTTACCTCCCCTGTGTTCGAGAGCGATCATTCTTGGTCCTCTCGCGCTGCCCCCGCCCACCGCCAGCACCCCGCCGAACTTTCCACTCTTCAAATCCTTCTCGGCAAGCACTGTGCAACGCAGGCCTGTTTTCTTTGCGAGTGCCGTCGCGGCGTCCGCCAAAGACTCAGGAAACAGGAGATTTCCCGGCGTGTTCGCAACATCGCGCGCTGCATTTCCTGCCTCCCCAAGAATGCGTCCCCGCTCAATTCCTTTTCGCACGGATGCGATGTCCTTGGAGGAGACTAAAAAGCACACCTCTGACACCGGGCGCGTTTTCTTTGAAAGAAACGTTTCGTATCGGTACCCACCGAGGACCGCGCCCTCGGCGGCCGCCTCCGCGTACCGCGACCATTCCGCGAGTTCAAAGGCCATCTTTGTCACCCCCCACTTGCGCGACGCCAGGCTCGCAGAGCCAATTGCGATGCGAATCGCCGAAGCATCCACCTTCCCGCTGGAACCAATGCCCACATACAGACAAGCCGAACTTCTGTCGGAAAGGAGACTTCCAACGGATGCCGAAAACTCACCCTCCGACGGCTCTGGAACCAATCGAGCACGCTGCTCCTTTGTGATCAGGCGCACAGTCTTCCATGCTCCCGCTGGCAGATCAGCGACGGCTCGCAGCTTCATAAGTCTAATTACCCAGATTCACCGTCTGGCAGGAGAAGATGTCAGGATTCGAGAGCAGCTCCTTCACAAGGTCGGGACCGGGCACGGAGTCCAAATTCAAGACGGTCAGAGCACGCCCGCCGACTTCATTCCGGGACAACGACATGCTGGCGATGTTGACCCCGTGTTTTCCAAAAAGGGTTCCAACTTCGCCGACGATGCCCGGCCTGTCCTTGTTTTCAAAAATGAAAATGACCCCCTCTGGCCTGGCTTCGACATGCCTGCCGTTGATTTTCACAATGCGCGGCGTATTACCGAAAAAGGTACCGGCGACCGAAACCCATCCGCCCTCGCCGGTGGCGGTCAGCTCGATGAGTTCCGCGAAGTCCGGTGAGAGCGCCTCGCTGGTTTCACTCACCTTCAAGCCGAGATGCTGCGCAAAGCCGGGAGCGTTAACAATATTCACTTCCTCGCCGCCTGCCTGGCGCAAAAATCCGAGAAGCACCGAACGCGTGACGGGCTTGGTGTTGAACTCATTGATTTTGCCTTGGAAATTCACATTCAGAGTGCTGCTCCGTTTGTTCACCACTTGGGAAAGGAAGGTCCCAAGCTTCTCGCTCAGGCTGATATAAGGGCCGAGCTGTGCGAGCGTCTTTGCATCGACGCTGGGCATGTTCACCGCGTTGCGGATCTCCCCCTGGAGGAGGGCCGCGCGGATCTGCTGCGCCACCTCAATTCCAACACTTTCCTGAGCCTCCGCAGTGGACGCTCCCAGGTGGGGAGTGAAAACGACGTTGCTGAGTTCGCGCAGCGGATAATCAGCAGGAGGTGGCTCGACCTCGAACACGTCCAATGCCGCGGCCGCCACGTGACGGGTTTTAAGAGCAGCATACAGCGCGGCTTCATCAACGAGACCACCTCGAGCGCAGTTCACGATGCGCACGCCCTTCTTCGCCCGTCCGAGGCGCTCGGCATTCAACATGTGCTTGGTCTCCGGAGTCAGCGGCATGTGCATCGTGATGAAATCCGCCTGCGGAATGATTTCGTCCAGACGCTCCACCAACTCAACATGCATCGACTTTGCACGCGCAGCGGAAAGATACGGATCGTAGGCCAGCACGCGCATTCCGAAGGCATTCGCCCTGGAAGCCACCTCGGTACCAATGCGCCCCATCCCAAGGATGGCCAGCGTTTTTCCGTAAAGCTCGACGCCTTCAAAACTCTTGCGATCCCACTTCCCGGATTTCACCGAGGCATCAGCCTGTGCGATGTTCCTGGAGATTGCCATCAGCAGAGAAAAAGCGTGTTCCGCCGTGGAGACGGTGTTGCCCCCGGGCGTGTTCATCACGATGACCCCGCGTTTCGTAGCGGCATCCACGTCCACATTGTCGACGCCGACCCCGGCCCGGCCAACCGCCTTAAGCTGCGTGGCGGCCTCCAAAAGCCGCGCCGTCACCTTTGTCTGACTGCGGACCACAAGGCCCTGGTACTCTGAAATGATTTTGAGCAGCTCGGCCTCAGGCAGGCCGGTCTTCACATCCACCTGCAATAGTTTGCCTTCGGCCAGTTCTGCCACACCGCGCTCGGAAATCGGGTCTGCTACAAGGACTTTGGGAGTGCTCATTTCAAAAAATATGGAAAACGGGCTGCGATTCTCTGCTCCCCCTTCAGAAGAGCAACGGAAAAGATTACTTTTACCGTTACGACATCCGTTTTTCGCGCAATAAAGCCGCGGACGCTCCGGTTGGGCGGACTGAAAACTCAGTGAAACGCATCAGAACGGTCTGGAGCCCCCCGCTTGAGCCACGTTTTCCTTTGCACTGCACCCTTCCGCCACTTTAAAGTCCCGCCCCTTTGCCCTTGCAAGCCACCCTGAAGCACGCGAAAGCGGACTCCATCAGGGCACAGCCCATCACATTCTCATTTCACCCAGCACTCTTTTATGGCCAATACCATTCTCATTGGCGCCCAGTGGGGCGACGAAGGTAAGGGGAAAATCATCGATTTTCTCACTGACCACGCCCAGATCGTCGTCCGCAGCCAGGGCGGCAACAACGCCGGCCACACCGTCATCGTCGGAGAGACCAAGTACGTGCTTCATCTGATTCCCTCGGGAATCTTGCGACCTGGAACACTTTGCATTATCGGCAACGGCGTGGTTCTGGATCCCATGGCGGTGGCCCAGGAAATCGACGGTCTGAGAACCAAGGGCGTGGCCGTCACCCCCGAAAATTTGATGATCAGCGACGCCGCCCATCTGGTCTTGCCCTACCACCGGCAATTGGACGAGGCCCGCGAACTTGCAAAGGGCAGCGGAAAGATCGGCACCACCAAGCGCGGCATCGGACCGGCCTACGGAGACAAGATTGCCAGGGTTGGGTTGCGCGTGGCCGACCTGATGAACCCCGAGGCCTTTGCTGAAAAGCTCGCCGCACGCGTGGCTGAAAACAACCAGGTGCTGGCCGGATTTGGACTGCCTCCACTGGACGGACAGAGCATGCTCAAGGACTTGCTGGCCGCTGGCGAAGCGCTCCGGCCCTTTGTGAAAAACACGGTGGTATTTCTCCATAAAGCAGTGTCCGAGAAGAAGGAGATCCTTTTCGAGGGTGCGCAGGGCACGTTTCTGGACATCGACCACGGCACTTATCCGTACGTCACCTCATCGAACACAACCGCAGGTGGCGCTTGTACGGGTTCGGGCGTGCCGCCACACCGGATCGACCGGGTGCTGGGCGTGATCAAAGCCTACACCACGCGCGTCGGCGAAGGCCCCTTCCCCACTGAGGACGGCCCCATCAGCGACATGCTGCACGGAATGGGCCGCGAATATGGCTCCACCACCGGACGCGCACGCCGCTGCGGATGGTTTGACGCCGTTGCGGTTCGGTACGCGGGCATGATCAACGGCATAGACGACCTTGCCGTCACGAACTTGGACGGCCTGGACACCCTCGCGTCCATCAAGGTGTGCACTCATTACCGTCTTCACGGGCAGCTTCTTGAAACGCCTCCCATGGACTACAAGGAACTCGCAGCGTGCGAACCCGTTTACACGGAGCTTCCGGGCTGGCAGACACCGACCGATGCGATCCGCCGCTGGGAAGACCTGCCGGCCAACGCCAGGGATTACCTGCTCAGAATCTCCGAGTGGTCGGGCGCTAAGCTCAAGATTGCAAGCGTCGGCCCGAATCGGGCCCAGACAATCCTGCTGTAAATGGAGGAATGCAAAAGTTGGACAGCCTGCTAGTATCGCGGTACGCCGCATGATTGCACAGAGCTCCCAACTGCTGGAACCGCCGGTGAATTCCGGCCTCTCCCCGGCTCCGCCAAAGCACATTGCCATTATCATGGATGGCAACGGGCGATGGGCGGCTGAGCGCGGCCTGCCCAGGGTCGTCGGCCATGAAAACGGAGCCAGGGCACTGCGCACGGTCACGGAAACCTGCTGCGAAATCGGCGTCGGCAGCCTCACGGTGTACGCCTTCTCCACGGAAAACTGGAAGCGGCCGGCTGAAGAGGTGAGCGCGCTGTTCGGCCTTCTCGAGCATTTCCTTGCATCGGAACTGCCTACACTTCAGGCAAATAATATCTGCCTCAAGGCCATCGGGCGACTTCAAGAGCTTCCAGCCTCAGCAAGAGAAGCTCTGAAACAGACGATCGAACAGACTGCGGCTAACACGGGGATGAACCTCATTCTGGCGATCAACTACAGCGGCCGGGCTGAACTTGAAGACGCCGTGCGCTCTGTTTGCAAGGAGGTCGCGAGCGGCACGCTGAGTCCGGAGAGTTTTACGCAGGAACATCTCCAGCGCCATCTTTACACCAGCGAGTGGCCGGACCCCGATCTTTTGATCCGCACCTCGGGCGAGATGCGTTTGTCTAACTTTTTGCTGTGGCAGCTCAGTTACACCGAGTTGTATGTGACCCCCAAATGCTGGCCGGATTTCGGCCGGGAAGACCTCGTAGAAGCAGTCCGCGACTTCCACCGGCGAAAACGCCGATTTGGCGGAATCTAACCATGGCACGCATTCAAACCATCCTAATCGCAGATCCAGACACTGATTTTCTCGCCTGGACATCGACCCAACTCTCCTCGGCAACCACCAAGGTCATCACCTCCTCCGACTCCGAGGAGGCTTACCGGATTTTCCTCCGAGAAAAACCGGATATCCTGATGGCTGAAACACACCTGTCGCCCTTTGGCGGCATGGAGCTTTTGGGTCGAATCCGCCAGCGCGCCCCCAACGCCATCGTCGTCCTCACGAGCGCATTTGGAACAACACAGGCTGTCATTGAATCCATGCGGCTTGGGGCCTTCGACTTTGTGCGCAAGGAGACTCTTCCTTTCACCCTCAAGGCGGTGATCGACGCTGCGCTCAAGGCCCAAGCCGAAATGCGGGCTGCGACCTCGGCGAAACCACAGCTGACAGTCGAAGAACATCAGGACTCCCTCGTTGGAAAATCCGAAGCGATGGCGCAGGTGTTCAAAGTCGTGGGCCGCGTGGCGATGTCCGACGCTCCGGTGATGATCACCGGCGAAACAGGCTCCGGCAAGGAGCTTGTCGCACGCGCCGTCCACACTTACTCACAACGCAACGGCAAGAGCTTCGTCGCCATCAACTGCGCAGCCATTCCCGAGCAGCTGCTCGAGAGCGAACTTTTCGGGCATGAAAAAGGGGCCTTCACCGGCGCCGTCGGACAGCGGGCCGGGCGCTTTGAACAGTGCAACGGCGGCACCCTTTTCCTCGACGAAATCGGGGACATGCCGCTTGCACTGCAAAGCAAGATTTTGCGGGTTCTTCAAGACGGTGAGTTCAGCCGCGTGGGAGGCTCCGCCACACTCAAGGGCGACGTCCGGATCATTGCCGCCACAAACAAGAATCTCGAGCAGGAAGTCGCCGAGAAAAAGTTCCGGGAGGATCTCTTTTACCGGCTCAACGTCGTGCGCATCCAGCTACCCCCGCTCAGGCAGCGGGCCGAAGACATCAGGCTCCTCGCCGAGTATTTCCTGCAGAAGGTTGCGGCTCGCCAGCGGCTTCCCCGACTCAAAATTTCCGAGGATGCGATCAAGGTTCTGGAATCTCACAACTGGCCCGGAAACGTGCGTGAACTGGAAAACACCATCCAGCGCGCCTGCGTTTTCGCCACCTCGGACGTGCTCCTTCCGAAGGACATTCCAATCGGAATGAGCGGGGCCCTCTCTGACGAGGTTTCAGCCAATCCGAGCCTTGCAAACGTCGTCACCAAGGAAATGGCGATCGAGGCGCTCCTGAAAGCAGCAGAAACGGACCCGAACCTTCAGCTGCTCCCTTTCTTGGAGAGGGAATTCACACTGCACTCCATGCGGGCGACCAACGGAAACCAAGTCCGCGCTGCAAAGCTTCTCGGCATCACAAGGGCCACGCTCCGCAAGCGCATGGAGATCTTCGGGATTTCCAAGGAGCTGAACATCACCGGCTGATCACCGTGAGAGGCTTTTCAGGCCCGCCCGCCCTGCGGGCGAGCCCGCGCCTCACCCACTACAGTGAACTCAGTTTCACGTGCCGGATATCGAGCCCTTTGTATAGATAGAAAACCTCTTCGGCGATGTTCTTCACGTGGTCGCCCGCACGCTCCAGCGCCTTTGCGATCGTCAGCAAATGAAGCTCGCGGGCCGTGGTGCTCGGGTCAGCGACAATGGACGCCTCCACGTCCCTGGCGGCCTCCTTGTACTCGGAATCCACCAGCTTGTCCCGTCCGATGACCTCCAAGGCCAGATCCGTATCCTGTTCCACGAACGCCTTGATACTTTGGCGGAGCATCGACTGCACCTCGCCTGCCATCGCCGGAATATTGGACAACGACTTCAATGCCGGGCCGCGGTTTAAGTCGCGCGCCCTGCGGGCAATCGTTGTGGCCTGATCGGCTATCCGCTCCAGCTCGCTCGCAACTTTCGAAGCCGTGATCAAAAACCGGCAGTCGCGAGCCATCGGCCCATGCGTAGAAATGTAGGTAATCACCCTCTCATCGATACGCTTCTCGAGCTCGTCAACCTCCTCATCCTCCGCCTCAACCAGGTCGGCGAGATTGCCGTCGCGCTCCATCAGGGCACGGGCGCTCTGCCCCAGATTCCTCTCCACAAGTCCGCTCATCATCAGGAGCTGTTCGCGGATTTCCGACAGATTGTGTTCCCAGTAAACGCTCATAAATCAGGACAGGCAGAATAGAATTTTTTCACTCACAAAAGGTCAATGGTATCCACCAGATGCTTATCCAAAGCGACCGGTGATGTAGTCTTCCGTCTGCTGTTGGGCCGGCTTCGTAAAAATCTTTTGCGTCGCATCCATCTCGATCAAACGTCCGAGATAGAAAAACGCCGTCTGGTCGGAGCAGCGCCCCGCCTGCTGCATGCTGTGGGTCACGATAACAATCGTGAAGTCCTTCTTCAATTCCTGAATCAACTCCTCAACCTTGCTGGTGGCAATGGGATCCAGAGCCGAGCAGGGCTCGTCCATCAGGATGATCGAAGGCTCCACAGCGATCGCCCTCGCGATGCAAAGACGCTGCTGCTGCCCTCCGGAAAGACCCAGCGCGCTGGTGTGCAAACGGTCCTTCACTTCGTCCCACAATGCCGCGCCCCTGAGGCTTTTCTCCACCACAGCGTCCAGGCGCTGCTTCTGCCTCACTCCCTGCAGCTCGAGTCCGTACGAAATGTTCTGGTAGATGCTTTTCGGAAAAGGATTCGACTTCTGAAACACCATCCCCACCTGTCGCCGCAGGGAAATTACATCCACCGACGGTTCGTAGATGTCCGTACCGTGAATCCGAATCTGACCGCTTCCGATATGCGCCCCGTCAATCAGGTCGTTCATCCGGTTAAAGCAGCGCAGCAGCGTCGACTTTCCGCACCCCGATGGACCGATGAACGCGGTGACTTGACGCGCCGGAACCTGAAGCGTGACTCCGTGCAGTGCCTTGGTGTTGCCGTAATAAAAGTCAACCCCGTCCACCTCGATCATGGCTTGGGATGGTTTCGATGAAACTTCAGGTGCGGTGGTTCCCATGGAAAGAGGTGTGTTCGGGTGACTGCTCAAATTGGATTGCTGCAACGTGTTCATTTACCACTTGTAGCGGGCCCGCAGGCGCCCCCGGAGGATGACAGAAGACAAGGCGATGCAGAGGACCAGCGCCAGAAAAACAAACGCCGTTCCAAATTGGACCCTCTCGGTGTAGGCGTTTTGGGGAATCTTGGAAGACACCACATAGATGTGGTAAGGAAGCGCCATTACCCCCTGAAAAAACACGTCAACAAACCTGTCCACCTGCCAGGGAAGCCGGTCGCTCACGACATAGGCCGCGGTGAACATGATAGGCGCCGTCTCACCGGCGACGCGTGCAATCCCGAGAATCGATGATGTCAAAATTCCAGGCATGGCGTAGGGAAGCACGTTCGTGCGGATCGCCTCCCAGCGGGTTGCTCCCAGCGCGAGAGAGCCCTCGCGGAAGCCCTTCGGCACAGCCTTCAAGGATTCCTCGCTAGCGGTGATCACCACGGGGAGCACCATGAATGCGAGGGTAAACCATCCGGATAGCAGGGACACACCCCAGCCCGAGAAGTTCAAATAGGCGAATCCCAGGGGCAGATAAAGGTGGGATGGGTCGGGCGTCGGCCCCAGAACGGGCGCGAACAATACAAACAAGCCGAAGCCAAACAGCCCGAAAACGATGGAGGGAACCCCGGCTAGGTTCAAAATCGCCAATCTCAGAAATTCGACCACCCTTCCTCCCTTGCTGTATTCGTTCAAAAAAACCGCGGCACTGATTCCCACAAACAAGGCGATCGCCATCGAACCCACCACCAGGAAAAAGGTTCCGATAATGCACGGAAAAATGCCGCCGGCACTATAGACGTAATTCTCTTCGGAAACCGTCGGGTTCTTCTTCTCCTCCATGTACGCCCGAAAGGCGCGGTCCCCCAACTCGTGCTTTTGACCGTCGTGCTCAAACACGTGGAGCGTCTCGGGTGCCTCCGTCAGAAACGCCACGTTCACAAACGGAAAATGACGCGTGAAAACCGTGTCAGCCCCCTTGATGAAAATCACCCCAAAAATAATGGTCGCAGCCAGAAGCACTACATAGGTCGCGCCGCGAAAAAACGCGAATGCCACCCTCTCGGCGCGCACTGCCGAAGTCTGAGGTTTGGTGAACGGATGGGTTTGCATGTTCATGAGTTCACCCGATGGAAATCCTGTACCGTCTCACTACTTTCTGGGCGATGTAGTTGATCACCAGCGAAATCAAAAAGAGAAAAATCCCCACCATGAACAGCGCCCGATAGTGGATACTTCCCTGGGCCACCTCACCCATCTCCTGAGCAATGATCCCGGTCATTGTGTGCACAGGCTGGAAAAACGCACCCAATCCCTGGGTGAAATCCGGAATCGCGATCCTGTTGCCAGCACACAAGAGCACCACCATCGTCTCACCAATCACCCGGCCGAATCCAAGCAGCACCGCAGAAATAATCCCCGAGAGGGCGGCAGGCACGAGCACACGCACAAGCGTCTGAAAGCGGGTGGCACCGAGGGCGAAACTCGCCTCCTTGAAATGTTTCGGCACGTTGGTTAGGGCGTCTTCCGCCAAGGAAAAGATCGTCGGGATGGCTGCCAGAGCCAATAGAAGCCCGGCCGTAAGTGCATTCAGACGTTCCGACATCGGAAATCCGGGCACCCACTGCAGCCAGCTCACCTCCGACAGGCTCCGCAGCGCAGTACCCAAAACCGCCACGCCAAAGAAGCCCAGCACCACAGAGGGAATCGCCGAAATAAACTCAATGTATGGCTTGATCACCGCTTTCTCCTTCGGCGTTGCCACTTCAGAGACATAAATCGCCGCGGAAATGGCCAAAGGCACCGCAAACAGCATCGCAATCACAGAGACCAGAAGCGAACCGCTCAGAAGCGGCAACAAGCCGTACCAATCCTGCCAAAAACTGGCAGTCAGCCACTCGCGGCCGAACAGGAACGCCGTGAACGAACGATGCAACGGCACAGGCTCGTCAAAACGCCAAGCCGCCATCTGCTTTTCCACCTCCGGAAGGCCCTTCAGAAAAATATCCGACTTGTCCAGCGTAGACGAAAGAAGGAAGTCCCCCTTCGCCCAGGCCGCCCCATGCGCCTTGGCCGTGCTCTTGCGGATCGCAGACTCGAACGCACCGGCCGCCGCCTTCCAACCCGTGGACGCCTCCACAAGCACCTTGATCTCCCTCGCAAAATCGACCACGTCGACCTTCACCGCGGCAGCCTCGTCCTTCCGTCCGGCGTGCAACAGCATCTCCCTTTCCAACTCCTTGTCGGCACTCACCTGAGCCCGCACCTTCACCGCTGAGACGACCTCGGTCAAATCAGACACAATGCCCCTGGCATCCCCTGCAGCCGCGCCGAATTCATCAGCGAATGCGTCAAAGTCCTTCAACGCCTCGTTGGCGGCCTCCACATCCTTTCCCGACGCCAGCAACGCTTTGAAACGCGCCAACCGGGCGTCATTTATCCCCCGGGTCAGAATTGCAAACTGGTCCAAGGGACGCCGCATCAAGTCGACATACTCAAGGCCGGCCCGGCGGTAGACGTTGAGATTGGAGGCGTTCATCTCGAAGAAGCCCGCGCCCTCCTTCAACAAAAAGACAAGAATCAGAAGGAGCACCACGACCGCCACGGCGGCGTTGCCGCCAAAAAAGTACCGCACAACGTCGTCGAAAGTGAGTCCCAGAACACGCGTCCTGGAACGTCCTTTCAAGGCAGCACTCAGAGCTGCGGCGGTATCGTGCGTTTCCATAAATTTCAAGTCTGACCGAAGAACACCTTCAGAGGGAAGCCATCTTAAATCGCCAGAAAACAGGCGTAGATCGAGTCTCGGCACTGGGCCTTGGGGTCGGATGCCCGCCTCAAGTGATTCCCAAGAAACAGAAACGGAGCCCGCAACTGTGTGACAGCGCGGACTCCGTTTAAAGACAATCAGGTTACTTGCCGATGGAAACCATTCCCACCTGATCCACAATCGCCTGGCCCTGTGCGCTCAGGGTGAAGTCCACAAAGGCCTTGCCTTTGCCGGAAGGTTCACCGTTGGTGTAGTAGAACGTAGGACGGCTGTAAGGATAGGTCTTGGCGCGGACGGAGGCTGCAGCGGGCAGCTGGCCGTCAATCGCCAGCACCTTGATGCCGGGTGACTTGGCGTAGGCAAGGCCCACATAACCAACGCCGTTGGCGTTCTTGGCCACTTCAGCGACGATTGCCTCGTTGCCTGCCAGCTTCTGGGCGCCGCCAGCGTAGTCCTTCTTGCTCATCGCAAGTTCCTTCCAGTCCGAGTACGTGCCGGAGGAAGTGTTGCGGGTGTAGATCGAGATCTTGCCGGGAGCTCCGCCGACTGCGCTCCAGTCGCTCACTTCACCAGTGAATACTTTTTCGACCTGCGCCTTGGTCAGACCCTTGAGCGGGCTCTTCTCGTTGACCACGACAGCCATGGCGTCGTACGCAACGATGGTCGGCGTCAATGTGACATTCTTTGCACCCGCAGCGGATGTCTCCGTGGGCTTGGCGCGGCGGCTGGACATGCCGATGTCGGCGTTGCCGTCAATGATCGCAGTCAGTCCGGTGGTGGAGCCTTCAGCGGCGATGGAGAACTGGGTTTCGGGATGGGCGGCTTTGTAGGCCTCCGCCAGCTGGGGAACCAACTTTGCACCGAGGGTGTCGGAACCCTTGATGACGATTTTTTCGGCAGAAGCCGCGGCTACGCCTAAAAAGAGAGCGAGGGAAGCAGTAGAGATAGAGCGAATCATAGAAGGTATTTAGATTAACCACACAGAGCTCCGAGGGGAAGCCGTGAGAGAAACCCACAGGCGGGACCGCACCCGCGGTCCCGCCAGGGGTTAGCACACCGAAACAGACTTAGAACTTCACAACCGCATCCAACTGGATCACGTTGACTGAGCTCTTGGTGGAACCCGGGCCATACGTATTTGCCCAAGCACCGAGGTTTTTACGCAGGTTGTCAGCGGCGTAATAGGTCAGGCCGATTGTGGTTGCATCGCCCAGGTTATAGACGAAAGCAGCCTTATAGCCTGCCATGTTTGTGTTGCTCAGAGCCCAATCAGAATCATTGATGTTGGGATCCACAGCAGACAGGCCGACCTGGCGGTAATTTGCAAGCATCGACCAGTCACCCTTCTTCTTGTTTTCTCCGACCTGGAATCCGAGCAAGTAAGCCCAGTTGTCAGCACTGCTCGTTTTGAACGTAGTGTTGGCAGTGGTCGCGGCAGACTTCAAGCCTGTGACGATTTCCCCGTTCAGAACATCACCGATTCCCTTCGAAGACGTCGAGGTCTGGGTGGAAGTCGCGGTCGTTGCAGTGATCGTAGGAGTCCCCCCAGCAGCAGGAACCGCCGTAGATGTGGCCGTCGCTTTGATCGTGTTGTAGGTGTATGTCGTGGTGTCGGCATACAGGTGCGAACGATCAGTGCCGTCCCGGTTGTAGGCAACATCCCAGTTCAACTTAACAGGAAGGCCTGCCACCTTGAAGGACACGTCCCCCGGGGCGAGCAAAACCTTCAAACCGTTCGTCTGATTTGCTCCAGTGAACGCCCACGCTTGGGAATTGAGTTCACCGCCAGCATCTCCGGCGACATTCGCTGCGTTCGTGCAGTAGAATCCAGGAGCAACGGTGACTTTCACACCCTCCGCGACGTTCATCGCCGCGATTAACTGGGTCTGGTAGGCGAAGGCATCCCGATTGGTTTTGCCGGTAGCGTTATTTTCATTGTTGTCGGAAAGGACGAACTGGCCACCAACCAAAGAAAGCTCAAGAGGCCCAAGCTCGAGAAACTTATGGAGATCAACCCGCTCAGTGAATCCCGTCGGATTGATATCCGCGTCCCAAACCAGATCGGTGGTGTAAAACGGATTAACCTGCTTACCGCCAATCACCGTAACTCCCGGAATCGGATTCCAGCCCAAGAAGGCCTTGCTGATGTAGATCGGGTAATTCTGATGATAGTCACCTGCAGAGGAGGTGCCATTAGGCAGATTCAGTGAGCCATTCTTAACCGTCTGTGCCCCGTTGCTGCCAAAGCCGCCAGCCATGGTCTGATTGCCAGAGTCGTTCTTCTGCTCAGTTTGCAGACCAAACCCCGCAAAGAAGTCATCATTGACTTTGTAGTCAGCATTGATACGGAGACGCACACGGTAGCGCGTACGCTGGTCGCCATTCACAGGTGTTGTGGAAGTCTGGCTGTCCTGAGTGTCGTACTGACCACGAACACGCACATCCCCGCTCAGTTTGAGTTCCTTAACGGAAGAGCTGAGGTTGAGTTTGCCGGCGGGCGTGTTGGCGGCGAAATCGCGGGAGAGCTGGGAGCGAATCTGCTCTGCTTCCTGATCTTTCAAAACACCCTTGCGCACAAGGGCATCAATGAGAGCGCCGGAATCCTGGGCTGCAGCTGTGGCTGCGAAGGAGCCGACGAGCCCTAGGGCCATCAGCTGGACAGTAGATTTTTTCAACATGGTGTGTTTATTGGGTTCCTGAGACCTTTTCCCATGCAGTCTCGTTTTGGGGAGGTGCTTGCGCGGGAGCGGGTGTCAGACGACAACACTTTCATTGGCCACTGTGACAAACAGATGACAGAACTGTAACAATGCGGAAACCTTGAAGCGGACGTCTCACAACTTGTTTCCCATCAACTATTTACTTTTATCCCAAAGAACCCATTCTAGCCCCTGCTCCCAAACTAGCGACCTGTCGCGCCAAAGGCGTTTCCACCGTTGCTTGAACCTGAGTGGCGCAGAATTATGACTTAAACAGCCTCCGGCCAGACGCTTGCCAAACATAAAACTCAAAGCTGAATGTTTCCCTCGGAAACCAAAGTCCCGTCAAGGGCGTCCGACGCGCATTTCCCACACTTCCATACCTTGAGAATTATTTGACGAATCCATCTCTCGCCGCTCCCGGAATAGCGCCCTTTTTCGGGATATCACTCGCTCCGAAAAGTGGAGGCCACGTCTTGGAGTGCAAGAGCAGTTCTCTGCCGGTGATGCTGAGTTCCTTCGAGACTACGAAAATCTCCACGCGTTTCCTGACGGTTTCTTGAGAGACGCGAGACACCCAGCAACTTAACCGCACGAACTTGATTTCCGTTTGTCGCCCGCACGGAGCGCAGGGTGGACTCGCGCTCCAGAAAAGGCTCTCTTCCCTTCCTTTGTTAATAGCAGCAATTCACCACAATCGGCTTTGAAACTGTGCAATACTGGGGATTCTTCTGCCACGGATCCTATGCTGCGCATCTTTCATACTGCCGACTGGCACCTGGGCCAGACCTTTCACAATTACAGCCGGGACTATGAGCACAGCTGTTTCCTGTCCTGGCTGCTCGGGCAGATTGAAGAGCGCAAGCCCGACGTTTTGCTGGTAGCCGGGGACGTCTTTGACTCCGTCAATCCGTCAGGGTCTGCACAAAGACTCTACTATGATTTTCTGAGAAAGGCCCTCGATGCGCACGACGGGCTTCAGATGGTTTTGACCGCTGGAAACCACGATGCCGCCTCCCGGCTTGAATCCCCGGCTCCGATCTTGCGGTCGCTTAATGTGCACGTCGTTGGCACGGTGGAGCGCGGTCCCGAAAATGGAATCGATTACTCAAAGTTCCTCATACCGCTGAAGGATGCCTCCGGAGCTGTGGCTGCCATCGCCGTAGCAGCCCCCTACCTGAAGTTCGCCGACATGCCGCGAGTGGACGCTCAGGACTGCTATGTCGCGGGCATGCGCACCTTCTATGAGAGGGCAACCGAGGCCGCGGGGCGTCTTAGAGACGATTATCACCCTGGAGCCCTTTTAATCGGCATGGGGCACTGCCACCTTATGGAGGGCGCCGAATCTCGGGACTCGGAACGGCGGCTTGTGGTGGGCGGGTTGGAGGCGATTCAGGCTGGCGATTTTCCAAGGGAACTGTGCTACGTGGCCCTCGGACACCTGCACAAACCCCAGGCATTTCAGGAGGGACGTGTGCAGTATTCCGGAAGCCCGGTTCCGCTCTCGTTCACCGAGCGCGGCTACCGCCATCGGGTCTTGGAACTAGACTTCAGCGCGGACGGATTGACCAAATCGGTCTCTCTCGAAATCCCGCGCGCGGTGCCCCTGCTGAGCATGCCTCCGGGCCGCGCTGTTTCAATGGAGGAGCTTGTGGACGTTTTGAAAAACGCCGATTTCGGCCCGTCGAGGCGCGTTGATGAGCAGCCGTTTTTGGAGGTGCGGTATTTGGATGACGGACCTGATCCGACACGCCGTCATCGCTTGGAGGAGGCGCTTAAAAACAAGTCGGTGAGACTGGCCTCCACCAAGTTTGAATCGCCGTCAACAAGCGCCTCGGACAGCGTCATGACAGACCGCACCAGTCTGGGCGATTTGAGCTCTTTGGACGCATTGGAAGTATTGAACGCGGCTTACAAGGAAAGCTATCCCGACGGGCAGATGGAACCCGGAGTGCTTGCAGCCTTTCAGGAAATTCTAGCCGGGTTGAACACATGAAGATCCTCAGAATTTCCCTCCGCAATATTGCGTCCCTGGCCGGCGACCACACTGTGGATTTCACAAAGGCGCCCCTCGCCAACACCGGGCTTTTTTCAATCAGCGGCCCGACGGGCTCAGGCAAAAGCTCGCTGCTGGACGCCTTGTGCCTGGCCCTGTACAGCGACACGCCCCGAATGTCGACCGTGCAGGGCGCTGCGGCGGTTTCAGACCGGGGCAAGGAGGTGCAGCAGCGGGATGTACGCAATCTGCTGCGCAGAAACTGCGGCGAAGGGTATGCAGAGGCAGCTTTCACCGGCGTCGACGGCAACACTTATACCGCGCGATGGACGATCCGGCGCGCCCGCTCAAGGCCCGATGGAGCCTTGCAGGCTGTGCAGCACACCTTGTTTAGGGGAAACATTGCTCCCGGTTCGGAGGGGGATGTTTATGCCGGTGGAAGGGCTGGCGAAGTGCGGGAGGCGATTGTGGAAAAAGTCGGCCTATCCTTCGACCAATTCAGGAGAGCCGTATTGCTCGCACAGGGAGATTTTGCGACCTTCCTGAAGGCGAAGGATGGTGAGCGGGCCGAGATTCTGCAGGCGCTCACGGGAACAGAGCGGTTTCAGCAGATCTCGGTCGCTGTTTATGAGCGAGCGAAGCAGGAGGAGTCACTGGTGGATGAGGTTAGTGTCAGGCTGGGCTCGCTCATGCCGCTCAGCACTGAGGCACGGGCGGAGGCGGAATTCGAGCTGAATGCCGCGGAGCTTTCTAGGAGCAGTTTGATGGCGCAACTGGAACAAAGGAGGAGCCAGGAAAAGTGGTTTGCAGACGAGGCCCAGCTCAAGCTGGCGCTGTCGAACGGCACCCTGCTTGTCCGAAATTGCCAGGCCGCGGTGAGCGTCTTCCGCGACAGCGAAAGGGAGCTGGCCTGGGTGCAGCTGGCGTCCATCGAGGCCAGGCCTATGCGTGCCGGTGAGGTAGGCACGCAACGGGAGCTTTCAATCGCGATCAAGCAGCGAGCGGAGCTGGGGATGCGCATCGCCGCAATTCAGAACGAGCTTTCGACTTTTGGCGGACGGCTGGCGTCTGCCAAGGCGGCGCACGAGGCGGCGTTGAATCACCAGAGGGATTCGGCAGCATCCCTTGCGCGTGCGCGCTCGCTGGACGGAGAACTTGCCCCCCTGGCAGATGCTGCCGCGCTTGCGGAGCGCGAGTCTCGCGCGGCGAAGGAATTGTCTACGAAGGCGGAAGAGAGTCTGCTGGGGTTAAACAAGAGCCTGGCGGTCTTGGGCGCGAGCAAACAGGAGGTGGAGACTGAATTGAAGGGGCTGCACGGCTTCGGCGCATTCGCACGGGATATCGAGTTTTGGTTGGAGAAGTTCAGCTCTGAGGCGAAGGCGCGCACCAAACGAGATCTCGCGCGGGATGCCAGCGCCAAGGCGACGGAATCGGCATCGAGGTCGGGTGCGCTCCACTCTGGTGCCTCTGCGAAACTTCCCTCCTTGCGCGAGCGTGCGCGGGAAGCAGAGACAACGCACGCCACCGTAGCAAAGGAGGCTGAAAGCTTTGATGCCTCTCAAATTCTGGCCGGGCGAAGGCGCGCGATGGGCCTTTTGGAGGCGCTCAAAGAAATTCGGCAGAAACTTGCTCTTCAAAAACGGCTGTTGGAAGAGAAAGCGGGTCATGAGGCAGCCCTTGAGGAAACGGCCACTGCCCTCGGGCAGGAAACGTCGAGGCAGCGAGCACTCAGGGAGTGCGACATTCCGCGCGCTTTGGCGGCCGTAAACGATGCCGGCGACGGGCTGAGACTGGCCGAGGCAGCCATCTCACAACAGGCCATTGTACTGAGGCTGGCGCTACGCTCCGGGGAGGCCTGCCCGGTCTGCGGCTCGAAGGAACATCCAAACGCCGGCGGGGACCACACCCCGGCGGAGGCAGCACTGGCGGCTTTGCAGGGCCGATTGCAGGAGAAGGAAGCCCTGTTGAAGCAGTTAATGGCCGAGGAGTCGGGGTTGGAGCGATTGGTTTTGGAGAAAAGAAAGCAGGCTGACTGGAGGGCGCTCGAATTGACGAAATTGACGGCGGGGCTTGAAGAGTTTGAGAGATACACTCCCTCGGAACCAGAGGCGGCGGCAGTGTGGGGTCTGAGTGGCGCACAAAAAGAGAACGTCTTGGAGAAGCAGCTGGAGGAAGCCGCCATTCGTTTTAAGAACTTCGACCAGGAGGACGGCAAACGCGTTCTTGCCGAAAGGAAGGCAAAGGATTTGTTTGCGGACCTTGAAGCAGCGCTGGAAGCGCTTCGAAAGGCGGAACGCAGCGAGGCGGAGGCAAAGAGCGATGCAGCAAGAGATGTTTTAGCGTTTGAAAACGCTCGGCGGGATCTGGCGGCGGCGGGGGACGAGCATGCGGGGGCATTCGCCGCGCTTGCACCTGTATTGGAGGCGCTGGCATCGGCTGATGGAGCGTTGATGGGGAGCGGCGAGGCGGAACCGCTGGGGCGGCATCGTGCTTGTTTTGAGAAAGGCGCCCGGTGTTGGCTTGTGGCCGAGAAGACATTTGTTGAAATGAGGCAGTCGGAGGCCGCCCAGCTGCAGCAACTGCCCTCGCTTCAAGTAGCGGTGCAAACGGCCAGCAGCAAGTTGGCGCTGCGCGTCAAAAATCAAACTGACGCAGAGGCTGTTTGGAAAAACAAAATGGAGGCCCGCGCCAGCCTCTTTGGAGGGCGGCCGGTAAATGAGTGCGAAGCCGAGATTGCCTCCGCAGTGCAGCTCGCATCTACAACTGCGCACAAGTGCGGCGAGGATTTTGCAAAGGCCGAGAGCGAGCTCAATGCACACTTGGGTGTCGTAGCGGAACTGGAGGGCCGCATTTCCAGATTAGGAGGCGAGTTCGAAAAGGCTGAGGCGGCCATGGATGAATGGCTGAGAGCCTTTACCGAGCGCGAGGGTGTCGCGATCTCGAGGGCCGACGTCGATGGCTGGCTTGGACGCGGGGCCGCGTGGGTGGAACGGGCTCAGGATGAGATCAAAAAACACGCTCAAAATCTTGCGAATGCGCTGGGAGCGGAGTCGCTCGCGCGCAGGCAGTATGAAGAGCACGTTTCGCGAAAGCCGACGGCGGATTTGCTCGAGACGATTCTGGACGACATCGCCCGCCTGGCTGCGGCTGCCGAAGTCGCGGCGAAGGTGTGCGACGTCAAACGTGCGGTGATTGTGAACGACGACGAGCGCAATAGGCAAGCCGGTGAATTCAAGGAAGAGCTGCTGCTGAGACAAAAGCAGGCCCATCCCTGGCAGAAGCTCAACAGTCTGATCGGCTCCGCTGACGGAACCAAGTTTCGTAACATCGCCCAGCAGTGGACTCTCGACATTCTTTTAAACCACGCCAACGCCCAGCTCCAAGCGCTGGCGGGGCGCTACCGTTTGGAACGGCTGCGGGATTCTCTGAACCTCATGGTGGTAGACCGCGAGATGGACGGCGAACAGCGCTCCGTGCATTCCCTTTCGGGGGGCGAGTCCTTTTTGGTGTCCCTCGGGCTGGCTCTGGGACTTGCCTCGCTGACGTCCAGCCGACTGCTGATCGAATCCCTTTTCATCGACGAGGGCTTTGGAAGTCTGGATACGGACACGCTGCGGGTGGCGCTTAACGCGCTGAGTCAGCTTGAGTCGCAGGGGCGGAAAGTGGGGGTGATCTCGCATGTGAGCGAGCTGGTGGACGCGATACCGGTTCAGGTGCGTGTCGTTCGATCGGGTTGGGGGGCTTCAAAGATTGTCGTGTAGGCACACCGGCTCGCACCGGAGTTCCGGCCGCCCCGTGTTCAATTGCAGTGCATGGGTTTAATCTCGATTTGAGGGGCGGCCTCCAGCATCCTGCCGCCTGCCTATGAAATTCCACCCCTTTCATTTCGCGAATGCTCCTCTGCGAGGAAGCGCGCTCACTGTGCTTCTTTTCTGCAGTCTGGCTCAGTTCAGGGCTTCGGCTAAACCGGAGGCTCTTGAAGTGGCCTCCCAGTCAACCTCGCTCCTTCCGGGAGGCAAGGAGGCCGACGGCATTGTTGGCGACTTCGTGCTGCGAAACGACAAGATCGAGGCGGTCATTAGCGGCAACCTGCCGTTGCGGAGGGCCAACATGTCCACGTTTTACGGGCCCGATGGAATCACGCCAGGCTGCCTGTACGACCTGTGCCTGAGAGGCACAAACAATGATCAGATCACGGCTTTCACTCCCGCCCATCAGCAGGGCGCGGTTTCCTGGGTGCGCATTCTGGAGGGTGCTCCGAGGGCCGGGAATGAGGCTGCAGTGGAATGCTTTGTGTCGGCTGAGAAAGCGGGCGGGGTGTCCCGCCGGCACGTGTACATGGTAAAGGACGGCTGGCACGGGGTGATGGTCACGACAACGCTTCGCAACGAGTCCGACAAGCCCGCCAAGGTGGTGTTCGAGGACCGGTGGACGAATTTTTTGAAGACCGGCATCGCCCCCGGCGGAATTCTTTGGGCGGATTCCGTGGATCCAGCGGATCGTTGCGGATATGCCGTGGGACCGATCGAGGATCCTGCGGGGGCATTGAAGAGAGCCTCCGGGGAAATACCCGCCGGGGAGAGTGTGACGTACTCCCGTTTTCTGGCCGTAGGGATTTCGCCGCTCGCGGCTGTCGGCGAAGTTTCCAAGCACCAAGGGGCCGCGTCGCGACTGGCGGGTTCGGTTCTTGATGACGCCGGGCAGCCGGTGGGTGACGCAGCGGTACTTGTGCGGCCGGCATTTGCGGTGGAGGCTCCCGCGTCGACGAAGGCCCGGCCCAACCAGCCCGACGCCAGCGGGCGTCTCGCGGGGATCGCCTACCCGGACGCGGAGGGAAAATTTGAAACGGCGCTGCCTCCCGGGAAATACAGGGTGACGGCCGTGCTGCCCGGGCGTCCCGAGGAGGAATTCGAGGTCGAGTTGCGTGCGAATGAAACGACGCGGGTGGGGGTAAATGCCCGTGGAGAGGTGAGCAGGATTGCGATGGATGTCCGGGATGAGAGCGGCGTCTCGATGCCCTGCAAGGCTCAGTTTCTGGCGCAGCCCGGCACTGAGGCTGTGAACCTTGGTCCGGACCAGCGCGCGCACGGCTGCCGCGACCAGTATCACAGCGAGAAGGGACGTTTCGACGTTGCGATCGCACCCGGGCGTTATCGCGTGGTGATCACGAGAGGCATCGAGTACAGTCACCTGGAGCGCGAGGTGGAGGTGCAGGCGGGCAAGACCGTGCAGGTTGCGGGGGTGTTGAATCGACTCGTGGACACCAAAGGATGGGTCAGCGCGGACTACCACAACCACTCCACTCCTAGCGGAGACAACGTCTGCGGAACCCCGGACAGGCTGATCAATCTTGCGGCTGAGCACATTGAGTTTGCGCCGACCACCGAGCACAACCGGATATTCAACTGGCGCCCGGAGATCGAGCGCCTCGGCCTGGCTCCGTTTTTGCAGACGGTCATCGGCCTTGAGTCGACGGGCGCGAAGGCGCATTTCAACGCGTTTCCTTTTGAGCCGGTCCCGTACACCCAGGACAACGGCGCGCCTGTTTGGAACGCGGATCCCAGGATCAACGCGCTGACGCTGCGCGAGTGGCAAAAGACGGAAAAAGACAGGTGGATCCAGATCAATCATCCCGACGTGCGTGCTAATTTTTTCGAAGACCGCGGAACGGGGGATTTCGAAGGCGGATATTCCGGACTCGTAAGTCTTATCAACGGATACGAAACCCAGAACTATCAGGGATCCCGCTTGCTCGACGGCGTTCCGTTCCTCTTGGCCAAGGGATCCAGCGGCGCGGAGACCGTATCGTGGAACCGTGAGTTTTTGTGGCTCCAGATGTTGAATCAGGGGCGTCGGACGAATGCGATGGCGGTGGCGGATGCGCACTCGGTTTTTGGAAACGGTGTCGGAAGCTGGAGGATGTACATGCCTTCGGCCTCGGACGAACCGTCGAAGATCGACTGGCGTGAAAATGTGCGCGCCGCGAAGGAGGGCCGGACCTATCTCACCACCGGACCGTTTTTGCAGGTGACCGCAGGGGACAGTGTTGGACCGGGCGGAACCGTCCTTTCGAAGGGCAAGCCCGTGACGCTGCAGGTGCGGGTGCAGTGCACCGACTGGATCGACATCGACAGGGTGCAGGTCCTGGTGAACGGCCGCATGCCCGCGGAGTTGAACTTCACCCGCAAAACCCATCCCGGCATGTTTAAGGACGGCGTTGTGAAGTTCGAGCAGTCCATCGCGGTTCCGCTGAAGGCGGATGCGCACCTCATCGTCGCTGCGTGCGGAGAGAACTTCACGTTGCACACGGGTTATGGTTCGAGTTCGCAGGCCTCCATCCAGCCGTTCGCCTACCACAATCCCATCTGGGTCGACGTCGATGGCAACGGCTACAAGCACAGCGACGATGCGCTGGATTTTCCAGACACCGCGAAGCCGGTGAGCGCTGCGCAGGCAAAGCTGTTTCTGGAGGGAAGAAAAAAGTAGGCAGCCGCCTCCGCGGTGCGCAGCCCCGGAACCGGGAAATTCAGGCGATCGGGTCCGGGCAAGTGGAGCGGCGCTGGCAGGAGGCGCAGTGCGTTCCCATCCACAAGGTGTCGAGCTCGGCCATCAGCGGCTCCAGCAAATGCTTTTCATCCGTGAGGATTCCCGCCTCCCAGTTTCTGCG
This sequence comes from Chthoniobacteraceae bacterium, assembly GCA_947449735.1. Lineage (GTDB taxonomy): Bacteria > Verrucomicrobiota > Verrucomicrobiia > Chthoniobacterales > Chthoniobacteraceae > Chth-196. The sequence goes on along the minus strand of CANFTB010000013.1, from coordinate 7,067 downwards.
GCGATCGTTCTTTGCGCCGATCCCCGCGCCTGTGAGGTTGGCGCTCCCCAGATAGGCTGTCCGGCCGTCTATAATCACGGCCTTGGTGTGCAGCCTCGGGCATAGGATTCGTTCAAACAGCTCGGGGTGCAACAGCTCGGGGTACCTGTCAAAATCCTCGCGAAAGCGCGGTCCCGGCTCCTTGGCGTGCATGAGTCTGACGTGCACGCCCTTTCCGACAAGGTCCGCCAGAACGGCCAGAAAGGGAACGAACCTTTTTCCGCGAGCGACATGCAGGTCCTTGAGGTCGGCTGTTGCAATCCAGAGAAACTCCGTGGCTTTCGGGATCTCGCCGGCGACGAGACGGGTGTAGTGTTCGCGGTTTAGGATGAGCTCGGTCATCGTAGGGGCTCAAAGACTGCCCGCCCCATTGCTCGCGGGCAAACCAAAGGGAGCTGGAAGCAAACTTGAAGGGGCCGTTCCCGGGGGAGTGGGTGAGTTTCCTGATTCATTTTTGGGCTTTGTTTTGGACGCCACGCTAGGACAATTCAGCGATGAGATTCTTGGTCGCAGTTATCTTTTGGGCGCTTGGGTGCTTTGCGTCGGCTTTGCCTCCACAGGGATTCAAGCTGATTCCCAGTGGATCGTTTGAAATGGGGGACGCCCTGGACAGAGTTCCCCGCGCAACGGCCCACATGGTGCAGATAAAGGCGTTTTTGATTGGCGAAACCGATGTGGTTTTTGGCGAATGGACGGCGGTGAAAAGCTGGGCGGGGAAACATGGCTATCAGTTCGACCATCAGGGCACCGGATTCGGGGAGGATCATCCCGTCACCGGCGTGAGCTGGCATGACACGCTGAAATGGTGCAATGCCAAGAGCGAGAAGGAGGGCCGTGTTCCGCTGTATTACACTTCACCGGAACATGCGGCCGAGGCCGTTTACCGGAGCGGGCAGGTGGATCTTTCGAACATGATGGTGAAGTGGGACGCGAATGGGTTTCGAATGCCGACCGAGGCGGAATGGGAGCGGGCTGCGCGGGGCGGACTCGACGGCAAGGACTACCCCATGGGCGACGAACTCACTCCGGCTCTTGCGAACTACAATTCATCCGTGGGGAAGACGACGCCTGTGAAGAAGTATCCGCCTAACAAATACGGGCTTTACGACATGGCAGGAAACATCTGGCAGTGGTGCTGGGACTGGTTCGGAGATTATGCGGAAGGCAGGCAGGTGGATCCGAGGGGGCCGGAGACCGGTACGGAGCGGGTGATGCGTGGGGGGTCCTGGTACTATTCGAGCGAGTACTGCAAGGTTGCGTTTCGCATGGGAGGCAGCCCCAAGGGAAACCGAAGCGCGAGCCTGTGCGGATTTCGCCTCGCATGCAGGGTGGAGCCCTGAGCGCACCTGGCTACGAGTGGTTGTAGCCTTCTTTGTTGTGATCCGCGATGTCGAGTCCCTGGGCCGGCGCGGGTGGTTCAACATGGCAATGCTAACTGCTGACTGGTGCGCTGCTAACGCCAGACCGGGCTGCCTGGAAGGCCACCTGTAGAAAGGCCTGCAATGGTGCCGGCACGGTGGAAGCCTCCCGCCAGCCCAGCACCAGCCGACTTTCCGGGGCGGGACCTTCCAGGGGGCGGAAGGTGACATCGGCGGGCAGGAGGCGCGCCTCGGAGGGACACATGAAAGTGGCACCGATCCCTGCGCGTACCAAGCCCAGGCCGTTGGCGCGCGGCCAGACTTCCTCGGCGATGTGCGGGGTGACGCCGGCCCGGGCAAAAGCTCCCAGCACCCGGTCGTAAAAACCCGGATTGTGGCTGCGCGGAAACAGCACGAAAGGCGTTTGTGCCAGGTCGCGCAAGGCCAGGCTGTGGCGGTGCGCCAGGGGATGATCGACCGGCAGCAGCACGCCGTTTTTTTCCCGGAGAAAAACCCGGGTTTTGATGCCCGGAATGGCGGTGTCGGGATGGAAAAAGCCGCAGGCAAGGTCGCCGGCCAGAAGCTCTTTAAGTTGAGTGGCGGTCGGGGATTCGTTGAGCTCGAGGCGGATGGCTGGGAACTGGCGGCAGAACTCGCGCAACAGCCCGGGGAGGACCGTGGCCATTGCAAGCCCGGTAAAGCCCACTCGCAGTCGTCCCGTCTGGCCGCGGGCCAGCGCATGGAGTTCCTCCGGCAAGCTCTTGAGCGAGCGCAGAAGCGGCTCTAGGCGCTCGAACAGAAGCTGGCCCGCCTCGGTCAGTTCGACCCGCCGGCGTGTGCGGGTGAAAAGGGCCGCTCCAAAGAACTCCTCCAGTTGCGCGATTTGACGGCTCAGGGCGGGTTGCGCCACCGCCAGTGTTTCCGCCGCCCTGCGAAAATGGAGCTCCTCGGCCACCTGTCGGAAATAGACCAGATGGCGCAGCTCGAAGTTGAATTGATACTCCCGCGGCATCAATAAGCTTCAATCAGGTATTTTGTCTTTGGGCAAGAGGACGCTACAGTCCACGCTGTTCGACAACGGTTCGGAGGCGAAGGCCTCCAGCCTGAAACCAAGGACCGGCAGGTAATCCAACACACAAGCATATGGGTAAATCACTCTTCGAGAAGGTCTGGGAGGCGCATTCTGTGCGCAAACTGGCCAACGGACAAACGCAGCTTTTCATCGGAACGCATCTGATTCACGAAGTGACCTCGCCCCAAGCCTTCGGGATGCTGCGGGATCTGGGTTTGCAGGTGGCGTTTCCGCACCGCACGTTTGCGACGGTGGACCATATCGTCCCGACCGACCAGGTGAGCGAGCCTTACGAGGACCCGTTGGCGCAGGCAATGATGGATGAATTGCGCAAAAATTGTGAGCAGTTCGGACTGACCTTTTTCGACAGGCAAAGCGGCAAGCAAGGCATCGTTCACATTGTCGGACCGGAACAGGGGATCACCCAGCCTGGCACCACTATTGCCTGCGGGGACTCCCACACCTCCACCCATGGAGCCTTCGGAGCGATCGCCTTTGGGATCGGGACGAGTCAGGTGCGGGACGTGCTGGCGACCCAAACCATGGCGCTCGGGCCGCTGAAGGTGCGGCGGATCGAGGTGAACGGGCGGCTGCAGCCGGGCGTTTACGCCAAGGACGTGATCTTGCACATCATCCGGGTGCTCGGGGTGAATGGCGGAACCGGTTATGCCTACGAGTATGCAGGCGAGGTCTTCGACCGTTTCTCGATGGAGGAGCGCATGACGGTATGCAACATGTCGATCGAAGGCGGGGCGCGGGTCGGTTACGTCAATCCCGATGAAACCACCTTTGCCTACCTCAAAGGGCGTCCGTATTCACCCACCGGTACGGCTTGGGACGAGGCGCTCGAGCGCTGGAAGTCCTTTGCCTCAGATGCGGAGGCGGTTTACGACGACGTGGTCAAAATCGACGCCGCTGAGATTGCGCCGACCATCACATGGGGGATCAACCCGGCCCAAGGTATTTCGATCAACGAAACGATCCCGGATCCGTCCTCGGCTCAATCCGAGGACGAACGGGCCGGCATCGACGAGGCGCTCGCCTACATGAAGCTTCCCGCAGGCGCTCCGATCAAGGGAACCAAGATAGACGTGGCTTTCCTCGGATCGTGCACCAATGGCCGACTGTCGGATTTCCAGGAGGTGGCCAAGTTCATCAAAGGACACAAGGTCGCCGCCGGCGTGAAGGCGATTGCGGTGCCCGGGTCGCAGATCGTGGCCCTGCAGTGTGAAAAGCTTGGTTTGGACAAGGTGTTGACCGAGGCCGGCTTCGAGTGGCGCTCGGCAGGATGCTCGATGTGCCTCGCGATGAACCCTGACAAACTGGTGGGCGACGAGGTGTGCGCCTCCTCTTCCAACCGCAACTTCAAGGGCAGGCAGGGCTCCACCACCGGGCGCACCATTTTGATGAGTCCGGTGATGGTCGCGGCAGCTGCGGTGCGCGGCCACGTGGCCGACGCCCGCGAGGTCTTCAACGTTTCTTCCAACTGATTTATGGCTCTCCAAAAAATTCTCTCAGTTTCCGGCCGGGCGGTTTGTGTGCCTGGCAACGACATTGATACCGACCGGATCATTCCGGCCAGGTTCATGAAATGCGTCAGCTTTGACGGACTCGGCGAGTTCCTGTTTTACGACGTGCGCAAAAACCTTGATGGGACGAACCAGCAGCATCCGCTGAACGAGGAACGTTTCAACGGCGCGACGGTCCTTCTCTCAGGAGCGAATTTCGGTTGTGGGTCGTCGCGTGAGCACGCCCCACAGGCCATCGCCAAGTATGGCTTCAAGGCGATCATCGCGGAGAATTTCGCCGAGATCTTTTTCGGCAACTGCACCACTCTGGGCATTCCCTGCGTGAGCGCCTCGCGCGAGGACATCGCCAAGGTGGCGGCGGCGGTCGCTGCTAACCCTCAATTGGAGGTCACCATTGACTTGCAGGCGCTCGAGGTATCCTTCGGAGGACAGTCTATCAAGGTTACCCAGCGTGAAAGTGCCCGTGACGGTCTGGTCAACGGGCGTTGGGATGCAATCGGCGAGTTGATTGAAGGAAAGACGGCTGTGGCGGCTACGGCGGCCAAGTTGCCCTACGTCGCAGCGTAAGTCGCCAGTAACATTGAGCGGGGCACACCAGCGACCCTGGTGTGCCGCGCGCGGATCCCGTGGAGCGGTCGGGTGGGCCGGATCCCTTTGGCTGCCCGAAACTCAGGCGCGGCCTGCCAGAGGAACGGCGCCGATGTTGAGGCCTGCGAGCCAGGGCGAGGTGATCTGCGGAGGCATGCCGCCAAACGGCTGGTAGGCGGGCAACTGGATGACGCTCGTGCTGTGGTTTTGACTCGCGATGAAGAACAGCGTTTCGGCGCATTCCTCGCACTGAATCATGGTGCGGCGGTGCTCGGGGGTCGGTAGCACCGGCCGCTTGTCGACGATCGGCGTGTTGGCCTCGCCCGGGGCGTATTCTGAAAGGATGATGCCGTGGGCGTTCAACTGGACGCGCGCGGTGAAGAGCAGGCCGTGGACCGCCCATTTGCTGGCGGTGTAAGGCACGCCGGCGTAGCTGTCGAACCCGTGCCCCGCCGTGGATGTAACCACCACGATTTTCCCGTGGCCGCGCGCGGCCATCGGGCCCGAAACCGCACGAATCATGTTCACGACGCCGAGCACGTTGATATCCATCACCTGCTGCCAGGTAGCTTCCGAGGCAATGCGCGCCGGATCGGGATGCGCCATAAAACGGTCCGGCGTGTTGATTCCAGCAGTGTGAACCAAAACGTCCGGAGTCCCCGTCAAGAGGACCTGATTTAACGCAGATTCCACACTCGCCGAATCCGAGACATCACAGCACACCGGAATGATCCGCGGGGAGAACTTCGCCGTCTCCCTTAGAGACTCGATCGTGCGTCCGAAAATGAAGGTCGAAGCGCCGGCGTCCGCAAACAAACGCGCGGCAGCCTGTCCCATTCCGCCGGCCCCGCCGGTCACGATCACGATCTTGCCTGTCCAGTCTGACTTCATGATGGAAACTTAACCGACCTACGGCGCCAGTCCAGATTCCTTGCTGGACGGCGCGCCGTTAGACATCTGATTCCACCACCGCACCTCGTCCTAAGTTCATCTTCCACCTCCAGAGGTGGCCCTAATTGCGGAAGGGGGTGCTGGTCAGGATCTTAGTTTAAAAGACCTGCCACCGGTCGCAACACCCTCAGAATGAGAGTGGCGACCCTAACGGGATTCGAACGGCCAAACCACCATCTTTCACAGATTCACTATTTTTCTGTAGATGGCTTTTGTCCATGCACTTACAGAATGACACCCTAAACGATCGTGTCCAGCCAAATCGTCAAAACCGGCAATGTTCGGCAAGAAGAGTGTCATCTTTTGTCATCCCGCGTCCCTAGACTCAGAGGCTGATGATGAAGGAGCATTGAAACGAAATCATTCATTCTCCTCTCCGAGAGATAATCCCCGGACTCTCGGACCAAAGATGGAGCGAAAGTCCTCCGTCCGCTTCTTTAGCCAAGCGAATCCCCGCTCCCAGTCTTGACGGCTTCTTGGATCAAAGTTTTTGAGATAGTCGGCAATCCGGCAATCTTGCCCCTCTGGAAGCTCCTGCCATTCAACGCTTCCAAGCTCAAGTTCGATGTCTTTCTCCGCCTCCTTAAGCAACCGAAACGCCTTTTTTGCTGTGCCTCCCCGCAAATACAGCTCGCACCCCAATCGCTGACGCATCGTACTGACGGTCAACTCCACTGAAAATCTACTTCTACCGATCGACACAGAGTACCAATGCTGCGGACGCGGTGTTTGCAGACTGAATAACTCCCCGTTTGTCCTGCAATAATCTCTAAATCCCGTCCAGAATTCCATATAGAGGGACTTTGTATCAGAGATCCCTGCGCTGGCATTGTGTGTCGCTGCCACATAGTCGTTTGGACTGGAGACGAGTTTGAATAAGGGCGCCGGGATGGAACTGCCAATTCGAACCACTTCGACCTCCACTCCGAAAAGCCGAAGTCGCCCCGAAGTACATTCATTCAGGTAGTCGAAAGTCTGGCGATGCTCCTCGGTAAACTTCTTGGCAATCCAAATTAAGATCCGTGCCTCCAATCCTGATGCATACGTTAGAACCTTTCCAAGATGGTCATGATTGGTTTTTTCGAGCTGATTCTCGATAACCACCTTTGAGTTGGAGGAAGCATCTGTAGCGACGATGTCTGCAGAGTATGGTCCCACCGCAACTTCAATGCGGTCGAGTTCCAGTTCCAAATTGAGCGCGTCAGATAGTCGGCGTAGGTTTTCCTCTTTGGCCAACCAAGGAGTGAAATCCCGCGCCTCATCCGGCCAAATACTCCTAAGTTCCACCGGTTCGAGTGAGCCAAGACTGCTAAGGTTCATATCGGAAAAAAGTGTGGAAAAATAACGTCCCGCACGTGTGTGCAAAGGCACATTCAAAGTTTTGCACAGAACTGAGCGGCTAACCCCTCAATCGTCATGTTTTCAGCGATAGCATCGTGTGGAATCAGCACATATTTCCACGGCTTGCCGCCATTCTTCGCCGAATGATCTGAGGCGTGCTGGCACCAACGTACGGCGGAATCCTTTTTC
>CANFTB010000012.1 GCA_947449735.1 Chthoniobacteraceae bacterium | reverse complement strand
TGGGGCGTGTCTGGGGCGTGTCTGGGGCGTGTCTGGGGCGTGGGGCTGGGGAAACATCTCCAAAATGAAGCGTTTTGCTTTGATCCAAGGCGCGGATGCTTTTTGTTAGTCGTTACCCATGTCATCCACCCTCACCCCGATGATGCAGCAGTATCAGGGTATCCGGAGAACCCTTTCGCCGGATACGATCCTGTTGTTCCGGCTCGGGGATTTTTACGAGATGTTCTTTGAGGACGCGAAAAGGGCCGCCGTCGTGATGAATCTGGCGCTCACTAGGCGCAACGAGGTGCCGATGTGCGGGATTCCGTTTCATGCCGCTGAGGGTTACATTCGCAAGTTGATCGGCGCGGGGATGCGCGTGGCGGTTTGCGACCAGGTTTCCGAGCCCCAACCCGGGAAGATCGTGAAGCGGGAAATTACCCAGGTGATCTCGCCCGGAACCGTTGCGGACCTCCAGATGCTGGACGCCGCGCGGAACAATTTCCTCGCGGCCGTCCATCCTGACCCGAAGCGCGGCTACGGCTTTGCTTACATCGACCTGATGACGGGCGAGTTTCGCCTGACGGAACTGGCCGACGCACGGGAACTCGCGGACGAACTCGCCCGAGTGCGCCCCTCCGAGGTTCTGGCGGCGGAATCCGATTCCAGCGAACTGGGCCATGTGTCGGGACTCGTGGTGCGCGACGGGTATTGTTTCTTGCACGACCAGGCCCACCACACGCTACTCGAACATTTCCGCGTTCAGGCGCTGGACGGCTTTGGTTGCGAGGGTCTGCCGGCGGCCGTGTGCGCGGCGGGAGCGATCGTGCATTATCTGAGGCACGAATTGCGGCGTTCACTCGCGCACGTGACCCGGATGTCCGTTTACCACCGTTCGCAGTACATGGTGCTGGACGCTGCGACGCAGGCGAACCTGGAACTTGTCGAGTCGCGCGGCGGGGGCCGCGACACGAGCTTGGTCGGTGCACTCGACCGGACGCGGACTCCGATGGGGGCGCGCCGTCTCAGGGAGTGGATTTTGCATCCGCTGTGCGAACTGGAGCCGCTGTCTGCGCGGCAGGATGCGCTCGGGGTGTTGCTGGGCCAGCACGGACGGCTGATGGAATTGCGCGAACTGCTCGGGGCGATCCGTGATGTGGAACGCACTGTGGGCCGGCTGACCCAGACGGGCGGTACGGGGAGAGATCTGCTGGTGTTGCGCGCGGCGCTGGAACAGGTGCCGGTCTTGAAGGAACTGGTGGGGGCGCTGACGGGGACGCGCGAGGCGCGTTTGTTGGAGGAGGCGGGGGCGGGGTTGTGTCCGCTTCCAGCGATTTTGGAGCTTTTGGAGCGGGCGCTTCTGGAGGAGCAACCGGCGGTGATCCGGGAGGGCGGAGTGTTCCGGGAGGGGTACTCGGAGCTGCTGGACACGCTGCGCAGTGCGGGGCAGGAGGGGAAGCGGTGGATCGCCGACCTGCAGAACAAGCTCGGGGAGGAAACCGGGATTCGCTCACTCAAAATACGGTATACGGGGGTGTTCGGCTATTTCATCGAGGTGACGAAGTCCAATCTGGACTCGGTTCCGGCGGGCTGGATCCGGAAGCAGACCGTGGCCAACGGGGAGCGGTTCATCACGCCGGAGTTGAAGGAGGTGGAGTCGAAGATTTTGGGGGCGGACGAGAAGGCGAAGGCGTTGGAGGTGGAGTTGTTTGGGCAACTGCGCGAGGAGGTGCTGGGCGAGTTGCAGGCGCTCCAGTCGACGGCGCAGGCGGTGGGGATTTTGGATGTGCTGGCGTCGCTGGCTGAGACGGCGCGCCTTTTCGGTTATTGCAAGCCGGAGCTGCACGAGGGGCTGGAACTGGAGTTTTGGGAGGGCCGTCATCCGGTGCTGGACCAGGCCTTGGTGGAGGAAAAGTTTGTGCCCAACGACGTGCAGTTGAACGGCGAGAGCCATTCTCTTCTGGTGTTGACCGGTCCGAACATGGCGGGGAAATCAACCTACATCCGGCAGGTGGCCCTGCTCACCCTCATGGCGCAGACGGGGTCCTGGGTTCCGGCCAGGCGCGCGCTCGTGGGACTTGCCGACCGCATCTTTACGCGGGTCGGCGCGAACGACGATTTGTCGCGGGGCCAGTCGACGTTCATGGTGGAGATGCACGAGACGGCGAATATCACCAACAACGCCACTGGGCGTTCGCTGGTGATTTTGGACGAAATCGGGCGCGGGACATCGACGTTTGACGGGCTGTCGATCGCTTGGAGCGTCGCCGAGTATTTGCACGATGTGCTGCACTGCCGGACCCTGTTTGCGACGCACTACCATGAACTCACGGAGCTTGCCCGGACCCGAGCCGGGGTGAAGAATTTCAACGTAGCGGTGCGGGAGTGGAATGATCAGATCATTTTTCTGCGAAAAATTCTGCCGGGCGGCGCTGACAAGAGCTACGGGATCCAGGTGGCGCGTCTGGCGGGCTTGCCGAAGGCGGTGCTGGAGCGTGCGCGGGAGATTTTGGCAAATTTGGAGCGTTCGGAACTGAGCGCGGACGGGGCGGCGGTCGCCCCGCAGGAACCGCGCGCAGAGGGGGCGGCTCCGGTGCGCCAGACGCGCCGGAGGAGTGTGATGGCGGCGGAGGCGGAGCGTCCGCAGATGACGCTGTTTTAGCGTGCGGACTTGAAAGCGCGCGGGGGCAAGCAGGAAGGGTGGTGCATTCTTGCGGCGGCATCCGCTACTGAGGCGCTAAATTCCAATTCAGAAACAAACCAGTAAAAACCAACCCAACGTTCTTGCGTGGTCTACTGGTGTTACCTGATTGTCTTTGCGTATGAATCCTCTCTGGAACCAACAAACTGCCATCATTAGCGGGGGAGCCGACGGGCTCGGCTACGCGCTTGCCCTGAGACTCGGCGCTCTCGGGGTGCGCGTTGCAGTGCTGGACCTTGACGCCGCCAAGCTGGATACTGCCCTTGCGGGACTCGGGCCCACGGGATTGATTTTCCAGTGCGACGTGACCTCTCCTGATGCAGTGAATGCGGCTGTTGCCGGGGTGTTGTCGGCGACTGGCAGGATAGATGTTTTGGTGAACTGCGCGGGAATGACGGGGCGCACAAACATCAAGAGTCATGAGGTTGATCTTGTTGATTTTGACCGTGTGATGGCGCTCAATGTGCGCGCGTCGTTGATCACGTTTCAGGCGGTTCTGCCTTCGATGCTTTCGCACAATTACGGAAGAGTCCTGCACATCGCTTCGGTTGCAGGCAAGGAGGGTAATGCCGGTATGCTTGCCTATTCGACGTCCAAGGCGGCGGTGATTGGGATGACGAAAGTGCAGGGTAAGGAGTATGCCGAAACTGGCGTTCGAATTAACGCACTGGCTCCTGCAGTGATCAGGACTGCGATGGTGGAGAAGATGCCTCCGGAGCAGGTGCAGTACATGACTGACAAGATTCCGTCCAAACGTTGCGGAACGCTGGACGAGTTCGCTGCCATGGCGGAATTTATAGTTTCGCCGGAAAACAGCTTCACCACAGGGTTTTGCTTCGATCTTACGGGAGGTCGGGCGACCTACTAGCTGCCACAGGGATGGGCTCGGGACGGATTTGACCGGGGGAGTTATCACAACCCCGCGATCTGAGGACGTTTGTCGGGCGGTCTAGCAGCGCCGCAGTTTTTTCGCTTGGGAAGCGGGTATCCCTCAATTTTTATTCAATGAGCACCGGAATTCCGGCCGTGACCTGCTGTAGAACCCGTACGATGTCCCAGTTGGCCACGCGCATGCATCCGTGGCTGTATGCGCGACCGATGGTTTCCGGGTTGTTCGTGCCGTGAATTCCAATTCCGGGGCGATTCAAGGCGCACCAGGCGATGCCCACCGGGTTGTTGGGGCCGGGAGGCAGCATGCGGAAATTATTCGTTCTCACACCGCGGTTGAGGACTCCCTCGTCCCAGCGAAATGTGGGCATGGTGCAAATGCTGTAAATCTTCCATTTTCCCGGGGGCGTTGGCAGTGAGGGAGATCCTGGGGTGATGGGGACGCTGGCCACCAATTGCTCGCCCTCATAGACTTCAAGCTCACGCTCCTTGCGGTTCACGTACACTCTGCGTGACTTCAGGTCTGGGTTCTCTGGGAGGGCGGCCTCGGACTTGATGTCTTCTATCTGAAATGGTTCAACGGCAGGGACTTTTAAAGTGTCTCCCTGTTTGAGTTTCGCGAGGGAAAGTCCCGGGTTTATCTGTTCTAGAAGACTAGTGGAACAGTGGAAACGCTCCGAGAGAAATTCGGAGTAGGACTCGTAGGGGAGATACTGCTGGCTCTGATACTTGCTGGAGCCACTTCCTATAAATTTACGGTCTTCGGGCCTGATTGTATAATCAGTGAAGATGGGCGTGTCAGTGGGCACGCCCAAGTTTTCGGGCGTGCCGGTCTGGGGAAGTCCCTTCGCCTTCTGGTATCGCAAAACCGCTTTTGTGATAAACTCGCCAGGGTTTCCGTCAATTTTTCCCGGGCAAAACAATGCGGAATCTAAAAAGATTTGAAGGCGTATCAGGGTGTCCCGTTCTTTGACCGAAATGACCTTTGTTCTTGCGGAGGCTGGTTTAGAAGTTGCAGCGGGCGATGGTTTTACTCCTGTCTGGGAGCTCTTTTGAGAGCCATTGGAGGGGGTCGAAGGGGAGGGAGGGGGCGCAATTGAAGCAGTCGCTCCGAGGCCTACTGCCGGAGCTTGAAGTAGAAGCGCTATGATTGGGGGTGGGAGCTTCATTGGAAATGGGTTTGGCGCGGCGCGCGGTACGGCTAGGCTAGAGTTCTTCGCTGCGCCATTTCTATATCTATGACTTCACGACCTCTTCGCATTGCGCAAGTTTCTCCGCTTTGGACCAGAATTCCACCTGTAAATTATGGGGGAATCGAACTTCTTGTGAAGCTTCTTGTCGACGAACTGGTCGAACAGGGGCACGAGGTGACTCTCTTTGCCACTGGGGACTGTGAAACCAGGGGGCGTTTGCACTCCGTCGCGGACGCTTGTCTGACCGATCTGATGGCTCGTGGCGAGGCCTATGCATTCGAGCATTACGCCAATGCAGCGGTTGCCGAGGCGCTGCGGCATTCCTCCGAGTTTGACGTGGTCCACTTTCACCTGACACCCGGCTGGCTGCCTCTCGCCTCGCTGACATCCTGTTCGGCCCTTTTCACCCTGCATACATGCGCTGTGAAGGACGACGAGTGGGCTTTTTCCAGGTATCCCGATGTGGAAGTGGCCGCGATCAGCAGGTTTCAGATTGCCGAGACGGCGTCCCGCCTAGGGCGCTCCTTTCCGGTGGTCTACAACGGGTGTGATTTTGGAGCCTATGAACTGAATCCTGAGAGGGGAGGGTACTTGGCGTTTTTGGGCAGGATGAGCCATGCTAAAAATCCTGTCGGGGCGATAGCCATCGCCAAAGAGTGCGGCCTCCCCCTGGTGCTTGCCGGTCGGCCTCAGAATGGCGAGGAGGAACGCTATTTTGCCGAGCAGGTTAAGCCCCATATCGATGGCGAGCAGATTAAATGGATCGGCCCGGTCAACCACGAGCAGAAGGCGGAGTTTTTACGGAATGCGGCGGCGCTTGTGTTTCCCATCCAGTGGGATGAGCCGTTCGGACTTGTGATGATCGAGGCCATGGCCTGCGGCACTCCGGTTGTTGGGGTGCGGCGTGGATCCGTGGCGGAGGTGGTTACGCCGGGCGTCACCGGTTACACGGCGGCGACCCCTGCGGAGCTTGGTGCATTGGTGAAGCCTGCGTTGAGTTTGGACAGGCGGCTCGTAAGGGAGCACGCCGAGTCCAAATTCGGCTACCAGCAGATGGTTGCCGGGTATGTGGCGCTCTATCGGGAGATGATGGCGCGCAGGGGGATCAGCTGAAGCGCTTCTGCTAAGGGGCGGAAACTGCCGGAGGAAGGAATGGATTTTCCGCTCTTTCTCCCGGGCGCGTGAGGTGTAGGCTGCGCCATGTCAATTGCCACCAAGACCGGAGACGATGGAAGCACGGGCCTGATGTTCAACCGCCGTGTTTCGAAGACAAACATCCGCGTTCAGGCGTACGGAGCTTTGGATGAGTTGAATGCGGCTTTCGGTATGGTTCGCGCGTTTGCGGAGGTGCCCGCGGTGGCGGAGCGTGTTCTAGCCGTTCAGAAAAACTTGATTCCGATCATGGGTGAACTGGCAGTGTCGCCCGAAGATATGCAGCGGTATGTGGATAAGGGCCGGACGATCGTGGGCCCGGATTGGGCGGAGGAACTCACCGCTCAGATTGTCGAGCTCGAGAAGAATCACAAAATTACCTACGCGGGGTGGGCCACTCCCGGAGCCACAAAAGGCAGCGCTTGCCTGGATATTGCGAGGACCACCTGCCGGCGGGCGGAGCGGGCCCTTGTGGCATTGCGGGAGAGCGGGGCGGAAGTGAATCCCCACATTTTACGTTATGTAAACCGACTTTCCGACCTCTGCTGGCTGTGGGCCCGGTGGACGGAAACATTGACCGGCGCGGTCAAGGATGATGCCGCTGTCTGAAATGCGCCTTGCTGAGAATTTGGGCCCTATGCACGCGCACCCGGCGATTTCGAGGCGGGTTGGTGGCTGCCGATTCTCAGGGCTAGGGTTGAGTCTCGAATTTTTGCTCAGCAGGAATCACGACGGGGGCGACGACAGAGGTCCAAGCCTGGTATCCAGCTTCCGTCATATGAATGTCGCCCGGTATAAAGCATTCCTTCCGCGGCTTCCCATTGGCGTCGAGGAGCTTGGAGGTTGTGTCCAAAAAGGTGCTCCAAGGTCTGGAGGCGCAGGCCTTTTTTAGCAGGCCATTGGTTTCCTGAATGGCTTCCCAGCGCTCGAAGCGTTTTCCGGGGCTCGGAACGATGCCCAAGACGTACAGTCTGGTTTCCGGGAGCGCCTCGTGGATCTGGATGCAGACCGACTCGAAGCCGTGGAGCACTTGCTCGGGTGTAAGATCCGCGGCAAGATCGTTGCTGCCCTCGTAAAAAATGACCGCTCGCGGCTTGAAGGGGAGTACAAGCTTTGGAATGAAAAGGTCCGCAGCGTGTTTCATGCGGCTTCCTCCAATGGCCAGGTTGTAGATCTTCAGAGGTGCAAGGTCCACCTCGAGCGTTTTCCAATTGGCCATGTGGGAACTGCCGATGCAGACGATGGAACCTTCGGGGGGGCTGTTTTCCTTCAACTTCTTGGCAACAGCGGATTCCCACTTGAGCTCGGCCGCTGGTTTTGTGGGTTCGGCGGAAGTTTTGCAGCAAAGCATCACTACCGTAATCGCCGGCAGGAGGAAGCTGTGAAGGAGGGGGGGAGAGATGTGCATGCGCTGCGAGGTCTATGGAGCGGCCGGGAGCGAAGTCCCCATGGCGATGAGAACCGGGTCGGGTGCGGGTTGGCGGGGTGCGCTCTTCCAGTAGCGTTTGACGTCACGCATCATCTGGGCGACGTGAGGGTAATTCTGCGCCGGCTTCATCCGGTTGTATGCCCGATCTGGGTTTCCCCACTGGAGGATTTCGATGCGTTCCCTTCGCGCGCCCCAAGCATTCATCGCACTTCGCGAGGGCTTGTAGAGGTCGATGGTGTTGGTGCCGGTGAGCGCCCAACCATAGTCTTCCACATAAAAAATCTCGCCGGTGCTGGACAGGCGGAAAACGGTTCCGGCGGGCCAGCGTCCCCAGTCGGCCGCAGCCGAGTGAATTTTTGGGCCGCATTTGAGCGGCGTTCCCAGGGCCGTTTTGGCTCCGTACTTAATGTGATCGGACTCCGTATGGGTGTAAGCGGTGGTCTTCACCGTTTGGAAACGGGTGCGGGCAAGCGGAGCCTCGTACCGCGGCAGGGGCTTTTTGGTGGAGCAAGCCGCGTAGAACAACGCCGGGACGAGCAACACAAGGTGGCGGAACTTCATGGGGTGTTGGATTAAGCGGCCGGCCCTACTGCAGGGCTTCCAGCAGCATGTTGGCGTGATCCGCCGGCTTCACTTTTCTAAAGACGGCCTTCAACACGCCGTCGGGCCCGATCACGAAAGTGGATCGCTCGACACCCATGTAGGTCTTTCCATACATGCTTTTTTCCACCCACACTCCGTAAGCTTTAACGATCTCGTGGTTGGTGTCGGCGAGCAGCGGGAAAGGAAGATCAAATTTATCGATGAACTTCCGATGGCTCTTCTCTGAATCCGGGCTGACTCCAAAAATCGCGGCCTTCGGCGCCAGTTCAGCCCAGACGTCGCGGAGCCCGCAGGCCTGTGTCGTGCATCCGGGTGTGTCGTCTTTTGGATAAAAGTAGAGCACCACGTGTTTTCCGGCGAACTCTGCGAGGCTGACAGGTGTTCCTTCACTGTAGGCGCCGCCGATTGCAGCGGCTTGAAAAGCTGGGGCAATGGAGCCCGGTTGAAGATCAGACATGCCAGTTATTTAGATCAAAAACCCGCTTTATCGCAATCTGAATGCTCCGCAACGGTTAATAGATGTCTGTCCTCTCGAGTGTTCTGTGAACACCTTACTGGCGGTTCAGGACTGTATGTCAGGTTTCGGAAATGAAGCCAGCGGTGGCGCCACGATGACGGCTTTGTGCTAGACTCAGCAGAAGTGTATGACGACCGCCAACAAGATCACCATCGCGAGAATCGGGTTGATTCCCGTGTTTGTCATTCTCGCGATCTATCACGGCATTGAAGTCCGGGCTGGCAGTTCAGATCAGGGGTTCCGGTGGGCGGCGATTGCTGTTTTTGTGCTGGCGGCAGCGAGCGACGGTCTGGATGGATGGGTTGCTAGGCGTTTCAAACAGCGGTCCGAGCTTGGTGTGGTGCTGGATCCATTGGCGGACAAGGGTCTGCTTCTTGCGGGTGTCGTGACACTGAGTCTATCGCAATGGTCCTTTTCTCTGCCGGTCTGGTTCGGGGTATTTGTGATAAGCCGCGATATTGCTGTTTTGGTGGGAGTGCTGGTTTTGTTTCTTTTTCAGGGGAAGCTGACCGTGCGCTCGAGTTGGAGCGGCAAGGTGGCAACGGCTCTTCAGATGGTTTGCCTGAGTCTTGTGATGCTTCAGCCGGAGGCTTTTGTGAAGCCGTGGATGGGTTCATCTTCACTGCCGGCGTTCGCACTTCTCGATCTCATCGTGGGGGTGACGGCCTTCTTTACGGCGATTTCCGGGTTCGGTTACATCGCCGTAGCCATCTCGGAAGTGCATCAGGGTGGGCACGGCGATCCTGTTGCATGGCCGAAATCCGGGTGGCAGAAAGGCGCTGCCGCCCCGGACGAACAGAAATAAGGGGCGCACAAGCGCGATACAGCTGCTACGGTCCGGGAAATTATGCGCACGGTTGCTATCGTTGGTCGTCCGAATGTGGGAAAGTCTGCCTTGTTCAACCGGCTGGCTGGGAAGAAAATTTCTATCGTGCACGACATGCCGGGAGTGACACGGGACCGGATTGTCGCCACCTGCCGCCAGGGACGTTTTCCGTTCCAACTGGTCGACACCGGCGGTATCGGAGCAGGGGTCGACGCGGAGTTTTCGAGTCAGGTTGCGGCGGAAGCCGACATCGCCATGGAAACGAGCGACCTGATTCTTTTTGTAGTGGATGCTCAGGCTGGGCTCACACCTCTGGACGCCGAAATTGCGCGACGTTTGCGGCGGACCTCCAAGCCGCTCCTTCTCGTAGCCAACAAGATGGACCACCCCAACCACGCCGGACTCAGCAACGAGTTCAGTCGCTTGGGCATCAGTCCGATCTTTGCCGTGAGCGCGGAGCACGGTATCGGGTTTGATTCACTCATCGATAGGATTTCCGCAATACTGCCTCTCTCCGAAACTCCCGAACCTGAGGACCGACATGCGCTGCCGCTGAAGATAGCCATTGTCGGGAGACCCAATGTGGGCAAGTCCTCGCTTACCAACGGCATCTTACAGGACGACCGCACTCTGGTTTCGCCGATTTCCGGCACAACGCGGGACTCCGTTGACATTCCTTACACGCGGGGGAACCAGGAATATATCCTGATCGACACGGCTGGTATCCGGCCAAAGACAAAGCGCTCCGATTCGGTGGAGGTGTTCTCGGTGATGCGTTCGGAGTCGAGCGTGGAAAGGGCTGACTTGTGTTGTTTGGTCTTGGATGCGTCTCAGGGGGTGAGCAGTCAGGACAAGCGCATCGCGGGAATGATCCGTGACCAGGCGAAGCCGTGCGTCATCGTGATCAACAAGATAGACCTCATCTCGAACCGGGTGAAGGACAAGGACGGGATTCGCGAGGTTCTGCAGGAAATTCGATACGACCTTTCCTTTCTGCCCTACGCGCCGCTCGTTCTTTTGTCGGCGAAGACCGGCGAGGATCTTGACCGTCTTTTTAAGCGGATTGAAAACGTGCGGGAGTCCGCACGGCGTCGCATCGGTACCGGGCCCTTGAACCGGCTTTTAACGACCGCCATGACAAATCATCCGCCGGCCCTCCGCAGCGGCAGGCGGTTTAAAGTTTTGTATTCTACCCAGCCTGAACCCAAGGGCCGTTCGCCGATTCCCATTCCGGAGATCGTACTTTTTTGTAACGACAAGAGTCTTTTGGAAGATACCTACCGGAGGTTTTTGGAGGCTCGCATCAGGGAGGTTGAGCCGTGGGAAGGTCTTCCAATCGACCTGCATCTGCGCCAGAGGGAGGCCCGCGGCGTGGCCCGGTCCCGGGGGGGCGGGAGTGCGAAAACAGCCGCCCGGTCTAAAGGGCGCGTGGCCGAGGTCATCGGACCGGCAGAGGCGGTTTCCGCTTCAACCTCCGCTGCATCCGCCCAAACTCGGGCTGCCCGCAAGTCGACGGCCGGGTTACCTCCGAAGCCAAAGCGTCGTGCGCCTGCTCGAAAGGGTCCTCAACGCAAGGCCCGGCGCTGATTTCTGGTAGTCTCTGGAAGTCCCGTGGAACAAACTGTATTGCCAGCGCACTTCCTCTGTCGCTCGTACGCAGCAGAGGATTGACGGTTAAAGATCGACGAACGCTCCCTGCCTCTGTTCAAAAGGAAGCGTAACGCGAGCGCCTGAAAGGAGTTGTGAGGCGAAAATCGCGTGGGTCATTTCGATGAGAAGCCGCCCGTCTTCGGGGCCGCACAGCGGCTGCTTTCCTGTCTCCATGGAGGCGATCAGGTCCAGAGCTGGTTGATGGTGGCCTGAAACCAGCGCCTTGATGTTTGAGAGAGGTTCCGGTTTTCCCAGGCCTCCGCTGGTGAGGGCCGCCCATGCGCGGACACTGCCGGCCGGGTTGAAGGGGCTTCCCTTGAGGACGTGGATCATGGGTTCAGAGTCCATGCGCAGGTCTATTACCCCACCTGTACAAATGACTTGAAGGCCAAAGCCCGCCGCTTTTTCTCCCGCATTTTTTTTAGAGTCGAAAAATAGAGGAATACCGCTCTCCGTTTCGAAACGCGCGTGGATTTCATCGCCCAAAATGGGACCGATTCCCTCATCTGCAATCTTGATGTCGGCTTTGGTAGCCGGGCGGCCTTCGTGAAATACCGATGCCGAGCACCCTGTGGGACGCCCCGTGAAAAATACGCCGAGGTTGAGAACGTGGCTGCCCAGAACCCACAGGTCGAGGCCTCCCCCCCGTTGATCTTCTTTGCCCCTGGCCCGAATTTCCAAAGGCTTCCCAAGTTCTCCTGTTGCCAGAAGCTCCGCGGCTAGAGGAAGGGCAGGGTGGTAGCGGTTACGGTGCGCGATGGCCAGTGCCACCTTTTTTTCGCGGCATAGTCCGACGATTTCATCGGCCTCCGCGGGCGTCCGTGCGAGGGGTTTTTCAACGTAAATTCCCCGGACCCCAGCGTGGATCGCCGCCAGAATCATCGCATGGTGCTGGTCGATGTGACGGGGGCACACGGCTGCAATATCTGGCCGGGATTCCTTCAGCATCTGGGCGTACTCCGAAAAACCAGGTACTCCTCCCAGCCTCTTCTGGGCGGCAAGAAGTCCCGCCGGGTCTGCATCGGCAACGGACACGATCTCCGTTTGGGGCAACTGCTGCCAAAGGGTGTCCAGACCGTGGCCATAGCCGCCTCTGCCGGTGTGTCCGATGACGCCCACGCGTAGTTTGGATTTCGGAGAAGGCGCACTTTCGGCTCCGAGTTGGGATGAAATAAACTGGGAGGCCAGAAGGGCCGTTGAGCTGGTCAGAAACTGGCGGCGGAACATACAGGGATGCCTTGGGATGCAGTAGAGGAGTTTGAGCCCTAGCGTGCGTTGGTTAGCGCGGGGTCTGGTTCCAGAGAATACGGAGGTTTTTCGTCTGCCGGCCTGCAAGGACGAGATCCGGTTTTCCGTCTCCGTCGAGATCTGCGCTTTTGATGTCTTCGATCGCGACCTCATCGCCTGAAACCGTGCTTGTGCGCCAGACTGTGCCCGGTCCGTCGGTGGGAGTGAACATTTTGACTCCAGGCGCACCCTTGGGATTCATGCCGCGCCAACCCGCAATGATTTGATCGCTGCCGCAGCCCAGAAAATCCGCGACAACCACGGCATGGCCGTCCTTGAGCGATTCATCCAGCACCTGCTTGCTCCAGAGTGTGTTGCCGGATTGGGCCTTGTAACATGCCACTGTGTTGCCGTGCATGGGTTCAATCGTGGCGAGAAAGCGGGAACCGTCGGGAAGCTTGCCGTCCCTGACCTCACCTGCCCAAGAGTCGGACAGCTGTTTCTTTTTCCAGACGCCGCTACTCCTTCCAAACCAGAAGACGCCCTCCTTGGCTGCGGTGAGGAGTTCATGCTCAGGGTCCTTGTCCCAGTTGATCGGGTGGAAATTGTGACTGGCGTGGGTGAAGTCGCTCACAAGCGAGGTCTGCCACTTGTCTTTCGGGTTTTGAGGCATGGAGTAGGAATACACCCGGCTTCCTGCGCCATCGTTGTTGCGGTTGCCCCTGCCGTGGAGCGGTTTGACGATGAGCTCCCATTGGCCCGAGGGAGCCAGAACCCAGTGCATCCTATGCACGGTCGGCTCGTGGTGCAGCTTCACCGGTTCCCAACGCTGGGTCCTGTCCGCGGGCGGGATCAGATAAAAGACGCCACCGCTCTTTTCCGGGTCTGTTGTTTCACCGGGGTTCCACTGCGCGCCGATGGCAACCTCAGCCTTGCCGTCGCCATCGATGTCTTGGGCCGCGATGCACACGTTGTCGCGTTCGGTCACGTTTTCAACCATCACATGCTTGGTCCATGTCGGGTTTTCGTACCATTGGATCGTGTGCTGGTCAGCGAGCAGGATGTCGGGCTTTCCGTCGCCGTTCACGTCGGCGATCGCGATGCCGTACCCGATTTGGATGCTGGTATCGATGTCCTGAACTCTGAACACAGGTTCCTTCGGAGCAGCAAGAAGGGTGGGTGCGAAAAGGAGGGTGTTCAGCGAGAGCAGCAGGCGTTGTGTTTTCATGGGGGGTGTTCCGGAATGATCGGGGAAATTGAAGTTTTGTCACAGTCCTTTTGCTTTTCAAAACCATTGACTCGGGTACTATTGGAGGTTTTCCGATGAGCGCCAGCCTCTCCACCCTCGAGCTTTTTGAGCACTACGTTATTCCGACTTACGGACGTTTCAGCGTTCGTCTGGCAAGGGGCGAGGGCTCCCGTGTTTGGGATGAGGACGGGAAGGAGTATCTGGACTTCGGGGCCGGTATCGCGGTGACATCCCTCGGTCATTGCAACCCCAGAGTGGTCGAGCGCATGAGGCGGCAACTGGGTGAGCTCGTTCATGTTTCCAATCTCTATTACACCCGTCCTCAGGGTGAACTCGCCAAGAAGCTGGTGGAGATCGTCGGTGCCCCCGGGAAGGTGTTTTTCTGTAACTCCGGCGCGGAGGCGAACGAGGCTTTGTACAAGCTGTCGCGGAAATTTGGCAATGAGGCCAACGGTTTCGCGCTGAGTTCGGGCGGTTCTGCCAATCCTGATGCACCCCACAGGCGCGGGATCATCACCATGCACGGTTCGTTCCATGGCCGCACCCTCGGCGGAATAGCGGCAACCGGACAGGACAAGGTTAAAAAGGGTTTTGAGCCGATGGTCGAGGGGTTTAAGCACATTGCCTTCAACGATACTCCTGCTCTCGAGGACGCCGCAGAGGACGGCTCCGCTGTGGCCGTGCTTCTTGAGCCGGTTCAGGGAGAGGGCGGCATTCATCCTGTTGCTCCCGAGTATTTGCGGGCTGCCAGGGCCGTGTGCGACAGGCGTTCGATGCTGTTGTTGTTTGACGAAGTCCAGTGCGGCCTTGGGCGTACCGGCGATTGGAACGGATGGGACACGCTAGCGCCCGATGTGAAGCCGGATGCGGTTTCGTGGGCGAAGGGGATTGCCGGCGGCTTTCCGCTTGGCGCCATATGGGTCAGCGCCCGGCCGGTACAGATGCGCAACGGCGAGGTAAAGCCGCTGTGCGATCTTCTGGGGCCCGGTACGCATGGGACCACTTTCGGCGGCACGCCCTTGATCTGCTCGGGGGCGCTCGAGGTAATCGCTGTGATCGAGGAGGAGCATTTGCTGGAAAATGCGCGCGTCCAGGGGCGTCACGCCGTGGAATCGCTCCGCGCGCTTAATTCCCCTTGGATTCGGGAGATCCGGGGTGTTGGCCTGCTTCTGGGTATTGAACTCGTGGCGGATTTCGGCTCCCGCTGCGCGCTGCCTTCAGGTAAATCACCGTCCATTTACATGGTCGAGCGTCTGCACGATGCAGGCCTGCTTACGATTCCCTCGGGCACCCATACTTTACGATGGTTGCCGCCGCTCAATGTTCAATCCGGCGACGTGGACGAGGCTGTCCGCATCCTGTCGGACGTTTTGGACTCTCTGCCCAAAGCCTAATCTGCATTCTCTGAAGAGAGTCCCGAATGTTATGAAACATCTGCTTTCCATCGAGTCCCTGACATCTCAGGAGATTTATGAAGTGCTGGATCTAGCCGACTCGGTGAAGGCCGGCCGGCATTCGAGCACGGAACGTCCGCTGGCCGGGCAGTGCTGGGCGCTGATATTCAGCAAGTCCTCCACGCGAACCCGAGTCTCCTTTGAGGTTGGCATCCGCGAGCTCGGGGGCGATGTGATGTTTCTTTCTGCCAATGACATCCAGTTGGGACGCGGCGAGCCGATCGAGGACACCGCGCGAGTGATGGGCCGGATGCTTGGAGGCGCCGTGATCCGGACCTATCGGCAGTCGGACGTGGAGATTTTCGCAGAGTATTCTCAAATTCCCACAGTGAATGCGCTCACCGATGACGAGCATCCCTGCCAGATTCTGGCGGACCTCCAGACCATACGGGAAAAGCTTGGCGGCATCGAGGGCCGTTCACTGTGCTTCATTGGGGACGGAGCCTGCAACGTGGCCCGGTCCTGGATCTGGGCTGCCGCGAGGTTGGGATTTGAATTGAGAATTGCCGCGCCTAAAGGTTTTCAGCCCGACTTAGAACTTCTTTCCCGGGCCTCAGAAACTGCAAGAATCCTGGTGACCGAGGATGTTCATGAGGCGGCGCGGGGCGCTGATGTTTTATACACGGACGTTTGGGTGAGCATGGGCAAGGAGGAGGAAACGGCCTCGCGCCTTGCTGCAATGACCCCGTACCAAATCAATCAGGGATTGGTTGGAGTGGCTGCGCGGGGAGCCTTGGTGATGCACTGTTTGCCGGCCTACAGGGGCAAGGAAATCTCTGCTGAGTCTTTTGAGGCGCATGCAAAGACCCTTTTTGATCAGGCGGAGAACCGCTTGCATGCCCAGAAGGCAATTCTGAGGCTCATTTCAGCCTCCGTGTAGCCGGAATCAGCAGGTTCCTTGTCGAACTTGCGCAGTGTCTCAAGTCTTGCTGTTTTCAAAACGGGCGTTCAGCATGCCCGGCTTTTCTCCCCACCTAGTATCATGAACCTACCCCCAACCCTTGCCGCAAACTTCCTCGAAACCTCCGGTATGCCCGTGGTGATCGGTTGTTCCGTCGCCGGCCTGCTTGTCGCCCTTGGCCTCATACGCTCCATCCTGAGTGTGAAGGTGGAGAATGAGCGGATGCGCCAGATTGCTTCGGCGATCGAGGAGGGCGCCAAGGCCTACTTGAACCGCCAGCTTGTTTCTATCGGGGGGATTGCCGCGGTGCTGTTCGGTCTTCTGTTCTGGAAGCTCGGTGCACCGCTTGCCTTGGGATTTCTGCTGGGGGCTGTGTGTTCCCTGGCCGCCGGCTTTATTGGGATGCGTGTCGCGGTTCTGGCGAATGTGCGCACGGCCCAGGGGGCGATGAAGGACCGCCATTCGGCGCTTGCTGTCGCGTTCAACGGCGGTGCAGTCACCGGACTGCTGGTGGTTGGACTGGCTTTGCTTTCGACCGCGCTCTTTTACAAGGCGGTGGTTGGAATGTTCGGGGCTGATGTCGCTTTGCGCAGTCTGGTGGGAGTCGCCTTGGGGTCCAGTCTGATCAGTGTGTTCGCGCGTTTGGGCGGCGGCATCTATACGAAGGCGGCCGACGTCGGAGCCGATCTCGTGGGCAAGATCGAAAGCAAGCTGGACGAGGATGATCCTCGGAATCCGGCGACTATTGCGGACAATGTGGGCGATAACGTGGGCGACTGCGCCGGAATGGCTGCCGACGTGTTTGAAACATACGCCGTCAGCCTGATCGGTGCGGTGTTGATCGCGGGTCTGACGCTGAAGGCGTTTCCGAACGCGATTCTCTTCCCATTTTTGCTCGGAGGACTCTCCATTTTGGGTGCGATCGCTGGAATCTGGTTCGTAAACGCTTCCCGCCTGGCGCCATCGACTGCGCTCATGAGCGGCGTGGGTGTTTCCGGCATCGTTTCAGCGGTAGCTTTGTGGCCAGTCACGCAGTCATTGTTTGCCGACGGAATGAAGGTCGGAGACGTGGTTTACGGGCCAGGTCGCATTTACGGCGCCTCGCTGATCGGGCTCTTCATGACCGGGTTGGTCGTCGCCATCACTAATTACTACACGTCCACGCACTATTCGCCGGTCCGAAAGATCGCGAAGGCTTCCGAAACCGGGCACGCGACGAACATCATTTCCGGTCTGGCCACCGGGATGCACGCGACCGCGCTTCCTGTGCTGTGCATTGGAGCTGCGATCCTTGGCGCTTACGAACTCGCCGGTCTCTACGGAATCGCCGTAGCCGTTATGGCCATGCTGTCGATGGCCGGTATCATCATCTCGCTCGATGCCTTCGGCCCGATCACCGACAATGCCGGTGGTATTGCCGTCATGAGCGGGCTGCCCGCCGAAGTGCGCCGCATTACGGACGACCTTGACGCCGTCGGCAACACGATGAAGGCGGTCACCAAGGGTTATGCGATTGCCTCGGCTGGTCTGGCTGCGGTCGTTCTCTTCGGTAGTTACGTTGAGGAGTTGCGCGCGCACCTTGAGGCCGCCGGCCGTCTTGTGGCAGGCGCCTTGGACTTTTCACTAAACGACCCCCGTGTCATCATCGGACTCTTTCTTGGCGGTTTGCTGCCGTTCCTTTTTTCCGCCTTCAGCATGGATGCGGTGGGGCGCACGGCTGGAGCAGTGGTGGAGGAGGTGCGCCGCCAGCTCAAGGCGAAGCCCGGCATTTTGCAGGGTTTGGAGACTCCGGAATACGGCCGTTGCGTTGATATCGTGACAAAGGCAGCGTTGCGCGAAATGATTGTGCCGGCGCTGCTTCCCGTGCTTTTTGTCGTCGCCATTGCTGCGATACCGATGCTTGGGAAGACGGTTCTGGGAGGCTTCTTGGTGGGTACGATCGTCACGGGACTTTTCATGGGACTTTCGATGACTTCGAGCGGCGGCGCATGGGACAACGCCAAGAAATACATCGAAGAAGGCAATCACGGAGGAAAGGGTTCCGCCGCGCACAGCGCTGCTGTCACGGGGGACACTGTGGGTGATCCCTACAAGGACACCTCAGGGCCCGCTATCAATCCCATGATCAAGGTTGCCAACATCGTGGCGATCCTGGTCATTCCGATTTTCTTCTAGTCGAGCTTCCTTTCTGCCTAAAGGCGAACGCCGGCTGGGGTTTCCTCTTTTTGTGGCAATCCTTCCCATGTCTGCGCGCGTCTTCCTCTCCATTATAGTTTCGGTGGCTGTCCCTCTGGTTGGCGAGGGACAGATTCCCTTGGAGAAGGGAGGCACCGTGCTGTTTTATGGAAACTCGTTTGTCGAACGGCTCTGCGAGAGCGGGCAGATGGAGGCACTGGTTCATTTGTCTCTTCCCGACTCGGAGCTGCATTTTCGCAGCCTTGCGTGGACCGGGGACGAAGTCGGCAACCGCCAGAGGGCTGAGGGTTACGCAGAGCATTTGAAGAACCTTCTGGCTCTTTGGCCTGCGAAGACCGTGGTGCTCGGGTTTGGGATGAACGAGGCCTTTGCCGGAGAGACCGGAGTGGAGGCTTTCCGAGGACAGTATGCGGTTTTTTTAAAGCAGTTGGGCAGGTTTCATCCCGGGGCATCCTTTGTTCTGCTGGGGCCGACGGCCATCGAGGCGCGTTCTTCTCCTGCAGGGGTTGATGTGGAGACCCGCAATCGCAACCTCGAGCTTTATTCTGCGGCGATCGCTGACTTGGCCAAACAGAATGGGGCTGCGTTCGTGGATCTTTTCTCCGAAACGCTCGCGGCTTACCGCAACGCCGAAGAGCCGCTGACGGTCAATGGACTGCACTTAAACGAGAGGGGTGATCGCTACGTTGCGCGGACGGTCGCGAAGGTTTTTGTCGGCGAAGAGGCAGTTTCGCACGTGGACGCTACCCGGTTGAAAGAGGTGGCGCTTGCTGCCGCTGCCAAGTCGGCCTATGTGGCGGATGTTGTCAGGCCCAAAAATGGTGTCGTCTATTACGGCGTCAGAAAGCGCGCCGACGAGTATGCGGGCGAAATTCCGCGCTATCACCAGCTTGTTGAACAGGCTGACGCGAACCTGCACGCCCTGCTAAAAAGTCCTTCGGCCCGGTTTGTGGACTATCCCGTCCCAACCCTGCCGCCATTGCCCGCCGGAAAGAGCAGGCCCGACGCGGTGCTGGGTGTGGTGAAGACAGCCGCTGAACAGCAGAAGGAGATTGCTGTGGCGGAAGGCTTCGAATTGAACCTGTTCGCGTCTGATGAGCAGTTTCCCGAACTGCGGAACCCGGTTCAAATGGCGTTCGATGCCAAGGGGCGGCTCTGGGTGGTGACGATGCCGTCATGGCCGCACACGGTTCCGGGCGAACTGCCCCAGGATAAGATTCTCGTGCTGGAAGACACCGACCGGGATGGAAAAGCCGACAAGTGCGTTGTCTTTGCGGACGGGTTGGACGCTCTGGATGGCGTCGCGTTTCATGAAAATGGAGTGATCGTTTCTGCCCAGCCTCGCCTGTGGTTGATGAAGGATACCGATGGAGACGGAAGGGCGGATGTGAAGACCGAGTTGCTTCGCGGGATCGATGTCACCGACTCCCACCACGGTGGAATGATTGCCACTGATCCGCTTGGGATGGTTTGGTTTTGCGACGGGGTCTTTCATCGGTCCCAGTTTGAGACTCCGTTTGGCGATGTGCGCGGAATTGATTCCTCGACCTACCGTCTGGATTCCAGGACGGGGCGTATTTCCGTGGAGTGGCAGAGCACCACTCCGAATCCTTGGAAGATGACATTTGACCGTGAGGGCAGCCCTTTCCAGATGTACGGGGACGGGCTGGTTTTGGATGGCTTGCAGCTGACATGGACGCCGCTTGGAGCGTATCACCGGTTTGCTCACGCCAAGGTGCTTGGATATGGAAAGGGGTCCGCCGCAGCCTCGATCTCGAGCCCGAATTTTCCGGATGAGTTTCAGCACGGAATGGCCTCTGCCACACTCCTCGGGCGATATTTCGTTGCCATTTCCCAGGTCCGCGCGGACGACGGTCCCTATGTTGCGACAAAGCGAGTCGACGTTCTGCGGTGTGATAATCCGGCTTTCCGGCCAGTGGACATTGCGTTCGGGATGGACGGTGGAATGTACGTTTCCGACTTTTCGAGCGCGATCATCGGGCATGCGCAACACCCTATGCGGGATCCGCTTTGGAACCACGAGCGGGGACGCATCTGGAGGGTGGTCTCCAAGGAGAAGCCCGTGGTCAAAGACTGGCCCTTGATCGAAGGGCGGCCCGTCGGCGAGCTTTTGTCTTTGTTGAGGCACTCCCAGGATTTGGTGCGTGAGCATGCACGCATTGAGTTGCGGCGGCAGGGCGCGGATCTTCTTCCCGCTCTGGATCTGTGGGCTGGAGCGTTGGACCGGTCTCAAAGCGATTTTGAACAGTGCGCGCTGGAGGCCCTTTGGATATTCGAGTCTAAAGGCGAGGTGAGGCCCGAGCTGTTGGAGGAGGTGTTGGCCGGGAAAGACTTCTCGACGCGTGCGGCCGCGGTTCAGTTGGTGCGGTTTCAAAGGGACCGTCTTCCTGATGCGGTGGGGCTTTTGGAGAGGATGCTCAAGGATGCGCATCCCCGCGTCCGGATGGCTGTTGTCAATGTCGTCGCGCTGCTCCGTCCAGAGCACGCCGAATACGAGCATTTGCTGCACGGTTATCAGGATGGGAACGCGGCGGTGACCCAGATGTTGGCTGACCTCAAGTTCGGCACGCGACCGCTCAAGGGACGGAGCGTGCCGGTTTTGGAGATGGCGCCTGACACGCAGTTGGGTTTTTGGCAGAGCGCGCGGGCCGATGGAGAGGTTCTGGTTGCCGGGAGTAGCAAGACTCCTCTTGGTGGTTCCAATGGAACGTGGTTTACCAGCGTGGACGCCAAGAGTCCCCAGTCAGCCATGGTAAGCGTGAAGCACGGCTATGTGGATATTCAAGTGAATGGGGTGCAGGTGTTGTCTGCTGACAGCATGTGGAGCAGCCAGCAGCAGGCGCAGGTTGAACTCCGGAAGGGTGTGAACAAGATTGCTGTCACGTTCAGGAATTTAAAGGCAGGGGTTCCCCCTGTGTACCTTTCGAACCTGTTGGGAGAGAGCATGGGGGAGGTTCGAAGGGCTACGGACCTTGCGACGCTTGCGGAATTAAACGGTGTATGGGACACGACGCATTCTGAAGAGGCGGGCGCCGTACAGCTGCAGGCCGTGCCTAATCAAATGCAGTTTTCGCCGAAGGAGTTTACGGTCAAGGCGGGGACCACGGTGCGGCTCATTTTTAAGAACCCGGACCTGATGATTCACAATTTCGTGTTGCTTAAACCCGGCGCCGAGGAGGAGGTAGGCGCGCAGGCTGACCGGATGGCCAAGCAGCAAGACGCAGCGAAGCGGGGGTACATCCCTAAGTCCTCAAAAATTCTTCAGGCTTCCGGGTTGGTGGATCCCGGGAGCAGTGACGAATTTGAGTTCAGGGCGCCTAAGGAACCCGGGCGGTATCCTTACATCTGCACCTTTCCCGGGCACTGGCGGCTCATGCGCGGTGTGATGATTGTTGAATAAAGGACGGCGAAGGAATCCGCCTAATCCGCCTGATTTCAACTGGCGCGGCGCGCTGCGTCCGCCTGGACCCATTTCCAGAGACCTTCAAGGGAAGCCTGCACCTGTGTTTTGATCTCTGCGAGCCGCCCTGCGCTGAACTCCTGCCCGGGAATGGGCGGCACCTTCGCGAAAAGGTAGAACTTGATCTTCGGCTCCGTTCCGGAGGGGCGTACTGCGACCCGGCGGCCGTCCTCGAGTTCAATGATGATCATGTTTTCCTTCGGAATGAGGTCTCCTTCCACGTCGTGAAAGGTGTCCGCTGCAAAATTTTTGACGGCCACCACGGGCGATCCATCCGCCTCCGTGGGAGGCTGCTTGGCGTAGGACGCGGCGAGGCGCGAGATCTGCGCGGCCCCCTCGGCTCCCTCAAAGGTGAGCGAGCCGTTCTTTTCCTTGTAGTAGCCGTATTGGCGGTAAACTTCATCCAGAAGTTCCGGAAGCGTCATGTGTCTGGAGTGCGCGTACGCGGCGACTTCCGCAAAGACGATGGCGGCACCGTTGCCGTCCTTGTCGCGCACGAAGTCAGCCGCGCTGTACCCGTAGCTTTCTTCCCCTCCGCACACGTAGAAACTGGAATGCTTCAGCCTGGCCGTGCGGGTGACTTCCTCCGGGAGCGTGCGGTATTTTGAATGAAACTCCTGCGGCAGCGCCTGCTCGTACTTGCCAAGTTTCGCCCCGATGTACTTGAAGCCTGTCAGAGTTTCGACACACCGCAGGCCGTTGTGTTCGGCGATCGCCTTTTGCAGGTCGGTGGTGACGAATGTTTTAATCAGGACGCACCGGGACGCGTTTTCGGCGGTGATAACGCCCTGTTCCTTGAGTTTGAGGACCCGGTAATAGGCCATGAGCGAACCGATTTCGTTTCCCGTCAGCAGTTCCATTCCCCCCGCCTTGTTGCGCACAGCAACCCCCATGCGGTCGCAGTCGGGATCCGTAGCGATGACGACGTCCGCGCCCTCGCGCTCCGCTTGCTGGATGGCAAGGGAAAGGGCTTCTGCATTTTCAGGATTTGGGCTTTTGACGGTGGGAAAGCGTCCGTCTGGCTGCTCCTGTTCCGGAACCGTGGTGTAGCGGAAGCCCAGTTTGTCGAACATGGGACGGATGATGATGCCGCCCGTGCCGTGGATGGAGGTGAAGACGAACTTGAGGCCGCTTGCCGATTCCACGAGTTTCTTATCCAGAACCAGGGTGTGCAGGCGGTCCATGTAAGCGGCATCGGCCTCGGGACCTAGGATGGTAATTGTTCCACGCTCAGCCGGGGGCAGGGGCGTGTAATGGTCACTCTGAAGAGCGTTGACTCTTTCGATGATTCCGCTGGCGTGGGGTTCGACCACCTGCGCTCCCTGGTCAAAGTAGACCTTGTAACCGTTGTCGTGCGGGGGGTTGTGGCTTGCGGTCACAACAACGCCGGCCTGGGCGTTTTGAGAGCGCACAGTAAAGGAAAGCTGCGGAGTGGAGCGGGGGCCCGCGAAGAGAAAGACGTTCACCCCGTTTTCGGAGGCAACTCTGGCTGCGAGTGCTGCAAACTCCGGAGAGAAGAAGCGCGTATCGTGCGCCACCACGATTGCCGGGCGCCCCGAGAGGCCGGCTTTTGCATGATAGTCCTTCACATACGCAGCGAGCCCCTGGGTTGCCCGGGAGACATTGTATTCGTTCATGGCATTGGTGCCCACGCACGGGTGTTCGGGACGTCCGCTTGCCGATGGCGTTCCTGATTCAGCGCGGGTCGTCGTTTTGCCAATGGTGCGGCCCCTGAGTCCGCCTGTTCCGAATGCCAAAGTCCTGAAGAACCTGTCGTTGAGTTCTTCCCAATTCGCCGCCTCAACGAGTTCCTCGATGCTCTCCCTTACCACGGTGTCTGTGGAGTGCGCCAGCATGCGATGCAGGTTGGCCGCGCTGGATTCGAGCAGATGGCCCGATTGGAATGCCTCTTGGATTCGTGAGCTGAGTTCGTTCATTGCCCACACAGTTTGCCAATCGGCGGGCGCGTGTAAACGCCGGACACTTTGGAAAACGCCTTCCCGCGGGTGGGGGCGTTGCTTATTAGGGAGGGTTTCCCGGCTAAAACTCGAGCTTCGGCAGCGCTGGACCGGCCGGGGTCACGGGCTTCGTCGGGTTTGAATCACCGGGACGCACCGCCTGTACTTTGGGAATCTCGACCTCAGGTTCTTCTTTGGAGCCGGCGGTTTTGGAATCTGGCACGCGGTTGTCCAGCGGCGCAGACCGGCCGCTTTCGCGGAAGTTGCGCAGCGTTTTCGCCGCCTGCTCCGAGCGGTCGGATTGGAATGGATCTTCGCCCAGAACCGTGGGGCTTTTGATTGCAACGCTTGCGACGGACTTCAGGTCAATCGCCAGTTCCACGCGGGGTTGCGCGCCGTCCTCGCCGGACCGGCGCTTCGGTCTTTTGGGACCGTGAACGTCACAGGTCTCGTCGGGCAGCGGCATCTGGGAAGCCGTGAGCCAAGCCTCGGTGGCGGTGGATGTCTCCACGCCGTCTTTCTTGGTTTCGACGCAGCTTGGAAGCAGAGTGTAGCCGGACTTTGAACAAATCTGGCAGCGTCGCAAATCGTCTGGTCGCGTAAACGGGCGGGCGGGATACTGGGCGAAGGAATGGTTCATGATTTCGGTCCAAGCCGGCAGCGCGATGTCGCGGCTGAAGGCGCCGAAAAAAATTGGGGTCCGTGATTTGTCGAAGCCCGTCCAGACCCCGCAGGTGAGTTCGCTGGAATAGCCGACAAACCAGACGTCTGTGAAGTCGTAGGCGGTGCCTGTTTTCCCCGCAAGGGGCATGCGCTTGAGCCCGTACTGTTCGAAAGCGCGAGCGCCTGTCCCTTCATTGAGGGCCGAGGTGAGGCATTCGTGCACTTGAAAGGCAGCGCCGGGCTTCATGACCGCCTGGCGTGTCGGGGCTTCCTTGTAGATCACCTTGCCGCTGTTGTTCTCAATGCGGTCGATGAGGAAGGTCTTTTTGGGCCGGGTCCCTCCGCCGGGAAAGCAGGTGTAGGCGAGGGTGAGGTCGTTTAAGGACACCTCCGAGCTGCCCAAAAAGGTGGCGGGATAGGCTCGGATCTGGCTTTGAATTCCAGCGGCCGCGGACAAGGAAATCACGGACTCAAGGGACGACTTGAGGTCGGTACCGATCTGCATTCCAAGGCGCACCGTTGCTGCGTTCTTAGATTTGGAGAGGGCGCTCTTGGCCGTGATGAGGCCCTCCACTTTGCCTTCCTCGGATTCCCTGGCCCATTCGCCCAGAATACCACTGGTCCCGCCCACCATGACTTTGCGGTTGTCCATGACTTCATCCTGGACCACCGACCAGGGATGCAGGCCGTGTTCGAAAGCTGAGGCGTACACGATCGGCTTGAAGGCGCTCCCCGGAGGCTTCTTCGACTGTGTGACGCGGTTGAATTCGCTGTGCTGTGCGTCTCGGCCACCCACAAGCGCGCGTATCGCACCAGTGGCATTGTCCACCACCAGAGCCGCTCCTTGAATGTATTCAGGTCTGGGTGAGGGTTCCTCCGCCCCCTGTCCCGGCGTCCCGTCCGCACCTGAAGCTGCGGCCGTTGTCACCCTACGTTTCCACGCTCTGTAGATGGGATCGAAGGTGGCGTAAGTCTGCCTGTTCTGAAAGTCGGGGCGTTTTTCGATGGCCTCCAGTTGTTTCTGGAGGGCGGCCTCCGCTTTTTTCTGAAGGCTCAGGTCAATCGTGGTGTAGATGCGGTACCCCTCGCTAACAGCGCTTTCGAGTCCAACGAGCTTGCTCATCTGCGAGGAAACCATCCCGGCGAAGTAGCTCTCTTGGAGAATGGAGCGTTTGTTTTTGACGATGGGTTCCTCTTCCACCGACTCCCGGTATTTCTCCGCAGTGATGGCGCCCAAGTCACGCATGCGCAGCAGAACGTAATTGCGTGCATCGACGCAGGCCTTTCGGTTTCTCCACGGTGAAAGCTGGTTGGGGCTCCGCAGAAGGCCGGCCAGCAGCGCGGACTCAGCGACGCTGAGGTCTTTCGCTGCTTTTCCAAAGTAGCCTTGAGCCGCCGCCTCGGCACCGTAAAAACCTGAGCCGAAAAAGACGCGGTTTAAATACAGCTCCAGAATTTCATCCTTGGAGAGCCGCCGTTCGACCTCCCACGCGACAAACATCTCCAGAAGCTTGCGCTTGATGGACCTGTCTCGGCTCGGAAGTTCTTCGGTGAAAGTGTTTCGCGCGAGCTGCTGGGTAAGCGTGCTGGCGCCTTCGCGGCCTTTGCGCGCCTTTAAGTTTTTCGAAACCGCCCGTATGATCCCGGGGAAATCCACTCCGCTGTGACTGCGAAAACGCGAGTCTTCCATCGAAATTACCGCCTGCTGGAGGTTTCTGGACAGCTCTGAGAGGGGTTTCTCATCCCGGTTTTTGATGAATATCCGGCCGATGAGCTCTCCGTTTCGGTCGAGGATCAAACTGGCAGACTCCATTTCCTTCAACCGGCGGTAATCCAGCGTACGCGCCTTGGCTTTCCACGACTGGTATTGCCAGAGTCCGACTGCTCCCGCGGAGAACGTCACAACCGCCGCCGTCTTTAGGCAAAAGATGGCGAAGCCGTGGAATCGGCCGCGTGCTTTGCGCTTGTTCACAGGTTCGGGCATGGTGCGGGGAGGGGCGGTTAGTTTTCCGTTAAATCTCCCGACTGCCAACCGCAGAAATGGGTTTGAACCTTAATTTTACCCAATGGCGTCGGTCTGCTCCGTGTGATCGGTCTTTTCCATTTCGACCTCCAGCATTTGCCGCAGTCTCAACACTTGGTCGGGCACGCCGATAATTCGCTGGTCCAGCTGCCGCGCAGGCATGACTCCTATCCAGCTGCTTGTCAGGAAGACGGCGTCCGCCCGTGCCATTTCGGCGCGGGAGACGCTTGTCTCGATAACGTCAAAGTGCTCAAGAACCCATTGCCTGACAACTCCTTCGCGTGCACCAAGGCTTTTCGGCGGGGTAAGCCAAACGCCCCCAATGTGCACAAAGGCATTGGCCATGCAGCCTCCAATGAGGTGATTGGCCGGCGTGAAAAGCAGCGACTCGTCAGCTCCATGGCTCTTGGCCTCACCCAAACTTTGAGCGTTGGCCCAGTAGTTGCCCGTCTTCAGTCCCCCTAAAAGAGGGAGGTGGGGTCCGGGTGTCGTTTCGAGCGCGTAGTTCGGAGGGAGCTGGCGCGCTCGCCTTTCCCAGAGGACCGCGATTCGGGTCTGAACGGCGGGACCCGACGGGGGGCCGTCCCCTGCCGTCACATAAAGGCGAAGGACGCCCTCGGTCCAGCGCGGCGATATCAGAGAGAGCGAGCTTTTGAGGGCAGATTCGGATAGCGGAAAGCCGCAGGTTGCGGCGGAAGCGGTCAAGCGCGCCAGGTGGGCGTTCCAAAATACCGGGAGCCCCATGTGGATGCGCACAGTTTCAAAAACCGACATCCCGTAGCGGAAGCCGCGGTCGGAGAGCGGCAGGCCGGCTGACGGCTCGAACATGTCTCCCTGCCAGAGCCAGCAGGCTGAAGCTTCACTCGGATTCATTTTGAGTGCATGACTTTCGATCAGTTTACAGCTGGTAATCGAATTTTAGAGGCGAATGGATCGCGGCGCAGTCCGATAACGAGCAGCGCTCGACACTCGCGGACTCAGTTCTTATTGGCAACTTTCGTCGCGCAAAATCGGCCGCGCCGTGTCGGTTTTGGGCGCCGAGTGGGGGGCGAGCCATTCCTAAGAGTGCTTGCAATTTATTTTGGAGAACCCGCTGCTTGCTGTTTGCGTTATCAACAACTGGAGCAGGCTTGACCCGCGGGGCGGGCTGTTCCACAACGGGCAGGGCGGAAGTATCTGAACCCTCCCGCCGTCCCCCTAAGTTTCAATCATACCCCCCATGCGTTTCGGCATTAACACGTTCCTATTTGTTTCTCCCTTCAAGACTGAAAGCGTCAAGCTGTTCAAGAAGTTTAAGTCCTGGGGGTTTGATACGGTTGAGATCCCAGTCGAAGCGCCGGAACACATCGATCCGTTGGCACTCAAAGCGGCCGCCGAGCGGGCAGGTATCGCCATCGGCTCGATCTGCGCCTGCATGGGCCCCGGGCGCGACCTTCGAGGCTCATTGAAGGAGCAGAAGACTGGGGTTTCTTACATCAAAAAGCTCATCGATCAGGCGGCGGAGATGGGCTGTCCCAGTGTGATGGGGCCGATGTATTCCGTTGTGGGAAAACGCGGGCCTGTGGCCCCCGACAAGCAGAGGGTGGAGTTCGCGCTGGTCGTTAAACATCTCAAGTTTCTGGCAAAGCATGCCTCCGAGCGGGGCGTCACCCTGATGGTGGAACCGCTCAACCGTTTCGAGACCGACTTTTTAAATACCTGCGACCAGGGCCTCAAACTGATTAAGGCCGTCGGTTCCCCGAATGTTAAGCTTCACCTCGACACGTTCCATATGAACATCGAGGAGAAAAACCAGGCTGCGGCAATACGCAAGGCGGGCAAGCATCTGGGGCATTTCCATGCGTGCGGAACAGACCGCGGGACCCCCGGCAATGATTCTCTGGACTGGGAGCCTATCGTTAGGGCGCTCAAGTCGATCGGCTATCGTGGCGACGTCGTCATCGAGTCCTTTACTCAGGATGTGAAGGTGATTGCGGCGGCAGCCGCGATCTGGCGCAAAATGGAGCCGAAGCGAGACGACATCGCGGTGAAGGGAATTAAGAACCTGCGCGCATTTTTCGGCGCTCCGGCCCGCAAAACGGCGCCTAAAAAAGCAGCTTTTCCCGCAGTCGGCCCGGCGGCGGTGGGAAAGCGGGCGGTGAAGGCTAAGAAATCCCTCTCAGTTTAGTTACATCCAGACCGGCGCGTCGCGCGCACCACCACGCTTTAGAAAGACACCACATCAAAAACATGAACAAGCCCCTTTCCATCCTCGCATTCGCCGTCATGGCGGGATCCGCCTTCGCCCAGGAGAAAAACCTTTTCAACGGCAAGGACCTTGCCGGCTGGGAGGGCAACATGGCTCTCTGGTCCGTCAAGGACGGCGTCATTCACGGTGAGACCAAGCCCGACGAAGCGAACCCCAAGAAGAGCGCCCTTCGGCACAACACCTTTCTGGTCTGGAAAGGGGGCAACCCGGGCGACTTCGAATTGAAGCTCAAGTTCCGGATCACCTCTGAATGGGGGAATTCCGGCATCCAGTACCGGAGCAAGGTGGAGAGCGAAGGGGCGGACGGACCTATCGTTTCCGGGTATCAGGCTGATTTCGAGGCAGGGAAAACCTACAGCGGCATCCTGTACGAGGAAAGAGGCCGGGGCATCCTGGCAAAGCGTGGGGATCAGGTGGTTGTAAAGCCGGACCCCGCCGACGCTTCCAAGGTGGTGAAGGAGGTCACCGGATCGGTGGGGGATTCCCAGGCGATTCAGGATGGGATCACCATTTCCGAATGGAACGAATACCGGGTCATCGCCCACGGCAACCATTTGGAACATTTCATCAACGGGATGAAAACGATCGACGTGACCGACCAGCATGAGAAGGGGGCCAAGGAGGGGGTGCTCGCGCTCCAGATGCACGCGGGGCCGCCCATGGTTGTGGAATTCAAGGACATCAAGCTGACTGAAATCAAGTAGGCGGCACGCGTGTCGCATCCGTCCATCCCTTTCTAGAACTTCTCATGAAAATTAAGTACCCAGCGTCATTCAGCGTTTTGAGCTTCGTGCTTCTCGGGAGCTGCGCGCAGGCGGCAGCCGCGCCGAGGAACGTCCTTCTGATCGCCGGCAAGCCGAGTCACGGCCCCGGGCAGCACGAGCACAACGCTGGCGTGCAGCTTCTTGCGAAGTGCCTGAAGGAAGGCGCCGCCGAAAGCGTGAACGTGGAGCTTGCCCTCGGCGGAAAATGGCCCGAGGACTGCGTTATAGAAAAGGCAGACACGATTGTTATTTACTCGGACGGCGGCGGTGGGCACCCGGCGCTGCCTCATTTGGAGCAGCTTGACGCTCAAATGAAGCGCGGCTGCGGTCTGGTCTGCCTCCACTATGCCGTGGAGCCCGCGTATGCCAAGGTGGGCTGGCCGGAGCCGGAGATTGGGGCGGACGGAAAGCCTGTGAAGCAGGTGCCGCCTCCCGAGCGCGGGTCCAGCGGGGCGGGGGCGCAGGAGTTCAAGCAGTGGCTGGGCGGGTATTTTGAACAGCACTGGTCCGTGAATCCCCACTGGGAGGCCAGTTTCAAGGAGTTTCCGAAGCATCCGGTGAGCAACGGGGTGAAGCCTTTCTCGACCACGGACGAATGGTATTATCACATGCGGTTTCGCAAGGGCATGGTCCGGGTGACGCCGATTTTGAGCGACCTGCCGCCGGCCTCCACGACGGAGCGGGGCGAGGGGCCGCATGCGGGGAACCCGGAACAGAAGCGTGAGGTGCTCGAGGAGTTGAAGCCCCAGCACGTCGCGTGGGCCGTCGACCGCGAAGATGGCGGGCGCGGGTTTGGTTTCACGGGAGGCCACTTCCACAAGGGTTGGGGGAATGACGACCAGCGGAAGCTGGTCTTGAATGCGATCTTGTGGACTGCGAAGGCAAAGGTGCCTGCGCAGGGGGTGGAGTCAAAGGTGACTCCGGAGGAACTGGAGGCGAATTTGGATCCCAAGCAGCCGCCGAAGCCGGCCGCGAAGTAGCCTGGGGCCGCCGGGATCTGCGGGGGTAGGCCCCGCCGGTTCCGGGGTGAGGGCTTGGACGGCATCAGGTGAGTGGTGACGGCATCGGATGGGAAAGGCGGCGGCAGGGGCTGAAGAAAAGCGGCCCTGTCGGCTTGCCGGTTCACCGGCGTGTGTTATACTGGTGTTACCCGAAGGTGGGTTCCGCGAGAGCGGTTCAGACAAAAGGGGGCGTACTGGTTTCGACTAAGAGTTGGAGACGCAGATTGCATGCCGAGGAAGCCTGGTGGGCCTCGTTAAAATCTCTGGGCAAAAAAATAAACGCCAACGATTACGAAGATCTGGCTCTTGCTGCTTAATTAAGCGGCTTCGTTCCTGTGCTGACGCCTACTGGGCGCGGGGACGACGACAGTAGGCTGGCCTAAGGGGGGAGTAACCGCCGCCGAGGGTGAGATCGTCCGTGGTTGCCCGGGGAGAAGTTGCCCGCCCGTTGGCGGCTTCTTTCTTGAATTGAAAGCGGAGCTAAGCATGTAGACGTTTGTGACAAAGGCTTTTAGGACAGGGGTTCAACTCCCCTCGCCTCCACTGTTTTGTAAATTAATGGGTTACGGAGAATCCTGAGGGAAGGTAGCCTTGCTTGTTTGCTCAAACTGGATTCCGGATTGTCTGCGTGTCCGGTTCGGCTGCGCGGGCGGGCTCGAAGACTGAGCCATAGGCTGAGAGAACGCGCTCGAAGCGTTTCCGGGCGGGCTGCTTCTCATTTCATTGCGAGCAACGCCTGCGAGCCTTGCATCCAGCGGAGTCTCCAGTGTCTCATTGCTACGAGGAAGGGACGCAGAGCCTTTCCTCTCTCGGTTAACTGATAAGCCACCCGCTTGGAGCAAGTTTCCGCTCTGGTGTGGGCGGCGGGCGGTTCGTCCTGGAGTTGTTTCGGAGGCTGAGAGGAAATTCCAGTTGTAACTTTTTTTGGGGGGACCCGGTTCTGGGTGGCTGATGTGCCTCCGCCGTTTTCCCTGTGCATCACCTAATGCCGGCGGTACATCATAGAGCCATGAGTTCTTGGTCGCTCACTCTTCACGGTCCCGGCGGAATCCTGAGCCAGTCCGACTCGCTGGAGGCGCAGTTTGTCCTCGGGACGGAGCAGGCGCCCGATGTGCTGACGGTTTCGGGCGCGGGGATCGCGTCCCGGCATGCGTGGGTGTGGCTTGCGGAGGACCGTTTGCAGGTGGAGGATCTCGCGGGCGGGACTCTGGTGAACGGGCATCCGATCCAGGGACGCGTGGAGGCGGAATATCCGGCGTCTGTGCAGGTGGGACCCGTGACCCTCGTGGTGGAGGTGAAAGAGGGCGTGGCTGGATTTCCAGCGGATGTCACGATTCCTCAGGAGACGCCGACCCGACCCGGGCAGCACGGGCAGTCTGGGGTTTTGTCCCGTGCGGGTTCGGCAAAGGCGGTGAGCGATTATCAGCTGGTGGGTGAGATCGCGCGCGGCGGGATGGGACAGATTTACTGTGGCGAGGATCCGCAGTTGGAGCGTCAGGTTGCGGTGAAGGTCAGCAGCATCAGCGAGGGAGGCGAAGATCCGCGCTTTTCCAAGGAAGCAAAGGTGCTTGCACATTTGGCTCACCCGAACATTGTGCCGATTCACGCCATAGGGATGGATTCGGAGGGCCGCCCGTTTTACTCGATGAAACTTGTGAAGGGGCGAACGCTTCAGGCGGTGCTCAACGCGGTCCGGGATGGAGAAGCGGCGGCGGTGAAGGAGTATCCGCGGGCGGCACTGCTTACCATTTTCCGCAAGGTGTGCGATGCGATGGCGTTTGCACACGCCAAGGGTGTGCTACACCGGGACCTGAAACCGGAAAACATCATGGTGGGGGAATATGGCGAGGTACTCGTGATGGATTGGGGCTTGGCCAAGGTTCTGGGGGGTGAAGAGACAGTCGGAGAGAGGAACGCTAGCGCGAAGGACACGGGCGACTATGGGATGACGATGGAGGGGGAGGTCATGGGGACGCCGCAGTACATGTCGCCCGAACAGGCGGAGGGCATGGTGGCGGAACTGGACGCGCGTTCGGATATCTATTCGTTGGGCGGGATTCTGTACGCGATCCTGACGCTGCGCCCTCCTGTGGACGGGAAGACCCTGAACGAGGTG
Organism: Chthoniobacteraceae bacterium; assembly: GCA_947449735.1. Lineage (GTDB taxonomy): Bacteria > Verrucomicrobiota > Verrucomicrobiia > Chthoniobacterales > Chthoniobacteraceae > Chth-196. Next base: position 64,852 of record CANFTB010000012.1, on the reverse strand, counting down.
CTAACGAAAGTGAAGAAGGGCGAGATCAGTTCGATGGCGACCAAGCGGGGAGGGAAGGCAGATGTGGCAGTCGGCAGTCCGGCGGCGATGGGCGTGGAGGTGCCTGAGGCATTGGAGGCTGTGACGTTGAAGGCGATGTCGACGCATCGCAATCATCGCTACCCGAGCGTGGAAGCGTTTGCGGCGGACATTGAGGCGTACCAGAACGGGTTTGCAACGAGCGCGGAGGACGCCAGTGCGTGGAAGCGAGTGAAGCTGTGGGTAGGACGTAACAGGGGTCTGGCTGGGGCGTCGGCCGCCATGCTGGTGGTGGTGAGCGGCTTCACCGCGCGGGTTTTGCAGAAGGGGAGAGAGGCCAGCGAAGCTTTGCAGCGTTTGCGAGATACGGCGCCCACGTTTGCGATGCGCGCCAAGGACGCTCTCCACGACGGACAATTCGAGGACGCGCTGAAAGCGGTCACATTTGCGGCGGACCTTCAGCCGGAGAACTCCGAGTATCGCGCCCTGAGAGGAAACGTGCTGCAGGTGCTGATGCGCTGGCCGGAGGCTGTTGCGGAGTATAAGGATGCTTTGCGCTCAGGTCAGGACGGGGCGACGCAGGAAAATCTCACTCTTACAGAACGGCTGCTGTTACTCATCAAGGAACAGGGCGAGATGAAGGCGCGTGGAGCGTTGTTTGAAGCTTTGAACGCTCAAGGAAGACAGTATGAAGCGATGGTGGTCGGCAGGGAGATGGGAGGATTTTGGAAGAGCCAGAAAGGATTTCGCGCTGAGGATTTGAGCGTCGTCCCCGGATTGGTGAAGCGCCTGGAGGAAAAGTTGCTGCCGGTGCCCGGAACGGAAGTTTTGATGAGTAAAACCGAATTCACGGTCGGCGAATGGAAGTTGTATACTCGTGCCGCCGGGCTTCCCGAATGGCAGCAGCCGGGAAGTTGGAAGCAGGGTGCCGCGGACTTTGTACAAAACGATGAGCACCCTCTGGTTCATGTAAGTTGGCAGCAGGCAAAGGAGTTTTGCGCGTGGCTGAGCACAAAGACGGGAAAGCAATGGCGGATGCCCACAGATGCGGAGTGGGAGGCCGCCGTCGGCGATTCCGAGTACATGTGGGGTGCTTACTATCCCCCAAACTGGGACGACGGGAATTACGCAGTAGGCACCGATGGATCCCTGGATCCACAAATGATCGGCGGGGATGGTGTCTTCGGAACGGCTCCCGTCGGTTCATTCAAACCGAATGCACTGGGCTTTTACGATCTCGGGGGAAACGTTTTTGAATGGATGTGGGAAGAGCGAATCGAAAGAAACGCGAAAGGCAAAATAACCGCCCAATGTCCCATTGTCCGCGGCGGTGGCTGGAACAAGGCGAAGCAGTTTTGCCTGGTTGCTTCCAAATGGGGATCGCCCTATGAGGGAAGCAACTACAGCGATAATAGCCGAGGATTTCGACTGGTGCGCAAAGTGGGCTCCTAATCAGTAATCTTCGAAAACCCGGCGTGCGGCACTGTGGACTCTGGTGCAGGTGATTTGAAGTGCCAAGAGGCCGAGCCTCCACCCGGTTGATTCCATTCCAAGGCCGCCCCTCACTCCACCCGGATGAAAAGCGTGCGCCGCTCCGGGACGCCTCCCGGTGTGGTGAACTCCACCGGCAAGCGCAGGTCCAGCCGCTGGCGGGTCGAACGCGGACGCACCGAAAGCACGGCCCTCCCGTCCTTCGTTTCGGCGAGCACGCACTCCACCTCCGTGCGCAGGAGCGCCTCCTCGCTGAGGCGCACCGCCGCCCCCGTGGGTACTTGCACCTGCGTCTCTTTTGCCGGGGCGGCGCCTCCGGCTTTCCACCACAATACCGCCGGTTCAAGGCCCGCCTCCCGGGCAGTGCGCAGTTTGATCCTGAGCAAGTACGGCCTGATCGGCGCTTCGGCTGTCGTCACTTCGATTCTGGCTCCGCGTTCGCTGCCGGGGGGCGAGGCGGGCGCAGGTTTGGAAACCGCCACTAGCTCGCCGCTTTGCCCCGGCGCGATGCTAAGCGCACCGAGCTCCACCACGACGCAGGAACAGGAGCTTTTGGCGCTTTCGATGTGGACGGTTTCCATGCCCGTGTTTTTGAACCGAAAGGAATGGCGGACCTGCCCAGAGGCCGGCACCGTGAGCTCGGCGGAAACCGTCTCCCATTCGAGTTCGGCTTGGGAGCGGAGTGCCGGCGCCAGCAGCAGGAATAGAAGGAGGCGAAGGTTCAGTCGCATGGCGTTGGGGATTCGGGCCATCCAAAAAGACGGCGGGCGTTGGACTCCAGCTGCCCCGCGAGTTGCGTTTCGGAAAGGCCGCGGTCTGCCGCCATTACTGCGAAGCACAGGCGCAGGTTCACCGGGTGATTCAGTGTCTTTTCTCCGCTTTTTGCAGGGACCTTCGCCGGGATGTTTTCGAGGGCGAGTTCCGACGGGGGCGCCATGTCAGGGGCGTCGGTTTCAAGCAGCAGGCGTTCCAGTGGAACCGTTTTGAACGCTTCGCGAATGCCACTTTTGCGGGGAGCCAGAAAGGCGGGTGAAAAGGAAAAGTACGCTCCGGCGCCAGCCCAGCGGCTGATATCCGTGGCCGGGCCCGCGTAACTGTGCAGGAGAAAGCCGCGTGCCGACGGGGGACAGCGTTTCACGCAGGCGGTCAGCTCCGGCCAGGCTCTCAGGCAGTGGAGTGTCACGGGTCGGTCCAGGGCGCGGCTCAGTTCGAGGTGGACTTCGAGGACGCGCTGCTGGTCCTCCAGATCGGGGTAGGGCATCCAGCGGTCCAGTCCGGTTTCTCCGATGGCTGCCTCCGGATGGCTGGTAAGCCGCGCGTGGAGCGCCTGCTGCCAATGGGGGCTTCTTTCCTTTTGCCACCAGGGGTGCAGGCCGAAGGATCCAAAAACGCCAGGATGCCGCGAAACCAAGGCGGCCACGGTTTCCCAGTCGGACTCGCGGGTGGCGTTGACCATCCATCGGCGTATGCAGTGCTTGCGGCAGGTTTCGAGCAGGGATTCGACGAGGCCGGCGAGGCGCGGGTCCTGCAGGTGGCAGTGGGCGTCGCTGAGGATCATGGCTCCGGGGAGGAGGTGCAGCCGGCGGAGAAAGCGGGTTGCCGGTGTTGCGACGCGAATTGCTGCATGGCTAGGCGCAGCTGAGCGAGGCCGTGCAGGCGCGTGGGGGAGATACGGTGGCCGAGCTTCACCACCTCCAAAATGTTGGTTTCAAAGGCGAGAACCTCCTCCGGGGTGCAGCCGGAATAGACCCCGGAGAGGAGCAGTGCCAGGCCCCGGACCATGAGGGACTCGGAGTCGACGGGGAAAATACAGCGTCCGTTCTCTAGGGTGGGGGCGAGCCAGACGCGGGTGACGCAGCCTTGGATGCGGAAGGCGTCGGTGCGATTTTCGGGAGGGAGAGGGGAGGGCCGTTTGGCGCGGTCCTGGACGTAGGCGAGGCGTTCCTGGGGGTCCTCGATCCGGAGGAGCTCCTGGGCGAGTTGATCTTGGCGTTCGGCCGGGCTCATGGGGAGTATCATGACTGAAGAGGGTGGGAGGGAAAGAGCGTTGCCACAGGCGGCGCAAGCTTCACAATAGGCCGATATGAAGTACAGGCGCTTTGGAAAAACCGAATTGCAGATTCCCGTCTTTTCCTGCGGCGGGATGCGTTTTCAGCAGAGCTGGGACGATGTTCCCGCGGAAAAAGTGGAGGAATCGGTCCAGCGCAACCTGGAGGCCACAGTCCTGCGCGCTCTGGATTTGGGGATCAACCACATCGAGACGGCGCGGGGGTACGGCTCGAGCGAAATGCAGCTGGGATGGATTTTGCCGAAGCTGCCGAGGGAAAAGATGATCGTGCAAACCAAGGTGGAACCGATGGCGGATCCGGGGGAGTTTCGGAGGACGTTCGAGCGTTCGCTGTCGAACCTGCGCCTCGGGCACGTGGAATTGTTGTCCCTGCACGGGGTCAACAATGCGGAGGGTTTGGAGTGGGCGGTGCGCAAGGGGGGCTGTTTGGAAATGGCGCGGCGGTTGCAGGCGGAGGGGCTGTGCCGGCACGTCGGGTTCAGCACGCACGCGACGAACGATCTGATTCTCAAGGCGATCGAGACGGACGGATTCGACTACGTGAACCTGCACTGGTACTTCGTAAACGAGTGGACCTGGTCTTCGGTTCAGGCGGCGACGGCGCGGGACATGGGGGTCTTCATCATCAGTCCCAACGATAAAGGGGGGATGTTGTACGAGCCGCCGCAGAAGATGGTGGACCTGTGCGCGCCCCTGTCGCCGATCGCCTTCAATAATTTGTGGTGCCTGGCGCGGCCGGAGGTGCACACGCTTTCCGTGGGGGCGGCGCGGCCGACCGACTTTGACGAGCATGTGAAGTCGCTCGAGTTCTACGACAGGGCGGCGGAGGTTGTGGCCCCGATTGAGACGCGCCTGCGGGAAGCGATGCGGGAGGCGCTCGGAGCGGAATGGTGCGCGGCGTGGAGCCGCGACTTGCCTCCTTACGTGGAGGTGCCCGGGGAGGTGAACTTGCAGGAAGTGCTGCGTCTGTGGACCTACGCAAAGGGGCTGGATCTGGTGAAGTGGGGTAAGATGCGTTACAATCTGATGGGGAACGCGGGGCACTGGTTTCCAGGGTCCAACGCCGGGGGGGCGGACGCGGCGGCGATCCGGCGGAAGCTTGGGGGCCACCCGTTGGTGGAGCGAATCGGCGAGGTGCTGGCGGAGGCGCATGCGCTGCTGCATGACGCGCCGAAGAAGAGGCTCAGCGAAGGCGGGTAGGATTGTCTGGCGCCTGAAATGCGGGATCTCGTACGGCTCGGCCGTGCTTTGGCCATCATGGATTGCCTCGGTGTGTCCCGGCCAAACCCGCCTGGCTACTTGAGCTGAAACACACGGCTGCACACCAGGGCCCGTACAAACTCCGCGACCGCGAAGTCCTTTTTTCCGGCCTCGCTGACGATCTCGGCCACGGCGTCTCCGTCAGTGAAGCTGAGCGGCCGGCCCAGCGCATATTCTAAAAGCGCCTCGGCGAATCCGCGCGCGAAGGCCTCCTTTTTGTCGGCGAGGATCTCGCGGAGGGTGAAGTAGTCGTCAAATTTCGGGCCCTTGTACAGGGCGCCGCTCGCGTCGACGGGCCACTCCTTGAGGCCACCTTTACCCTTGTTGTAAAGCTCGGTGGTGCGCCACTGGCCGATGGCGTTGAAGTTTTCCAACCCGAAACCGATGGGGTCGATCTTGCGGTGGCACTGGAGACACTGGGCTTCCTCCTGATGTGTGAGAACGCGTTCGCGCGGGCTCAGCGGCTGCGTCCCGAGGCGGCTGAGCTGGGGGACGTTCGGCGGCGCCGGGGGCGGCGGATCGTGCAGCAGTTTGCGCAGCACCCAGGCCCCGCGCTCGACCGGACTCGTGCGTTCCCCGTTGCCTCCCATGGCCATGATCGCGGACATGCCGAGCAGGCCTCCGCGCGGCGAATCCGCAGGCAGCGACACCGGCCGGAACGCGTCCCCGGAGATCCCGTCGATGCCGTAGAAGTTTGCCAGAAGTCCGTTGATCACAACGCGGTCGCTTTTCAAAAGCCGCGACAGACTGCCGCCGCTGCGCAGCAGGTGCGCGAAGGTCTCGAAGACCTCGTTGCGCGCGGCCATCTTCATGCTGTCGTCGAACTCAGGAAACAGGCGGGCGTTGAACCGAAAGAAGTCCAGCCGGTCCAGGCCGAGCCACTGGTGCACAAAACCGTGCACAAACTCCCTCGACCTCGGGCTGGCCACCATCCGGTCGACCTGACTCGCAAGGACCTCCGGCGAATGGAGAGTGCCGGTTCGCCCGGCTTCGAGAAGTGCCTCGTCGGGCGGGGCGCTCCAGAGAAAGTAGGAGAGCCGCGTGGCGAGTTCCGGGTCTGTGATCTGCCGGGGCTTGTCGGGCGCGCTGGGTTCGCTGAGGTACAGGAACCCCGGCGAGGCGAGCACGACGCTGAGCGATTCCTTGAGCGAGTCTTCAAAGGAGCCGCCCCCGGCCCGCAGCCGAGCAAAGCGCTCCGAGAGGCTGTCAATGAACGCGGCCTCCGGAGCGGAGTGGCGAAAGGCGCGGGTCGCGAACCGCTCGATGATCTGCCGGGCGTGCGCCTGCTCTGAAGCAGCGGCGTCTCTGTCGGCGAAAAGTTCGGGAACCTGTTTGGCCGGAGTCTTCTGGAAAGGGGCTTTCTCCAGCTCCATCCAGTCGATCCACATCGCGGGCGGATACCACGTCTTGTGCTTGTTGCGGTAGAGCACGGCGATCGCCACCTCGTGCTCCCTTGAGTTCAGACGCTTTTCCCGGACGGCAAAGGTCCGGCTGCCTGTGCTGGTGAGCGTGACGGGGATCTCGATGGTCTGTGGCTGTGAGATGGAGCCGGTGACGTGGTGCGTGCTGAGGATGTCAAACGCACCGGGCTGGGTGGGGTGCCCGACTTCGATGAAGTGCCGTTTGACCGGGGTGTCCTCGAGTGCGGCCATTCGCACCCGGAGAATGTATTCGCCCGGAGGCCAGTCGTTCGGCGCGGTCAGGCTTTCCTGCGGACGGAGGATGAACACGAACAGGTAGGAGCCTTTGTCGGAGTGCGGCAGTTCAAAGTACTTGGCGATGTTGCCGGTCTCGTCCTCAAAGTGCTCCTTCACGCCCTCGCCCTCCGCCGCGTCCTTGAACCCGAAGTCGGTCGGAGGCGGCGCGTCCTTGAGTTCGGACCAGTGGCGGTAAAACCGGCGGGCGTCCTTTTTCACCTCGTCGAGCGCGCGGATCTCAGCGGCCTTCGGCGCATTCTCTGTCGAGGCGGCGGCGGCGTCCACGGCGGCGGTCCATTGTTGGTAAGGCTCGACCTTTTTCGTAAGCACCTTCGCAGCGTTGTGCAGCTGGATGTCCGCCACGCGCTCCAGTTCGGTGTGGATCTTGAAAGGTTTGTCGCGGGCCGCGTTCCGGGCGAAGGCGTCGTCAAGAGCGCGCCGCCCCAGAGCCAGGTACTGTTCCACCTGGTCGCCCGACATGAACAGGGAGGCTCCGACGGTGTCGAAGGTGCCCGCGCCGCCGTCCGCCGGGAGCTCGCTGGCGTCGACCTCGATTCCGAGCAAATCACGGAGGGTGTTCGCGTATTCGCGCCGGTTTAGTCTGCGCACGACGGATTTTCCTCCGGAATCGCCGAGGGTCCGGCGGGCGGCGACCAGCGTCTGGGAAAGGGCTTCGAGAAAATCCGTCTTCGCCCCGGGGGCGGGCTGGAGGGAGTCTTCCGGAGGCATTTCGCCGGAGTTGACCTGGTTGAGAATCTTCTGCCAGCGGTCCGCGTGCTCCACGGAGTCCAGCGCAAAGGAGATGTCGTCGAGTCGCAGCTTGCCCTTCTGCTTCTCGGCGTCGTGGCACTCCGTGCAGTAGCTTTTGAGAAAGTGACGCTGCTTTTCCTCCAGCCGCGCACTGGGTGGCTCCGCAGCGGAGGCGGTCGCCAGGAATGCGCTCAGAAAAAAGGGGAGTATGCGTAAAAGCTTCATCCGGGGTGCGGGCTCGGGAGGTCAGGCGATGAGCTCCTGGACGGGGCCGGTGCTGTCGCCGTGGCGGGACACACCGACGCCGATGCCGTTCAGCAGCGTGAGCCAAACGTTGCACAGCGGGGTGTCCTTTGGGAGGACGAGGTGCCGGCCGAGTTTGAGCCCGGCGCCCCCTCCGGCGACGACGGTGGGGCAGTTGTTGAGAAAGTGGACTGAGCTGATGTTGCTCCCGAAGACGAGCACGGTGTGGTCGAAGAGGCTCGAACCGTCTGGCTCCTTCACGGCCTTGAGCCGGTCGATGAGACCGGCGAGAAGGGTGCTTTGGGCGGCGTCCTTCTTTTGCGAAAATTCCATGCGGTCGCCCTGGGATCGCTCGTAATGACTGAGGTCGTGGCCGGTGTAGGGCACGTCGATGCTCTTGAGCAGGGTGTCCACCGGCTGGCGGTAGGTGAGCACGCGGGTGGTGTCGGTTTGGAGCGCGGCGACCATGAGGTCGTACATGGCCTTGATCTCCTCACGGCCGGCCAGTCCCGGCTTGGGCTCTGGAAGCGGGGAGGAGGGCTTCGGTATTCCGAGCCACTGTTCGTCTTTGCCCAGGCGCGTTTCGATGTCGCGGATGCTCTGTGCGTATTCGTCGAGCTTGTCGGTGTCGTCGCGGGAAAGACCGCGCTTCACCCGGGCGAGATCCCCGGCGAGTGAGTCCAGGACGCTGCGTTTCTCCGAGAGCATCTTCTGGCGCTGTGGGAGCGGGGTGTCTTCTGCGGAGAAGAGCTTGTGGAAGGCCACGACGGGATTGTCGCAACCCGCGAGGGGCTTGCCGCGCTCGTCCCACGCTAGCGAAAGGCCGGGGCCGTGGCCCTGATTGTTGGCATCGGGAGTGCCCAGTTGTAGGGAGCTGAAGCGTGTTTCCCTTCCGAGAGTGGCCGCCGCCACCTGGTCGGCGGAGATGCTGTTGCAAAAGCTGCGTCCGGGTTCCGCGTAACGATTCGCGCCGGTGAGCCAGAACGTGCTGCCCCAGTGGGCCTCGTTGCTGAACTTGTTCGAACAACCCTGGATGATGGTGAAGTCTTTCCTGTGCCGGGCGAGGGGGGCGAGGCCTGCCGGCAGTGGGTAGTCGGGGCCCGTCTGGTGGGTTTCGGGGAACCAGGTTTCGCGGGTGACGCCCCATCCGAATCCGAGAAAGACGATGCGCTTGGGACGCGCGGGGAGGGGGGCGGCGTGTGCGAAGCGGCGGAAGCCGAGCGACTCTAGGAAGGGCAGGGCCAGGAGGGCGGAGCTGCTGCGCAGGAGCTGTCGGCGGGAGAGGCGGAGTGGGGTGCTCACGGAGGATTGTATGCAATTAGAGGGTCCTGCATGGCAAGGCTGGAATTGCTGCCCCGGGAGCGCGGAGCCCCATCTCCGCAATGTCGCTCCAAACAGTTCAAGAGTATCCGCGGAGCTTTTGTTTCGCAACGGACCGGATTCCGGAGCATCAGCACGATGTGTTCGCCCCCCTCAAAAAGCAATGAGCCTCAAGCAGGATTGGCATAGACGTAGGCAATCCCGCCGACACCCTCTGAGCAGGGGCACAGTCCGCAGTCGGCGGCTGGGAGCCGTGCATCCGGCTCCCCGGCGGGGCGGTCATGAATAGATAAGCACGCTAGGAAGGGGAGGATCGATAAGGGGAAGAAACCCGGCCGTTTTTTTTGGGGCAGCCGGCCGTTCCCGCCTGTGAAAATCTCTCAATGAACCAAAAAGTACAGCAGCTGCAGAATTCCGCAGCAGCCGCTTAATACATGTTAGGCTTTTGTCCGTAACCTCCTCAGCCCGCAACAGTATTGAATTCAGAAGATGACCCCAGCGACCATACAAAGACTATTACTAGCAGCGGTGATCCTGTTGCTGACTTCATCGGAAGGAAAAAAGGTTCTCCCTTCCATACTCGGTATCAACTACGTCCAGTGGGGATTGGCCGTCATATCTTCACTAATACTTCCTGTTGGGATATTTTACTCCATTCGAGCAATATTCATATATCCCGAACAACGTAGGCAGTCAGGGTTTGCCTGCCTCCTATTTTCAGCAATCTTCTCGCTAATGTTAATTTGCTACGGGGTCGGAAGTCCCCTTAAAATGGGTCTTTCCCACACTTTGGACGACCTATCAAGCGAACACTTACTTCCAGAGTTACTCCACGGCCTGCAATCGTCTGACTCTCCAGAAATACACTTGAAAATGGCGAAATCAATTTTCGTTTGCTCTGGTATCCAGATTCCCTATCGATTGGAAAATGGCGCATACACAGTTTACCAACCAACGAAACAAGACCAAGATCTTTGGAATGGCACAAAAGCTACGAACGAGGAAATTGCCACTATAAAGGAACAACAGAATTGGGAAGTGAAGCAGATGCAATACCTAATGGGGTTATATGCGGTATCATTTTTTATAGTGTTTTTGATCGGCTCATTACACTTAATGTACCAAAGGAAAAGCGCGTAAATGCACACGCTAGCAGAACCCAACGGAAGCCTAACAAGTCACTGGAGCAGAACGCCCTAAATGCGTCACGGCAGCTGCTCGCTTCGCAGCATCCCGCCCGCCGCATTCCGGGCGTCGCTCAGTTCTGGCGTTGCATCTGCTCTCCATCCTCGAAGGCCAGCATTGAATTCCGTAGAGTTAAGCCGCATACTACGACCATGAGCACCAAGGAAATCGTTCAAGATCTGCTCCAACGTCTCCCTGAAAACGTTTCGCTTCATGACATAGCTCAAGAAATCGAATTCGTTGCTGCTATCAGACACGGAATCGATGAACTTGATCGCGGAGAATTCATTCCGATCGAACAGGTTGAGAAAGAGTTACGGTCATGGGTTATCAGGTAACCCTCTCTCCATCTGCACGCAGAGATCTACGCGACATTGTCCGATACGTCTCATTTGATTCTCCTGACCGAGCAATCGCCTTCGGTCAATTCTTTGTCACCAATACAAAACGACTCGCTGATTTTCCTCAATTAGGGCGCGTAGTCCCAGAATTTGAAAATTCGATGATTCGAGAAATCGTAGTTCGTTCTTATCGCGTTGTTTATCGCATAAACGAAGAAAATGAGCGAATCGAAGTAGTCAGGTTTTGGCACGCCGCGCGTGGGAATCCGGAATTCTAAGCCCCTCGAAGAGAACCTGTAGCCATCCGCATCTTCCGAACAAGTCACTCTAGCACGACGCCCTGCATGCGTCACGGCAGTTGCTCAAATCAGCAGCTAGCCCGCCGCACTCCGGGCGCAGCTCAGTTCTGGCGGTGCCCTGTCCATCCACGCCGTTCGGAAACTTGAGCGCGGGCGTCGGGCAGGAGCCCGTATCCGGAAAAAGACCGAACGTCTTGTGGCAAAATCCTCGCATCTCTTTTCTCAAATGGTACGGTCCTACCCATGGCCGTCGTTCTGCCTCTCGATCAGATGACTTTGCCTGAAAAGCTCCAGCTCATGGAGTATCTTCGGGACAATCTCTCCAGAGCATCCACATCCATGGAATCTCTTGTTTGGCACGAAGAAATCCTCGATGACTGGCTTGCAAAAGCGCAGTCAGGCCAGGAAATGTTTACGGACTGGGAGACTGCAAAGGACGAAATTCGTCGTCGGGTGTCGTGAATGTTTCCGTTTTAGATTCGGCACGATTCGGCGAAAGAACACTTGATTGAGGGCTACGCCTTCTATGAGCCTCAGCATTTGGGGCTCGGATCTTACTTCCTCGATTCTCTCTTTGCAGATATAGACTCTTTAGCTGTTTACGCAGGCATCCATCCTTGGCGTCTCGGATTCCAGCGCTGTCTGCACAAGCAATCGAGCTCCCTACGGTAGGCTAACAAGTCACTGCACCCAACCCCTAACGCGCGGCTTGTCGTCTGCTCGCTCCAGGGGGGCTCTGGCGTCTGCCTTCACTCGAACCGAGCAATGACAACAACCGAACTCACACTCGAATCTAAACCTAAGACCTTTGGCATCTTTGGCGTAGTCGCCGGATTTATCGGCTTGCTATCAGTCCTTGTCGGTCCGGCCGTCCGCGATGCCATCATTCCGCCTCCGCCTGCCGAGAAGCAACTTGCGGAAACGATCGTTAGCCTCAAGCAGCACATCACCGCAAAACTCAAAAAGACTCCACCTCCGCCAGAAGCTCCACGGCAGGGGTTATCTCCCCGGGAGCTCCCTCATACTCTGTCACTTGCGCTCGCCGCCGTCGCGATCATCGCCGGGGCCATTGCTTACCTTCGTCGCGAGGATCATCGGTATGCCTACGTCGCGTGCGGCGTTGGCACCGCGACATTGATCTGGCACGCACTGATTCTCGCGCTCGCAGTTGCCGCGTTGTGCGTCATTCTCTACTACCTCCTGCCGGACGCCTTATCCTGATGCGATGAACGGCGCCTAACCATGCGCCGCAGTGTACGGGGGCGTGGCGTCGGGGTTGCAATCGGCGCGCGTCGCGCGACTTTGATTTCGCTTCGGGCCCCTCGGGCGTTCGCCTAAGGTCCGTTCCCCATGCGAAACCTGATCCTCATCCTCGGCGACCAACTCAACATGGACTCGGCCGCCCTGGATGGCTTCGATCCGAGCTGCGACGCGGTCTGGATGGCGGAGGTGGCCCGCGAGAGTGACAAGGTGTGGAGTAGCAAGCCGAGGATCGCGGTTTTCCTGTCTGCGATGCGCCACTTTCGCGAACGTTTGGTCCTGAGGGGCTGGAATGTGTTTTACCACCGCCTCGAGGTTTCCGGTGGGGCGTGGCTGGGGACCGAAGGTTCAGAAACGCATAGCCACGCCGGGACCTTCGCCGCCGCTCTTGCGGAATTTTCCGCACGGGTGAAGGTTGAGCGCTGGATTTTGGCAGAGCCCGGGGAGTGGGGAGTGCGCGAGGAGATCATCGCCGCGGCAGCCGCCGCTGGAGTGCCGCTGGAGATTCGCGAGGACCGCCATTTTCTGTGCAGCCATGCGCAGTTTGCCGAGCATGCGAAGGGCCGCAAGCAACTGCGCATGGAGTTTTTCTACCGCGAAATGCGCAGCCGCCACGGTGTTCTCATGGAGGAGGGCAAGCCCGCGGGCGGAACCTGGAACTTCGACAGTGAGAACCGGAAGAGCTTTGGAAAGGACGGCCCGCCGCTGCATTTTCCCCCGCGCAGGTTTCCACCGGACGCCATGACTCAGGAGGTGATTGCGATGGTGAACGAGCGCTTCGCAAAGCATCCGGGGGATCTTGCGGCGTTCGACTGGCCGGTAAGCGCCGAGGAGGCGGAGCAGGCGCTGGAGGACTTCATCGCGCACCGCCTCTCAGAGTTTGGCGACTGGCAGGACGCCATGTGGACGGTGGAGCCCTGGCTGTTTCATTCGCGCCTGAGCGCCGCGATGAACCTCAAACTCCTCGACCCACGGCGGGTCATCGCCGCGGCGGAGGCTGCGTGGAAGAGCGGGCGGGCGCCCCTCGCGGGGGTGGAGGGTTTCATCCGGCAGATCCTCGGGTGGCGGGAATACGTTCGGGGCATCTACTGGCTGCATATGCCGGACTACGCGGACCGGAATGCGCTTGGCGCCGGGGAACCCCTGCCTGCCTTCTACTGGACGGGGGAGACCGACATGCAGTGCCTGCGCGATTCCCTGGGCCAAACGCTCCGCCTGGGCTATGCCCACCACATTCAGCGGCTCATGGTGCTCGGGTTGTACGCGCTCATGTTCGGGGTTCGCCCCCGCGAGGTCCACGAGTGGTTTCTTGCGGTGTACGTTGACGCGGTGGAATGGGTGGAGCTGCCGAACACCGTGGGTATGTCGCAGCACGCCGACGGCGGCCTGATGGCCAGCAAGCCGTACATCGCCTCGGGCAAATACATTCAGCGGATGAGCAACTACTGCTCCGGCTGCCGGTACGACCCTGCGGAAAGCACAGGGCCCTCCGCGTGTCCGTTCACGACGCTCTACTGGGATTTCCTCCTGCGGCACGAGGCGACCCTGCGCCTCAACCAGAGGATGTCGATGCAGGTGCGAAACCTCGCGCGCCTCGATGACCAGAAGCGCGAGGCCATCCGGTCCAGCGCTGCGAACTTGCGCAAGAGCTCTCCCCGGGGCGTCTAGCTGGTGCAACGTACCCCCCGTTCAACGTACACCCCTCTCCCAACATCCGCGGCGCTCTGGAGGAAGGGCGGCGGCGGCGATAGCGACGGGTCTTGCTCCTTTCCTTCAAAGGAAGCGCTTCCGGTTGAGATCTACTCTCTTGTCTCCTTCTGCATTTATGTCTCACTCCCCATTCACTCGACTGTCCTTGTTCTCCGTCTTCTCTGCCCTTTGCCTGGTTCCGGCGCGCGCAGAGGTGAAGCTCCCCAAAGTGTTCACCCCGCATATGGTTCTCCAGCGGGAAATGCCTGTCCCCGTGTGGGGGACAGCCGGGCCGGGAGAGAAGGTGACTGTTGCTTTTCGCGATCAAACGCTGCAGACCGAGGCCGACGCTCAGGGGAAATGGCAGGTCAAACTGGCCCCGCTTACTGCCGGAGGCCCCGATGTGCTCAAAATCGGAGGCGTTTCCTTGGAGGATGTGTTGGTGGGCGAGGTCTGGGTGGGTTCCGGCCAAAGCAATATGGACATGCTGGTGAACGCCTACACTCAGGGGGACGCGCCCTTGGCAAAACTGGCGGCTGGCGCCTATCCCCATCTCCGTTTCATGCGCAGAGAATCGAATTCGAAGTGGGAGGAATCCAGTCCAGAGACCAACGCCGCATTTTCTGCCCAGCTCTTTGCCTTCGGGCAGGCGCTCCAGAGTAAACTCGGAGTGCCCGTGGGCTTGATGGTCGGAGCGGTGGGGGGGACTCCATCAGGTTTTTGGCTTACCGAAGACATGTACCGGTCCGATGCGGGCTGCCAGGAGTTGGTGGCCAAGATGGCGCCCGGCTACGACTATGAAGGGCTCTCGAAAAAGTATCAGGAGGCCAAAGCGGTGTGGGATGCGGAGATGGTGGAGTGGAAGAAGGCGGCCGAACTGGCCAAGCAGGGTGGCAAAGAGGCTCCGCGCGCGCCGCGGGCACCGCAGGGCGTTGGGAAAGCTGGTGAAATCAACAGCGGCAAGATGGGCTCCCTGTTTGAAGCGTTTATCCGCCCCTATGTCGGATATGCCATCCGCGGGGTCCTGTGGGATCAGGGCGAAAGTAAAACCAACGTCGCGTGCGTGGACCAGCTGACGCTCATGGGAGCGCTGATCAACGGCTGGCGCAAGGAGTGGGGCCAGGATTTCCCGTTTCTGTACGTTCAGAAACCCAGCGGAGGCGGCACTGCCTGGGACTTGGCGAACCCCATTAATGCTCAGGCAGGGAAGTTTGCAGCGCTTCCAGTCACGGTTCCTCCGGAAGCCTCTGCCGATTACTCCTATGAATTGCACCTTAAAATCATGCGTGTGCCCAACACGTTCATGGTCACGAGTACTGACCTAGGGGCGGGGATCCATCCTGTCTTGAAGTCCTCCTACGGTGAACGGGGGGCACACGTGGCGATGGGAGCGGTGTATGGTGCGAAGCACGAAATTTACGGGCCGCTTTTTTCAAAGCACCGGGTGGAGGGAAACAAGGTCCGGATTCAATACACCCACATTGGCAAGGGGCTGGAGGTGCGGCATTCGGACAAGCTAGAGGGTTTCCTCATCGCAGGGGCCGATCAAAAGTTCCAGTGGGCGGACGCCGTGATCGACGGGGACAGCGTGCTCGTCTCCTGTGCCGCCGTGCCTGCGCCGGAGGCGGTCCGGTACGCGTGGAGCACGAATTTTCCTTGGGCGAATCTGTTTAACAAAGACGGGCTCCCCGCGCAGCCTTTCCGAACAGATGGCTGGTAGGGAACACTGCTGAGTTTGGGCGCCGCCCCTCAACGGCCTGCGTCGCTGGCGGAGCTCAAAAGGGCAATGCTTCGGCAGGCCTCGCCGGGAAGGCGGCGTGGTGTAGGAAAGTCCGCCGCCAGCAGATCGTTTACTGCGGCGCCCCCCACAGCTTTGCGAGCAGCGCGGCCATTTCGGGGTCCATGCGTTTGAGTTCGGCGCGGTCGAAGGGTTCGAAGTCGTTTCGCCCGAAAAAGGCCTCGGTCGTTTCCGCGAAGTACTCCTGGGGGCTCGACAGCGCGTACGCCTTGTCCTGCACAATACGTTCACCGGTCCAGCGCTTGACCTGATTATAGACGCCGCTTGCCTTTGCTCTTTCAAAAGCTGTGAGCACTTCGGGGTTTTTGTTTCCGAGCACCTGGTCGTGATAACCGTGCGCCAGTTCGTGGAGCGCTAGCATTGGCATCCTGCGGTTTTCCGCCTCGAAGATCGCCACGTTTGTAAACTCCACGCCCTTTGCCATGGCGGGATTCCGCTGGTTGACGGCGAGCCACCCCGGGTTTGGATGATACTCGGCCCGAGGGGCGCGTTTGTCCGGGTAGGGGGGATTCATCCAGAGGACGATCTTGTGCAGGCGCTCCAGGGCGGGCGCGGGGACGAGCCTGTTGATTTGAGAAAGCTGCTCCCGGAGGAGCTTCAGCGCGGTGCCGGTCTGCTGGGCTGATTCCTTCAAAAGCTTGGGGTGGATGCGCAAAATCCAGCCCTCGATTTCCTGGACTTGGTGGACCGAATCAGCCTGCTGCTGTGGGGGCGAATTTTGAGCCGGGGCGGACGTGCAGGCAACGAGTAGGGCGAGGGCGGCGAAGGGAAGGGGGAAGATTTTCATTGGGGGGGGTAGAAGTGTAGCGACGGAAGCTTGGTGTTCCATTTGGAGCGCCATGTCGATGCCTAACGACGCTGCGGATCTGGGAGGGCCGCCGCGGTAGGGGGGAATGTTTTGGAGCAGGGCGACCGATGGATGTCCGGCAGCCGATTCCGCTTTGAAGCAAAAAACTGCCGAAAGTCGCGGCGAAGGCGCTGCGAAACCCGGTTTGCAACCGAATCCGGCACGCCTGCCCGGGTCCTTCATCCGCTCCCCCTATGAAAAGTCCATACCCCGCAATCCTTCCCGCCCTCTGCCTCGTCCTGCCTCTGCACCTCAAAGCCGACGATGCCGTCAAGACGAAGACCATCGACACCTTTCAGACGCTGGATCCGCGAACGACGCACGTCTCGGATGCCAAGGTGCGCCAGGTGCCAGCCCCCGAGGTTCCGCACAAGCATGCCGTCGAGATCACCGCGGACTACGCCAAGTCCGGGGGATACTATTTTTTCCGCAAAAACCTGCCGCCGGGCGGGATTGACGCCAAAAAGTACAAGGGCGTCCGGTTTTTGATGAAGAGCCCGACAGAAACGATACTGCACTTCTGCCTGCAGGGGAAAACGGATCCTGACGGGCGGCCTTTTGACTACCGGGTGATCAACGTCAAGGGAGGTCCTGAATGGACGCCGCACTACTGCGAATTTCCGTCATTCAGATTTTTCGGCCACAAGTGCTTTAAAAATGGACAACAGGTGGTGTTTCCGGCGGCCAACCTCACCGACAAGGATCTCGACCGGGTCCTATATCTAACATTCGTTCTGCACGAGACGGAACGCGGCAACTCAACGATCAGCAACGTTCAGTTGGCAAACCTCGAACTGGTGGCGCGCTGAGGGAGCCTATGCCCTTGGGGGCTTCTGTCGCGCTGAGTCAGGGGGCAAAAAATGTTTCGACGACCTCCTGGTCGATGTCCACCGCGTAGACCAGCTTGATCCCGCGCTTCGGGTGAAAGAGCAGGTAAGCCGACTGGTCTCGAAGATCCTGAATTGCCAGCGTCCACGTCTGCTGGCCCTCGAAGCGAATGTTTTCGGTTCGGGGGAGCGGCAAGGGCGTGCCGTGGCGCTCAAGGATTTGGCGCGCGGCATGGGTGTACCAATTGGCGTCGTCGAGGGCGGTGTAGGCCCCCTCTTCACCCAGCCGTTTTTTAAGCGAGGCGATCTGCTGAGAGTTTGGGAGGAAAAGTTCGACTGCGCAGGCTTTGTCAAAGGCCGTCGCATCATCCGAAGAGGTGTTCTTGCGGACAAATGGGGCGAGGGACTTGTCGATGTACGAGCCGGCGACTGAATCCTGCGCGTTACTGGGCGGGTGGCGTGCTTTGCAGGCTGAGGCTAGGAGTGCCGCGCTGAGCATGCCTGCCCAGCAAAGCATTTTAAATGGTGCCTTCCAGACCTGTGGCACCACTCCGGTGGCGCTGCCGTGGGTAGGCTCTCCTCTGACGGGTGTGACGCGTGTAACGACTCGATCCACGTCATAAAATCGACCAGCAACTCTGCTGCGGTTGGGTGTGCCAGCCGGATGACGTTTTCGCGCCCGGCACGGAGCCGGAATGAGGTAGTCCAGCGCCTTCCAGTGCCTGTCCGTTGCTTTTCGTCCGGTTTCCCAGTGGCGGCCCCAATCGCCAGATTGGCGCGGGCACCTCTTTACACCGACCCGAAGTCCTCGAGGTACTGATGCACTATTTGCTCGAGAGGCGGTGGACTGGGCAAACCGAGCGCCACGGCCCGGCTTCCGTCTACGGCCACCGGCCAGTTGTCCACGATGCCCTGAATGCGGGCGTCAAACGCGTCGGTGATCATGCCAAGCTGTAGTCCGCGCTCCCGCGCAATTTTTTCCAAGGTCGCCGCGGCAAGCTCGGGAGTGACGCTGTGCGCCGGGAGGCCGATCGCACGGTCGTCGCCCAACAGTTCCTCCCGGACTTGGTGCAGCGCCACGATCGATTCGATCACGGTCCGGTAATCGGTCATCGGGTGGCGCTGGCTCCGACGCACGGGAAGCAGGCATTCCTCACCGTTTAGCGGTTCGCGGAACATGCCGCTGGCCCAACTCGAAGCGGCTGCGTTGGGTTTTCCCGGGCGGATGATCACGGTGGGGAGGCGCACGCTGCGCCCGTCAAAGTGGCCCCTGCGCGAGTGGTCGTTGACGAGGAGTTCGCACATCGCCTTGGTCATGCCGTAGGTGGTCTGCGGCGTGAGCTTCGTGAGATCCGAGTTCGGATCCTGTCGGGCGGCGCCTCCAAAGCAGGCGATGCTGCTCGCAAAGACGACCCGAGGGCGCCCGTCCGCGGCGCGGGCTGCTTCGAAAACATGGCGGCCGCCGTCCAGGTTGACCCGCAGCGCGTCGTCAAAGCGCACCTCGCATTCGCCGCTGACCATGGAGGCGAGGTGAAAGATAGCGGTCGCGGCCGAACGGCCCACCGTCTCGAACACGGTGTCGCGGTCGCTCACGTCGCCGGTGATCTGGCGCACCCTCGGATCATTGGAGGGGGCGTGAAAATGGGCGTCCAGAAGCGCGATTTCGTGAATGGCTTCCGGGGCTCCCGAGGGGCCGGTGAGATGGCCCAACTGGAGGAGTTTCGAGCAGAGTTGCGAGCCGAGGAAGCCGCCGCCGCCGGTGATGATCACTTTCATAAATTTAGGGGAGGGGATTTGCCATCCCCGGGGTGATCCTGTGGAATGACGTGATGAACATGGATAGTGCGTTAAACGGACTCAAGATCGGTTTCGTCGGGCTCGGAAACATGGGCCGTCCGATGGCTCGGCACCTGCATGAAGCCGGGGCCGAGGTGGTCGTCTGGAACCGGAGCCCGGAGCCTGCAGCCGCTGCCGAAGCGCAGGGGATGCGCCGAGCTTGTTCACTGGCTGAACTTGCCCGGGAGGTTGGCGCCGGGGTGATCTGCCTGAATTTGACGAACACGGAAGTGGTAGAGGCGGTGGTTTTCGGCGAGGACGGCCTTCTGAGCGGACTGGATCCCGGCGCGCTGATCATTGATTTTGGAACCACGGGTGTTCCTGAAACCAAGGGGTTCGCCAAACGGCAGCCTTGGGTGGACGCCCCGGTATCCGGCGGGCAGGTCGGAGCCGAGGCGGGGGATTTGACGATCATGGCAGGGGGCAGCGCCGCGGACTTTGAGCGCGCCCTTCCCGTGCTGCGGACGGTGGGCAGGCGCATCACGCACATGGGGGAGTCCGGGGCGGGACAGGTGACCAAGCTGGCGAACCAGTTGATTGTGGCGCAGACGATCGACGCCGTGGCGCAGGCGTTGAGGATGGCGGAGCTTTCGGGGGTGGATTCCGGCTTGGTGCGTGAGGCGCTCCTGGGCGGCTTTGCGGAAAGCCGCATCCTGCAGTTGCACGGCGAGCGGATGGTCCGGCGTAACTTCGCCCCGGGCGGTCGCGCCGCGCTTCAACTCAAGGACGTGCGTTTGATCTGCGGGCTGGCGGACTCCGTGGGGTTCGCCTCGCCCACGCTGGACAATTGCCGCGCCCAGTGGGAGAGGTTCGTCCATACGGAGGGACACGGGGACGCCGACCATTCGGGACTTTTCATGCTGTACGACAAGGAAGTGAAAGATTCGTAGGCGTGGTGGATTGAGGAGGGGCCGGTGGCTCAAAATACGCACTTTTGGAACCGGTCGGGCAGGGTCCGGTGAGGGGGGAGCCTGTGATTTTTTTTTGGAGAGGCCCATCAACTTGCGATATACTAAGTACCATGACTCGTGACACAGCCGTTTTGCGTTACGCCCCTTGCCTCCTTTTTGCGGGAGCGCTGTTTCTAGGAACTCCCGCCCGGGCAGCGAAGACGCTGCCGCTGGAGACGGCAGAAAGTTCGTTCAAGTTCACCGGAAAATCCTTCATGCACAGCTTTCAGGGTCAGGCGAAGGACATCAGCGGAAGCGCCGCTGTTTCTTCCGACGCCAAGCCCTTTGTTCAGAATGCGCGGCTCGTTTTCAAGACCGCGGAACTGACGACGTTCAACAAGGACAGGGACGGAAAGATGAAGGAGTGGATGCATGTGGACACGCATCCCGAGATTATTTTCCGCCTCGAAAAGGTGGCTCCCGTGTCGGGCGACTATCAGACGGCCACGGCAGCCGCTCCAGCGACATTCCGCGTGAGCGGAGTGCTCAGCATGAACGGCGTGGACCAGCCGATTTCGGAAGAGGCCGCCGGTTGGCGCGAGAAAAACCATCTGATTGTGACGGGACAGACGGTCATCAACACTCTGAAGTTCGGGCTGCCCCAGATCCGTCTGGCGGTGATTACGGTGGCCACTGACGTGAAGGGGGAGTACCGCTTCAGTTTCAGCCTGCCTCAGGACCTTTCTCTGAAATAGGCTTTTGGATTTATCGTCGACACCCGATTTTCCGTGGCAGTCCCGCCGTTTGGGCGGGCGGTTCGTGAATCTCTCGGGCGTCACGTCTCCCAGGTTAAAGGATGTCCTGCGTTGGAAGCTCGGGGTGCTGCCTTCCGAGGTGCCCGCGCCGCTAGAGGATCCTTCCTTGGACCGCAGTCAGTCGGGTCCGGAGCAGGTTCCTCCGGATTGGGATGCGATTGCTGCGGTCCCACCCGATGCGCTCGCCGTGACGTGGATCGGGCATTCCACCTTCCTGATTCAAATTGCGGGCCTTTGCTTTTTAACCGATCCCCACTTTGGCGCGTACTGTGCACCGGTGCCGCTCGGTTCCATGCGGAGGCGCGTGACGGCGGGAATCCGAACCGAAGAACTTCCACCGATTGACGGCGTTCTCCTGAGCCACAGCCACTACGACCATCTCGACAGGGGAAGCGTTGAAGCTCTTTCAAAGCCGCATCGGAGTGGGGCCCACGATACACCTATATTTTTTTGTCCGAGCGGCGTGGGCGCGATATTGAATGCTTGGAGGATCCGGCGATCTTTGGATTTCAACTGGGGGGAATCTGTTGTCTTGGGGGACTCTGCTGGATCCACTTTCGGGCGGGGTACGGCGCCTGTGCGGATCACCTGTTTGCCGGCGCAGCATGGTTCCGCCCGAACCCCGTTCGACCGCGATCAGACTTTGTGGTGCGGTTGGTTGCTGGAATGCATGGGGCGGAAGGTGGTATTTCTGGGCGACACGGGTTATGCCCCGTTTTTGGCCGAGCTCGGGGAGCGGTTCGGCCCGGTGGATTTGGCGTTGATTCCCATAGGCGCTTATCGGCCGCGCCTGCTGATGAGGGGAGTTCACCTGGATCCCCGGGAGGCGTTGAACGTCCATTTCGAGCTCAAGTCAAAGCGCTCCGTGGCGATGCACTGGGGAACCTTCCTGTTGGCGGATGATCCGCTTCATGAGGCACCGCAAATGCTCGAATTGGCGAAGAAGGCCGCCGGGGTTGGAGGGGATACGTTTGTAACGCTCCGCGTCGGCGAGACGCTCTTAGGCTAGCGGGCGGGCGCGGGTTTTCCCTCAGGGCTGCTTCAGCGATTGGACGTGTGCAGCCAGTCCGAGTAGCTCGGAGTCGGTGAGGAGTTCGTGTCCGGGCATGGAGGTGCCGGGGATTCCAAACTTGATGGTTCGGGCGAGTTCTTGGCTGGGATCAGCGGTTTGCCGGGCGTAGAACAACCACTCGCCCGCAGCCAGATTCCGGGGCGGATTGGAGTGCGTGAGTTGAGGTGCGAGTCGTCCATCCCCACGTCCTTCCGTCCCGTGGCATTGGGCGCAATGGCGCTGGTAGAGAACCGCCCGGAGGTCAGGAGCCACGGGTTTGGCCTCCGGCGCAATCCGCCAATGAGCGATCGTCTGGTTGCGTTCTTCGAAGGAATCCGTACCCAGCAGGGCGAGATATTCCAATAAAGCCGGCCCGCGAGGATCTCCGGGAACAAAGAGGTGCCTGTAGGAAGGCATGCGGGAAGCGGGGGAGAGATCGCGTGGTTCGATGAGATGCATGCGGTTCCAATCCATGGAACGGCGGTTTCCGATGTTGAGAAGGTCTGGGCCGTTGCGCCGGTTGCCAATGAGCGGCGGCCTCGTGGCCAGAATGATTTTTGGATCCTGCCAGGGGCCCCACCATTGCTCGTCCTGAGTTCCTTTCCTCACAAACTGGGAGTGGCAGGACATGCAGCCCTCCGAAATGTAAACCTCCCGGCCGTTTTTGGCATCCGCCTCAAAATTTTGAACGGGGTTAGCGAGGGCTTCGGCTGGCTTTGCAAAGAGGACGCATCCTGGGAGCAGGAGGCCCGCAAAGACCCCCAGACGTGCATGGCGCGAAGCGCGTGCGGTGCGCCTGATATACGGATAGACAGCGCACCCAAGAACGGCGGCGCCGGAAATGAGCACGAACCAGCCCGGGATTTGGTGCAAATCCTGCGCCATGCCGATGCCTAGAGCCGAACCGAGCCATCCCGCAACGGCATACAGTTTTGCGGCCCGAGATGCCACTTTCACGGAAGACTCCACTGGATCCATTCCCGCGCCAGCCGACCCTTCCAACTGCTTGCACCGCCCCATGGCGGAGGGTGCGAGCACGAGCGCGGTCGAGTACAGAGACACCCCCGTGGCATAGAACCAGTGCGTCAACCACATGCCGCCCACTTTTCCGGTCAGGCACATGGCGGCTAGGGCGAAGCATCCGAATGCGCCGCACAGGATCCAGCGCAAGAGTCCGAGGTCTAGCAGCAGGCCGCTGACGAGAGCTGCGACCAGATGGATGAAGGCGTTCTGCCACTCTAGGCTGACATTTCCCCACCCGAAACGGTTGAGCGCTGGAGTGGCCTGGATGATGTAAAATGCCGCTGAGTCCAGCCAGACGAGCGCCAGAAACATGACCACCAGGCTAGCGAAGGCATCGTCTTTGCCGCCCGACTCGAAGAACTTCGCAGGGTGGGGCGGGGCCGCGATGGAGAAAGAGGCCAGCACGCCTAGAACGCAGCAACCGATGGCCGCAACCGTCTGGATCGTCGTCGAGCCGGCGAAAAGAGACGGAATGTTGCAAACGAAGTAGCCCGCGCCAGTCCCGGCCCCGACCCAAAAGCCGCGGCGACGTGTCGGGAGTAGTTGGCGCATGCCTCCTGCCAGATGGACGGTCAAAATTCCGAGGGAAACGCCCACAAGCGCGCTCAAGGTGCAGAGCGCGGCGGGAGAGCTCAGGAAAAGAGCACCGGCCGCGGTCAAGGCACAGCTTCCGAATCCAACGATCAGACCGCGCCGCAATCCGTGCGGGTTTGCGGAGAAGCGTCGTCCGGACACCAAGCTTGAAACCACTCCGCCAACACCCATGAAAGCCATGGCCAAGCGGGTTGTGGCCGCTTCAAAACCCGAGTTTTGGAGGATTTTAACGAAGGCAAACTGCGCGAATATCAGAAAGAAGACATAGGACGTCGCGATCGCCACAACGGCGGCCAGCGTTTCCCGGGCGCCTGGCTCTGCTCCGAAAGGTGGGTCGTTTTGAGGAGGCGGTTTCATTGGGGATCCAGAGCCCTGCGCCTGAGCAGTGCCACTTGTAAAAGGGCCCAGAAACCATCCACCAATGCCACGGAAAGCCAGGCGGGGTGCAGTTTCGTCTGTAGAACACTCACACCCACAAACGCGCAAACGGAGAACCGGAAAAGAGCCGTCATCTCCCAAACCGTCCTCAACCGCGCAGGGTCTCCCTGGTGCAAATACGTCCAGAGTCCCCATCCGTAGATCAAGCCGACGCAGCCCACGAAGACTCCGATGTATTGCACCAAAACCAAATCCCCGGGAATCGGAACGCCGAGCAGTCCAAGCGTCCACGCCGGTTGATTAAGGAGCAACAGGCCTGTGGCGAAGTCCCCGCCTCCTGCCATCAACGAAACCGCGGTCACAAGGCGTGTTTTCATGGAGCGTTCTCTGTTAGTTGAGGTTTCCGACGTCCCGAAAGAAGCGCTACGAGCCAGAACACCGACACGCCTACCATCAGGACGCCCGCGCCCAAACGGATCCACAGGAACGCGGCCCCAGCCTCCCCCATCAACCAGCGGCCTTTGTCCTGTATTTCCACGATCCCCAGGCCGGCGAGGCTGCACAAATGAGCGGCCAACGCCGCGTGCCACACATAAAAGGGAACTCGCGCGTCCAAAACGCCGACGCATTGGAGCGGCGAACGGGAGAGATTCATGAGGATGAGCATGTTTAGGCTCGTGAGAAAACCCGCCATGGCGAGGTGCGTGTGCGCCACCAGAACATTCCCGAATTTGATCCTGTCCAGCATTCCGGGCAGGAACGCCACAAAGCCTGTGAGAACCAATGCCGCCCACCAAACCTGCGTGGCGCGCAGCCAACGGGTGGAGCCCGGGCCCCAGTCAAATCGACGCCAATAGAGGGGAAGCATGGGGATCCAAAAAAGCAGCGAACCTAGCCCCGAGATCTGCCTCCAGTCCGAGTGGCTGCTGTTGCCGTTTGAAATGGCCCAGCACAGCAACATCGAAGCGCCCAGCACGAGCCAGTACGGAAGCCAGACACCCCTGTCGCGCCGTGCAGGCACCCGGAGGAGCCAGGGAATCAGGGCGAAAAGCAGAACGACCACCAGAGTGGAGCCTAGCAAACTGGTCCCCGTGGGGCCGCCCGTGCCTGGGTCAATGGGCGGATAAACGCCGCGTCCCCCGGACCAACTTAAGAGCACCGGAACGGCCGCGAGGGCCGCCAGAAGAACGGCTTCCAAAACGCGCGAAAGACCTGCGGAGCGGGGGGGCGCCTCGGCCTTGGAACGATCCTGGCTGCGCCACTGGCTCAAAAGCACCCACCAGAGCACCACCATCGCCAGGAGCAGCAGCGCTTCCGAGCGGCCGTTCCAGTCCAAAAAAAGTTTCCCCGTCGTTTGACCGTGCAGCCAGCTCCAACCGCCATAGAGCAGGGCCGCCGACCAGAGGAAATACACCACCCAGCGGCCGCTTTTGCCCGAGCGGTTGGTGGCTTCGGAAGATTCGGCCGGTGCGAAGCGTCGCATCAGCGCCGCAACCGCCGGCAGGGCGCACCAGCCGTAAAGCTGCCAGTTCAAGTGCAACGGCACCCAGCGGCCGTAGGTAAACTCGCCGAGCGGGCGTCCTAATTCAGGCAGCACCAGCAGCGTTGCCAGCAACACCCCCACCGCGTTCGCCAGGAGCAGCCAGAGGATGCTGAAAACACCTGCGAGACGCTGTGCTTCACCCGCTTCCCCGCCTTCTCCCGACGCGGCACTTCCGATGTTCGAAGGCTGCCGCTGAAAAGGATCCTGCATGGATGGGTGCGGTTGGGGAATTAACTCGAAAGCGTCTGGCCATTGGTGACGCGCACCACGCGCGAGCACGCCTCCATGAACCGGCGCTCGTGAGTGGCGATCACCACGGTCATTCCCTCGTTTTTCGCGAGTTTGAAGAGCAATTCGAACACGGTTTCAGCGGTCTTTTCGTCCAGGGAGCCCGTCGGTTCGTCCGCGAACAAAATCTGGGGTTCGTGCATCAGCGCGCGGCAAATCGCGGTCCGCTGACGCTCGCCTCCCGAGAGGTCCTGGATCCTGTGCCGCAGCCTGTGCGAAAGCCCCACCGCGTCGCTCAACTGAAGAATCCGACTGCGGATTTGGGAGCCGGCCGTTCCGCTGGCGATGCAGGGAATTTGAAGGTTCTCCTCAAGAGTCAGGTCCGGAATCAGGTTGTGGAGCTGGAATACGAACCCCACGTGCCGCCGCCTCAGAGCCAGCCTGGCTTCTTCAAACTGGGGGTTTTGTCCAAGGACTGAGACGGTGCCTTTGTCCGCGACATCCAGCCCGCTCAACAGATGCAGGAGGGTGCTTTTTCCCGACCCGGATGCCCCCCAGAGGGCCACGATTTCCCCGCGCCGGACCTTCACACTGGCACCGCGAAGCACCTCAATGCGCCCCTGGTCGAAGCTTTTCCAAAGGTCTCTGCCCTCAAGGACGACCGGCGTCGTGTTGTCTTGGTCTGGGGATTCCATGGTTTATTCGAAGCGGAGGGCTTCCGCTGGCTGGATCCGGGAAGCGAAATGCGCGGGGTAAAGCGCGCCCAAAAGAGCGGTGACACAGGCTGTCAGCAGGATGGCGAGAATCACGTCCGGGCGCACCTGCGCATGAACGTACCCCTGCAACTGCGGCACCCGGTTCATCACGGCCAGGCCCGCGAACCCCATCCCCAGTCCGACGACGGACCCAATGGCGGCGAGAATGCCAGCTTCCCCAAACACCAAACCCACGATCTGGCCGCGGGAAAAGCCGCAGACGCGCAAGATCGCCATTTCACGGATGCGCGAGAAAATCGACATCAGCATCGTGTTCGCCACGCCCATGCCGCCCAGTAGCAATGAACACACGCCCACCGCCCAGCTGGTGAAGTTCAGGATCCGAAACTGGGAATAGGATCTGTTGAAATCCTCGTTTTTAAGAGCTACGAGGGCGCCGGAAGCGGTTTCGACGGAGTGTTTGAAGGCCTCCGACATCTGGGCGTTCTTGAGTTTCACCGAGGCGACGGACACCAGACCCTCGCGGTGGAAATAGCGCTGGGCCAGAGACAGGGGCATGAAAACGCCTCCATCCTCAAAGCCGTTCTGCGTCCGGATCACCCCGCCGACGGTGAATTCCGCCTTTCCGATGGAAATCCTTTCGCCACGCTTGGTCTTCAGAAACTGCGCCGACCTCTCCCCGAGGTACACGACATCCGGCTCCCTCCCATATTCAGAGCGGTCGCCCTGAAGCCACTGGGCCTTTTGAAGGCGCGGATTGTCCGCCTCGACTCCAAAACAGGTGATGATCGGGTGGTCCGCCGAGGAAACAATTCCTACCAGCATCGGATCCACCCGGTCCACCTGTACGAGACCGCGGATCGTCTCAATCTGCTCCATGCTGACGCTGCTGAAGAACAGGTCGGACACGTTCTTTTCGAAGACAACGAAATGGCTCTCCTCGGCCAGAATGCCCTCAAACATGCTGATGGCCCCGAGCACGATTGAGACAATCATCAGCATGGCGGCAACGCCGAAGGCCACGCCGGTGACGCTGATGGCGGCCCGGATCTTGTGCCGCCTCAGATTCAATAAAATGAGGCTTAGGAAGGCGGGCATGATTGTGAAACGCAGGGAACCAGCCGCTGGACTCTCTCCTTGAACAGCCCTTGGAAATCAGAAAGCACCCCCAGCGCCGGGGTGTCCGAGACGAGCTTCGCCAGCGATTGATTCGCAAGCTCCATCAGTCTTGCAAGTGAGCGTTGAGATCCCTCCACGCCCAGTTGTCGCACCATGCTGGGACGCCCGAGCAAGGTGTCCTGCTCAGAGGTTTTTCCGCTGGTGTGAGGATTTTCCAGCACATCCCGCAGGTCATCGAGTCCCTGATAGGCGAGGCCCCAGTAAATTCCCAACCGTCTCAGTCCCATGAACTGCTCTTCGGACGCCCCGGCGATCAGCGCCGGGCCCAGCAGCGAGAGCAGGAGGAGTGGCACGGTTTTTCGCAGGGCAACGGTGGCGGAACTCCGCTTCGGCGCGAGGGTGTCGCTAAATTTGAGGTCGAACGCCTGTCCGTTGAGGACTCCCCGTGTTCCAAGGCAGCTCTCCAAAAGGCCGTTCAAGGCGTTCCTCGACTTCTCGGAAGCGCCCGCTCCGGACTCGCCCACCAGCGCGTATCCTCGTGTGATCAGCGCCAGCGCCCCCAGGAGGACGGCGTTTTCACCGTGCAACAAGTGGAGGCACACCTGTCCCCGCCTTTCCCGGGCGTCGTCCATTTGGGGCAGGTCGTCCAAAAGCAGAGAGGCGATGTGGAAGTACTCGACTGCGCAGGCAAACTTCAGCGCCTGCGGCTCGGTTTCCCCGAGTGCCCGTCCCAAAACCAGCGCTATTTGCGCCCTTAAAAGCGACCCTGTATTGGTGACGGCTGCCGAGAGGACCTTTCCCAAACTAAACTCCAGACCGCGGTGAAGGGGAGCCTCCTTGAGAAGGGCACCGCGCAGCAGTCGGGCGTCCCTTTCTTGAGACGACGGGATTTCATGAGGTGTTTCTAAAACAGGCGGAAGTGCTGAAAGCACCGGGCTGAGCGCCTGAGAATGGAAGCGGAGACGGTGCATTGAGAAACGCGGTGAGGTAAAACACCGCACGTGTTCAGACCTAACGATACAGCGTTTAGTTCAAAGGAATATCTGTTTTCCACTTCGTGCCTGAAACCAAAGTTTGAAGTGGAACTTTAAAGGTGGAGACATGCGTAGGGCCAAGTAACTTGGGTGCCCCCAGAGCTCTGGAAATGACCTGCAAAGACGCCGGGTTGGCGCTTCAGGAAGATGAAGTGTCCGCCCGGCGAACCGCGCCGCTCAACGCAGGTCCAACCACTCCGTCGTGCGGTACCGGGCATCCGCAAGAACGTTCGCCCGCGCCAGTTCGTGGTCCGCAAGCGCGAGTGCCGACACCCGGACGGAGAGCTGGTCTGCAAATTCGCGGGCTTCCCGGAATTCCGCCGACCCCAACTGCAGGCTGCCCTGATGCAGCATTCCCGCCCTCGTCCGGCGCTGGCCGGCCCCCGCGATCTTGCAACCGTCGGCCATCAAGTCGTCCGCCACCGGATTTTCAAAACAGGCGGAGGAAACCTTCGGCGCGTCGGCCGCCGCCAGCGCCACCGACGGAACCGCGCTTCTGAGCACTGTGGCGAGGATTCCGTGGATGCGCCGGTAGGACTCGCCCGGGCGCACCGCTGCAAACGGCTCGCCCCGCGGAACGATGAGCGAGTAAGGCGCGTCCGAACCGTGGACGACCGTGCCGCCGCCCGTCCAGCGCCTGACGAGCAACTGCCCCGGGTGCTGAGAGCGCGCCTCCGCGATCTTTTCAAAATAGCCCACCGACACGTTCGGCCTGTCCCAGCGGTACACGCGCAGAAGCGGAAGCGCGCTGGTTTCCAGCAGGGCCTCGTCGACAGCCATCTGCAAAAACGGATCCCGTGGCTCCGGATCGTCTAGAAACCGCAGGTTTTCAAACAAAGCGTTACGGGGTGGCGGACCCTAGGCTGTCCTGCGGGCTCAGGCCTGGGGCGCGGCGGCCTGCATGCGGGCGAGCCATTCGCGGTGGATGAGCGGCGAGATTTCCGAGGGCTTGATTTCACTGCGTCCACCCCAGAACACGTTCGTGTAGGCGACCGGGATTCCGCAGCTTTCGAGGTGCGCGTCGATGGCCGCCTTGTGCTCGAGCACCCGGCCCTTGTCGGTGCCGTGGGCGACGGACATGATGTTCACGTTTTTGAAGTCGGGGCCTCCTTCGCGCCAGTAGCAGTGCGTGAGGATCTCGTGGCGGCCGACTTCGCCGCCGGCCTCCACTTCGCGTCCCGCGGGGACGGCCCAGTGGAAGAGGGCGTTGAAGCGCGTCACGCGCACCCCGGTCTGCGAGGGTTTCACGTGTTCGAGGAAGGTCGAGAAGCGGCCGATGACCTTGCGCGACTGCAGGCTTTCGGCGATTTGGAAAAATTCGTCCAGCGACACTCCTGCCGCCGCGGCGCGGGGCGCCCAGGGGTTGGCGGCGATCTCTGAAGGTTCAAACTCACGCTTCAATTCCAGAAGCGCCCGCCATTCCAGGTCGGTGAGCTTCACGTTGTGGACGGGCATCATCTGCGCAGGCTTTTCAATGCGGTCGCCGGGCTCGATGGTCTTGCGGCGGACGTGCCCGACGCCGAGCGCGAAAATCCCGCGCGCCGGCATGAGTTTGTACTTTTCGCAGCCCGTGTGGCGCATCAAAACCCGGGCGTGCTCGTCCATTGAGGTGCCGACCGGCACCTTGAGCGTTGTCCAGAGGCGGTACTCGGAGCCGGGCGTCTGCTGGTCGGTGGACCGCACGACGACGTGCCCGCTGAACGGGTCCTGCTGGAACATGAAGTCGAAGGCGCTGTTGAGCTTGTCTTCGGAAACACGCCACGCGACGAGCGCCCCGTCGGCGAGGTTGGGGGCGATCAGGGTCTGGCGGACGCGGCGGATCGTTCCGGCCTCGAGCATCCCGCGAATGCGCGCATGGACGGTGTCGAGGTCCACGCCGGAGAGGCGGGCGACTTCGGCAAACGGTTCGCGGACGAAGCCCTGGATCTTGTCCTCCGAGATCGCGAGGATCTGGGAGTTCACGGGGTCGGTGTGTTCGACGGAAAAGGCGCTCATGATTGGTGGGGAATAGCGGAGGGAAGGGGGGAGTGCGCCGGCGTTCGCCCGAAACAGAAAACGAGTCGGGTCGGTCCGGCGGCAGGGCGGTTTAGTATGACTTGGCGAAGAGCACGCGGCGCGCGCTGGGTTCGCCCGTGATGACACAGCGGCCGGGTTCTTCGGCGCCGGGAATCTGGCCTGGGGTGGGGATACACCTGATGGTGACCTTCAAGTCCTCCTTGATCTTAGCCTCGACCTCCGCCGAGCCGTTCCAATGGGCGAGGGCGAAGCCGCCGTGAATCTCGGGTTTGTCGGCGCTCTTCGGGGTGAAGAAGGCGTAGAACTCCTCCTTGGTGTCGATGCGCACGGTGTTCTGGTCGCGGTATTCCGTGGCGCGTGCGAGCAGCGTCGCTTGGATGTCGTCCAGGATGGACGGCACGGTTTCCAGAAACTCGGTGTTGGAGGGGAAGCTCTTTTCCTTGTGCGGACGGTCGCGGCGGGCCACCGCAACGGAGCCTTTTTCCAGATCGCGCGGTCCGATTTCGACGCGCAGTGGGGCGCCCTTCTTGATCCATTCCCAGTTCTTGGCTCCGCCGTTGAGATCGCGGGCGTCGACTTCGACGCGCAGCGGTTCGCCGTGGTAGCGAACTTCGCGCAGCTTGGCGGCGAGTGCGTAGGCGGCGTCCAAAACGGCGGCGCGTGTGTCTTCCTTCGGGACCACGGGCAGGATCACGATGTGCGAGGTGGCTACGCGCGGGGGCAGGATGACGCCGTCGTCGTCGCCGTGGGCCATGATGAGCGTGCCGATGAGGCGCGTGCTCACGCCCCAGCTCGTCGTCCAGGCGAACTCCTGGGTGTTGGTGCGGGAGAGGAACTTGATGTCGCTGGCCTTGGCGAAGTTCTGGCCGAGGAAATGCGAGGTGCCGGCTTGCACTGCCTTGCGGTCCTGCACCATGGCCTCGATACAAAGAGTTTGCACGGCGCCGGGGAAGCGTTCGCCGGCGCTCTTCTCGCCGGTGTAGACGGGCAGCGCGAGGTGCTCGCGTGCGAACGTCTCGTAGACGCCCAGCATTTTCTCCGTTTCTTCCACCGCCTCTGCCTCCGTCTCGTGGGCCGTGTGGCCTTCCTGCCACAGGAACTCAGCGGTTCTCAAAAACACGCGGGGCCGCATTTCCCAGCGCACGACGTTCGCCCACTGGTTGATGAGAATGGGGAGGTCGCGGTAGCTCTGCACCCATTTGGCGTAGGTTGCGCCGATGATGGTCTCGCTGGTGGGGCGGATGACGAGCGGCTCCGCCAACTGCGAACTCGGGGCGGGGCGCAGATTGCCGTCCGGTCCCGTTTCGAGGCGGTGGTGGGTGACGACGGCGCATTCCTTGGCAAAACCGTCCACGTGTTCGGCTTCCTTGGCCAGGTAGGAGAGGGGGATGAAGAGCGGAAAGTAGGCGTTCTTGTGGCCGGTGGCCTTGAACATGCCGTCCAGCGTGTGCTGGATGTTTTCCCAAAGACCGTACCCCCAGGGCTTGATGACCATGCACCCGCGGACGTCGGAGGGTTCGGCAAGCTCCGCGGCGCGGACGACCTGCTGGTACCATTCGGCAAAATCCGTGGCGCGGTTCGGGGTGATGGCGGAGGCGGGCTGGCTCATGGCTGGAAGTTGGGTAAACGCAGAGAACCCGGCCGGGGCCCTTTCGGAGGCCGGCGGCCGGGAGTTTGAGAGGGTTGCTTTAGGCTGTGGCGACGGTGCCGACGCTGTGGAAGGTGGCGTCTGCGGGAAGGATCGCGCGGTCGCAGAAGTCGCCGAAACCTTCACCGGCATGGCGCTCTTTGCCGTAGCGCAGGATCACCGGTTCGAGGTGCTTGACCGTGTCCTCAAGCGTGAGGCTGGGGGCCGCGAGGCGGTTCAGGCGTTCGCCGTTGTACTTCGCTCCGAGGTAGAGCGCGTACTTGTTGGGCGCGCGTCCGACGAGGCCGATCTCGGCCAGGTAAGGGCGGGCGCACCCGTTCGGGCAACCGGTTACGCGAAGGCTGACGGCGTCGCCGCTCAGGCCCGCGGATGCGAAGATCGGTTCCAGCATGCCGAGGAGCTTTGGCAGGATGCGCTCGCTCTCGGAGAGTGCGAGGCCGCAGGTGGGAAGGGCGACGCAGGACATCGCGTTCAAGCGCAGGCGCGAACGCTCGTTTTCCTTGTGCAGGCCGTGCTTGGCCAGGATCGCCTCGATCTTTGGCTTCTGCTCGGCGGTGACTCCGGAAATGGTGACGTTTTGCGAAGGAGTCAGACGGAAGTCGCCCGTGTGGATCTCGGCGATTTCGCGCAGGGCGGTTTTCATCGGCCAGCCGGCCTCGTCCTTGATGCGGCCGCTGAGAATGTGCAGGCCGTAGAAGGAGGTGCCGTCGGCGCACTCGTGCCAGCCGTGCGGGTCTTCGATGGTGGTGAAATGGGCGGCGCGAGCGGGGCCGAATTTCACCCCGGAACGCTCCTCGACCTGCGCCTTGAACCACTCGATGCCGCGGTCCTCGATGGTGTACTTGAGACGGGCGTGTTTGCGGTTGGTGCGGTCGCCGTGATCGCGCTGGGTGGTGAGCACGGCCTGGCCCACGACATTGACGTGTTCGGGGGTGATGAACCCGAGGACGTCCGCGAGGCGGGGGAAGGTTTCGGCGTTGCCGTGGCTCATGCCGAGGCCGCCGCCGACGGTCACGTTGTACCCGGCGAGTTTCCCGCCCTCGAGGATGGCGATGTAGCCGAGGTCCTGCGAGAAGACGTCGACGTCGTTGGAGGGAGGAACCACGAAGCCGGTCTTAAACTTGCGGGGCAGGTAGGTCGGCCCGTACATGGGCTCCTGCTCTTCGCCGCCGGCGACGAGTTCGTCGTCCAGCCAGATCTCGTGGTAGGCGCGGGTCTTCGGAAGGGCGAACTCGCTCCAGGAGCGCGCGTCGTTGTAAACTTGGGCGAGAACCGCGGACTGCTCCGGGTTCGGCGGCGCCATGACGTTGCGGTTCACATCGCCGCAGGCTGCGATGGAGTCGAGCAGCGCCTGGTGCATCGTCTGGACGAGCGGTTTGACGTTGCCCTTGAGGATTCCGTGGAACTGGAAGGTCTGGCGGGTGGTGAGGCGCAGCGAAGGACTGGCGAGTTCGCCGGCCAGCGTGTCCAGCACGAGCCACTGCGCGGGGGACGCGACGCCGCCGGGGAGGCGGACGCGGAGCATGAAAGAGAACGCCTTTTCCTTGCCTTCCTTTTTAAGGGCGTTGCGCAGGTCGCGGTCGTCCTGCAGATAGAGGCCGTGGAATTTGGTGAGCTGGCTGTTGTCCTCGCTGATGGCTCCGGTCGAGGTGTCCTGAAGATCTGCGACGAGGGTGCCTCTCAGCAGGTGGGAGGCGGCTTTGATGTTTTCGTTCGCAGCGAGGGGCTTGGGAGCCGAGGAATCTGAGTTCATTTGAAGGGTGTCAGAGAGGTTTGAGTTTTCGTTGCCGTCGGGCTGCGCCGGGATGCTTAGGGCTGGAAGGACCGCAGGACGAGGGAGGCGTTGTGGCCGCCGAAGCCGAAGCTGTTGTTCAAAGCGATGGAGACTTTGCGCTCCTTCGCCGTGTGGGCGGTGAAGTCGAGGTCGCACTCGTCCTCGGGGTTGTCGAGGTTGATCGTGGGCGGAATGATGCCGTTGTTGATGGCCAGGGTGCAGGCGATGCTTTCCACAGCGCCGGCGGCGCCGAGGAGGTGGCCGGTCATGGATTTCGTGGATGAAATCGAAATCTTTTTGGCGTGGTCGCCGAAGACTGCCTTCACCGCGCGCACTTCGCACAAGTCCCCGACGGGGGTCGAGGTGCCGTGGGCGTTCACGTAGTCCACCTGCTCGGGCGTGATGCCGGCCTTTTTGAGCGCCATCCGCATGCAGCGCTGGGCGCCCTGGCCGTTTTCGGGGGGCGAAGTCATGTGGTAGGCGTCGGCGGTCAGGCCGTATCCGATCACTTCGCCGTAAATCTTCGCGCCGCGGCGGGTGGCGTGTTCGAGGCTTTCTAGCACCACGACGCCTGCGCCTTCGCCCATCACGAAGCCGTCCCGGTCCTTGTCAAAGGGGCGGGAGGCGCGCTCGGGTTCGTCGTTCCGTGTCGAGAGGGCCCGCATCGCGCCAAAGCCGCCGATGCCGAGCGGGACGATCGCCGCCTCGGAACCGCCGGCGAGGAACGCGTCGGCGTCCCCGTCGCGGATCATGCGCCAGGCTTCTCCGATGGCGTGCGCAGAGGTTGCGCAGGCGGAAACCGGTGCGAAGTTTGGCCCCTGAAGACCGAATTCCATAGAAACCAGGCCGCTGGCCATATTGGAGATCATCATCGGGATCATCATCGGCGAAATGCGCCCCGGTCCCTTGGTGATCAAATTTGTGTGCTGGTCTTCCAGCGATTTCAGCCCACCGATGCCGGAGCCGATAATGACTCCGAAACGCTCGGGATCCTCGGGGGCGCCCTCCAGTCCGGCGTCGGCCATGGCGAGCTTTGCGGCGGCCATTCCGAGCTGGGAGAAGCGGTCTGCCCGTTTGGCGTCCTTGGGAAGCTTGAACCAGGCGGCCGGTTCGAACCCCTTCACTTCGCCGGCGATCTGGCAGTCGTACGCGGTCACATCGAACAGGGTCACCTTTCCAATGCCGCTCCGGCCGTTGGTAAGATTGTCCCAAAAGGTCTTAAGGTCAGATCCCACGGGACTGACAACCCCCATGCCGGTAATCACAACTCTGCGCGGTTCACTCATAGATAAAGTCGAGCTGACCAAACTCCCTGTGGGAACGCTGTGATGCAAACCCAAAGTGCAGCCAAACGCCGCCTCTTTCTGCCTCCGCCGCTTCAGAAGTCGACTTTGCCTTCCGATCCCTCCACAATCTTTACCCCACTCCGCCATGCCCAAAGTCTTCCTTAAAACCTACGGCTGCCAGATGAACGAGCGCGACTCCGAACAGGTGTTACGCGACCTCACCAGCCGCGGCTACACCCTCGCTGACACCGAGGCAGACGCCGATGTCGTCCTTCTCAACACATGCAGCGTCAGGGACATGGCCGAGCAGAAGGCCATCGGCAAAATGGGCATGCTCTCCCGTTTGCGGGCGGGGAAACCCGAGATGGTGTTCGGCTTCCTCGGCTGCATGGCGCAGAGCCGCGGCGCGGAGCTCGTGCGCGATATCGGGCACGTCGACCTCGTTGTCGGCACCCAGAAATTCCATAAAGTGGCCGACTACGTGGAGGAACTCGTCTCCCGCCGCAGGGCCCTCAGGGATTCCCTCATGGACGAACCCCGGTTTTCCATCGTCGACACCGGGGAGGAGCCCGGTTCCCAGGAAACCATCCGCGAGCACGTCCTCGAGGAGCGCCAGTGCACGGCTTTCGTCTCCATCATGCAGGGCTGCAACATGCACTGCACCTTCTGCATCGTTCCCAGCACCCGCGGGGCCGAGCGTTCCCGCAAGATTTCCGAGATCATCCGCGAGGTGGAGGACCTGGCACAGAAGGGGGTCCGCGAAGTCACGCTGCTGGGGCAGATCGTCAACCTGTACGGCCGGCACGAGTTTGAGAAGGTGAACGGCATCAGCCCCTTCGTGCAGCTTCTGGAGGCGGTGCACGCCGTCGAGGGCATCGACCGCATCCGGTTCACGTCCCCGCATCCCATCGGGTTCAAGCCCGACCTGGTGGAGGCGTTTGGACGGCTCCCCAAGCTCATGCCCCACGTTCATTTGCCGCTGCAGTCCGGCTCCGACCGGCTCCTGAAGCAGATGCACCGCGGCTACACCACGGCGAAGTACGAGGCGCTCACAAATGCCTTGCGGGCCGCAAACCCCGGAATTGCTCTGACAACGGACGTCATCGTCGGATTCCCCGGGGAGACGGACGAGGATTACGCCCTCACCCGGGAGTTTGTGCAGCGCATCGGGTTTGATAACGCGTTTGTGTTCCGGTACTCGCCGCGCAAGGACACGCCCGCCGCCACCATGGAGGAACAGCTGCCGGAGTCGGTGAAGGAGGCGAGAAACCAGGACTTGCTGGCCGTGTTCGACACCATGGCCAAGGAGCGAAACGAGGCACTGGTGGGAACGAACGTCCAAATTTTGTGCGAAGGACCAAGCAGAAACAACGCCGAGCGTCTTTCGGGGCGCACGCCGGGCAACAAGATTGTGATCCTTGAAGGCGGCCAGCGGCACATCGGGCAGATTTTTGACGTCCGGATCACCCGGAGCTCCGGGTTCACTTTGTACGGCGATCCCGCGGTTCTCTGAGAAGAGTGGTCACGCGGAGCCGCGGCGGGCGCGGAGAAGAGGGGGGAACTGGCTGAATTGGAGAGGGTTTTGCGGCGAATCCTGAAGAGGACAGAAGTAAAACGAGCAGGACGCCGAACTCGTGGCCGAGATCAAAGCCGCTGGAGCAACCACTAAGGTGTCCTCGACGGGTACTTCAGCCTGAAAGAAGCCAGTGAGAGGGAAGCCGACAGTCTGCAAAAAGCAGCCACCCACCTCTATCCAGAGGGGAGACCTGCAGAACTTAACCTGATGCGGGGCGCTAGCGCTTTGGCAAAGCGAGCCCTTCGTACGCTGCCAGCGGGGACTCCATCGCACGAATAGCCGTCGCCCAGAACTCCGGCTTGGTGAGGTCCTCTCCAAGCGAATGGCGGACCACGTCCTCGCAGCTGGCGCTCCCGGTCATCGAAAGGAAGGCCTCGTAGCGCGGGAGGAATGCCGGACCCTCGGCTTTAAAACGTGCGAAAAGGGCCTGGCTGAGCAGGTAGCCGAATACGTACGGGAAGTTGTAGAAAGACACGCCGGTGATGAAAAAGTGCATCTTGTAGGCCCAGAACATCGGGTCAGTGCCGTCGGAAAGAAGCGTGTCGCCGTAGAGCTTGCGCTGGGCCTGGGTCATCAACTCGCTCATGCGACTCACCGACACCTCGCCCCCGGCGCGTTCGGTGTAGAAGGACTTCTCGAACTCGTAGCGCATCGGGATGTTTACGAGATACGCGTGGGCGCGCAGCATTTCTTGGTCGAGAAGGTAGGCCTTCGTCTGCGGGGTAATGCCGGGATCGTTGAGCAGGCCGCTTAGCAGGATCATCTCGCCAAAGTTGGAGGCGGTTTCCGCGAGCGTCATTGGATATTGCGCGGCCATTGCGCGCGCGGGGCGCAGTACGCACGAGTGCCACGCATGGCCCGCTTCGTGTGCAAGTGTGACCATGTCGTGCACGGTTCCGTGGAACGTCATGTACACGCGCTCCTCTCCCTTCAAATGCGACCCCGTGCAGAAGGCTCCGGGACGCTTTCCAGACCTCGGTTGGGCTTCAATCCAGCGCTTCGAGAGCATCTGTTTGAAGTAATTGCCGAGCCTTGGATACGCCGCTCCGAAGGCCCGTTCAACCGTCGAGCACGCCGTGTCCCAGCTCAGCGCGGCTTCCTCGGGAGCCTCGACCTGCGGTGCTTCGAGGTCAAAATAATGGAGCGCGCTCGTGCCTTGGAGAGCCGCCGCCTTGCGGAGGGCGCGCCGTGGCAATTCGATGTGCGCGTAGATGGCCTCGAGCATCGCCTCGAGGGAGGCGCGTGTCATTCCAGAGTCAAACAGCGGAGTGTCCAGGAAGTGGGGAATGCCGCGGCGGCCGTAAAGGCTGAGTCGCGTACCGGCAATGCCGTTCAATGCGGCGGCGAGCGTCACCTCGTGATCGCGCCACGGCTTTTGTCCGGCGTGAAACGCGGCTTCGCGCAGTCTGCGGTCGGGGTCCGACATGAGGGCTCGGCGGCGGGCCATCGGCACGGTTTCCTCATGACCATCCGGGAAGGTCATCGGAAATTCCATCTTTCCGGTGAGGGTGTCGTAGAGCCTGCCCCAGGCGTGCAGCCCATTGACATTCAGGTCGGCCGCAAGGGATTCAAGCTCGGCGCTCATTTGGCGCTGTCCCTCGGTGCGCATTTGCTCGACTGCGTAGCGGGCGTCTTTCAGCGAGGGGTCGGCTAGCAGTGTTGCAAACAGGGGTTCGTCTAGAAGGGCGAGGGCGCTTTGCAAAGAGGCGCGCAGTTTGGTGCACTCGGCTTCCAGTGTGGAAAGCCAGGCTTCGTCTGCTTTGACTGCTTCGTCGTTGCAGTCGTCCGCGGAAAGACATCCGAGGAAGGCGGAGAGTAGTCCGAGCCGGGTGCCGAGCGCCTCTGCTTCGTTGACCACCGTCGCAATTGCAGCGGTGTCTTTGGTGAGATCCTCGGCCTTTGCTTTGACTTGTCCGATTTCAACGGCGAGCGCGGCCTTGAATGTGTTGTAATCCTCTTTTCCAAAACCGGAAAACCAGGAGTCCAGTGACCAGCGGTCGGAGTAAGCGGGCGAGGCGTTTTGCATGGTTGTTTGGGAAGGATGCCTTGCGGACGGGGGGCGCGGAAAGGTCAATCCACTCTCCGTCACACCTCTACTTTGTAGGTCTGCACTCTACCCCAGGCGGGCCACTCGCCCTGCTTGCGCGGTCCCTGTCCGTTCGCTCCGGAGACGACCAGAAACTTACCATCACCGCTGAAGCGCGCATGAGTGATGCGTTTCTTGGTGTCGAGTGAGGTGACCAGATTGCCGTCTGCGCCGGAGAACACCGCGGCGTTCCAAGTGCCCTGGGCCTGGCGTCCCGCCATGACGAAGTGGCTGGCGTCCGGCATCCATGCGACGCTTTCCATCAGGCCGGAACCCTGCTGGTTGTCTTTGATCTGCGCCAGACGTTCTCCCTTTTTCCAGTTCCAGCGCTGCCAGGTCATTTTTCCGTTCCCCGCCATCGGGTCGCCCATGGGGCCCATGCCGCAGCACAGGAGGGTTTCGCCGTCAGGGGCGAAGGCGAGACCGTAGATGCCTCCGCAGTAGTGGTGGGTCTTTGTGGTGCCCCAGGACGTGAAATCCGGGGAGGTCCACTGCGCAGAGGGCTTGCCGTCTGTCGCGGAGTTGAGGTTCCAGATCCGGACCTCCCCCATCATATTGG
This sequence comes from Chthoniobacteraceae bacterium, assembly GCA_947449735.1. Taxonomy (GTDB): domain Bacteria; phylum Verrucomicrobiota; class Verrucomicrobiia; order Chthoniobacterales; family Chthoniobacteraceae; genus Chth-196. Next base: position 25,587 of record CANFTB010000012.1, on the reverse strand, counting down.
CCGCCGCGAGATGCTTGCCGTCTGGCGTGAAGGCGCAACTGAGTACGGGCGGCGTGTGTGTGTAGGCGGCGACAAGGTCCCCGGTCGCAGTGTCAAACACCTTCACCGAGGGCTCCGTTTCGGGAGCGGGTTCGTATTTCCAGCCTCCGGGCGCGTACTGTCCCGTGGTGGTTGCCAGACGGGTGCCGTCGGGGGACAGCGCCATCTGCCAGCTCCAAAAGGCGTGCGCCATGACTCTGCGCCAGCTGCTTTGCGTCTCGATGTCGTGCCACAAAAGCGTTCCGTCGTAGCCGGCCGAAATCAGTGTCCGTCCGTCGGGAAGCAGCACGCATCCGCTCGCATACGAGGTGTGCCTGCCTTGGAAGGCCTCGCGTGTGCCGGATTGCATGTCAATGGAGTAGACCGCCCCGTCAACGCACGCGGCGAAGGCGCGGCCGAGGTCGGGAGTGAACGCCAGCCCGAGGACTCCGGTGGGCAGCTTGTGGTCGTGCGAAAGTGTAAGTTTCATGGGGTCACGCAAGCAGTTCGCGAATGGGTGCAGTCCGGTTTTCGACGCGGTGAAAGGTGGGCATCCCGGGCAGGTCGTACTCCGCGTTGGGATCAATGCCGAGGGCGCTAAAGATGGTGGCGAAGAGGTTTTGTTCGCTGTAGGGGCTGTCGACGACATCGACGCCGTCCTTGTCAGTCGCCCCGGTGACCACGCCCCGCTTGAGGCCGCACCCGGTCATCATCATGCTCCACGCGTTCGGGTAATGGTCGCGTCCGCGCGCCGGGTTGATCCACGGGGTGCGCCCGAATTCGCCCATGGCGATGACGAGCGTCGAGTCTAGCAGGCCCCGCTCCTCGAGGTCGTTCACCAGGTGAAACAGAACCCGGTCGAGTTCGGGGACGAGCATCTGGTGGATTTCGTGTTGGAAGACGTGGTTGTCCCAGTTCATGCCGTTTGCCACCATGACGAACGGCGCGCCGTGCTCGACGAGGTGGCGTGCCATCAGCGCGTGCTGCGCAAAACTGCCGGCTCCGTAGCGCTCGCGGTCCTTCGCTGGAAGCTTGTTCACGTCAAATAGGTCGGCGCTAGCACTCATGCCTTTTAAGCGCTCGAAGGCGGCGTTCTGGCTCCGGGCGACGGTACTTTTGCGGTCGCGCTCGTATTTTGAGGTGAGGAACTTCCGCAGGATTTCGCGGGATTCCCGGTCGTCCGGGGTGATGGCGTCGGAGGCTGCCGCGAGCAGTTGTGTGTATTCGCCGCCAAGGCGCACCGGGGCGTGTTCCGCGCCCAGCCAGCCCGCCCAGTTCCCGGCCTTGAACGTTTCAAACTCGTTCCCGCCGGGAATGGGGTCCAGCAGCACAAAGTTGGGAATGGGCGAATCCAGCTGCCCAAGGGCGGCCGAGATCGCGCTGCCAAGGGTGGGGCGGGTGAACCCGGCGCGCTCGGGGTTGCCGCGCTGAAGCAGGTTGATCGCCTGAAGGTGCTCCGGTTGGGTGGTCTTCATGCTGCGGACGATGTTGAGCTTGTTCGCGATCTTCGCGCAGCCGGGCATCAGGGACGAAAAGTGCACGCCCGGAATCGCCGTGGGGATGCTTCCGAAGGGGCCGCTTGTGGGGCGGCCGGGCTTTGGATCCCAGGTCTCAAACTGGCTAGGGGCGCCGCATAGCCATAACAGAATGCAGTGTTTTTGGGCCTTCTTGGTTTCGGCGGCGAAGGCGGGGTTATGGAAAAGGCCGGTGAAACTCGAGACACTCGCAAGCGCGCCGCCGGTGAGGCCTTTTAAAAAAAGGCGGCGGTGGAGCAGGTGTTCATCGGTGCGGCAGGCACCCGGGGCGGAGAGATTTGGGTTCATCACGGCATCGTCAAAAATTCCGCGCCGGTCATCAGCGCCCAGAGCAAGTCGCGGGTTGCTTCGCCGGAGCGCTCTCCGCGTTTGGATAAAAATTGGAGCGAGACGGTGGCCTCCTCGGCGTCAGGGTTGCGCCCGTAAACGGCCTGGAAGGCTGCCTGTACCCGGGCGGCCTTGCTAGAAATGGCGGTAAGTTTTTCGATCGTGCCGCCCGGAGTCGCCTTCAAAAGTTGTTCCACTGCAGGAGAGTTGCTGAGGAACTGAGCCTGCTGGAAGCTGGCCGAGTATTCCTTGGGCAGGACGGCCGGAATCGCCCGTACGGCTGCGCGGCGCAGGGCGTCATCCTCCGCCGGAAGACCGGCGACGACGCGCCAGGAACGCGAGATTTGTTCCGCCGTCAGCGGCCGCTCAGGTGCACTGGCGAAGCTCTCGGGCGGCGCCTCCCCGGTGCCTGCGGCCAGCGCGTAGACTTTCGAGAGAACGAGGCCGCGCACGAACCGGCGCGCGTCGTGCCCGTTTGCGGCGAAGTCGCGGGCCAGCCACTCCAGCAGTTCGGGGTGGCTGGGAACGTTTCGGGCGTTAATCTCGTCGGCAGGGTGGACGATGCCGCGCCCAGCGAGCGCGGCCCACATCCGGTTGACGAACGCTTTCGCCAAAAGGGGGTTTTCGTGCGTGGCCAATTCGGCGAAGGCTTCGCGCCGGGAGTATTTCGGGACCCGGACCTTGGCCTTGGGATCCAAATATTTGTCGTCGCTGTCCTCCTCCTTCTTGTCCCCCGAGAGCCAGGTTTCAGACAGGGTGCGTCCCGTCAGTAGGGTGACGATGGCGGGCTGGGACTCCTTTTTGAGGTTGGTGAAGTTTACAAAACCGCCCACCGCGGATTCCGCGACGCCGTTGGTGCCCTCCACATTTTTGCCACGGTTGAATGCCGTGACGAGCCCCCAGTAATGCGACTGTTTGATTTCGCGTGCCAGCGGATGGTCGTGGCACTGGGCGCAGTCGACTTTCGTCGCGTAAATGATCGGAGCCACGGCCTCCGCGATCGCCTGGTGGTCGTTTTTGCGTTCGTACAAAAACCAGGACGCCCCTTTGTCCTGCGGCTTATCCTGTCGCCCGGCGAGGGCGGTGCGGACGGTTTCATTCCAAGGCCGGTTCGTTTTGAAGGCGGTTTCGAGGAACGTCCACCACGCGTTTTGCTTGCGCTTGTCGTCAACTCCCGGACGGGAGGCCCGCCCCATCATAAAGGTATCCCACAGTTCACGCATCCGGACTGCGTATTCGTTCGACGTGAGAAGTGCATCGACTAGTGCTTCCCTGCGCTGCTCCTGAGGGAGGGCGAGGAAGGCGTCCACCTCCTGGGGGGAGGGAATGCGACCGGCAAGATCGAGATAGACGCGCCGGCACCAGACGCGGTCGTCCACTACCTGCGCGGGCGTGACACCGCGGCTTTGCCATCCCTCCGCAATCAGAGTGTCCACGGCTTCCGGGATGGAGTTGAAATGCCGCTCCTGCTGTTTCACTGCCGGTTCGACCTTCGGAGTGTCCTTTAGGGAGGCTATCCAAAGGCGCACGGCTTCGCGTTCCTGATCCCCGAGCTGCTTCTTTGGGGGCATGTGCGGATCGGCCCCGGGTGCGAGGTTCTTGTAAAGGGGGCTTTCCTCCGGTTTGCCTGCGACGAGAACCGGGCCGTCATCGCCGCCTTTGAATACAGCCTTCGGGGTGTCGAGTTCCAGGCCGCCCTTTTGCTCGATGGGGCCGTGGCATTTGACGCAGTGGACATCGAAAAGCGGCTGTATTTTGCCCGTCCATAGGCTGTCCGCATCCGGTGCAGGCGCGGCGGCGGCAGCCGTGGCAAGGGATAGGAGAAGTGGGATGGACCTGCTGGGAATCATTAGCTCTGGGTTAAGATGATCGCTGAACCAGTGAAACCTTAATGCCTAAAAATGGAGGAAAAGTGGTGTTCTGACTGTGTGTCTGCATCAAAAAGTCCGTCTGTAAGACCCGTGGACTAATGTTGTATGTGGTTTTTTCGTGCAAACGAATCATTGTAAAGTTGATCCATCTGGAACCGGTTTTTTCCTCGGTTTTTAGAATGGGCTTAAGATGGTGTGCGGCTCCGCCCCGGTTGGGAAGCCGCAGGCGTGCCGCAAGAGCAGGCTTGTACTATATTGTTGTGCGATCCCGGCCGAGGGGCTTTGGTCCGTGGAAGTGGCAAGAGTACACTTTGGGGGGCGGGGATCCGTTTTATTCACTTTATGACAACCGTCGGAAATCAGGAAACGCCCGGGCTCAAGGCAACCCGTCTGGTTCGGATGCAGCGTCTTGCCCTCGGCTTGCTGGGCTTGATGTGCATTGTGTTTGTGGCGGCAAGACTGGGGGTGCGCAGTATGCCGTGGCTCCACTGGGTGGAGGCGTTCGCGGAGGCGGCGATGGTCGGCGCCCTGGCGGACTGGTTCGCCGTGGTGGCGCTTTTCCGGCACCCGCTCGGACTGCCCATTCCGCACACGGCGATCCTGCCTACTAGGAAGGCCGAGATTTCAAAGACGCTGGGGCTCTTCGTGGCGGACAACTTTCTGGGCCGGGGAGTCGTGGAGACGCGACTGGCAAGGGTGGACTTGGTGGCCCTGGCGACCGGTTGGATGCGTGCGAATGCCGGCGAGGTGGCGCGGGTGATTTGCGGTTGGGTGCCTCGTTTGCTGGACAGTCTCAAGGAGGAGGAGGTGGCCGGGTTCATCCACCGCCAGTTGCAGACCCATCTCTCGGCGCTGCCTTTGGCCCCGATCGCAGGGCGGGTTTTGGGAATGCTGACGAGCGGAGGGAAACACGAGGTCCTCTTGGACGAGGTGTTGCAGCAGGCCGACCGTCTGTTGATGGAGCACGCGCAGTCTGTGCAGGACAGCATCGAACGTGAGGTGCCGCTGCCGGACGATGTGCTCGGGATTTCACTCAAGGGATTCAAGCAGCCGGTCGCGGAATGGATTGCGGAAAAGCTGATTTCAAAGGTGCAGGCGTTGATTCGAAGCGCCGGCAGTGACCGGGAGCATCCTGTAAGGCGGCGGTTCACGGTACGGGTGGAGCAGTTGGTGGCGGATCTGCAGGGGTCCCCTGAGTATTTTCAAAAGGGGGAGGAGATCAAACAGGAGTTGCTCTCGAATCCGGCGCTGGCGGGTTATGCGGGGAAGGTTTGGGAGGAGTTTCAGCGCTGGCTCTTGGAGCAGGCGCAACCGGGCGGGGCGATGCGGGGCAAAATCGAGGCCTTTGTACTGGAGGCGGCCGATTCCCTGGAGAAAGACGCACCGGTTGCCGGGCGGCTGAACGCCTGGCTGCGGACGGCGCTGGCGGGTTTGGTGGAGAAGCACCGGTACGGGGTGGGGGAGATGATCGAGGAAACGGTAAACGCGTGGGACGCCGAGGAAATGAGCCGGAAGCTGGAGCTGGAGGTGGGAGCGGACCTGCAGTTCATCCGGATCAACGGAACGCTGATCGGCGGTCTTGTGGGGCTTTTGATCCACGCCGTCTCACGGCTGCTGAGTTAACTCCAACTTCCACAGCTGTTTTGAAAGATCCCAAGGCCTTGCGTAGAACCCGAAACTTTCAAGTATCTGACCTCTGTCGCGGGAACTCACCGGAAGAGTGTCTCCGGCGGGAATCGAACCCGCATTAGCGGTTTAGGAAACCACCGTTCTATCCATTGAACTACGGAGACGTAATGCGGCGCATTGTCTAGCACCTTCCCTTGCGCGCCTCAATGCCCTTTCGTCGCATTTTGCGATGCGGTTTTCCATGGCGGTGCCCCGGCTTCAGGAGTCGGCTCGTCGTGGGGGGGCTTCGCTGGACAAAAAAATGCGGCGGAACCTGGGTCCCGCCGCATTTCAAAGGTCGACTAAAGCGCCTTTAGGCTCAGTTGTGCGAGCCCGGGCCCGTTTGTGAGTGTTCGTGGCCGCAGGTGGGGCAGTGGCGCCAGCCTGGATTCCACTCGGTCGGCAGCGCGGCGGTCGCGGCGGTAGAGGCAGCGGTCGCCGCCGCCGCTTTCTTGTCGTCCTCTAGTTCTTCGCTGCCGAAGAGGGCCGCCATCATTGCCTTGCCGATGATGTTCATCAACATGCCGAACAATGCCAAGCCCATGAACATCGTGACGCCGGCGACGATGCGTCCCGGTAGGGTCACGGGGAACATGTCTCCGTAGCCGACCGTGGTGAGCGTCACTACGCACCACCAGCTCGAGGCGGGCACCGAGGTGAAAGGGGAATCCTTCTGCCAGTGGGCCGACTTCGTTTCCACCTGCTCCTTGGGCATTTCTGCCAGAATGTCCGGATCTGCCACCAGAACTTCAATGAAATGCTCCTCAGGGCTCCATTTTTTTACCTCGAAGGTTCCGTCCCACTTATCGGTGCCGGTGATGGTCACTTTTCCCGAGGGGGCCAGTTCACCATGGATGTCGTTGGAGCGGAAAAGCAGATGGGCTTCCCTCGAGGTTTCCACGGACTGCACTGGGCCAGTGGTAAATTCTGCAAAGTAGACCAGGGTACTGGAAATGATGACCACTGAGAACAGGGCCAGGAAATAGATCGTCAGGTTCATCGCCAGCGGGCTCTTGCGCTTCTCTGCGGCGGTGGTCTGCTGCATCTTTTGCAGTGCTTCCCTGGCGAGCTTCAGGACTCGCAGCACCCGAAGGACCCGCAGCACCCGCAGGATCCGGGCGGACTTCAATGCGGAGATGTTCGCCAACTGGAGGAAGGTGGGGAGAATGGCGAGCAAGTCGATCATCCCCCAGAAGCTGAAGACGTACTTCATCTTCTCCTTGGTTGTGATCAGGTTGGCGATGTACTCGAGGGTGAATATCCCGACGATGACGTACTCCGCCCAGTGGAAAAACTCCGGGTGGGGTGAGTGGATGGAGTCAACCGTTTCGAGGGCCCCCAGAATGGCCGAAACGAAAATGATGATGTTCAGGAAGCCGTGCAGAAAGTGGTAGCTCTTCGAGTGGGGCTCGTGGATGGCCCTGAACAGCCACAACGGACCGTGTGGGACTTTCTCAGGCTGCGCGCCGTGGGATTCGGAATCTTTCATAAAGCGCTCCGAACCGCAGCACCTTTTGTACCCGGAGCGGAGATTTTTTGCCCTTCTCGCATTCCGGAATGCTTCTCCTGCGCTCCTCAATGGGGGAGTTCAGTTTGGATGTTCCAAACTTTGTGTTCGCCCGGTCTGATCGTTCGGGTTCTCGCTTCTAATTTTACCTCCATTCGCAGATACCCTATCATGAGGATTTCCCCCTGTTCCCCGCACTCTCTATGGCTACAATCCCCTTTGCCTTCACCGCTGGTTTTGTCCTGCTGTCCGCATTCTCGGGCACATCTCTCGCCGCGGCTTCCGGCAAGGTGAATTTTGCCCGGGAGATCCGCCCCATTCTCTCCAATAATTGCTTTCACTGCCACGGTCCGGATGACAAAAACCGCAAGGGAAATGGCGACAGGGGCCTGCGTCTGGACACCAAGGAAGGCGCTTTCGAAGATCTTGGCGGAAGCTTCGCGGTGGTCGCGGGTCGACCGGAAAAAAGCGCCATTCTGGAGCGCATTTTGTCGCACGATGCGGATGAAGTCATGCCTCCGCGGAAAACGGGCAAGAAGCTGACCGAGGGGGAAATCAGCCTGCTGCGCCGCTGGATTCAGGAGGGAGCCCAATATGCTGGGCACTGGGCATACTCCAAGCCCCTCAAGACCGAGCCGCCCGCCTCGTCGAATCCCGTTTGGAACACAAACGCCATCGACCGCTTCTTGTTTGCACGCCTCCAGTCCGAAAAACTGAAGCCCGCACCCGAGGCGGACCGCGCCGTGCTCGCTCGGAGGGTCATGCTGGACCTGACCGGCCTGCCTCCCACTCCGCAGGAGGTGGCCGCATTTCAGAACGACCCCCGTCCGGACGCTTATTCCCATTTGCTGGACAAGACCCTCGCAAAGCCTGCTTTTGGAGAACACTGGGCGCGGCTCTGGATGGACTTGGCGCGCTACGCGGACTCAGCGGGATATCCGAGCGATCCGGGTCGGAGCATCTGGGCGTTCCGCGACTACGTGATCCGGGCGTTTAATTCAAACAAGCCCTTTGACGAATTTACCCTCGAGCAGCTCGCCGGGGATCTGCTGCCGGAGCCGACCGAGGAGCAGTTGATGGCCACCGCGTTTCACCGGAACACGATGACCAACAACGAAGGCGGCACTTCCGACGAGGAGTTCCGCAACGCCGCGGTGATCGACCGAGTAAACACGACTTGGTCCGTTTGGATGGGCACCTCCATGGCTTGCGCCCAGTGCCACACGCACAAGTTCGATCCCCTGACCCAGAAGGAGTACTTCAGTTTCTACGCGATGTTGAACCAGAGCGAGGACGCCGACCGCAATGACGAGGCGCCGCTTCACCAGTTTTTGCTTCCGGAGGAAAAGGCGGCCAAGCGGCGGCTGGAGGAGAAACTGGCGGGGCTCGAAGCGCGCTTCAAAAAGCCCTCCGGGGAGTGGACCAAGGGTTTTGCCGCCTGGGACGCGGCGTTTCCGCGTGAGATTCCCTGGCGCGGGGGCGCTCCGCTGTCGACGGTGTCCGAGCGCGAGGGAGCTGTGAGGGTGCGTGAGGACGGATCGGTTCTGGTGGCCGCCGCTGAAAAAGGAGGCGACAACTACACGGTCTCCCTTGGGCTCGAAGCCGGTAGCCTGTCTGCGTTGAAGCTGGCTTCCGTTCCCGACAAGGCGTTGCCCGGGGGGGGCGCGAGTTACGGCGCCAACGGGGCCTTCGTGGTGGACGCGTTGAGGGCGACGCTCATTCCGGGCGGGGTCAAGGGGAAGGCCGCGCGGTTTGTGCGAGTTCAGCTCACTGGAGCAACGCGCCCTTTGCAGGTCGCCGAACTCGAGGTTTTCTCTGGCGGGAAGAACGTTGCCCAAGGGCGGACGGTCTCCTCAAGTGACGTGGAGGGGGAGGCCGTGGCGGTTCGGGCCGTCGACGGCCGGGATTCTGGCACGGGAACGGCGCTGGTCACCCGGGGGGAGAAGGCCGAGGAGTTTTTCGAGGTGGACCTGGGTTCCGTACAGCAGGTGGAGAAAATACGCCTCAAGGTGCCGACGGAGGGCGGCTATTACATCGGCTCCTTCAAAATGTTGCTGCTGGACCAGAATCAGAAGCAGGTTTGGACGCAGGCTGAGGGCGACTTGCGGGAACCGCTGCGCGAGTTTGCTCCCTCGGACGGCCGGGAGGTCCGTTTCAAGGCTGCCTACGCGAGCCTCGCCTCGGGCGGCTTTGAGGCGCAGACCGTGGTCGGGCTCAAGGCGAAGAACGACGGGAACGCCCGCAACAAGGGGTGGAATGCAGTGGCGGGCGCCAAGCCGCAAACGCTCACCCTGGTCCTTGAAAAGCCTTTGGACGTGAAGGCGGGGGACGTGCTGCGAGTGGAAATCGACCAGCGCACTAGAAAGAAGGAGCAGCAGCTCGCGTCGTTTTCCCTGCAGACGAGCGGCGACGCCCGGGTGGAAATCGCCGCGTCCATCCCCATAGCATTGCAGCCAGCCCTGCAACTGTCCCCGGACAAACGTCCTCCGGCGCAGACCGCGCAGTTGCAGGACTACTACGTCCGCAACCACGCTCCAGAAGCCGCCTCCGAGCGGACGGAGCTCGCGGCGGTGCGCAAGGGAATCGACGATCTCAAGCCGAACACGGTGCCGGTGATGCGCGAACTGCCTCCGGACAAACTCCGGACTACAAAAGTACAGATTCGAGGCAACTACCTGAATCTCGGGGACGAGGTCGCCCCGGGAACGCCTGCCGTTCTGCCGCCCCTTCCGCCGGGAGTGAAGGCGGACCGTCTGGCGATGGCCCGCTGGCTGGTGGACGCTGAAAATCCCCTGACGGCGCGCGTGATTGCGAACCGTTTTTGGGAGTCGATCTTTGGGTTTGGGATCGTGCGCACGAGCGAGGAGTTTGGCGCGCAGGGCGAGATGCCCGTACATCCCGAACTGCTCGACTGGCTGGCCGTGGAACTCGTCCGCTCGGGCTGGGACATGAAGGCGTTTCTGAAGACGCTATTAAACACGGCGGCGTACAGGCAGTCCTCGGTGGTGGACCCGGCCCTCCAGGAGAAGGATCCCGACAACCGACTGCTCGCGCGCGGCCCCCGGTTCAGGGCTTCCGCCGAGGTGCTGCGGGATCAGGCGCTCGCCGTGAGCGGCCTCTTAAGCGAGAAAATGTACGGAAAGCCGGTGCGCCCTCCCAAGCCGAGCATGGGCCTCTCCACCGCGTTCGGCCGCGCCAATGATTGGGAAACCAGCTCGGGCGAGGACCGCTACCGCCGCTCCCTGTATACCGAGGTGCGCCGCAACAGCCCGTATCCCAGCTTCACCACCTTCGACGCACCTAACCGCGAGGTATGCACCCTGCGCAGGGGCCGCACGAACACGCCGCTCCAGGCGCTGGTGACCCTCAACGACCCTGTCTTTGTGGAAGCGGCCCAGGCGTTCGCCCGGCGTTTGCTCCGCGAAGCCGGCTCCTCGAGGGAGGACCGCATCCGCATGGCCTACCAACTGGTGCTGTCGCGTCCGCCCTCCGCCCGGGAATTGGAACGCCTCGGCCGCATGCTCGACGAGTCGACCAAGGGTTTTACCGCCGACCCCGCCCGGGCTTTGAGCATGGCGACGGATCCCGCGGGACCTCTTCCTCCGGGCGTCGATGCTGTGGAGCTGGCTTCCTGGACCACGTTCGCAAATGTTGTTTTGAACCTCGATGAGGCGCTCATGCGCCGTTGATTCCCTCCTTTAATCCCTATGAACCTTCAAAGTCTCCTGCAGCAGGCCCGGCTGGAAGATCAGACGCGCCGCAACTTCCTTGCTGACACCGGACGCTTCAGCCTCGGCGCAATGGCGCTGACTTCGCTTCTCTCCAAGGATGCCTCCGCCAGCGCGCACCAAGAAAACCCGCTTGCCGCGCACGAGCCGCATTTCAAGCCGAAGGCAAAGCGCGTCATTTACCTCCACATGTCCGGAGGCCCGCCCAACCTCGACATCTTCGACTACAAACCCGAGCTCGTAAAACGTTCCGGCCAGGACTGCCCGGACGACTTTCTCAAGGGCAGGAAGTTCGCCTTCACCACCGGCGTGCCGAAGCTGATGGGCACGCCCCGCACCTTCAAGCAGCAGGGCCCCGGCGGCATCTGGATGTCGGACGCCGTGCCCAACTTCCACCGCATCGCGGGGGACGTGACCGTGCTGCAGTCCATGAAGACGGACGAGTTCAACCACGCTCCGGCCGAGCTCCTGTTGTACACCGGATCGCCGCGCCAGGGGCGTCCCTCCATGGGGTCCTGGGTGACCTACGGATTGGGCTCTGAGAATGAAAACCTGCCGGGGTTCGTGGTTTTGATTTCCTCCGGCACCCAGCCCAGCGGAGGCCAGGGATGCTGGGGCAGCGGCTTTATCCCATCGGTGTTCCAGGGCGTGCAATGCCGCTCGAAGGGCGACCCGGTGCTCTGCGTGTCGGACCCCGCCGGGATGAATCGCGAGACGCGGCGCCAGACGCTGGACGCGCTCAAGGAGTTGAACCAGCTGCAGGCAACCGAGCTCGGCCATCCGGAAACAGCCACCCGGATCGCCCAGTACGAGCTCGCCTACCGGATGCAAACCTCCGTTCCGGAGGTCATGGACATTTCCCGCGAATCCAAGGCCACGCTCGAGGCCTATGGCGCGCAGCCGGGCGAAGCGAGCTTCGCCAACAACTGTCTGCTCGCGCGTCGTCTGGTGGAGCAGGGGGTGCGTTTCGTCCAGCTCTTCGACTGGGGCTGGGATTTCCACGGCACCGGTCCGCGCGAGGACATCCGCGACGGCCTCACCAAGAAGATGGCGCTGACCGACAAGCCCGTTGCGGCTCTCATCAACGACCTCAAGGAGCGGGGGATGCTGGACGACACGATCGTCGTGTGGGGCGGCGAGTTCGGCCGCACGCCCTTCCGCGAGGGGCGCACCGCCGGCGGTTCAGTGCTGGGGCGCGACCATTATCCCGACTGCTTCTCGCTCATGGTGGCCGGCGGCGGTTTCAAGCGCGGGTTCGCCTACGGAGCCACCGATGAAATGGGCTTCGGCGTGGTTGAAAACCCCGTGCACGTGCACGATCTCCAGGCGACGATCCTCCACCAGTTGGGTTTCGACCACGAGAAGCTGACCTACCGGTTTCAGGGGAGAGATTTCCGCCTCACCGACGTGCACGGAAATGTCGTGAAGGAAATTCTCGCCTGATCTCCTGCGGGCGGTTTGAACGCCGCCATCGCTAAAAGCAGCCTATCCGCCGTTGTTCTTCTTGTTCGCGATCGCGGGCTGGAAGGACTGCACTCCGTGCGTGCGTACCTTCCGCTTGTACAGGCGGTCTCCGCAGGCCGCGTACAGGATGTCGCGCTCGGGACCGCCGAAGGCCATGTTGGCGACCTTGCCGTTCGGCATCGGAAGAATGCACTGGACGCGTCCCGCGGGGTCGCACACCTGGATGCCAGCCCGGGTGGCAACGTAAAGCCGGCCGTCGACATCGACTTCCAGGCCGTCCGCGCCCGAGTCGTCAAAACTGTCCGGCACGTAGAGTTGGAAGAAGCGCTGTTTGTGGGCGAGGGCCCCGTCGGGCTGGATCTGGTAGGAGTAAACCCAGTGGCTCTTGGTGTCGGCGACGTATAGCAACGACTGGTCGGGTGAAAGGGCGATGCCGTTGGAAAACTTGAGTCCCTTGTCGACGATCTTCTTTGAGCCGTCCTTTTGGATCAGCCAGATCTGGCTCGGAGTCTTTCCATCCCAACCCGGTTCGGTGACGTAGATTCTGCCGTCATGGCGCACGACCAGGTCGTTGCCACGGAACCCGTCGGCAATGACTTCCATCGAACCATCCGGTTTGTAGGCGACGATCTTGTTCTCCCCGCCGGCGACGGCGATCAAGCGGCCGTCCGGCCCGAATGCCTGTCCGTCGCCTTTTCCTGATTCCTCCACGAAGGTTTCCGGTTTGCCTTCGGCGTTCAGGCGGTAAGTCTTGCTGTTTGGAACGTCGTTAAAGAACAACTCGCCCTTGGCGTTCGTCGCCGGTCCTTCGAGAAACTTGTACCCCTCCGAGACAAGCACCCAGTTTTCCCCCGGAATCAGCAGTTTCTGGAACGCGTCGGAACCCGCCGGCGTCTTGATCGGTGCGGGCCAGTCCTTCCACAAAAAGCGCATCGCATCCGGAAACACCACGGCGATCTCCTTGCCGTTGTGACCGCCTTCGCCCCACGCGTGGGCGACGTCGTACTCGGAAAAGGTCAGTGCGCGCTCCAGCGTTTGGTTGGCCATCCACCAGTCGCCGTATGAATTGTTGAGGTCCTGCGCACCGTCCTGCACGAACACGCGGAGCGGACGCGGTTCCATCTTGCGCACCAGGGACGAGAACTTGTCGCCCCCGCGGATGTCCGTGAAGCTTCCGATGCCGGAAAAGACGCGCCTGAAAAGGTCGGGGCGCTCGAAGGCCGCGTTGAGCGCGGCGATGGCGCCGGAGCTGTGGCCCCCGATGGCGCGGTCGTTGGGGTCCGAGGAAAGCTTGATGGCGCGTCCGTCGGACGCGGTCTTTGACTCGACGGCCGGCAGCAGTTCGGTGGCGAGGAACCTCGCGTAATCGGGCGTTACCGAGTCGTACTCAAAGCTGCGGTTGACGCGGTCGCCGGTGTCGGGGGCGACGGCCTTCACCCGGCCGGGCTGGACGAACACTCCGATCGTGACGGGCATCTCGCCCTTGGCAATGAGCTCGTCGAAGACTTCCGGCGCCTTGTTCGCAACGCCGTCCTGGTGGACGTACAGGCAGGCGGGTTTCGAGGGCTGGTAGGCTGCCGGAATGTAGACCCAGAAGTTTCGCGAGGTGCCCGGAAAGACCTTGCTGTTCTCGAGTGCGAACTGAAGGACTTCGCCCTTCGCGACGCCTTGCGCTGGTGCTGAGGCTGCCGGAGGAACCGTCTTCGCCGGAGAGGCGCCGGCTTGGGCTGCTGCGTTTTGGGCAAGTAGGACGGATGGTATAACTACACCGGCGAGAGTGAGGAGGTGGCGCATGGGTGGGGGGGGAAGGAGTATTCTGTAGGCGTTCGTTCTGAAAATTGATCCCCCAGCTGCGGCTCTCCTTAGGTCTCCCTATTTAGTGCCGGTTGGAGGGAAGGGAGCTAGAGCCACTTTTTGCGGCGGAAGTAGTAGACCTGGAAAAGGGCGATCAAAAGCATGAGCCCGAGGGCCAGCGGATAGCCCAGCCTGTGGTGGAGTTCCGGCATGTTAAGCGGGAAGGTTTCGCCGTCCTTTTCGTTCTGAAAGTTCATCCCCCAGATGCCCGCGAGGAAGGTGAGGGGGATGAAAATGGAGGAAATCACCGTCAGCACACGCATGATCTCGTTGGTGCGCATGCCCACGGAGGACAGGTACATGTCCATGTTGGTGGTGGCCACGTCCCGGTAGCTCTCGATCAGGTCCATGATCTGCACGGTGTGGTCGTAGCAGTCGCGCAGGTACACTTTGGACTCCTTGCGCACGAGGCCCGTTTCGTCGTGGAGCAGGGCGCTGATCACTTCGCGCTCCGGCCACACAAAGCGGCGGAGGTGTGTGAGCAGTCGCTTGCAGTCGTGCAATTCGTGCACGTGCTGTATCGATGGATTCGCAACCACCTGGTCGTCCAGTTCGTCCAGCGACTCCCCGAGCTTTTCCAGAAGTGGAAACTTGTGGTCCACGATCGCGTCCAGAAGGGCGTACGCGAGGTAGTCCGCCCCCATTTTCCGGATCATGCCGCGGGCCAGACGGAGGCGCTCGTGAATCGGATGAAATGTGTCGGTGATGGGATCTTCTTCAATCGTGACCAGGAACCCTTTTCCCAGGAACATGGAGACCTGTTCTCTAGAGACTGCTCCGGATTCCTCGTCGGAAATCATCTGGGCGATCAGGAAGAGGTGATCCTCATAGGGTTCCACCTTCGGACGTTGTCCGAGATTGAGAACGTCCTCTAAGGCGAGGGGGTGAAACCCAAACTTGCTTCCAAGGTCACGCAGCATGTCGAGGTTCGTGAGGCCGTCGAGCTCCACCCACAAAACCGGTCCGTTAGGAGTCGGGTTGGGAATGTCTGCAACCGAGGAGACCTCTTTTTCCTCAAGAATTTCGCGGTCGTAGCGTGTGTATCTGAGGCGGGGCGTCGTGTTCGAGACGTCGTTTGGTGTCGCCAGAGTGGCGGGCTCCGTTCCCGGAAGATGGTAGACAAATCGGAACATACAGTGAGCTGTTGGAGAGGGAAAAATGAAAAAGGCCGGATTGGGATAGGAGGCGAGCCTCCCCCTCACACCCGGGTGCGTCCGGTGAGTGCGCGGCTCAGCGTGAGTTCGTCGGCGTACTCCAAGCCCGCGCCCGCGGGAAGCCCCTGGGCAAGCCGGGAGATTTTCACCGGCAATTCCCGGAGCGTGTCGGCCAGGTAATGCGCCGTGGCCTCGCCCTCCACGTCCGCCCCCAGTGCAAGGATGATCTCCTGAGGTGGCTGGGTTTTGATGCGCTCAAGGAGTGCCGGAATCCGGAGGGCCTCGGGCCCAACATGGTCGAGGGGGGAGATTTTTCCACCCAAGGAGTGATAAAGCCCTCGGTACGCTCCGGAGCGTTCGATGGGCAGGACGTCCGTGGGCTGCTCGACCACGCAAAGCAGGAGCGGGTCTCTTGACGGGTCGCCGCAGAGGGGGCAGGGGCTCGTTTCTGTGAAAAAACCGCAAGGGTCGCAGGGAAAAACGCCGGCCTTCACCCTTTCAATGGCACGGCCGAGGGACTCCGGATGGGAGTCTGGAGACTGGATCATCCACAGGGCGATCCGTTCGGCGCTGCGCGATCCGATGCCCGGAAGGCGTTTGAGTTCGGCTATGAGCGAACGGAGGGGGGCGGGATATTCGGCGCGGATCATGCGGGCGTGTCTCCCCAGCTTTCCTTTTCCACCAGAGGGGAGAGAGTCTTTTGTTCGTCTATCCGCAAAAGCAGCAGGTCTATGGCGTCGTCGGAGCGGTCTGGCGGGCGCGCCGCGAGAAGGCTTTGGCGGGCGGCGTCCCATTTCCGGGCGCGGAACTTCGACACGCCGTCCCGGTAATGCCGGAGGCGCTCTTTCTCCCAAGCATCGAGCGTGTTGTGGAGGGCTAGCACTTCAAAAACCTCCTCCGGAGGGTGCGGCGGCAGGTGCCGCTGGAGCAGGTCGATCGGGCGCCTTTCCACGGAATGTCCCCCAATGAGGCCGGTCCGCGAGCCGATGAGAATCCGGGAACCATACAGCACATTGGCCCCCGCCAGCCTGCGGGCCCACTCGGCCGTTTCGCCCGCGATCCCGGCGCGCTTCGAGTTTTCCGAGCCAAATTCCGCCAGCAGTACCTCCCCGGAACTCACGCCCATGCGCACGTCCAAGTTCAGGCCGAAAAGCCGCTCGCATTCGAGGCTCACGCCCGCTGCCCGCTCCCGAATCGCCAGTGCCGAGGTCATCGCCGCCTCGGCGTGTTCTTCAACCCCGTAGGTTGTGCAGAAAACCGTGCGAAACGCCTCGCCGTCCGAGCGGTCGGTCCGGCCTCCGTGGGCGCCGGTGGTTTCCTCGAAGGCGGTGAGCAGTCTGTTGATGAAATTCGCCGCCTGTTCCGGAGGCAGGTAGTCGGCAAGCTCGTTGTGATTTGCCAGTTCGCAGAAAAGGACACTGCACGAAACCCGGTCGGCATGTGTGACTGCCTGCTTCTGCGGCTCCGGTTGCGAGGCGCCGGCTCCGGGTGAAAGGCTTTCAACGCCGCCCTGAACGCTCCCCTGAACGCTTCCATGGGACGGGACCGCTGGATTCAGAAGCGGCGAAGGATCATAAAATGCGGGGTCCAGTTCATCGCCAGGCTTCAGTCTGCCCGACCTGTATCGTAAATATTCCGGAGCCCCCCAAGCCAGAAGGAGCGAAATTCCGAGGGCCCAAGGGGCGAAAGGCTTTTCAAATAAACGCGAAAGGTGGGCGCTCAGCGGAATTTGCAGAAGAGCCCCCACAAGTACCGCGACTCTCCAAAATGGGGACCCAACAGCGGTCGCCACCCAGGCCATGCCGAGGCTCAGCGGCAGCAAAAGCGTTGCAGTGGCCTTGATCCCGGTCGGAATCAACGCAGGCGCGGCCTTGCCGAGCGCCGCCATGGTCACGGCGGTGGCGCCCAGTCCAACGAGCAGGCTCTGCAACTGAGGGCGTCCGCGCCTTGTGAGTTCCCAAAAAGACACAGGTTATGCGAAGCAGGAAATACGCCACGGCCGTCTCCGCATTGGCAAATCATGGCCCGCCCTGTCAAAGTCCAGCGAATGCTCAATATCGTCCTCTTGGAACCTGAAATTCCGCCAAACACCGGCAATATCGGCCGGCTCTGCCTCGCCACGGCTTCCGTGCTGCACTTGATCGAGCCCCTCGGATTTTCCCTCGACGACAGACAGCTCAAACGGGCGGGCCTCGACTACTGGGAGCGAGTGCAGGTGCGGCGCTGGGCAAACTGGGCGGCCTTTTCCGAGGCTCTGCCTGCCTCCGCGCGTCTCTGGTACATGACCACCAAGACAAATGCCGCTTACTGGGATGTCCGCTTCCAGCCGGGCGACTACCTTGTTTTCGGTCGTGAAACACGCGGGCTTCCGGGCCCTCTTCTGGAAGCCAACCCGGAACGCTGCCTGACCATCCCGATGGAACCGGAAACGCGCAGCCTCAATCTGGCCACTTCGGTAGGGATCGTGATGTACGAGGCGGCCCGCCAGTTGAAAGGCGCGAAGTTTTGAGGGTTTTTGGCTGGCGAAAATCCCTCCAAGCGTGGATGGAGAAGGGGTGAGAACTACCACCCTCCAGTTTCTTCTTCCGTTCTCGGCATGGTGTCTGGGCGTTTTAACCCCGAGCGCGTTTGCAGATTCCCCGCCAAAGGGCGCTCCGGCGTCGCAGTCCGAGGTCGCAGTGAACGGGGCGACAAAGCCCGTCGCCGAGAATTGGGTGGCACTTTTCGACGGGTCGACGATGACCGGCTGGAAAAGCACTGCCTTCGGGGGCGGCGGCGGCGCCGAGGTGGACAAGGGCGCTCTCGTGGTCGACCAGGGCGAGGAGTTGAGCGGGGTGAACTGCACCGCCGATTTCCCAAAGATGTCCTACGAGTTTGAACTCGAAGCCCAGCGGCGCTCGGGTCTCGACTTTTTCTGCGGAATCACGTTTCCGGTGCGCGACAAGTTTCTGAGCTTCATCATTGGAGGCTGGAGCGGTTCCACTGTTGGCATTTCCAGCGTGGACAAAAAAGACGCCTCGATGAACGAGACGACGAGCACTCGCTTTTTTAAGGACGACCGCTGGTACCGGGTGCGCCTCCGCGTGGAGGAGAACCGCATCCAAGCATGGATCGACGACGAGCGCGTCGTTGACCTCGACACCAGGGGCAAGGACCTCAGCCTGCGCCCGGGCGAAATCGACCTTTCCGCTCCCATCGGTATCGCGTCGTTTCGCACGACGGCCGCTTACAAGGGAATGCGCGTGCGTCGGCTCGCGCAGGGCGGGGGGAACTGAGGCATGGCGCGCGAATATGTCATCCGGCCCTCCGCAACGCAGATGCCGCGCATCGCGTTCGCGGACGAACTCAACCCGCAGCAGCTCGCCGCTGTCACGTGCCCGCCGGGCCCCGCACTTGTGCTTGCTGGCGCGGGCTCAGGCAAGACGCGGACCCTCACCTACCGCGTGGCGTACCTTCTCGAAAACGGGGTCCAGCCGGGGAACATCCTCCTGCTCACTTTCACCAACAAGGCGGCCCGCGAAATGTTGGAGCGCGTCGCCGGTCTTGTTCCGCACGACCTGAGCGAACTCTGGGGCGGAACCTTTCACTCCATCGGCAACCGCATTCTGCGCAGGTATCCGCAGGAGGCGGGCTACCAGCAGGGGTTCACTGTGATGGACCGCGAGGACGCCGACGAATTGCTGCAGGGCGCGATATTGGAGATGCGCGGGGGCAAGGTGTCCGAGCTTCCCGTCAAGCCCTCGGTCGTGGGCGAGGTGCTCAGCTACTGCGTGAACGTGGGACGCAGCGTGCCCGAAGTCTTGCCCGAGCGGTTTCCCCATCTCGAAGAATGGGAGGAGATGATCCGCCTTGCGGGCGAGCAGTACCGCAAGCGGAAGATCGCCGCCAACGCGCTGGACTTCGACGACCTGCTCTCGGGCACCGTCCGTCTGCTCGAGGAGCACCCGCAGATCGCGGAGATTTTTCAGAGCCGCTTCCAGTTCGTGCTGGTGGACGAGTATCAGGACACGAACCCTTTGCAGTCGCGGTTCATCGACCTGCTTTCCGCAAAGCACCGCAACCTCATGGCTGTCGGCGACGACGCACAGGCCATCTACTCGTGGCGCGGCGCCGATTACCGCAACATCTTGAGCTTCGGGCAGCGTTATCCCGGCGCGCAGATCTACAAGGTGGAGGTCAACTACCGCAGCACGCCCGAGATCCTCGAACTCGCAAACTCCGCGATCGACGGAATGCAGACGCCTTTGCGCAAGGAGCTCGTTGCTGCGCGCACCTCCGGCGAACTGCCCAAGATCATTCCGGCGCAGACCGGCGGACAGCAGGCGCGCTTCGTGGTTTCGCGTCTTCTCGAACTGAACGATTCGGGAACGCGCTGGAGCGAGATGGCGGTGCTGTACCGCGCGCATTTCCACTCGATGGAGCTTCAGATGGAGCTCACCCGGGCCGGTGTTCCGTTTCAAATCACGAGCGGCCTGCGTTTCTTCGAACAGGCGCACGTGAAGGATGTCGGTGCGTTTTTAAAGTTCGTGGTCAACCCCTCGGACGAGGTGGCCTTCAAGCGCATGGTGCGTCTCCTGCCCGGGATCGGCGACCGTTCGGCGCAGGGCCTCTGGAAGGCGGTGGAACCGCTCGGACGCGAACTTGTTCAGGAGCGGCAGTCCGGCGGCTCAGGGTTTTCCTTTTCCCAGGCATTTGAGGGCCAGAAGGTTCCGGCCCGCTCGGCGGCCGCATGGCGCCAGCTCGGCCACACTCTGGAGGAGATCGCCCCGGGCGGAGTCCCCGTCTCCCCCGTGCACATGCTCCGTTCGGTGCGCGAGGCGGTTTACGATGATTTCGCCCGGACGAAGTTTCCCGACTACGATGTCCGGCGCGAGGATTTGAACACGCTCGCCTCGTTCGCCTCGCAGTACGAGAACGCCGAGGAGTTTTTGGACCAACTCGCGCTGATGGGGGGCGCCGACCAGTCCCCGGTGGTGCGCGATTCTTCCGGCGAAAGCCTGACGCTCTCCTCGGTGCACCAGGCCAAGGGCCTTGAATGGAAGGCTGTTTTTGTCATCTGGCTGACCGAGGGCATGTTTCCCTCGCAACGTTCCCTGGCGAGCGCCGACGCGCTGGAGGAGGAGCGCCGCCTCTTCTACGTCGCCGTGACGCGCGCGGAGGACGACCTGTACCTCTGCTGGCCCTTCATCAAACGCAGCGCTGGTGCGGGCGACGCAGTGCAGCGCATCTCCCCCTTTTTGGAAGCCATCCCGGAGCATCTCCTTGAGGAATGGAAGATCTCCGGCGGATTCATGTAGGGGCAGGGGGGTGTTTTCAAATTTGGGCGGCGGGGTCCAAAGGGGGGAGTGTGTGCCTGAGCTAAATGTGAGCTTAAGTTCGCTTAACGTTTTGCTTTTACTCTGTAAGTTCAGCCCTCGCTAGGCAGGGGGGAAAATTTTCTTCGAACATATCCGGGGGGAAGGTTGTCTGCTTCCCACCGCGCTAGGTTTAGCTGCGGAACCTTTGACCCTATCCATGATCCAAGTCCAAAACTTGAAAAAAACGTTCGGCCCGAAGGTCGCCGTCAGCGGCGTCTCCTTCAAGGTCGAGAAAGGCGAGGTGTTGGGCTTTCTTGGGCCGAACGGCGCAGGGAAGAGCACCACTATGCGGATGATCACCGGCTTCATCCCGCCCACGGCGGGCGAGGCGATCATCGGCGGCTTCAACATCGTCGACAACCCGATCGAGGCCAAACGTCTCATCGGTTACCTTCCTGAGAACGCGCCCTCGTACGCCGATATGACGGTTCTCGGGTTTTTGTCGTTCACGGCCGAACTACGCGGCCTGTCCGGCGTCGCCCAGCGCAAGGCCGTCGACCGCGCCGTGGAGATGTGTTTCCTGGAGAACGTGCTCCATCAGAGCGTCGAAACGCTCTCCAAGGGCTACAGGCACCGCACCTGTTTCGCGCAGTCCATCATTCACGACCCCGAGGTGCTCATCCTGGACGAACCCACCGACGGCTTGGACCCCAACCAGAAGCACGAGGTCCGCACGCTCATCCGGCGCATGGGCGAAAAGAAGGCCATCATTTTTTCGACCCACATTCTTGAAGAGGTCGAGGCCGTGTGCTCTCGGGCGATCATCATCGACCGCGGCACGATCGTTGCCAACGGCACACCGGCTGAATTGAAGCGCCGCTCCAACCAGGCCGGCGCGATCACCGTGCGCCTCGCTTCCGGAAGCGCCAAGGCGGTGGCCTCCAAACTGGACGCCCTCAGCGGCGTTGACCACACGGTTGTCCTGAACGAATCCCCCGCGGCAGTCCGCGCCTTTCCTCGCAAACAGACAGCCAGCGACGACCTTGCGCGTGCGATCTCGGATCTCGCCGGCAAGGAGCAGTGGTCGCTCCTGGAACTGCACACTGAAGAAGGACGCCTCGACGAGGTCTTCCGCAATATCACGCTTCCCGACACCAAATCCTCTGGAAAGGAGTCTAAATGAAACCTGTTATCACCATCGCCAAACGCGAACTCACGGGCTACTTCGCCTCGCCCGTGGCCTTTGTTTTCATCGTCATCTTCCTGATGCTTTCCGGCTTCTTCAGCTTCATGGTGGCCGGATTCTTCGAGAGGGGACAGGCCAGCCTGGAAGCCTTCTTTGCCTGGCATCCGTGGCTCTACCTGTTCCTGGTGCCAGCGGTCGGCATGCGGATGTGGAGCGAGGAGCGCCGCCTCGGCACGCTAGAACTTCTGCTCACGATGCCCGTCACCCCGTGGCAGGCCATTCTTGGAAAGTTCCTGGCCGCCTGGGCGGTCGTCGGGCTGGCCCTCGGCCTGACCTTCCCGATGTGGCTGACGGTAAACTACCTCGGCAATCCCGACAACGGCGTCATCCTCGCCGGTTACCTCGGGAGCCTCCTGATGGGCGGCGCCTACCTGTCAATCACGGCGATGACTTCCGCGATGACCCGCAACCAGGTTGTCGCGTTCATCGTGTCGGTCGTCCT
The DNA here is from genome assembly GCA_947449735.1 of Chthoniobacteraceae bacterium. GTDB lineage: Bacteria > Verrucomicrobiota > Verrucomicrobiia > Chthoniobacterales > Chthoniobacteraceae > Chth-196. The sequence goes on along the minus strand of CANFTB010000012.1, from coordinate 3,476 downwards.
CTCGCTGTTCTTGATTCTTGCGGGATACCCGCCCGTCACGAACATGCTCGTGCACTGGGCCAGCCCGGCGCTCGTGGACGCGATCGCGTCCTTCAGCGTGATGACGCACTTTGAGAGCATTCAGAAGGGGGTTCTCGATTCCCGGGACATCCTCTACTTCCTCTCCGTCATGGTCTTCTCACTATTCACCACCGGAGTCATCGTGCGCACGCACCGCGCCGGCTGATTCTCTCTAAGGTAAACAACCCATTTTTCAAACATGAAAAACAAAGGTCTAGAAACCTGGCTTTATTCGTCACTCGGAGTGGTGGCGATGTTTGTGATCATCGTGATCGTCAATGCGCTCGCCTCCGGCGTGAAGACGCGCGTCGACCTCACCGCGGAGCATGCCTACACGCTTTCAGCGGGTACGCGTGCGATCCTCTCCAAACTGGACACACCGATTCAGGTGCGCTTCTACTGCACCCGCGGCGACACTCGCATGCCGGTGATGCTGAAGGCCTACGCCCAGCGCGTGGAAGACCTGCTCGGCGAGTTCCGCCAGGCCTCCAAGGGCCAGATCGAGATTCAAAAACTCGATCCAGTGCCCGACTCGGAGGCCGAGGATTCGGCGCGCTTGGACGGAATCGAGGGACAGGCGCGGATGGACGGCGAGCCCTTCTATCTTGGCGTGAGCATCAGCATGCTCGACCAGAAGCAGGCGCTTCCGTTTCTCTCGCCTGACCGCGAGCGGTTGCTGGAGTACGACATTGCCCGTGCGATTTCCCGCGTGGGATCCAATGAGAAACCCGTCATCGGTGTGATGAGCCCCCTGCCGTACGGCGGGCAGCCGATGAACCCGATGATGATGCGCATGGGGCAGTCCGGCCAGCAGCCCTGGGTGCTGATCAGCGAGCTGAAGCGTGATTTCACCGTGAAGGATGTGCCTATCGCCGCCGAGGAAATCCCGGCGGACGTGAAGGTCCTCGTCCTCCTGCATCCCAAGGGGATTTCGGAGGTTTCGCAGTACGCGGTCGACCAGTTCGTGCTCCGCGGCGGCAAGCTGATCGCGTTCCTCGACCCGCAGGGGGTTCTGGACCGCAGTTCCGCCGGCAACCCGATGGGCATGAGCATGGGCAGTCGCTCCTCCATCGACAAACTCATGAGCGCCTGGGGCATCACCTTCGACAGTTCCAAGGTCGTGGCCGACCTCGACTTCGTCGGACGCACCCGCGAGGGCCGCCAGCCGGCCGTTCTTGCTTTGAACGAGAAGGCCAGTAATCGCGACGATATTGTCAGCGCCGACGCCAACAACCTGTTCCTCGCCTTCGCCGGGGTGTTCTCGGGGACGCCGGTGGAGGGGTTGAAGCAGACGGTGCTGCTGCATTCTTCCAAGAACTCGCAGTTGATCGACCCGATGAACGCACAGTTTGGTGGTGAAAAGATCATCAAAGATTTCACCCCGTCAAATACCGAGCATCCGATCGCCCTGCGTCTGACTGGCAAGTTCAAGACGGCCTTCCCCGACGGCAAGCCGAAGGCGGCGCCCGGCGGACCTGATGAGAAGAAGGATGAAAAGCCCGCCGCCGAGGGACTCAAGGAGTCCAAGGAGGAGACATCGGTGTTGCTGATCGGCGACTCCGACTTCGTTCAGGACCAGATTGCCGTACAGGAGATGATGAATCCGTTCGGTGGCGGTCAGCGCATGGTGATGCCTGCCAACGGAAACCTAGCCTTCGCCCAAGGCGCCATCGAACAGATGGCCGGCGACAGCAATCTGGTTGCGGTGCGCAGCCGGGCTTCGCGCGAGCGTCAGTTCACCGTTGTGAAGCAGATGCAGGCCAAGGCCGAAGCTGCCTTCCAGAACAAGATCCGGAGTCTGGAGTCCAGTCTCTCCGAGGCGCAGAACAAGCTGAACGAACTCCAGCGCGCGAAAGGCGACAAGGGGGAAAAGGGCGGACAACGCTTCATCCTCTCTCCCGAGCAGCAGAACGAGATCAACAACTTCCGGAACAAGGAGCGCGAGGTGAAGCTCCAGCTCAAGGAGGAGCGCAAGAAGTTGCGCGTTGGGATCGATTCGCTCGAGAACGGTATCAAGTGGATCAACATCGCCCTTATGCCGTTGATCGTTGCTGTCACCGGGATCGCACTCGCCGTATTGCGGCTCAAGCGCCGCGCAGCCCGTTAATTCGATACGACCATGAAAGGAAAACAACTCGCCCTACTTCTAGTCCTGGGCATCGCCCTGGGCGTTGCCTGGTTGAACCGTTCCAAAACAGACCAGGCCGCCTGGTCGGAAACCAGCCGCACCGGCCTCAAGGTTCTTGAGTTCCCGATCAACGACGTCGCCCGCCTGACAATCAAGACGGCGGCGGCGGAATTGAATCTGGTCAAAAAGGACGACCTTTGGACCGTTCAGGAGCGCGCGAACTATCCCGCCAATTTTGAGCAGGTGAGTTCCATGCTGCGCAAACTCTGGGACCTGAAGACGGTCCAGGAGGTGAAGGTCGGAGCCTCCCAGTTTCCCAAACTCGAGCTCATTGAGCCGGGTAAAGGGGAAAACTCGGGAACCTTGGTTCAGTTTATCGCCGCCGACGGAAAAGAGATCGCCTCACTCTTGCTGGGCAAGAAGCACATTAGGAAGTCCGACGGTCCCGACATGGGATTCGGCGGCGCCTCCGAGGGCTTTCCCGCCGGGCGCTATTTGAAGTCGGGAGCCACTCCGAAGGTGTCGCTCGTTTCCGAGACGCTGGATGAAATTGATCCAACGCCGACCCGCTGGGTGGCGACGGACTTCATCAACGTTGAGGGCGTGAAGGCTGTGTCGGTCAAGGGCGCGCAGAACTGGTCTTTGAACCGAGAGTCCGCTACCGCTGAATGGCAGCTGGCAGATTCGAAGGCGGAGGAGAAGGTGGACGCTTCCAAGGTTTCGTCTCTGGCTAACATTCTGAGTGCGGCGACGATTTCAGACGTGCTCGCTCCCGATGCAAAGTCTGAGCCGGCGGTCACCGCAACGGTGTCCACGTTCGACGGGTTCACGTACGATCTTCAACTGGGCAAGGAGCAGGGAGAGAATGTGCCGGTGTTCGTGCAGGTGGCGGGTGTGTTTGCGAAAGAGCGCACTGCCGGCGCCGACGAAAAGCCTGAGGACAAGACCCGTCTGGACGAGGAGTTTACTAAGAAGCAGACGCAGCTTGCGGAGAAGCTGGCCAAGGAGAAAAAGCTGGAGGGCAGGGGATTCCTGGTGTCCAAGTTCCGGGTGGAAGCTTTGTTGAAAGAGCGTTCCGCTCTGCTCGCCGACAAGCCTGCTGACGCTCCCAAGGCCGATGCGGCTGAAGCACCCAAGGTTGAAGCACCCAAGGTTGAAGCACCCAAGGTTGAAGCACCCAAGGCTGAAGCTCCCAAGGCCGACGCACCCAAGGCCGACGCACCCAAGGCCGACGCACCCAAGGCCGACGCACCCAAGGCCGACGCACCCAAGGCCGACGCACCCAAGG
>CANFTB010000011.1 GCA_947449735.1 Chthoniobacteraceae bacterium | reverse complement strand
CTCTGGCACGAAACGATCCCGCCGACCGCTGTTGGCGCAGAGACAACTGCGCCAACAAACTCGGGAGACTGCAGCCTTAGACGCTCGACTTGTGTGAGCGAGGAAAAAACCGCATCCTTGAGCACATACAAGGCACGGAGCCGCGGAGGGAAATGAATGGCTTTGTTTGAATGGTTTATGTGATTTTTCTCCGCGCCGCGATCCCGCGTGAGATCCCTTTTTTCCAATGCATCAGCGTTTGAGCTCCGAATAGGAGCCGCCCGAATCGGCGAGGACGCGTCTCAGGTCTTTTTCGGTTTCCTTCGGGACGCCCACGCCGATGAAAAAGATCTTCGCCTTTCTGGGGAGGCCGGCCTGCAGACGGGCAAGGGTGCTTCCGATTTCTTGAACTGGGATGGTGGCGGCGCTCCCGCTTCCTGTGCCTCTCTGCATATTGGCGTCGGAGATGACGAACACCGAGTCGGGTTGCATTTTGAAGACCGCTTCGAGCGCCGCGAGAAAACCGGGACTGCCCGAGACAAGGCCCGGTACGGAGCGGGGCAGGGTGCCCGTGGTGGCGAAGTGTTGGTCCAACCACGCCAGGGCGGAGGTGCGGTTTGCGGTGGAACTCGGCAGCAGTTCGGGTTTGAAGAATGCGTAGTTTCTGGCGAATTCCACGAGGCCGAAGCGCGTGTTGGCTCCCATCCCGGAGATCAAGCGCGCGGTTTCCTCCCGGATGCGTTCCATCGGCATGCCGGCCTTTTCGGCGGCGCCTGCGACGGTTTTGGAAACGTCGTACATCAACACGATGCGTTTGGCTTGGGTTTGGATTCCCAGAAAGCTGATGGCGTTGCCGCTTCCTCCGGCGCCTCCGCCGCCTGCGCCGGATCCTCCCCCTGCGCCTGTGGCGGAACTGAGGCAGTTTGCAGCGGATTCCGCGAGGGCTGCTTTAGAGAGGCTGCCGGATTGGAGTGCGGGAAGGTCGGGGAGCGGGATTTTGGGAAGGGCCGGAAGGGAGAGCAACGCGGCGCGGTTGCTTTGAATCAGCGAGGGCAGGGCGGCCTTTGCGAGTGCCCCTTCAAAGGCCGCCGCCTGCATGCGCTGTTCTTTGATGGAGGGAGGCGGTTTCGGGCTTTTAATCGCCTGAATCGGCGGGGGCGGTTCCGCGGGGGCCACCAGGCGTTTGACGATGATCCAGGTGCCAGCAACCACGGCCGCGATACCGTGCAGCGCAAGGCTTGCGAGGAGGACCGTGGCCCAAAGTTTTCGCGGATTTGCGGCTCGGCCGGGGATTTCGGGGCGTGCGTCCTGCGTGGGATTCATGGCCGGTTCTCCGAGCCGGCGGCAAAAGTGACGTTGGTCACGCCGGCCTTGGTGCAGGCATTGAGGACGTCGACGATGCGCTGGTGCTTGGCTGCATCCGCGACGTCCAAGGTGAGGAGTGCTTCTGCGCGGTTGGCCGTTGCGGATTGTCGTAGACGGGACAGGATGCCGACGAGTTGAGGGAGGTCGCGTTGGCTCGGGCTGTCCAGCGGGGCCTCATTGAGAAGGATCTGGCCGGTTTCGAGGATCTGGAGGCGCTGTTCGTCGGGCAGGTCGAGGGGCGCCTCCTGTTCGACTGTTCCGGGAAGGCGCAGGCCCAGGTCGCCCTCGGGCTTCACAGGTTTGGAGGTGAGAATGTAGAAAAATAGAAGGAGGAAACACACGTCGATCAGGGGTGCGATCTGCATTTCGACCTGGGGCTGTTCGGGGCGTCTCATGGCTTTGCGACTCCGTAGACGACTTCCAGCGCGCCAGCTTCCGCGGCCAGCGCCATCAGTTCTTTGATCCGGGAGGCCGGCGTTTCGGCGTCCGCCCTGACTTGAAGCTTGAGGGGCGGATGGTTGGAGAAGCGTTGTCTGAGCCGGGCGACCAGCTCGGTTGTGCTCACCGCCTGATCTCCGCAAAACCAGGCGCCAGCAGCGTCGATGTTGATGACCTCTCTTTCGCTGGTGTTTTCAGGCACCAGTGAGGCGTCTGCCTGCGGCACCCGGATGCGCATCAGCTTGGCGTTCTTTGTGAGCTTTCCCGAAAGCATGAAGAAAAAGAGCAGAAGGAGGGTCACGTCGATCATGGGAGCGATTTGCAGTCCCACCTCCTCGTGGTGCAGTCGTCTGGGCTTGCGCCTTGCGGGACCGGGCTGGCTCATATGGCTTGCTCTGCGTGTTCGAGGGGTGTTGCGTGGACGGAGACGGCTGGGGGAGGGTTGCCGTGAGCCTCCCCGGTAAACCTGTCGAGCATGTGGGACAGGGTGGCGTGGACGTCGGCCATGTTGCTGGAAACGACGCCCCGGAAGTAGAAGTAGAGAAACATCGAGGGGATCGCCAGCAGCAGTCCCCCTCCGGTTGCGACCAGTGCTTCGCCGATTCCCTTGGCAAGGTCGGCGGCCTCGGCTTTTCCGGCGGTAAGCGCGCTGAAGCTGCTGATCATCCCCGAGACGGTTCCAAGCAACCCGATCATCGGGGCGAGCACGGCGAGGGTGTTAAGGTAGTTGACGACGGTCATCATTTTGGTTTCCGAGCGGAAACATTCGTCCATGAGCGCGTTCTCCATGGCCGCCTTGTTGTACATGTCCCGCGAGTAGTTTGCCTTGGTGAGAGCGTTTGAGAGGGCCTGGGTGAGGGGGCCGGGGCGGGTCTGGCAGCAGCGGTATGCCTCGTGGAGGTCCCGCAGTGAGAGAAGCTGGTTGAGCTGGCCGACCAGTGCTTCCGGCAGCAGGTTGGCCCGCCGGTAGGTGAAATGGCAGAACACGGCAAGCGCCAGGGCGCCTACGGAACAAAGGGCGATGAGATGCATCACAGGGCCGCCTTCCTGATAGAGTTCCAACAGGCTTTTGCCTCCCTCCGGACTGCCTGCCAGCGCTGTGCAGGGAAGGGACAGGGCCAGCATCAGGACGCGGGTCGCAAGCGCGAGCGGTTTGGACAGAGTGATGTTCATGGTGTTTTTTGAGAGGCCCTCTCTTGAATGTCCCTGGATGGGTTTGAAGAGCTGCTGGGGTTAGATTGCGGAGGGGAGGAGGAAGCCCCGCTGCTGCTGGCTGTGGCGCGTGTCAGAAATTCGCGGGCGATCTGAGCTCCGGGGTGGCCCGGATAGATCGCAGCGATATCCCGTGCGATCTCCAGTGCGCGGCTTTGGTCTCCGCAAAGTTTGTGGATTTGTAGGGCGCCAAGAAGTCCGCGCACGGCGAGTTCCGGCGGCGACTCGGAGCCGAGTCCGGCGAGCAGGCAGGAGTCGAGTGCCAGGTTGCGAAGCCTTTCCCGTTCGGCGCCGGCGCGCTCGTCCTCATTCCAGCGCGGGTTTTCCTCAAGGTGGAGGCGAAGCTTTTTGGCATGCCCGCCAGCGACAATGAGGTGCGCCTCAGCGCACAGGGCGGGATCGGCTCCCTCTTTTAAAAGGGACTCTGCTTCCTGGAGTGCTTCCGAGGATCTGCCCGACAGGATCAGGGTTCTCAACCTTCCCTGCCCTGCGGCGGCGCGCTCCGTTGCCTCTGGGGCTTCTTTGGAGATCGTAGAAAAAATGCCGAGTGCCTCGTCTTTGGACTCCGTTCCCTCGGCTTCCATGAGAAGCAGGGCGTACCGCAGTCCCAGTCTTGCCGCTGGTGAATTCGCCACCCCCAGAAAGGGCGACAATTCCAGCCATGCGGCCTTTAGCGCACTGATTTGAGCAGGGTCGCCACTGCCAGCCAGTCGGTCTCTCTCCAGATCCGGAGCGAATTCCAGCCGGGCGATGGTGGCTTTTCCGATGCGTTGGTTTACCGGCGGGTATCCGCGGACCGGAGTCGTTTCCAAAAGAACGGTCTCCCGCTCCATGCCGCGGATGCGTCCTGTGAGCTTTTCTCCGTTGGTGAGGCCGATGCTGTCGGCCTTTGCTGAGGGAGGTCGAAGAGACATGGTGGAAAGCAAGGTGGCGGTCAGCAACAGGAAGGTTTTCATCGTCCGCTTTCGTCGAGCGCCTGGAGGCGGTCCCGTGCCGCGCGAACCGCCTCTGGCTCGCCTGAAAGGTCCCGATCCAGCATTTCGCGGTAGGTGCGCCGGGCTGCCTCCAGATCTTGCAATTGTTCGAACGCCTCGCCGGAACGCAGATAGGCGCGCGCCAGCGGCCCAGTCCACCGGCCGTACATCGTATAGATGCGCTGGTAATAGGGAATGGCCCGGCCCGGTTTGCCTTTTCGCATGTGGTGCTCGGCGAGTTCGAGCAAGGCCTCGGATTTCCATTGGCCCGATATCCCGCCTCTTTGAAGAAGGGTCTCCAGTGTGCGGTTCGCCTCCTCTTCGCAGCCGATTTTCAGCAGGATCGCGGCCTTTTTCAGAAGCATCGCGCCTGCCAGGGTCGAGCTTTCGGTCTCAGCTTCAAAGCGCTCGATCCACGCCATGGCCTCGCGTGGCTCGCCGTTTGCCTGAGCGACGCATGCGAGTCCGGCAAGTGCGCGGTCTTTTTCCCCAGCTCGCGGATGCCACTTGAGAAGGTTTCTCCAGTGCCCGCGGGCCCCCACCATGTCACCCTGTGCGAGCAGCGCGTCTCCAAAGTCCGCCAGAAGCGACGGGCTGGTAGTCTCGGGCTTTGCAAGAGCCATCGCTTGCCCGAGCAGACGGTATGATTCCTCCGGACGGCCCGCCTCGAGTCTTGCCATCGCCCGCAGCAAACGGATCTGGAGTACGGTCTGCCCGCTGGTTTCCGCGGCCTTGAGCGTGCGGTCCAGCACGTCCGAAAAGCCAGTCGGCTGGTCCTTTCTTTGGCACAGGCGCGTCAGCAGGGTGTCCACCGCGGGGACCTCCCAATGGTCCCCGTGCTGGGTGATGAGTTCCCAGACGAGTTTGTCCGTCTCTTCCTCTGGGGGTGGTGGCGGGAAAGCTTTGAGCACCCAAAGCAAGGCGTCGGCGAGTTGCGCGCTGCGCGGGCGTTCTGTTTGGAAGGACGAAAGGTGTTCCTTCAGGTCCACGGTTTTGTTGAGAAGAGAAAAGAGGGGGGCAGCTTTGAACCACGCCCGCTCATAGGCGGCTCTGTCGGCCGGCACCCGGCGGTATGCGGTCCAGGCCTCGAGCGGCGCGTTCTCCGATAGAAGCGCATCGCCAAGAAGCACTCCGGCTTCCCCCGTTTTTTCGTGTTCGGGGAACGCTTCTAGAAATGCGCGCAGTTCCGGGATGGCGGTTTGGTAGTCGCGAGTCAGATGGGCGGCTCGCGCCTTTTGGAACAGGACGTCCGGCAGACGCTCGCCGGAGGGATGTGTGCGCTGGTATTCGCCCGCAGCGGACCGGCATTTGGCGTACTGAGAGCTCAGCGAGTAGGCCAGGCACCTTCCAAAGGACGCTTCTTCTGATAGATCAACGGCCGTTTTTGCTGACAGGAGGGCTTCGAAAATAGGGGAGGCCGCCTCGGCATTGCCTTGCTGGAGCAGGGTGAAGGCTTCCATCAGTCGGGCGCGCGCGGCCGGTTCTGTTTTTGGAAACCGACCTGACACGTTGCGGAACGCGGCAACTGCCTCGTCAAGACGGCCCAGTTTCTGGAGGGCGGTGCCTCTCAATAGTTCGACGCCGGGAGTCTCGGGGGCCTTCGGCCACTTTTGATGAAATACATTGGCCACCTCGATCGCCTCGTTCCAGCGTTCCGCCTGGCTCCAGTAAACGGACAGCGTCGCGTGCGCCTTGGCGAGGGCCGGGTCGGAGGCCCACAGGCGTGCAGCTTCATTCAGGATCAGGGCGGCCTCTAGCGGTCGTTCCAAGGCGGCATATGCGGCTGCCGCCCTCAGGCGGGTGGAGGCGTCCAACCCCTCAAACTCGCCCTGCGATGAGAGCTCATTTTGGATGGCCTGCCTGCTTTCAAGGAGAGCACTGCTTTCCCGGCGGTCGGTGCCTGCGGGGGGAGGTTCCCAGGTGATCTGGGCTTCAAGTGCGGCAAGCCGCCTTTTTTGCAAGGCCGCAACGGTCTGGAATCTTCGTACTTTGAGCAGGCACGCAAGGGCGTCTCTGGGTTTCCCGGAGTCGAGTAACTGTGCTCCTAGTTTTAGCACACAGGACTGTGTGCTCAGGAGTTCGATACAGGCTTGGAGTTCCGCCTCGTTGTCCTGAAGGAATCGGAGTGCCTGATCCTTTTGTTCCGATTCAATCAGTGCGCGGAACTGCAGGGCAACCGCTTGTGATGCGTGAAATGCGTCGAGCTGCGGGCGGAATTGGTCGAGCTTTTCGGCGGCATCCGACGCCCTGCCTTCGCGGAGCAGGCATTGGGCAATCAGAAGGAGGGCGTCTTGATACCGCTTTTTTTCGAGAGCAGGAGACGGGTCATCCTTGCGAAGTCCGGTTTGAGGGAACAGGCCGGTGAAGGCTTGAAAATGCTCCCTGGCTTTGGTCGTCAGGTTGAGTCGGAGGGCGCAAGCGGCCCTTTGGAAGCAGAGTTCCCGTCTGATGGAGGGAGCGATTCCGGCGGGTGCCGAAAGCGCGGCCTCCAGCAGGGGTGTCGCCGCGTCGAGTTTGTCGATTTGCAGGAGCCCCAGCGCAACGGGTGCGCGAAACGAGGCGATGAAGGGGAGGAGGTCCTGGCGGTCTCCAAAATCGCGAAGCCAGGCAGTGTAGGCATTCGCGGCTTTCAGCCAGTCGGCTTCCCGGAGTGCGGTGAGGAGCTGATGGTGGAGTTCTTCCGCGGTGTGTATGGACGGAGCCGGGGGCTGGACCTCTGCCGGAGAGTCCTTGTGCGGACGACCTCCTTTTGAGCCGGATCCCTGAGGCGTCTTTGTTTTGGACCAGGCGGAGGAAGTGAAGATGGATAGAGAGAGTGCAAACAGGATGGATGCGAGCGGTTTTTGTTTGTTGCTAAGGAAGCGGCTTGGGCCCGGCCTTGAACGCGGGGGCGAGGCTTTCCAGAAAGCGCGTGACCCGCTGGGGGTAGAAGAGCCGCTCGTTCCGGAGCGGTGTGAATTCGTAGACGCGCCATTCATTGTCTTTTTGCAAAAAGGCGGGAAGCCTCGTGCCTGCATGGATGGCAGCGGCGGTGATGCCCGGACGCATGGGCAGTCCGCCAAGCGGGCTCCGGTAGTATTGAGATTTTGAGCGGGGGTCGGCTTTTGGGGAAACCTCCGGGGCGAGCATGAAGAGGAGCATTTGCTGGCCGTCGATTTCGAGGGTGGTTTTGTAATGCTCCTGGCGGATCCAGCGCAGGGCGTCGAGAGAGTGGTAGTCTTCCCCTCCTGAGCTTTCTCCTGTGAAAGGTTTGGATTCTGGATCGTTTGAATCGTTCGCATTTTCTTCCCGTTTCGGACTTCCGGCGTTGCGCCTGGAATGCCTGCTTCTGGCGGGGCGCAGAGCAAGCGAGTCTTCGCCGCCGTCCCCGTACAGTTCTGCAGCGTTCAGGCTCCAGTACTCCCATTTTTTTCCACCCTCCATCCGCACCTCTTGCAGATACTCCCTGCCATGCTGGGTCAAAGTGACTTGTTGGACCCGCTCAACTTTGGAATCGGAGGGCTGAGTCGCTTCGGTTGCCGGGGGTGCGTAGCGGAAGTGGATCTTCCACAGACAATGTTGCCCCGGTCTTTTCCATGGAGGGTTGCCGTCCGTTTCGCTCGTGCTGTTTTTTGGAGAGAAGTCCCTGTTCTGGCCGGAAGGTGTGGGGGTGCTCTCTTGCGGGGTGGGCGCTGTCTGGAGGCGTGAAAGTTCTGAGGAGGCGACTAAAGGGGGCGCCTGTGGGGAGCTGGGACGGACGGGCTGGTGAGACGCGATCAGGGGGCTCGATGCGAATGCACCTGTGGAGAGGACCAAGAGGTTGGCGAGTGGGAGAGCCTTCAAGGGAAGGCAGGGAAGGAGATTTGGCATCAGTGTAAAAATCGGGGGAAGTGGCATGGATCGAAGTCATGAGGGAGGGGTTGGAATGTGGTTTGGGAGGAGGGAAACGGGATGGGTGCCTACGCCGTTTTGCTGTGCGTTCGGAGGCCGGACTCGGCGAGATTCAGGCTCAGCGCTGCTTGTGGTGCTTTTGGGGTCGGCATTGGTGTTCGTGCTTGCCTTAACAGTGCTGGCGCTTGTTTCCCGGAACGCCTCTGCCGGGGCTGCAGAGGTGTCGGCTTGGAGGCGCAAGATGGCGCTCGAGACCGCTGTTGCGATATTGGTTTCGGACCTGCGTTCTGAAATGCGTGCAGGGTCCCGCCCGGCGGGTGCCGGGGGCGAAGTGCTCTATCCGGCGGCGCCGCCGGCGGCAGTCCCCTGGCGCGCCCGCGGGCTTCCTCCGAACCTTTGCAAACAAAGCAGCGCCGCCGCTCCGTTTTACGAACCGTCTCAGCTTTTCGCTGGAAAATCGGTCTACCCCAACGCGGACCGGTTTCCCGTGCCTCTCCGAGCGACTGGATTGTCCACCGAAACCCCGTCCGCCAACGGGCGCGTTCTCGGTGCCTCCCGATGGATGGCTCCCGGACTGCTTCCGGGTTTGAATGTGGCTCGGCAGGGAGGGGCTGAGTGGAATCCGCCGGGCTGGGTGCTGCTTCAACAGAATGGTGGAACACCTCGAAACTGGGGCGCACTCCATCGCAGGGATGCGCGCGACCCCGGGCGCGCCGAAACCGTTTTCGCACGGTACGCGTATCAGGTGTATGACCTGGGTGGTCTTTTGGACCTCAACGTCTGCGGTTTCAAGAAACGGGAGTTTTCGAGCGCCATTGCGGGGCGAAAGGGGAGTCCTGTTTTTGCGGACCTGCGTCAGGTGGGCTTCTCTTCTGACGCGGTGGATCGCTTGGTGGAATGGAGGGAACCCGGTTCTGCGAACTTGGTGGGCGGCCCGCCTTTTGGAGATGGCAGGCTGAACTTTTGGTTTACGGGCGGGTTCGGGTTGGTGGGGCTGCGGAATTTCCGTGCCGATGGATCACGGAGCCTGGGAGGTTCGCCGGTGCGTTCGTTCAAGAGCAGGAGGGAGTTGATCGGCTTTGTCCGGGGACTTTCCGGCGGGGAAGGAGCGGGAAGTGGTCTGGGAGAAGAAACGCTGCAGTATGTCACGCATTTTTCGAGAGCGCTGGACCAGCCTTCGCTGCGTCCCGGATTTTGGGACGAGGATGAGAATCGGTGGCGGATGCCACGTATTATTCCTCCCGCGGGAGGGCTGGCCGACGTGCTACATCCCCCGGAGGTGTGTGCCTCGCTGCCGGCAAAGGATGTGCGGCGCTCGATGCAGCTGCCCTATGAAATGGCGCTGGGGAACTATCGCGGCGGGAATGACGCGTGGGGAACGTTTGCCCAGCGCGGTGGAAGTGGCGGGCGTTTGCTTCAGGAGGTGATCAACCCGGGTTTTCTGGAGGTGCGGGTGGTCGTACCCTTTCTGCGAGTGGACGGGCATGCGGCCGTTGTAGGGGAGCCTCTGGTCAAGCGGCGGTTTCCGCTTTCCCGCCTGCGCTGGATCACTTTCCGGGGGCCTAGTGCGGAGCTTTCTCCTGAGGACCCGTTGTACTGCGCCGAGGGAACGGCCGGGGCCATCAAGGAAAGCTTCGGCCTCGAATGGTATCGGGGTCCGGTGCCGGCGCAGTCCCGGGGTGAAGATCCTGCCTTGCTGCTGGAGGATGTGGAGGGGGCTTTTTGGAAATACGATCACAGCCGCGCGGGAGGCAGGGTGCCATCCGGTGGGATCGGCCGGTTGGAGGATGTGGCAGCCGATGGCCGCGAGGCCGACTTTTTTGAGCTTCTCAAGGCTGGAATCGCCGTGGGGTCTCTGGGAAAGGCCGCCGCCAAAAACCATTCGGGGATGGAGGGCTGGGCGCACGATCCCGCCACCTATTACCAGCTGAGGGACAAGGATCCCACCGCGCAGGTTCTTGAGATCGGAGTGAACATCATCGACCAGTATGACGCAGACAGCTTCCCTACAATCGTGAAGCTCGGGTTCAGGGAGTCTGGTAGTGCTGAGGGGTCATTGTGGCAGGCGGCGTTTACCGCGAGGGGAGTTGAGAACCTCCCGTACATTTACAGATTGCGGTGGAGCGCCGTGGAGAACGCCTTGGATCCGCCATTGCCGAGGTGCGCAGAGGTTTGCGAGATCACCTCCCGCATCCATGAATACACAGGAGACCAGTTTGCCTGCGGGACCACGTCCCTTATCGCGTTTCCCGAACTCTGGAACCCTCATGCTCCTCCCGTATTCGGACGGAGCGGAGGGCTGAAGCTCAGGCTGGTTGCCGTCGGGGAGGATCCGGGCGGGGTTCTGTACGGCTCCGTGCCCGGTCCGCAGTTTCCGCTGCTGAGTACCCGGTGGAAGAACTTGCTGCTTTCAGGGCCGGCGAACGAGCGCAGGGCGCACTTTGCCTCCTGGCCCAGCGGTGCGTTTGCTTTTGCATTGCCGGTTTCCGGAAAGAGCCTGAAGACCTTTTTTCACGACCGTCGGTTCGGGTCCGGCTATGAGTTTTTCGGGACGAGCGCGGCGGCGGACGACTACCACAGCGCGCGACTGTCGACCAACGGGCCGGCCGAGCCCGGTTCCTATCTATTTTGGCCCGAGATGCCGGCGGGAACTGCGGACAAAAAGTACGCCGTGGAGGGGTACGCCTACTGGATGCTTGTTCCGGGTGGGTTTTCGATGGAGGCGACAGGGAATCAGTCGGCCCCGGATGCGGGAAGGGGATACAGTTTCAGTGCGTACAGGCGGCGCGACGCGGCCTCCGATGCTCCCCGCTGGTTTGTGCCTGCGGACGGGCGGGTGCGGGGCCGGAGCGTGCTGGAACCGGCGCCTCGCTTGCATTTGTCCGACCCTGTTTCTCCGGTGGTTGAACTTAGGAATTCCGAATTGGAGTTCGATCTGCCCTTTGACCAAGCGGGCTTGTTTCGGGACCCCACCGCTCTTTGTCGCAAGGGATGCCCGGAAGGTACTGGGTTGCGTTTTGGGGCGGACAACTTTTTCCAAACGGAAGTTTACAACGGCTCTTTGCTGGGGACAGACGGAGCGGAATGGATTGGTTTTTCACTGGGCGAAGTCCCCAGCCAGTTCATCGCCGCGCAGCGCCTGGTGAGTGCTCCGCGCACGACGGTGAACGGAACACCGGAGCGCACCGGGGCGGGGGGCGACTTGTTGGATGCCGGGACCTACTGGCGCTTTTTTCAGGTGCCGGTCAATCTGGTGGCTCAACGCACCTGGAGCGCTATGACTGTGCGTCTTCAGGTGCAGGATCCCGAAAGTCGAAAGTGGACTACGTACGACGAGCGCTTCATGTCCATGGACGGGCGGATGGAACCAGACAACCCGCCCTACCAGGGGCAGTGGAATGCGGTGCAGGTGGAAGGCAGTCTGCCTGAGTTGGGGTGGTGCCGTCCCGCGTTGGGGTGTTGTGATCCCCGAACGCCGCGCTATGGGATGTTTCAAAGGTACGCTTACCCGTGGGCTCCGGGCGGGGCGGGGGGACGTAAAAATGCACCGGATTTGAAACTGGGCGTCCAAGGGGAAGGGGACACAGATCGTCCGACATTTTCAGGGAATGCGGGGGCCCTAGCGGCGCTAGGCTTTGGGCCTGCACAGACGGGGCTGAGCTGGGTCCGGTTTAAAGCGGCGCTCGATCAGACGAAGGCGGCGGTCGACGCCCAGTATTCAACCCAGTCGGCGTGGTGGGCGAACCGGAATCTGGTGCAGGCGCCGTCGCTCAATGCCAACGATTATGGGTGGATTTCGAGGTATGGTAATCCACCGTTTGCGGGAGACCTCAGGCTCCGTGGAGCCCGTGGATTTCCGCACTTCTGGGAGGATTACAGCCATGACGCGGGCGCGCAGGAGTCCACCGAGACGGGGCTCTGGCAGTATGATGCGGACAGTTTCCGCCAGGGTTGGTTGAGTGAAAACATCGCTCCCGATTCCGGAAGCCCGGAGCGCCAGGCTGTGGCGGATGCGGACGATGTGATCCGGCGTGCATTGGGAGCTTATGCGCCTGTGGGCGGATACGATTCGGCGGAGGCTGGGCTGCCGCTGTCTCAAGCCTCAGCCGGGCGGGGCTTGAGCCGTCCTGTGATTTTGGATCGGCCTTTCCAGTCGGTCGCGGAATTGGGTTACGTGTTTCGCGGGTCACCCTGGAAGCATCTCGACTTCTCGACCCCCGAGACTGGGGATGCGGGTTTGCTGGATCTGTTCAGCGTTGGAGAGACACCGTCGGCGGAGAGTCCGTTGCTGTTGGGGCGGGTGAACCTCAACACAAGGCAGGAGCCGGTTTTGCGCGCCCTTTTGGGGGGCGGCCTGAAACAAGAAGCGGGGCCGGGCGGGGAGCGCGATGTTTTGAGTGTCGGGGAAGTTTCGCTGGCGGCAAAGGCGCTGGTGGACAGGACGTCAGGGGAGGGTTTGGGGAGGGGGCCGCTGGTCAATTTGAGTGAGCTCGCCGGGGGGGTGCTTGGGCGAAACCTTGCCGGGGTGTCCGCGGGCGAGCTGCCGAACAGCTACACAGCGGTCTCGAGCGAAGCCGGAACCGATCACGGCGCGTTGTATACAAGCGTTGCTCCCAACACGGTCACACAGCCTTTTCGCAATCCGGACCTGCCCGGGGCGGGGCCAGTGGCATGGACATTTTCGGGTTTTTCAGCGGACTTGGACCGTGCTTTTTCTGATCCGGCAGAGGGCAAGCTGAAGCGGGTCCGGGAGTCGGTGGTGCGTGCGCTCGCAGATTGCGGGCAGACCCGTGTCTGGAATCTGATGTTTGACGTGATTTTACAGACGGGCGCCTACGGCCCGGAGGCCACGGGGGCTGCGGACTTTCACGTTGCCGGAGAGACGCGGGCCTGGGTTTGCGTGGCCATGGATCGCTTCACGGGGGAGGTGTTGGACAAGCAGTGGGAAATCGTGAATGAGTGAGGTGCCCGGCATGTTCTCGCGGACCAAATCTTGGGGAAACGGTCTTTTTCTAAGTGAAGTCAGAGCCCCTTTAGAATCTCGACTGCCTTGCGCTCGAAGATTTGCTGCCACTCGGGGGATACAAGCGAGTCGCAGTCCTCCTGAGCGTAGCCGGTGTTTTTGCGCTGCTCCAAGGTGGGGGCGTAGTAGATGTAGCCGTTGGTATAACCTGCGACATAGGCGTTGGCGTCGTTGGTGGCCTTTTTGATGTTCAGACCTACTTGGACGGTGAGTTCGCCGGGAAAGGTCACCAGCTTGAAGGAGCCGATGCGGACCCCCATGAGTTCGACTTCCATCAAGGCAGAGTTGGCCGCGTCGTTTTGGGCCAGATGCTTTTTGAGGAGGGCTAGGTTGGTGTTCAACCGGGTCAACTGTTCCATTTTGGCAATGTTCGACTGGTATGCCTCCAAGGCCGCCTGATTGTCGGCGTCGAAACGCTCAAGGAGGTCGTCGCCGGTTGTTTTGTCGTGCAGATAGCTTTGGAGGTGGTGCGATGGCGCGCTTGGCGCCAGCTTCTGCCCCACCCAGAGACGCATGAAACTTTTAAAGTTGATGTTGGTCGGCTTGAGCGCGGCCACGACTCTTGCCTGTTCTGCTTGAATCGCGCTGATCCGCGTTGAGAGGTCTGTGCCGCGCGGAATCGCGATGGTCTCGCGGCGGACCACGAGAGTGCTTGCGGGCTGCGTTTGAATGGCTCGCGTAATGGAGTGCACATTCAATCCCAACCGGTTGCCCAGGAGCTCGGCGTCCGGCGGTTGGTTGAGCTCCTTGTAGCGCACCGGGTTGATGTCTCCCGCACACCCTTGCACGAACAGCGCAACCGCGCCTCCGCCGAGGGTGTCCTCCAGCACCTTTGAGGCAAACCCAGGGAAGTCGGCGGAGTTCCCCCGGTACGGAGGGTTCATAATCGGATGGCAGGCAAAATTGTAGAGGACGGCCAGGGGGCGTCCGTCGGCGTGCTCGACGCGCAAAACGCCAACCTGCGAGTCGATCGGTCCCACGGACAGGATCTGGTCCTCGTTCGGAAGCGAGTAGCTGCGCCGCATGTCGACCTCGCTGCCGTCCTTCATTTTCAAGCGGCGGTTTTCGCTGATCCGGTGTTCCTCACCCGAGGCCGTGCCCGTGCGTGCGGGAGCCAGTCGCCCGAATGCTTCTTTCACTGCCCGGACCGTCAGATCGGCGGTGTCGGCCCGGACGATTCCATGGCAGTGGCTGGCATTGATCACCACGGAGCCGGGCGGTATGCCAAGCTCGGCTTCGAGGCGGGCGCGGATTTCGGAAAGGAATCCGTTGCCGATGCGGCCGATTTCCCCGATCGCCACGGCGTCAAGGGTGATCAACGCCAGCGTTGTGGCGCCTTCCCTCAGCACGAGTGCCTTGGTGAAGAGGGGATCGTTGACGGTTCCTCCGGATCGGTCGGTGATTTCGACCTTGGAGGCACCTGCAAGGAGTTCGGCGGCGTGAGTTTCAAGTGCCAGCCCAGCGAGCAGGCAGAGCAGGAACCGGAGCGTTAACATTCTAAGGGGGCGCATGTGGGTGGGGTGGGCTAGGAACCGCTACTCTTTGGCGGCCGCTCCGGAGAGCGCTTTTTTGGCTTCATCCTGGGCAGGTTTATGAGGATGGAACGTCGAGCGAGCGGCCGTTGTGTTTGCGGCCCAGGCTGAGGAGCAAGGGCCCGGCCAGTCGCACCCAGTCTTCAGGGCCTGGGTAGTGCGATGCGGAATCTCCGAAGCAGCTGCGAAGCATCTGCGTGTCGATAACACCCGGGTTGAGAGCCACCGCAGAGACGGTTCCGCCCGCAGCCGAAAGATCCTGTGCGAGTGACTGGGTGAGTCCTTCGACGGCCCATTTGCTCGCGCAGTACGAGGCAACCTCGGGTGAGGTGGAACGGCCCCATCCGGAAGAGAAGTTGACGACCACACCTCTGGAACTGCGGAGCATTTCGGGTACGAAATGGTGGATGCAGTTGGTCACGCCGAGCAGGTTCGTGCGCAAGAGCGTTTCGATTTCAGCGGATTCCAACTCCCAGAGAGGGGCGCTCCGGTTGATCATCGCCGCGTTGTTGATGAGAAGATCGGGGGCGCCGTATTTGTCCAGAATGCCCCGCGCCCAGTCCCGGACCTGTGAGTCATCGGCCACGTCGACCGCCGAAAAGGAGTGGGGTGCGCCGAGTTTAGCGGAGAGTTTTGCCAGTGCTTCTGCGTCCCTGCCGCATCCCAGAACGGTGGCGCCTTCGCCGGCGAAGTATTCGGCCATGGCCCTGCCGAGCCCCTTGCTGCAACCTGTGAGAACGATCGTTTTTCCCGCTGCCTGCTTCATTTGTCGAGAGTGGCGCTGGGGAAAATCCGAGACAAGCCCGGTGTTTTACCTTCTATCGGACAGGGCATTTCCACGATCCTTGCGAAGGTCGGTCTCTTGGGGGGGGATCGTGATGCATCGGCACTTTTCTTGGGCGGGGCTGAGGCCTGTGTTACGGGCTTGCCAAGGGGTGTAATCTGGCCAGATGTCCACCCCACATGTTTTTTCCAGATTGTTGACGGCGTTTGTCTTGGCGCTGGCGTTTCACGCCGCGCCCGGTTCCGGGGCGGAAGTGCCGTCCGGGGTGCCCCGCGGCGGCCGGCCCAACGTGTTGTTTGTACTTTGCGATGACATCCGGTGGAACGCGATGAGTTGTGCCGGTCATCCCACGTTGAAGACGCCGAACATCGACAGGGTGGCTCGGGAGGGCGTGCGTTTTTCCAATGCGTTTTGCACGACGTCTCTGTGCTCTCCCAGCCGGGCTTCGATATTGACCGGGCTTTACGCGCACGGCCACGGGGTGCGCGACAACTTTAGCGAACTGCCGGCGGCGCTGCCCCACTGGCCGAAGCGGCTGGCGGAGGCCGGTTACGAAACGGCCTACATGGGCAAGTGGCACATGGGCGAAAATAACGACGAACCGCGCAGCGGGTTCGCCCATTTCGCCACCCACAAGGGGCAGGGGAAGTATTTCGACACGGAATGGAACATCAACGGCGAGGGCTCGAAGGTGATCAAGGGCTACTACACCACGGTGGTGACCGACATGGCGCTGGACTGGCTCAAGAAGGACCACGGGCAAAAGCCCTGGGCGCTGTGCGTCGGCCACAAGGCGCCGCACAGTTTCTATACGCCCGAGGAAAAGTACGCGCACGTCTTCGACAAGGTCGCCGTGCCCTATCCCGACACGGCCTTCCATCTCGAGGGCAAGCCCGGCTGGATCAAAGAGCGCCAGTCGACCTGGCACGGGATTTACGGGCCGCTGTTTGAATGGCGGAAGGTGTTTCCCGACGCCCGGCCCGAGGCGGTGGCGGATTTTGAAAACATGGTGCACGGCTACTGGGGCACCATCCTGAGTGTCGACGACAGTATGGGCAGGATGTTCGCGTACCTGGAGGAAACCAAGCAGCTCGACAACACGGTGATTGTCTTCATGGGCGACAACGGCCTTCTGGAGGGAGAGCACGGAATGGTCGACAAGCGCACCGGGCATGAGCCGTGTTTGCGGATTCCGCTGCTGGTGCGGTACCCGGGCTTGGGCCGGGGCAAGGTGGTCGACCAGCAGGCGCTGACGGTGGACGTGGCGCCGAGCTTGCTGGAGCTTTGCGGGGCGGCGCCCATGGACGGCATCCACGGGAAGTCCTGGGTCAAGCTGGCGAAGGAGGGGGATCCCAATTGGAGGAAATCCTGGTTTTACGAATACAACTACGAGGTACAGTTCCCGTACACGCCCAACGTCCGGGCCGTTCGCACGGACGAATGGAAGTACATCCGTTACCCTCACGGCGACGGCAAGCCCGACCGGCATGTTGCGGAGATGTACAACCTCAAGAGCGACCCCGACGAGCGCAACAACCTGATCAACGAGCCCCGCTATGCGGGCAAGCTCAAGGAACTCCAGGCGGAGCTGCTGGGAACGATGGCGGCCTCGGGGTTGCCATCGGAAAAGGACGCGATGCCGCTGGACCAGGGGATCGGCAAGGCGCTCCCGGACGCGAAGATCCGGTAGAGAGAAGGCCGTCGGGGCGGGTGATGCGTTTGCATGATTATTCGATTTAACTGATTGCAATCTAAGTCAGATGACGGAAAAGATTAGCCATGAATTTATCGCGGCTCGGTCTTTCTGGGGCTCTATCCGTTCCGCCTGCAGGCTGGGTTTCCAGACGGGGGCTGTGCGCGGGGTGGGCTCTGGTGCTGGTGAGTCTCAGCGCGAGCGGTTGCAAGAAGGCTGAGCCGCTTGCGCAAGCACCTTCGGAGAGCAAGTCGGGCGAGGTGAGTTCCGGGAGCTTGGACACCTCGGCGGTGCTGAACTTTTTGTCCTCGCTGGGGTTGTCAGGGGATACCGCTGAGAAGGAAAAGCAGAAGGAAAAAGAGATGGCGGCGGCAAAGGTCTCCCAATTCAATCAGGAACTGGAGCAATGGAAGGCACGGGCCAAGATCGAGTTTCCGGACTTGGGCCTGCCAGGTTCAGAATTCAATCGCAGTTTTTTGGAAAAATATGGGCATTGGAAAAATATAGAAGCTACTGAATTAAAGTTGCCTAACTGGCCCTACCTTTTGGCGCTTCAGGTTAATGCTGCTATTGAAAGTCAGAAGGCGATGAATACGGCGAAGGCAGTCGGGAAAACGCCTGAACCAGCACCTGTGATTTCTCCAGTCATTCCCCCGGGTACCTTAACTCCAGACAGGTTTGCGACATACGTACCCAAGGATTTACTTGCGATGAAGCAGCTTCCTGTCGGAGGCCTCTTCAAGGGTCGATTACAAAGTTGAGCAAACAGGTCGCGGCTGGTGACCTTGATGTGGTTTTAGTGTTGGACGGCGTTTTGCAGTGTGAAGTGAACCTGAATACTGAAATGAGCCGGCCGACGTACTCTCCCGGTGCCTCGTATTATCCATGGTATTATTATGGTTCATCAACGGTTCGACACTCCAGTACGCTTGAACTGGTCGAGGCTGAAAATTCGATAAAGTTGGTTCAGAAAAACAGGGCGTCGAACCAGTACTCTGGAACCTCGTACAGCAACTCTTACTACAGCCGCCCGAGAACAGGGTCCGCAACCTCAAGCCTTGACTTGCTCACGTTGCGGGTCGGCCAGACGGTATTGGTAGAAGGTGTGATCGTATCCAAGGGCGGCAGAAAGCCATTTGTGCGCGGTGTGATAAAATCAGAAAAGTAGCTTTTGAATGTTGTTTGACGGATCCTGAAGTGCGCCCGCATCCAACCTGTGATTGTGACAATCATTTTGTTTCGGCGCTCTAATTGTTGATTGTCGATTTGAACGCAGTCTCCTCAAACTGTTTGCAATCGGACGCAAACAAGTCAAAACAGGCTGCATGAGTTCACTTAAGCCCGATCGTTTCGGGGGCGCTTTCGCCCGGCTCCAATCCAGCGCTGTTAAGCCGGCGTCGAGCCACTCAGCCCTGTCCCGCTCCGCCGGAGGCCTCCTGCTCGGCGGCGTGCTGGCTCTTGCCGTCTTTTCCCTCACCGGGTGTGACAAAGCCGGTTCCGGGGATTCCGCAGGTCCCGACAAAGCCGGGGACTTCGTCTCCCTCTTTAACGGGAAGGACCTTCAGGGCTGGGAACGGCACAGCGGCGAGGCGGAGTACCGCGTGGAGGAGGGGGCGATCGTCGGGAAAACCGTGGCCAACTCGGGAAACACCTTCCTGTGTACTGCTAAAAAGTACGGTGATTTCATCCTCGAGTTCGAGTTCAAGGTGGCCCCCGAGTTGAACTCCGGCGTACAGTTCCGGAGCGAATTTTTTGACGCGGAAACCGAGATCACCGTGGACGGGAAGCCGAAGAAGTTTCCGGCCGACCGCGTGTTCGGCTATCAGTACGAAATCGACCCGTCCCCCCGCAGCTACACCGCGGGGATCTATGACGAGGGCCGCCGCGGGTGGCTGGCCAACCTGCAGGAAAACGAACCCGCCAGGAAGGCCTTCAAGGCCGGAGACTGGAACAAGGGGCGCATCGAGTGCCGAAAGGACAAGATCAAGACTTTGATCAATGGAGTGAAGGCCGCGGAGGTGACGGATTCGATGACGCTGACCGGCATCATCGGCCTGCAGGTCCACGGGATCGGGAAAGGAAAAGCGCCAGGGGACGAGGTCCGCTGGCGCAATATCCGGATCAAGGAACTTTAGACGGCGCAGTGGCCGCCGGGCCCCGGCCGCGCGCGGCGGACGGGGCGTGAGTAAAGGGCCCGCCTACTTGATGCTGCCGCTAAAGCCGGCCTTGTTGAGGGCGGCGGCGAGCGCCTTGGTGTTGAACTCGCCTTCGACGGTGAAGGTCGGGGCGTCCTTGGTGGCGGTGTGGCTCTTGACCCCGTTCACCGCGGTAATGGCGCTTTCGACGGCCTTGACGCACTTGCCGCAGCAGAGGTGCACGCCGCTCACGGTGGCGGACTTGACGTTCGCATCGGCGACAGCCGGGGCCACGGCGCCTTCGCCGAAATAGCCGCCGCTCACCAGGGAGGCGACCGCCAGCTTGGCCGTGGCTTCGTCCTTGGCGGTGACGGTGACCTTGGTGTCCTTTTCCTCCACCTGCGCGGTGGCTCCCGCCACTTTGGCCACGGCGGAGGTGATCCCGGTGGTGCACTTCTTACAGCAGTTGTGAACGCCGTTGAGGACGATGGAGGAGTCGGCGCTGGCCGCCAGAGTGAGGGCCAGGGAAAGGGAGGCGATGAGGGAGGTTGTTTTCATATGGGATGGGGTATTGGTCTGCTCTTCTTTAACCCCGCAAGCGTCGGGTTGTTTGCAGGATAAACGCAAGTTTTTGGGGGATGGCGACAGGGCGGGCGTCATGGGCCCCTTTGAGGAGGTGGGGCAAAAGTCTCGGGAATGGCCTTGCCCGGCCTTTTCGGGGGCGTTTTTGATGCTTGGGGTTGCGGCGGCGCCTGCAACCCCCTAACTGTGGAAGGCATGGCTCACGCTGTTTTTCTCTGGCATATGCACCAGCCCTACTACGTGAACCCGGCATCCCGCACTGCCGTCATGCCTTGGGTGAGGTTGCACGCGGTGAAGGGCTACCTGGACATGGTCGCGATCATCGAGGAGTTCCCCCGGATCCGCGTGAATTTCAACATGACCCCGGTCCTGTTGCTGCAAATCAAGGAGCTCGCGGAGGGTTCCGTCCATGACCTGTGGATGGACTGGTCCCGCAAGCCCGCTGCGGCGCTGGACGAGCACGAGCGGCTTTCGATCCTGGAGAACTTTTTCAAGATCAACTGGGACAACATGGTGAAGCCTTTCCCCCGGTACTGGGAGCTGCTGAACAAGCGGGGGTTCACCTTCGAGCGGGAAGAGGCCCGGCGGGGCATGCGCTACTGGTCGGCGCAGGAGTTTTTGGATCTGCAGACCTGGTTCAACCTGGCCTGGTGCGGGTACACCGCGGACGCCATGTTTCCGGAACTGGTGGAGCTCAAGAACAAGGGGCGCAATTTTACCGAGGAGGAAAAGCTGCGGGTGCTGGAGATCCACGGCGCCATTTTGCGGAAAATCATCCCGCTCTACCGCGACGCCGAAACTCGCGGCCAGGCGGAGATCACGACGACGCCGTTCTACCACCCGATTCTGCCTCTGGTTTACGACAGCAATTTTGCCGAGCGCTGCATGCCCGGGCGCCATTTTCCGCGCCGGTTCCACTGGCCGCAGGACGCCGCGGCGCATCTGAGCCTGGCGGTGGAGCAGCACAAGGAGATGTTCGGACGCGCGCCCCGGGGGCTTTGGCCCAGCGAGGGGTCGGTGGCGCCGGAACTGGTGCCGCTGCTGAAAAACGCCGGCATCCAGTATTTTTGCTCCGACGAGGAGGTGTTGTTCCGTTCGCTGGCGAGGGATCCCGAAACCCACGGGAGCAACCCCGACCACCTGGAGCTTTTCAGGGGCTGGGAGGTGGAGCATGCCGGGGTTTCCGTAAACGCCGTTTTCAGGGAAAAGCCGCTCTCCGACTTCATCGGTTTCATGGCGGCGAAGAACAAGCCGGAGGATGCCGCGAACCATCTGCTGCACCATCTGAGGAACATCGCGAACGCCCTGCCGGGGAACAAGGGGGTGATTCCCCTGATTCTCGACGGGGAAAACGCCTGGGAAACATTCCCGGACGGCGGCCAGGCCTTCCTCAGGGCCCTCTACAAGGGGGTGCTGGCGGAGCCTCTGCTGAAAAACACCACGATTGAGGCCTATCTGAAGGAGGAACCGCCGGAGCGGAAATCCCGAGCCCTGCACTCGGGGTCCTGGATTTCCAGCAATTTTGACATTTGGATCGGCGAGGACGAGGAGAACCGGGCGTGGAATCTCCTCGGAGACACGCGTGAGTTTCTGCAGCGCCAGATGGACGGGGGCAAGCTCGCCCCCGAGGTGCAGAAGGCGGCGCTTCAGGAGATTTACGCGGCCGAGGGCAGCGACTGGTTCTGGTGGTACGGGCCCGATTTTTCGACGGAGAACGACGCCCTGTTTGACGACCTTTTCCGGCAGCATCTCAAGAACGTCTACAACTTGTGCGGCCAGCTGCCTCCCGCCGCCCTGGAGGAGCCGATCACCGCGATGCGCGTGGCTCCTCTGTACAGCAGGCCGGAGCACCCCGTGACCCGGACCCTTTCCGGGAGGCGCTCCTCCTACTTCGACTGGATGGGGGCCGGTTGCTACATTGCCGGCAGCGAGCAGGGGGCCATGTACCGGTCGGGGCGGATGCTGAAGCGGTTTTACTTTGGAAACGACTCGAAGTCGCTCTATCTCCGGCTGGACCTCGAGCGCTGGGAGGGAACCTCTGTGCGGATTGAGTTTCACGGCCAGAATCCCTGTGTGGTTTCGCTTCCCAAGCTGGAACCGACCGGACAGGGGAGCTACACGTGGACCGGGCCGGACGGAGCCTCCTCAGAGTATGAAGGGCTGGCGGCCAAGGATGTGGTGGAGCTGGAAATCCCGCTGTCGAAGCTCAGACTCAACGGCGACAAAACGGTGCGTTTTCAGGTCAAGGTTTTTGAGGGCGGTCTGGAGCGCGAATGCTACCCCGAAAGGGTGCCCGTGGAGTTCGAGCTCACCCGGAGGGAGTACGCGCTGGAGAACTGGATGGTGTAGGCCCGTCCGCCGGTAGGGCCCTCGAGGAGCGGTGTGGGTGTCAGGTTGCCCCCCGAACCCCCTCCGGGCGTGCCTTGCAGCTGTTCTTTCGTGAGTTCAGGATTGATGCACGCCCCCATCTTCCGATTTCATCTCCATTTCTCGCGGCCCAGGCGCCGCCCAAAGCTCCATGAAACTATTCATCCCAGGTCCGGTTCAGGTCTCTGAAAAAACGTTCGCCGCCTTTTGCAAACCCATGATGGGCCACCGCAGCGGCGACTTCAAAAAGCTCTACGGCGGCATGCAGCCCCTCCTGCAGGAACTTTTTCAGACCAAACAGCCCGTTTTTCTCTCCACCTCCTCTGCCTGGGGAGTGATGGAGGGCGCTGTCCGCAACCTCGTGGGTTCGGGGAAGGTCCTGAACTGCATGTGCGGAGCGTTCTCGGACAAGTGGCTCGACGTGTCCAAGCGCTGCGGCAAGGACGCCGTTGCACTGCAGGTGGAGTGGGGGCAGCCCGTCCGTGGGGAGCAGGTGCGGGCGCACCTGGAGAAGGGGGGCTTTGAAGCCGTCACCCTCATCCACAATGAAACCTCCACGGGGGTGATGTCTCCTTTGGCGGAAATCGCAGAGGTGCTCCGCGACTTTCCCGAGGTGCGTCTGGTCGTGGACAGCGTGTCCTCTTTCTCGGTGGTGCCGATTCCGATGGACGAGCTCGGGATCGACGTGCTGCTGACCGGTTCGCAGAAGGCGCTCGCGATGCCCCCTGGGCTCGCGTTGTTTGCCGCCAGCCAGCGTGCGATGGAGCGCGCCGCCGCGGTGCAGGGCCGGGGCTACTATTTCGACTTTATCGAGTTTCAGAAAAATCAGGCGGAGGACATGACCCCCTCCACCCCCTCGATTTCCCACTTTTACGCGCTCGCCTCGAAACTCGAGGACATCTTCGCCGAGGGCGTCGCCGCGCGCCATGCCCGCCACGCGAAAACCAATGCGATGGTGCACGACTGGGTGCGCCGCCACGGGTTTGATTTCTTCGCCCCGGAAGGCTACCGCTCCAAGTCGCTGACCTGCGTGGCGAACACGCGCGACATCGACGTGGCCGCGCTGCTCTCGAACCTGAAAAGCCGCCACGGCTTCATCATCGACGGCGGATACGGCAAGCTCAAGGGGAAGACCTTCCGTCTCTCCAACATGGGCGACGAAACCGAGGCCGATATCGCAGAGTTGCTCGCCGCCCTGGACGACTGCCTCAAGGCCTGAGGCGGTTTCTTTCAAGCCGCCTCTGCTTCTTTTCTCAAACCCAACCGCAACTTAAACCCAAACCCAAATCAAACCTATGTCCGTACTTGTTGGAAAACCAGCTCCTCACTTCAGCGCCCCCGCCGTGGTCAATGGCGGCGAATTCGTCAGCAACTTCTCCCTCGAGCAGTTCGAAGGAAAACAGAACGTCGTTTTGTTTTTCTACCCGAAGGATTTCACCTTCGTTTGCCCCACCGAGCTGCACGCTTTTCAGGAAAAGCTCGCTGAGTTCGCCAGCCGCCACACCGCCGTCGTCGGGGTTTCCACCGACACCGAGCAGTGCCACTGGGCCTGGCTGCAGACCCCGAAAAACCACGGCGGCATCCAGGGCGTGAAATACCCGCTCGTGGCCGACGCCAACCGCACCATTTCCTCCGCCTACGACGTGCTCAACGGCGAGTACGGTGTGGACGAAGACGGCCGCCTGACCGCCTCCTCCGAGATGATCGCCTACCGCGGGCTCTTCCTCATCGACAAGGCCGGCGTCGTGCGCCACCAGGTCGTGAACGATCTGCCGCTCGGCCGGAGCGTCGACGAGGCGCTGCGTATTGTTGATGCGCTGAACTTCTTTGAAACCCACGGCGAAGTCTGCCCCGCCAACTGGTCCGCCGGAAAAGACGGCATGAAAGCCGACCACGCGGGTGTGGCCGATTATCTCTCCAAGCACTAGTAGGAGGACTTCTGTGAACCTGCCCCCCCCCATTTCCTCTGTCGCCGCGGCCGGGTCGAGCGTCTCTCCGGAGGAGGTCGCCCGGCTTGTGGCGCAGGGTTGTCCGCTGGATGCATTCCGCGGAAAGCGGGTCGTCCTGATTATTCCGGACGCGACCCGCACCTGTCCGGTCGGATTGTTGTTCCAGACCCTGCACGCGCATCTGGGGGGGGCGGTGCGCGGGCTGGACGTGATGGTGGCGCTGGGGACCCACCAGCCCATGAGCGAGGAGGCGATCTGCCACCGGCTCGATATCACGCTTGAAGAGCGCCGCTCGAAGTACGCGGCCGTTGGGTTCCACAACCACGAGTGGGACAATCCCGCGGCGCTGAAGCGCATCGGGGTGATTCCGAGCGCGGAGATCAACGAGTTGAGCGGCGGTCTGTTTGCGATGGACGTGCCGGTCGACATCAATGCGAGCGTGCTCGGGTACGACCGCATTATCATTTGCGGCCCTGTGTTTCCGCACGAGGTCGTTGGGTTTTCTGGCGGGAACAAGTACCTGTTCCCGGGAGTGAGCGGGCCCGAGATTTTGAATTTCTTCCACTGGCTCGGCGCCGTGGTGACCAACCCGATGATCATCGGCAACAAATGGACGCCGGTGCGCAAGGTGGTGGACCGCGCGGCCGCCCTGGTGCCGGTGCCGAAGACCTGCCTCGCGATGGTCGTGGACCACGGGCATCTCGCGGGACTCTATTGCGGCACGCCGGAGGGCGCGTGGGACGCCGCAAGCGAGCTTTCGCGCTCGCTGCACATCGAATACAAGGGCAAGCCCTTCCACACGGTGCTGTCCTGCGCCCCGGCGATGTACGACGAGTTATGGGTTGGCGGAAAGTGCATGTACAAGCTGGAGCCCGTGGTGGCTGACGGCGGCGAGTTGATCATTTACGCCCCGCACATCCACGAGATTTCGGCGACGCACGGCAAGCTGATCCGGGAGATCGGCTACCACTGCCGGGATTACTTTTTGAAGCAGTGGGACCGGTTCAAGGACTACCCCTGGGGGACGATCGCGCACTCGACGCATGTCCGGGGGATCGGCACCTACGAAAACGGGGTGGAGCACTGCCGGGTGCAGGTGACTCTGGCTACGGGCATTCCGGAGGCGGAATGCAGGGCGGTGAACCTCGGGTACCGGGATCCGGCTTCGATCCGCGTGGAGGACTTTGCGGGCAGGGAGGACGAGGGGATTCTGCACGTGCCGAAGGCCGGGGAGATGCTGTTTCACCTGCGGCAGCGGCCGGACTGGGCTCGGGAGATGTAGAGAGGGTGCTTCGGCGGGCGGGGCTGGAGTTCGTAACCGGAACGAGGTTGGATTTGGCTAGTGGGAACTCCCGGTCTGCGGCTGCGCCGAAACCCGCCCGGGGGGCGTAAGGGGCTGGTGTTTTTACTCTGGCGGCGGGCGTTCGGGCTCGGAAAGAGGCGTGCGCCCCGGATTTGAGTCCCGTTGCAATCCCGCCGGGCGCGCGTACTGGTGGGTATGAACATGCGCAGACCTGTGACGGCGAAGATCCTGGTGGGGGCGGAGGGGTTGGGGACTCCGGATGTGGATTTGGTTCAGAAAAGGGCCTGGGAAGTGGCGGAGATCGAAGAGCACGCGGAGCCGACTTCGGCAGACTGGGCCGAGGCGCGCCGCGAACTGCACGGGCGCGGCGCGGTGGCGGAGGGCGGGGCGCCTTTGGAGGATTTGCTTTCGATGGAGGGGACGGGTCTCGCGTTTTCCCGCGGCGAACCGGAGCTCAATCTGGGTGAGGAATTGATCCGCGAGGGGATGGAGGAGGCGGAGCACGAAAGGATGCTTTTGGCACGTCAGAACCGCGAGGACGAGGGTTAGACCCGAAAACGGAAGTTCACGCGGCACGGAGCCGCGGAGGGGAATCAAAGATTTTCTTTATGGGTTTATATGACTTCTCTCCGCGCCCTCCGCGAGGGGGCCGAGGCAGTTAGCCGACGAGTTCGCGCAGGGGCTGGCAGTTGTCGGCGACCAGGTACTGGGGCCGGCCGGTGAGGTCGGGGATCGTGGTCTGGTTCACGTCGATGCCGAGGTTCTTGTAGAGGGTGGCGAAGACCTCGGCGAAACGGACGGGGCGTTCTGTGGGTTCGCCGCCTATGCGGTCGGTGGCGCCGATGATTTGGCCCATTTTCATGCCCCCGCCGGCGAGGAGTGCGAAGTTTGCTTTCGGCCAGTGGTCGCGGCCGCCCTGCGGGTTGACGACCGGCGTGCGCCCGAACTCGCCCCAGACGACGACGCTGACGTCCTGCGAGAGGCCGCGCTCGTCTAGGTCGACGAGGAGCGCGCTCAGAGCCTGATCGAAAAGGGGCAGGTCCTTGCGGGCGTTCTCGAAATTCTTGCTGTGATAATCCCAGAAGCCGTAGGCGACCGTCACAAAGCGCACGCCGGCTTCCACGAGGCGCCGGGCCGCAAGGAACTGCTGGTTGAGCATGGGGGCGGCGTCGCCGTGGACGTTGGGGTCGCCCTTTCCGTAGCGTTCGCGGATTGATACGGGTTCCTTTTCCACGTTGAGTGCGTCCAGGAGCCTGCTGGAGGTGAGCATTCCGAAGGCGCTTTGATTGAAGCTGTCCATGCCCGACATGAGCCCGAGGGAATCGACCCCGCGGTGGAAGTTGTCGAGGGAGGAGAGGAGGGCGCGGCGGTCTCCCAGGCGGTCGGTGGTGATGCCGTTGAGAACCATGTCCTGCGCGGCATCCTGACCCGGGCGGAAGGCATCGTGGGCGACGCCCGCGTAGCCGGAAGTGGCGGCATTGTAGGGCCGGTGCTTCATGCGCGGCTCGAGTCCGATGAAAGCCGGGACTGCGGGCTCGGCCGGGCCGAGGACCCGGGATACGCAGGAGCCGATGGAGGGCCATCCGCCAGGAGGTTGGTTGGCTTTTGGCCGGCCGGTCTGGCACATGAAGTCGGAGTGGTCGCCCGCGGCGTCGCTCAGGGACCGGATCACAGTGTAGCGGTGGGCCTGGCGGGCGAGGAGCGGGAGGTGTTCGCAGATCTGGAGTCCGTCGACGTTGGTGGAGATGGGTTTGAACTCGCCCCGGAGCTCGGAGGGGGCGTCAAGTTTGAGATCGAAGGTGTCCTGGTGCGGAGGACCGCCCGGGAGGTAGATCATGATGACGGACTTGGAACCGGGGCGGCGTCCGGCTGCGGATTCGGCGCGCAGGAGCTGCGGTAGCGCGATGCCGCCCATCCCCAGGGCGCCGATGCGCAGGAAATTGCGGCGCGAAATGCCGTCGCAGAATTTTCGGGAACTACCGGGGATGGTCAGCATGGGAGGCGGAACGGGATGTTTTCAGAGGAAATACACACATTATCACCCTTCGACGGTCGAAAACTTAGGCATCTTAGCGGCGTTCCACCGAGTCATCGGTGCGGAATGCCGCGGCTGGCAGGCCCTCGCCATTGTAGAGGTTGCATCCTTCGGGATTGGCCGCCCACGCATACCGAACGGCGACGGGCTGCGGAACTTCCGGGCTGCTGACGACCACGCTTTCCCCTTCAATACGCGCCTCGGCCCAGGCGAACTTTCCGTCGGCGCCCGCGATGGCGAAGCGCCGCAGGGTCCCGCCCGCAGCGGTCAGACCGCTTGCATGTGTGAAGTGCACCCGGACCGCCGGGCCTTCGATCTTCATGCTTTGGTAGCGCGGGCCGCTGGATTCGATCTTCTTTCCGTACGTTTTTTCCAAGGCGACGAGGGCGAGCCGCCTGCCGACGTCTTGCTTGTTTTTCGGGTGAATCGTGACGCTGCTGCCGATCTCGTTGCCCACCGCGATACCGGTGTTTGGGACGGAGCCGGCCACCTGCATTTGGGCTTCGCCCACAAGGGGCCACCCGTCGCGGTTCTGTGTGGCGTCCTTGGGCGGCGGGCCGTTGTTGACGAGCTGCTGGATGATGAACGGGAAATCGCCCTGCTTAAACTGAGCCCGCCAGTCCTCAATGAGGGTCGTGAGCAGCTGCCGGTATTCGGCATGGCGCGGCACGTTGCTTTCCCCCTGATACCAGATCACTCCGCGAATGCCGAGGGGCGCCAGCGGCGCGATCATTCCGTTGTGTAGAGACGCCGAGACGTTGCGCAAGGGAAGGCTGCTGGGCTTTGGCCGGGAGGCCAGCGCTTCGGCGGACAGCGGAGCGAAGGCGCTTTCCTGTTTCACCAGCCATTGATCGCCGACGGTACGAGGGTCGTCCACTGGCACTCCGAGCTGGTGCCCCGAAACCCACAGTCCCGCCTTTTCCGTCGCGGAGACGATCCGCACAGCGATCACATTGAGTCCGGGTTTTACGAGTTTCCCCGGCACCATGCAGGCGCGCTGGCTGGAGTAAAATTCCGGTGGTGCATCCGGGGTGCGGCCGACTTCGACGCCGTTCCAGTAAGTAGTGTCGTACTGCTCTCTGAGCCAAACCAGGCTCAGCCTGAAATCCTTGCCGGCGGCGGCCTCCGGCAGATCGACTTCCTTCCGAACCCAGAAGACGCCGCCGCTCTTAAATCCCTGCTGCCCCCATTGCGAGGGGAGCGTGACCTCCTTCCAGTCTGTGGTGACAAGCGATGGATCCTCCCAGCCCTTTGCTGCATCAGCGACTGCCGGCGGCTTCACGTCGTGCTTCTCCTCCCAGGCGCTGCGTTTCGAGGGAAATTGCCTGATGGTTTCCGGCTGCGAGGCGATTTCGGCGAACTCTTTTTCCGCGCGCTCGCCGAAATCTCCGAGCTTCTGAAGAGCCCCCAGCCTTGTCCACGCTTCTGCAGGCGTGCCGCCCACCGAGGAGTGCACAAGCCCGACCGGCACGCGAAGCTCGGACTGAATCTTCCTTCCGAAGTAATACGCTGCCGCTGAAAAAGAGCGCACCGTCTGAGGCGTGCACACCGTCCACTCCCCCTTCACGTCCGAGACAGGGGAAAGCGAGGGATTCTGCGGCACAGTGAAAAACCGGATCTGGGGATGGTCCGCCGCCGCGACCTCCTGCTCAGCGTCCGCGCTATCGCCCACCGCCATGGTCATGTTCGACTGCCCTGAGCAAAGCCAAACCTCGCCTACAAGAACATCGTGCAGGACGTTCTTGGAACCGGCCCCCGAGGAGACCGTCAGGTCACCCGGCTCGGAGTTGACCTTTAGCGGGTCGAGTGCGACCGACCATTTTCCGGCTGCGTCCGCCCGGGCGCTCTTCCTCTGACCCGAAAACTCCACGGTCACTTGGGCACCTGCGTCGGCCCACCCCCAGACGGGCACGGTCTTTTGACTTTGCAGGACCATGTGGTCCGAAAAGACCGCGGCAAGTTTCAACTCTGCGGCGCGCAGTTGCGCCAAAGGCGTGAGCAGCAGGACGGTGAGGATCGAGAAATGGAGTTTCATATCGTAGGGGGCGTTGCTCAGTCATTGATGGCAGCGAAGCGTGGTAATGCCTGGGCCTTCAATGCTTTGGATTTCGGGTTTCAGTGTCGGCATCCTCCGCGGAGTACCCCCTGCTCTTAACAGGAGAGGGGCCGCGTTGCAGATCGGGACCGCCTACTTGAGCTTTTGCTCCTCCACATGTTTCGCCACGGCCGCCGCCATCGCTGCGGAGGACTTCGCCGACTGCGCATGGCCGCTCGGCACGTCGTTCTCGATCTGTTTCGGGCCTCGGATCTGGTTGTACGCAGCGTACACGCTGCTCGGCGGGCAGGTCGTGTCGATGAATCCCACCGTCAAACACGCACCGGCCGTCTTGATCCGGGTCGCAAAATTCATCGCATCAAAATACCGCGCGGTTTCCAGTCCCTTCGGATCGGGTTTTCCGTCCGCGCCGATGCCCACAAGCTTCGGCCAGCCGGCGATCCGGTTGACCATCATGCCGCTGTGGTCGCACCCCGCGGCAACGCCCGCGCTGATGAACGTCACCCGCTGGTCGAGTCCGGCGGCGACCAGCGCCTGGTACCCGCCCTGGCTGCTGCCGTAGACCACCACAGTCTTCCCGTCCCACTGGGGCTGCGCGGTCAGCACGTCGATCGCCCGAACCAAGCGCAGGAACATGCCCTTAAAGTAGCACTCGTCACGGGAGTCCCGTCCCACGTAGCGGTAGTCCTTGAGAGCCCCCTCCGTCTGTTCCTTGTAAAACTCCTCGGGTTTTCCGTTGGGAAGCCCGTGGGCGTTGATGTCCATCGCGAGGAATCCTTTGCCCGCCCAGCCCACCGCAGAGCCCAGACCGCTCCCACGCACCCCGGCTCCGTGAACCGTCAAAATGATCGGGAGCGACTTTGGCTTCGCGTCCACCGGCCGCGCCAGATAGCCCGACACCGGGGCGCCCGCGCACTTCGCCTGCATATCAAACGCCTCGAGCGTCTTGACTGGAGAGGTCACCGGGGTGAGCTGCACCTCCAGCGGAACCTTTGCCAGTTGCGCCTTTTGCGCCGCCCAGAAAGCGTCGAAATCATCAGGCACGGGCAGGCTCGCCTGAATCTCTGTCGGGTCGATCCCGGCTCCCGCAAGGGCCGTGACTGCGGGAGCCTTGGGGTCGGGCCTGTATGAGGCTCTCAGCTGGAGAAAGCCGGGCTCGTCCAGTTTGCCGGAGACTTTCGCCTGGCCGTCGTGGATTTCCGCCTTGCCCTGCAGATTGAGCGGGAGGCCGTCCTTGAGAAGCGTCCACTCCAGGGTTCCGCCGGCCACCGGGGCGTCCTTGTCGGTGACTTTGACCACAAAGGTCACCGGTTCGCCACGGTGGTAGAGGGCGGATTCGCGCTCCGCCGTAGCGTTGAGTTTGATTGTGGAGGCGGCTGGGGTGGCGGGCGCGGCGGCCTGGGCGTAAAGGGCCGGAGGCAGCAGCAATGCAGCAAGGGGGAGGAACATTCGCATCTCTGGACGATGCGTTGCGGGGGAAAGGGGAGTCAACGGTGGAATCCACCCGGCGGGGTGGCGCGGGCCTCGCCCGGCGGTCTGCCTTTGCATTAGGGATTCCCTCCAGTGCGCAGCCTCAGGTCCGCTGCCGACGCCCGTTGCCGTGGCGCCGTCCGGCGTGTAGCGTCTGCGCCAAATGTCGGCTCCCCTTGTCAGCCTGCGACCGTACCAGACCGAGGCGATTGCCGCGGTGCTTGCGGCGCGCCGCAGCGGCGTGCGGCGCATGGTGGTCTGCCTGCCCACCGGGGCGGGAAAGACCGTGGTCTTCTCGGAACTCGCGCGGATGGCCCGCCGGCAGGTGCTGGTTCTTGCCCACCGCGAGGAACTTCTGGGACAGGCGCGCTCCAAGCTCGAGGCCGCCCTCGAGGGGCGCCATGTCGTCTCTATCGAGCGGGGCGCGGAAACGGCGTCCGCAGACGCCAAGGTGCTGGTGTGCTCGATCCGCTCCCTCCACGAGGAGCGCCTGGCGCGGGTCATCCGGAACCGCGACTTCGGACTGGTCATTTATGACGAGTGCCACCACGCGGCGGCGGAAGACAATGTGCGGGTGCTGCGCCAGTTGGGGGTGTTCGAGGAGGGCTGGGACGGCACCCTCCTCGGGTTCACCGCCACGACCTCACGGGGCGACGGCAAGGGGTTGAATTCCGTTTTTGAAAAGATCGTCTATTCGCGGAGCCTGCCGGAAATGATTGATGACGGCTTTCTCTCCCCGCTGCGGGGGTACCGGATTTCCACGGGCGCGGACCTGACGCGGCTCAGTTCCGGCGGGCTGGACTTCCGCGAGGAGGAGCTCTCGGAGGCGGTGGACATTGAGGAGCGGAATGCGCTCGTGGCGAGGTCGATCCAGGAGCTTGCACGGGACCGGCGGACGATCGCCTTTTGCGTGACGGTGAACCATGCGCGCCACCTTTCCTGGGCGTTGAGCCGTCTGGGCGTGGCGGCCGGTTTGGTGCATGGCGAAATGCCCCCGGAGGCCCGCGCGCAGGCGCTCGCCGACTTTCGCAGCGGGGTCACGCAGGTGCTGACAAACGTCGCCGTGCTCACCGAAGGGTTTGATGATCCCGGGGTTTCCTGCATCGCGATGGCCCGGCCGACACGTTCCGAGGGGCTCTACGCGCAGTGCGTGGGACGTGGCACCAGGCTGCATCCGGGCAAGAGGGACTGCCTCATCCTGGACTTCGTAGATGCCTCCACCCTGCCGCTTTGCTCGCTTCCCTCGCTGTTCGGGGTTCCTCGAAACTTCGATTTGCAGGGGGGCGATGCCAGCGAGGCGGCGCGCGCCTGGCAGGGAATCCTGTTCGACCATCCGGGGTTCGAGTTGGAGGCAGGCGCGCTCACCCTGCCTGAAATCCAGGAGCGGGCCGCGGCGTTTAATCCCCTGACGCAGGAGGTGCACGAGGACGTGCGGGCGATCTCCGGGAACGCGTGGTTTTCATTGGGGCGCCACGGGTTGGGGCTTTATTTTGAGAGAAGGCCGGGCGCGGCGAGCGAGGTGCTGGTGGTCAAGCGTCCCGGAAGGGGTAAGGTCTGGGAGGTGCTCATGGACGGCGAGGCGATGGCGCGCTTTACGGAGCTTGAGGAGGCGGTGAACGC
This sequence comes from Chthoniobacteraceae bacterium, assembly GCA_947449735.1. Classification (GTDB taxonomy): domain Bacteria; phylum Verrucomicrobiota; class Verrucomicrobiia; order Chthoniobacterales; family Chthoniobacteraceae; genus Chth-196. The sequence goes on along the minus strand of CANFTB010000011.1, from coordinate 65,915 downwards.
CGTGGACTACGAACTGGGTCAGATCGGGCGGTCTGCCGCTCTTTCGGCGCTTCCCTCGGCGCCCTGGCGGCGGGCGGAGCCGGGTTGCGTTCCTCCTGCGGATGTCCTGCAAAAAGCGTTGTGGGAGAGGCTGAACCGGCCCCGCCCCGCGACTTCAAAGACGGCGGGCGGTGGGCGAGCCTCCGAAATCTGAGGCGGGTGCGTTTAAAGTCCTGCAGTTTAGAGTTTTGTATATTGCCTAGAGCCCGCGGCCGGCGCGGGTTACCTGCGGTTCCCGTGGCGTGAACGCCGGGCGTGGAATCAGCCCCGGCCCGGACTGGAGGCTTTTTCGGCCCGGACCGCGTGGAGCGCGCTGCGGAATGTCAAATGCGGGAGGGCCAATATTTGCAATCCGGGCCGGGGGGAGGAATTCACCACAAGGGGGTTGCCCTCGAGCTTCTTAAACATCCCTTTGCAGGCGCCTGGAGCGTCTTTTGCACAGGAATGAAATCCGTCAAATTATATTAATAAAAAGTATTGTCTTAATTAATATAAGTTTTGTCCGTATTGAAATGCAGGCCGGAATTGGGCGCGGCTGATTTACAAAAAACCATGGACGAGCTCTGCAAGGAATTTCTCATCGAAAGTCACGAAAATCTGGACCGTCTGGAAAGGGATCTGGTTGCCCTTGAAAGTGATCCGGGGGACAAGATGACCCTCGACTCCATTTTCCGCACCATTCACACACTCAAGGGCTCGAGCGGGTTTCTCGCCTTCTCCAAGCTCGAAGGCATCGCGCACGCTGGGGAAAACCTTTTAAGCAATATACGTGATGGAGTTTTGTGTATTAACCGGGACATTGCCGGCGCTTTATTGAATACTTCCGACGCCGTCCGGCAGATTCTTGGCGAGATTGAATCTTCGGGTTCCTGCGGAGGGCGGGACTACTCGGCGCTGATCCGCCGCCTGGACGAGCTGAACGGGGGCGAGCTGAACGGGGGCGAGCTGAACGGGGGCGAGCTGAACGGGGGCGAGCCCGAGGCGCCGCATTCCGGCGTTTCCGGGGAACCCGTTTCCGAACAGGCCCCACCCGCGCCGGTGAGCTGCGCCGCGCCTCAAGGCGTGGAGGTTATTCCGGTCGCAATTTTACAAGGCTCCGAAGCGATGACTGCGCCGGAATCCGGCGCGCAGCCGGAGGCCGAGGCGGAAGCCCCTTCGGCGTCCGCCTCCGGTGCCCCGGCAGAGCCTGCGGCTCAACAAACGCCCGGAATTTCAATCCCAATGGACAACACCCACGCCACGCCGACCCCGACCGAATCCGGATCCAACCCCGTTGCGCCGCCCGCCGCCGCGCCTGCGGAGGGCAATGAACCCCGGGGCTCGGCCGCATCTGACAGCTCCATACGCGTGGACGTGAGCCTTTTGGACAAGCTCGTGAATCTTGTCGGAGAACTGGTGCTGGCAAGGAACCAAATCCTCCAGTTCACCAGCCAGCATGCCGACACGGCGTTTCTGGGCACGGCTCAGCGCCTCAACCTCATCACGACGGAGCTCCAGGGCAGCGCCATGAAGACGCGCATGCAGCCCATCGGCAACCTCTGGAGCAAACTGCCGCGCATCGTGCGGGACCTGGCCAGCGGGTGCGGCAAGGCGGTCCGCCTCGAAATGGAGGGAAAAGACACCGAGTTGGACAAGACCATCATCGAGGCGATCAAGGACCCGCTCACCCACATCGTGCGCAACTCCGTGGACCACGGGATCGAGACCCCAGAGGTTCGGGTGAAGCGGGGCAAGCCGCGCGAGGGGTGCCTCAAAATGCGGGCCTACCACGAGGGCGGGCAGGTGAACATCGAGATCGCGGACGACGGCGGCGGAATCGACCTCGCCCGGATCAAGGAGAAGGCCGTGCAGAAGGGGCTTATCAAGCCGGAGTACGCTGCTGCGATGGGCGAACACGAGGCACTGCAGCTCATCTTCATGCCCGGATTTTCGACCGCCGAAAAAATCACGAACGTATCCGGACGCGGCGTCGGGATGGACGTAGTGAAGACCAACATTGAGAAGATCGGCGGGACCGTCGATTTGCAGAGCCAGCTTGGACGGGGGACGGTGCTTAAAATCAAGATTCCGCTGACGCTCGCGATCATCCCCGCACTGGTGGTCACAAGCGGGGGCGAGCGCTTTGCGATCCCGCAGGTGAGCCTTCTGGAACTGGTGCGGCTTGAGGGGACCGATCCCGGACAGCAGATCGAGCACATCCACGGCGCTCCAGTCTACCGTTTGCGGGGCAAGCTGCTGCCCTTGTTGTACCTCAACGCTGAGCTCAAGCTCGGCCCCCCGGCATCTGGAGCCGGCGGATCGGCCCACAACGAAGTAAACATCGTGGTGCTGCAAACCGACGGACATCCGTTCGGTCTGGTTCTGGATGAGATCAACGACACGCAGGAGATTGTGGTCAAGCCGCTTGGGAAACAGCTCAAGGGGGTCGCATGCTTTGCGGGGGCAACGATCATGGGCGACGGCCGTGTTGCGTTGATCCTGGACGTCCTGGGTCTTGCGCAGCAGGCGAGGATTGTCGGAGAGGTGCACGAACGCACGAACCTCATGGAGAGCGGCCAGGAGGCGCGCCGTGCCGAGGGGCAGAGGCAGACGCTCCTGCTTTTCACCAGCGGTCCCGGGACCAAGATGGCCATCCCCCTTTCGATGGTGGCCCGATTGGAGGAGTTTCCGCGTTCGTCCGTCGAATACTCCGGGGGAAATCCGGTGGTGCGTTATCGCGGACAGATCCTTCCGCTGGTCCAGGTCTCCGACCACCTCCACCCGCGCGGCGGCAGTGCGGACGAACTTCCGGACTCGATGCAGGTTGTGGTGTATTCCGAGAAGGGGCGGAGCGTGGGGCTCGTGGTGGGGCGCATCGACGACATCGTGAACGAGGTCATCGAGGTGAAGCGGCACGCCTTTGGAAACGGCATCCTGGGGTCGGTTGTGATTCAGGACTGCGTCACGGACCTGCTCGATGTGCTCGCCCTGATCCGCGCCGCGGACCCCACTTTCGCCACCTCCAAAAGCGCCTCGACCGAGGCGGCATAGCCAAACGCTGCAAACGCAAAACCTTCAAAACCTGTGAATCCAAACCGCCAGTTCGCCACCTTTGTCCTGCACGGCCTCTTCTTCGGAGTGGACGTGTTGAAGGTCCAGGAAGTCATCCGGTATCAGGAAATGACCCGCGTGCCGATCGCGCCTCCGATGGTCGAGGGGCTCATCAACCTCAGAGGGCAGATCATCACGGCCATCGACCTGCGCCGCCGTTTGGGGCTTCCCGAACGCGAACCGGATCAGCTTCCGCTGAACGTGGTGGTGCGGACCGACGACGGCGCCGTAAGCCTCCTCGTGGATGAGATCGGGGACGTTGTTGAGATAGACTCCGAAAGCTTTGAACGCGTGCCGGAAACCGTCACTGGAATGGCGCGCGACCTCATTCTGGGCGTTTACAAACTTCCCCTGCGCCTGTTGCTCATCCTCGATACGGAGCGCACGGCCTGTTTGCCAGGCGCCTACCTCCGACCGTGCGCATGACCTCCGTACTTCTGGATCCGCTGCGCCCGCATTCCGTATCCAAGGCATATCGCGTTCGACGCCGCAACGACTCAGCGGCGTTCAAAAGCGCCTGAATCATCGAATCCCCTTTTTTCTGATTTCCCATCCAGCTCAACCCGCCCCGCATCCCATCCAACCCATGCCCGACAAATCCGTCCGTCCACATTCCAGTGCGATTCAACCAGAAGCCTTCGACGAAGCGCACGCATCCCGCGAGCACCACGCCGTGCCGTTGTTTAACTCCGCCCGCCTTCCGGCAGCCGAACCCGACCGGGTGCTGCTTGAGGGGGAGCCGAGGCCCCGCGCACCAAAAACCGAGTCTCCGGCAAAGACCGCTGCACGCAAGGCGGGCCGTCCGCCGGTGCTCAAAGACGTCGCCTCAGTACGGGACGACCAGGAGCTGCGGATGCTGCGACGCCAGACAGAGGCGCTGAACCGCTCCCAGGCGGTGATCGAGTTCTCACTCGACGGACGCGTCCTCACCGCCAACGACAACTTTCTCAAGGTGCTGGGCTACAACCTTTCCGAGATTCAGGGGCAGCACCACCAGATGTTCTGCGACGGCTCCTACACCCGGTCCAATGAATACCGGAGGTTCTGGGAGGCTCTCAACGCGGGAGAGTTTCAAGCCGGCGAGTTCAAGCGCCTCGCAAAGGGAGGCCGGGAGGTCTGGATCATTGCCTCCTATAATCCGATTCTGGACGACGCCGGTCGGCCCGTGAAAGTCGTCAAGTTTGCAACGGACATCACGGCGTCGAAGGCCGAGCTGAAGGCAAGGACCGAGATCATGGACATGACGAGCATCGTGTCCGAGTCTGATCTGCGGGGCGACATCCTTTGCGTGAACGACAAGTTCTGCGAAGTATCCAAATACAGCCGCGAGGAGCTGCTCGGGAAGCCGCACAACACGACCCGGCACCCGGACATGCCCAAGGAAGTGTTCAAGGAGCTTTGGTCCACCATCGGCCGGGGCAGCCTGTTCCGCGGGATCATCAAGAACAGGGCCAAGGACGGGACCCCGTATTACGTGGACGCCGTCATCGCTCCGATTCTCGGGGAAAACGGCAAGCCGAAGAAATACCTGGGAGTGCGGTACGACATCACTGCGGCGGAGGTGGAGCGGCAGAACATGCGCGGGGTGTTCCGGGCGATCGACGCGTCGTATGCGTATATCGAGTTTGACACCGATGGGAACGTTCTGCAGGCAAACAAAATATTCCAGGAGGTAATGGAGTATACGCCAGAATCCCTGCAGGGCAGGCATCACCGCGCTTTTTGCGACAGCGCGACGACCAGCTCGGCGGAGTACCAGCAGTTCTGGCCCGACTTGAAGTCTGGAAAGAGCAAGGCAGGCGAATTCAGGGGAGTCAGTCGTTCGGGGAAGGAGCTGTGGCTGCAGGCCGTGTATTCCCCGGTGACGGACGAGACCGGCAGGGTGGTGAAGGTCGTAGAGATCGCTACGGACGTCACTGCTGTGGTGCGCCAGCGGATCGCGCTGGTGCAAGTGCTCAAGGAAGTTTCGGAGAATGCTCAGACTTTGTCCTCGGCGTCTGAGGAGTTGACTGCGAACAGCCAGCAAATGGTGGCGAACGCGGAGGAGACCTGCACGCAGGCAGGCGTCGTGGCGGCCGCCGCGCAGGAAGTGAGCACCAATGTGCAAACGGTCGCCGCTGGGACCGAGGAGATGAGTGCCAGCATCCGCGAGATTGCAAAAAATGCGCAGGAGGCTGCAAAGGTCGCGACGGTCGGCGTCAAGGCGGCGGACAGCGCCACCGAAACGGTCTCGAAGCTGGGATTGAGCAGCGCGGAGATCGGGAAGGTGATCAAGACGATCACGTCGATTGCCAGACAAACAAACCTGCTGGCACTGAACGCAACCATTGAAGCCGCGAGGGCGGGCGAGGCAGGCAAGGGGTTTGCGGTGGTGGCGAACGAGGTGAAGGAACTCGCCAAGGAGACAGCCAAGGCGACGGAGGACATCAGCCAGAAGATTGAAACCATCCAGGCGGATACCAAGCACGCGGTCGCTGCCATCTCGGAGATCAGCGCTGTGATTAACAAGATCAGCGACTATCAAAACACGATCGCGACGGCAGTGGAGGAGCAGACGGCTACCACGAACGAGATCAGCAGGAACGTGAGCGAGGCCGCCAAGGGCAGCACGGAGATCGCCCAGAACATCGGCGGCGTGGCGCAGGCAGCGAGGGACACGACCATCGGCGCGGTCGATACGGAGAAAGCGTCGGTGGAGTTGGCGAAGATGGCAGCGACACTCCAGCGGACGGTGGCCGCGGCGCAGAAGTAGAACGGGAGCGGAACCGGTGTGTTCCCCGCAAAAAGGGGGGGCGCACCGGGGCCGGGCGATGCCGCACTTGATGGAAGCGGGTGCCCGGTGGCTGTCCGGCGGACTCCAGTAGTGTCATTTGGGAAGTGAATAAAATCAGAATGAACATCTTAGAGCTTTTGAGTCGGCAATCGGGGCGGGCGTTTATCGGCGTTCGTCGCCGCGGCGCGCCGGGCCTTGCCCCTGGAGCCGGCTGTTTCACAAACACCGGAGGTCTGTCATGCGTGCGCTAGTAGTGGACGACTCGCGCATCTCGCGCTTGATGCTGACCCGCGTGCTGACAGAGATGGGTTGGGAGGTCTCCGAGGCTGTCGACGGACAGGATGCGATGGGCAGGCTGTATGGGGGGGAGGTTGTGGACCTTCTTTTAGTCGACTGGAACATGCCGGTGATGAACGGCTACGAGCTGCTCTGCGCGGTGCGTGCGAACGCGTTGCTTGGGGACATTCCGGTGATGATGGTCACCACCGAGTCCTCCATGGACCAGATGGTGAAGGCGCTCGGTGCGGGTGCGAACGAGTACTTGATGAAGCCGTTCACCAAGGAGCATTTGGTGGACAAGTTGGCCATTCTGGGCGTGTAGAGCAATTCGTCTATTTTCGTCCGCATTTCACTAAAAACTCAGAAGCCTCCGCTGGATCCATGCCCTGCGTGTTGATCCCCAATGAAAGCTGAAAGCGCCGATTCCGGCAGCCTATGAAGACCGAAGATTTTGAATATGTTTGCACGTATGTGCGCGAGCAGGCGGCCATCGTACTGGAGCCGGGCAAGGAATATCTGGTTGAATCCAGACTGGATGCCTTGGCCCGCAAAAAGAAATTTGAGAGCGTAGACGCCCTAGTGGCTCACTTGAAGAGACATCCCAACAGCGAGATGCACCGGAGCGTTGTGGATGCGATGACGACTAACGAGACATCGTTTTTCAGGGACCTGCATCCTTTTGAGGCGCTCCGGAAGGTGATTTTACCAGAACTCTTGGAAAAGCGCAGAGCTGACAAGCAGTTGAACTTCTGGTGTGGAGCAGCTTCCACGGGGCAGGAGTGCTTCAGCGTGCTGATGACCATCGCGGAGCATTGTCCGGAGCTGTTGCAGTGGAACCTGAACTTCATCGCAACCGACCTGTGCAGGGAGGTGCTGTCTCGCGCACAGGCAGGGCGTTTCAACCAGTTGGAGGTCAACAGGGGGCTGCCTGCGGCGCTACTGGTGAAACATTTCGAACGGCACGGGGATGAGTGGGAGTTCAGCGATGCGCTTCGTAAAAAAGTGCAGTTCAGGGAGATGAACCTGCTGGACCACTGGCCGCTCTTTCCGGGCACCGACGTGGTGTTTTTGAGGAACGTGCTGATCTACTTTGACGTTCCAACGAAGAAGGCGATTTTGTCCAAAACCCGCAGGCTCCTGCGGCCGGGGGGCTATCTTTTTTTGGGCGGCGCGGAGACCACCATGAACCTCTGCGAACAGTTTGATCGCGTGGTGATTGAAAAGGCGACCTGTTACCGGGCGGTGGATTGAGCCGTTGTGGCGGAGCCTGGCTGTGAATGGCGGGTCATGCGTGGGCGCGCAGTAAGGCGCTTGCGGTGAGGGTTATGGATGAAAGAAAAGGAACACCCCCGCCGGTTGGAGCCTGACGGGGGTGGAGCCTGAAGTCTGACTGGTAGAGCGGGGACGAGCTATTTCAGCATTTCGCGCACCTTGGTCTCGATGGCCTGTGTCCAGATCTCGTAGCCCTTCGCGTTTGGGTGCAAGAGGTCGGGCATGATCTCCTTGGAAAGAGTGCCGTCGGACTCCAGAAACTTGGCGCCGATGTCCATGAAGACCACCTTCTGACCGTCGGCGTAGCCCTTGATAAGCGCGTTGGTGGCCTCGTTTTGCTGGCGCATTTTGTCCTCGTTGTTTGCGCCCCTCGGGAAAATGCCCAGGAGCAGTACCTTGGAGGAGGGACACTTCTGTCCGAGCTTCCCAAGGATCGCCTTCACTCCATCGGCGGTCTGCTGTGCGGAGCACTGGTACACGGCTCCATCCAGTTCCTTTTGAGGGCGCCCTTGGTGTCCCGTGTTGTTGGTGCCGATCATCAGGACGATCAGCTTTGGTTTGAGTCCGTCGAAGTTTCCGTTCTCCAGGCGCCAGAGCACGTGCTCTGTGCGGTCTCCGCCGATTCCAAAGTTTGCGGCCTTGAGCGGCACCCAGGTTTTATCCCAGCTGTCCTTTCCTGCCCCCTGCCGGTCCCATGCGTGCGTGATGGAGTCCCCCAGGAACACGATCTCGGCCTCTCCCTTTTTGGAGATTTCATTGAAGCTCTCGTGTCTCTTTTCCGTTCCGGGATGGAGCACGGGCTTGATTGCGTAGTTGGGGGAGGTCTCGGCAAAGGCGAAGCTTGTGCAAACGAGAAGAGCGGAGAGGGCGATGCGTGGTGTCATAAGGGGAATGGATTTGAGAACCATGAGATTCCCGAATCAGTCAGGCAAAAAAGCAAGGCGATAACGAAGGCGCCCTCGCAGAAGAGCCCGAGTCGGTCTTTACCCGCGGCTTTCAACCAGGAAATGGTCGGCGGGGGATTCTGCGCCCCACCCGGAACGCAGGCTCTCTCTGAACGCGCTGGGACTGCACCCGGTGAGCTTGCGGAAGACCCTGTTGAAGTGGGTGATGGACTGGAATCCCGACTCGAAAGCGGCCTCTGAAATGCGGACGTGCGGATTCAGAAGCAGGTTCTTCGCCTTCGCGATCCGGACTTCGGCGAGATACTCTGTGAAGGTCTTGCCCGTGGCTTTTTTGAACAGCTTGCAGAAGTAGAAAACGCTTACGTTGAGTGTCTTCGCAACCTCGTCGATGTGGACGTCTTCCTGTTGGTGCTCCGCGATGTAGTCGATTGCCTTCTGAATGACCGGAGGGCCGGGCTCCTGCTGCGCGGCGGGCATCTGTTCGGCTGCCATCCCAATGTGGCTGGCGAACACCTTTAGCAGTTGGATAAATGCTTCGAATTGGACCGGTTCAAGCACCTTGGAGTGGAACCACGCCTCTTCGGCGCGGGACAGGTCCGTTTGAAGGCCCCAGTCGACCAGGGTGCGCGCGATGCGGCTGAAATGCTCCTTCTCTGGCTTTTGAAGCGCAACTTGTCCGGTGCGTAAGTGTCCCGCCAGCGTGCCGTGTACGAGAACGGGCACTGCGGTGTCCACCAGTCCGGCCAGACAGACTTCGGTGACCGGTTGCGTTCCATTGCGGCGGCGGATCTTGGTGTCTACAGCCTGGCACATCCTGCAGCCCTCCTGTGTCTTGGAAAGGAGCGCGCAGAAGGGGTTTTCCGCGGCGTAGCCACTGAACGGGAGGCTCTTTGGGGCTTGGGTGTCCAGGGCTTGAAAGCGCAGCGGAAGGCCGGACGCCTGCTCAAAGGCGATTTGGTAGTCGGCTAGTATCTGAGAGCGGGAAATTCTTCGGGCGATGGCTTGGAGAGCCGGCATGGGGTTAATTTTTGCGAGGCTGGGCCGCCGCGCAAGGAAAGATACCGTAGGAAGAGCAAGGAATGGGCAGCAAATGCCAAGGGACGGTGAGACGAAAACTGGTTCGGAGGGCATTCTGGGAGGATGAAGCGAGTTCTGTGGAAGATAACACCAGTGCCCCAGTCGGGCCGGCGCCTTGATCCGTGGACGGTCTCACTATGATCGCCCTTTCACTCACCATTTTCGTCAGCCTGGGACTCGCGGTGTTTTTCATCGGATTGTTTTTAATCCAGATCAGAGAGGGTGGGGGGCGGCCTCACGACGCGCTGCTGCCGATGGAGGAAGAGAAGAGTGCCGGTGCGCCGGCGGTACCAGCGCTTGAAAGGAGGGGGCGATGATTCAGAACGGGGGGAATGCGGTGGGCAACGCAAGGGTGCGGATCGAGTTCAACGACCGGGTGGTGCGCCAGTTCTGTCTGGCGTCGCTGTTCTGGGGGATCGTGGGGATGCTGGTGGGCGTGCTGATTGCCACGCAGTTGGCATTCTGGCAGGCCAACGCCGGCCTTCCTTGGCTGACTTTCGGGCGACTCAGGCCGCTGCACACGAACGCAGTGATCTTTGCCTTTGTGGGCAACATGATGTTTGCCGGAGTTTACTATTCGACCCAGCGCCTCGTGAAGGCGCGGCTGGCGAGCAACCTTTTAAGCGCCGTTCATTTCTGGGGCTGGCAGCTGATTATCGTCGCCGCAGCTGTTACGCTTCCCATGGGGTTGACCCGGGGCAAGGAATACGCCGAGTTGATCTGGCCGATCGACCTTGCGGTGGCCGTCGTCTGGGTGATCTTTGGGATCAACTTCTTCTGGACGCTCCAACGCCGGCGGGAGCGGACCCTTTACGTCGCGGTGTGGTTTTACATCGCCACGATCATCACGATCGCCGTCCTCTACATCGTCAATCATTTGCAGATTCCCACGAGCTGGACGCACGCTTATCCGGTGTTCGGGGGGGTTCAGGACGCGCTGGTGCAGTGGTGGTACGGCCACAACGCGGTGGCGTTTTTTTTAACCACTCCGATGCTGGGGATCATGTACTACTTCGTGCCCAAGGCGGCGGAGCGTCCGGTGTATTCGTACCGGCTCTCGATCGTGCACTTCTGGTCGATTGTCTTTTTGTATATCTGGGCGGGGCCGCACCACCTGCTGAACACTGCCCTGCCGAATTGGCTGCAGTCGCTTGGAATGGTGTTTTCGCTGATGCTGTGGGCGCCCTCCTGGGGCGGGATGCTGAACGGTTTGCTTACGCTTCGCGGGGTTTGGAACCGGGTGCGGACCGAGCCGGTGCTCCAGTTTTTTGCGGCGGCTGTCACCTTTTACGGAATGGCGACATTCGAGGGGCCCCTGCTCTCGATCAAATCGGTGAACGCGCTTTCCCATTACACCGACTGGACGATCGGGCACGTGCATTCTGGAGCGCTGGGATGGAACGGGTTTTTGACGGCGGGTATGATTTACTGGCTGCTTCCGCGTCTGTGGAAACGTCCGCTGCATTCCACGAGCGCCGCTCAGATGCACTTTTGGCTCGGGATGGTGGGCATCCTCCTTTACGTGGCGGCGATGTGGGTGTCGGGCATCACCCAGGGGTTGATGCTGTCGGCGACGAAAGACAGCGGTTCGGTGCTGGCGTATCCAAACTTTTTGGATGCGGTGACCTCGACGCGTTGGCTCATGCACATGCGTGCCTTTGGCGGCATGCTCTACCTTTCGGGGTTTGTTCTGATGGCGTGGAACGTGTTCAAGACCATCAAGGGGGCGCAGAAAAACGACGCCTACATCGAGGTTGCTGCACTGCCTGAGGGACAGGACGGCCTCACGCTCCGGCGGGGACTCTTGAATCCCCCTGTGCTTTACGCGCTGGCGTTGATTGTGTGCGCGCTGGGCTGGGGGGCGCTTGACGGACTGCCGAGCGGACTGTGTTTGTGGGGCGTGGTGGCCTCCGTCATGGGGGCGTTTTTACACAAGGATCTGACCGGTGCGAGCTGGACGGACTGGTATGACAAGCTGCTCGCGAATGCGCTGCCTTTTTCGGTCTTAACCACGATTGCGGTGTTGATCGGCGGCGTCGCGCAAATCCTGCCCACGGTGCTTATGAGCAAGGAGAACCTCATGGAGGGCGTGGCGCAGGAGCCGTATTCGCCCCTGCAGCTTTACGGAAGAGACCTTTACGTGAAGGAGGGGTGTTACAACTGCCACTCGCAGATGATCCGAACTCTTGCAGGTGATGTGCTGCGGTACGGGCCCTATTCGAAGGCGGGTGAGAGCGCCTATGATCATCCCTTTCAGTGGGGGTCCAAGCGGACGGGGCCGGACCTGGCGAGGGTGGGGGGCAAATATCCCAACATTTGGCATTTCCACCACATGCGGGACCCCCGCCAGACTTCCCCCGGCTCGACGATGCCCAACTACGATTGGCTCTTAAAGGAGAAGGCCGATTGGGAGGTGATCCCGGGGCGCATCGCTGTCCAGCGGCGCTTGGGGGTGCCGTATCCGGAGAGGGCGTCGGCCGATATTTTAGCCGAGATGCGTACAGAGGCGGACGGGATCGCCGCCGACCTGGGGACCGCCGGCGCCGCCGTCCAGGCGGATCGCGACATCGTGGCGCTGATCGCCTACCTGCAGCGCTTGGGTAAGACGGCCGCGCACCAAGCACCTGTGACTGCTGCTGCCGAGGTTGCGGGTGCTCCGGCGCCATCCCCGGGTGAACTGGGATTAACCGACGAACCATCACGTCCCTGAAGGAGCACATTGTTTATGTTTCGCAGACTGATTCTCGAAGACTGGCAGCGCAGTTTGTCCATCCTAGGGTGGGCGATGTTTGCCTTTGTGTTTATTTCCACAGGAGTGCGCGCCCTGCTTTTGTCCAGGGACGAGGTCGGCCGGATGGAGGGACTTCCACTCGAGGAGGACTTGCATGAGTGACCCTGTGCGTGATCCATCGACCGACGCGGACGGAAACGCTCCGGTGCGCCCGCATGACTTCGATGGGATTCAGGAGTTCGACAATCCGATGCCGAACTGGTGGCTGGCGCTCTTGTTTGCGAGCATTGTCTTTGCATTCGGCTACTGGGCAGTTTTGCACCGCTACAGCGAGGAGTCGGACCCCGGCAGGGAGCTTTCTGCGCGGATGGAAATGGCCTCGCAGGAGGCGGCGAAAAAAGCCGGGGTGTTGAACAATCCCATCCTGTGGAACATGAGCAGAGACGCCGCCGTTGTGAAGGCGGGCAAGGAGGTGTACGCAGTTTCGTGCGCGCCCTGTCACCTTCCAGACCTTGCCGGTGCGATCGGGCCGAATTTGAAAGATTCCGTCTGGATCCACGGCGGGCAGCCGATGGACATCGTCAAAGTGGTTACGGAGGGGGTTGCGGCGAAGGGCATGCCGACCTGGGGGCCGATGCTTGGGCGCCAGAAAATCAGCGAGGTCGCGGCGTTCATTCTCTCCCACCACCAACCACCCGCCTCCCCGACGCCGTAAGGTTCCTACTTGGTCACCCAGCAAAACTCATATGTGCACAACCGTCTCGACAGCAGCTTCTGAAAAGGGGTGCGGTGGCAAGTGCGGTGAAAACTGCCCCGGGGCGCTTGCCCGCGCGGCGGCGGCCCGACTTGCGGCTCGTGCGGTGGATTCGACCAGCGAGCAGTCTCGCCCGGCAACGTCTGAAGCCTCAAAGATTGAGGCTTCAAAGTGGGAAGAAAAATCGGAGGAGGGCACTGCGGTTGGTGCGCCTCCGGCTGGGACCGCGCAAAGGCCGTCGCTGGACGTCGTGACGACGTTTGGGGCGAACGGCAGCCGCGTGATGCTGTATCCCTCGCATGTTCCGGGGGCTATTTACAGTGCCCGTTCGTTTGTTGGTTTTGCGCTGATCATTCTCTACCTCGCGCTCCCGTGGATCCCTGTGGGGGGCGCCCCTGCGGTGTTCTTCAATATTGCCGAGAGGAGGATGCATCTGTTCGGGCTCACCTTTCTCACGCAGGATCTGTGGCTTGCGTTCTTTGTGGTTTCGGGTCTTGGCTTCGGACTGTTTACAGTCACCGCCATCCTAGGCCGGGTCTGGTGCGGGTGGGCGTGTCCGTTGACGGTTTTTCTGGATGTTGTCCGGAGGGTGGAGCGCTGGATTGAAGGGGATGGTCCGAAGCGCAAGCGGTTGGAGTCTGAGCCGGCGTCTTTTCGAACGAGCGTGCGGCGGTTGCTGAAGCAACTGGCGGTTGGAGTGCTGGCCGCGGGGGTTGCCCACGGTTTTCTGGCGTATTTTGTTTCGATTCCCGAGTTGTTAAAAATGATGCACCAGGCGCCGGCGGCCCATCCCGGGGCGTTCCTGTTGGTTGCGGGCGTGACGGCCGTCCTCTGGTTTTCTTTCGGATGGTTCCGGGAACAGTTCTGCATCGTGCTGTGCCCCTACGGACGTCTTCAGAGCGTCCTGACTGATGTGCACACGCTCGTGGTGGGGTACGATTCGATGCGGGGCGAGCCGCGGGGGGCGCGTCGCGCCAAGACAGTTGCCCGGGTGGAAGCGGCTGCCGGAGATTGCCTCGACTGCGGGCGCTGCGTGCAGGTTTGCCCCACGGGAATAGACATCCGGCAGGGGCTGCAGCTGGAGTGCATCGGGTGCGCCGCCTGTATAGACGCCTGCAACGTGGTTATGGACAGGGCAAAAAGACCACGGGGTTTGATCCGGTACGACTCTCTTTCCGGACTGGCGGGCCGGGGGCGGCGTTTTTGGCGCCCGCGTCTGATGCTGTACGGCTTTCTGCTCGCGGTCGGAATCTCCGCGGCGGCGTTGGCGGTTTCAACACTGAGGGAGGCGGTGGTGAGTTTCACCCGGCTGCCCGGACCTCCCTATTTTGTCGCGGACGGCGTGCTACGGAACCAGTTTCTGCTTCGCGTATTGAACAAGGCGCCGCATGCGAATCACTATGTGCTTAATCTTGAGGGAGGGGGCCCTGAGGGGCTCGTGCTTCAGGGGGACCTGGAGGAGGATGTTTCGGGCTGGGGTGAAACTCAGCGGGTGATTGTGTTTACCGCGCCGCTGGCTCCGCTGCCCCGGGAGGGTGCCCTGTACCTGATCGTGCGCGACAGCGCAGGCCGCGTGATCGCGCGCAAGCCGTTCACGCTGCTTGGTCCCGAGGCTGCACCGAAGGCGGCGCGAACCGGCACGCAGGGGCTTCCGGGAGGGGGCGGAGCATGAGGATTCCCGCGTGGTTTCTCATAGTGGCTGCCTGGGGCGTCTTGTTGAGCGCCACAGTGATGACGGTGAGGATCTGTATGCGGAACGCGCCGCAGGAGGTTCCCTTGGATCACGTCTCCTCGAGCAAGGCCCGGAATGCACATTGAAACCACATTCGCCGCCTTTTTAGCAGGACTCGGAACCGGGGCGCACTGTGCGCTGATGTGCGGGCCGCTGGCGTGCGCGGTGCGGGTCCGTGCGCTGGAGTACCATGGCAGCAGGGTTGTGGCTTATACGTTGCTGGGCGGCGCTTTTGGAGGAGTTGGCGAATGGCTGCTTGGGTCGCTGCAACAGGGGCCTGTGCGGTTCGCTCCCTGGGTCCTGCTGGCGGTGTTTGTGATGATGGCTCTCGGGTGGGAGCGGCGCCTTCCTGTTCCGGCGTTCGCAGAGCGTCTGCGGACGCGTGCAAAACTGGACCGGAATCTTGGCTGGCTCACGCCCTTGATCCCTTGTGGTCCTTTGTGGTTGATGCTGGGCGCTGCGGCCGCGTCGGGATCTGCGGTCGGGGGCGGGCTGCTGTTGCTTTGTTTCGGGCTCGGGACGGTGGTTTTGTATGTGGCGATCCAAGGGGGGGTGTTGCATCTCTTGCGGAAAGTCTCGCCCCAGCGGCTGCGCTATTTACAGGGCGGCCTGTTGTGGTGTGCAACAGGCGTGCTCGCCTGGCGGCTTTGGATGGGAGGCGCCCATGGCTGTTGCGCTCTCTAATCCGCAGCAGTCCGCCGTAGCTCCACTGTTGAGTGCCTCGCTGTGCTTCCATTGCGGGGTCTCCGCCGATGCGGAGGGCATCGTGCTTTCGGACGGACGGGTCTTCTGCTGTTCCGGATGCCGGGTTGTGTACGAGTTGATTCAAGACCAGGGATTGGCGCGGTTTTACGAATTGAGGGAAGGTCCACAGACGCCTGTTCTCGCGGGTTTTTTCCAATGGCGCAACCTGGAGTGGATTGGCGTTCTTTGCCGCGAGTTTGCGGGCAGTTTTGAGATCGAGGTCCAGGGCATGTCCTGCATCGCTTGCGTGTGGCTGATCCGGAGGGTTTTTGAGGGCCGGCCGGGGGGGATTGAAATTGACGTCGATCTCCTGGGGGGAACCGCAAGACTCCGGGTGGAGCCGGATGTTTTTCAGGCGGTCGAATTTGCGGCCTTGCTGCAGAAGTTCGGTTATCAGACCGGGCCCGGCGACGGCTCGGGCCGAGCGCTGAAGACACGGGGGTTGGTGCTGCGCATGGGCGTCTGTGGGGCGCTGGCGATGAACGCGATGCTGTTTACTGTTCCGGGCTACTGCGGTCTACGGCTCGATGATGGGCTTTCGGCGTTTTTTCTAAAGGGGGCCTTGGGATGCGCGACCGCGTCTATGTTTGTGGGCGCGTCGTATTTTGTGGGACGTGCGTGGAACGCTCTGCGGATGGGTTGCGTGCACATGGACCTCCCCATTGCCATAGGCTTGCTGGCGGCCTATGGGGGTTCTATTTTTGCGTGGAGATCGGGAAGCGGGGAGGGGGTGTACTTCGACTTCGTCAGTGTCTTTACGTTTTTGATGCTGGTCGGACGCTGGGTGCAGCAGACTGCGCTGGAGAGAAATAGGAATAGGGTGCTTCAAGCGCCGCAGTCGCGATTAAAGCCGGCGAAGGGCGAGGTGTTCACTGTTCCCGGCGGGTCGCCTGTGCCGGTGAGGTCACTGCTGCGTTCGAGTGAGGCTCTGTTTGGAATGGAATGGATCAGCGGCGAGTCGGACGCTCGTCATGCCCACGCCGGGCAGACCGTCGCATCGGGATCTATCAATTTGAGCGGCAGTCCGCTGGAGCTTGAGGCTCTGGAGAACTGGTCGGACTCATTGCTCGCGAAATTGCTTGAGGCCCCCGCCGTCAAAGCCGAGGTGCACGAGGGCGTGCAGCGGTTCATTCTTGTGTATCTGCTATGCGTGTTGCTGATTGCGGCGGCGGGCTTTGCGTTTTGGATTGCGAAAGGCCAGGGGCTTCAGGCCGCGTTGCAGGTTTGCATCTCGGTGCTGGTCGTCTCTTGTCCCTGCGCTAGCGGCGTGGCGTTACCGCTGCTCGCGGATCTGGCGGCCGCGCGCATGAAGGATCACGGGGTCTTCGTGCGTGAGTCCGGTATCTGGAGCCGCCTGCTTCGGGTGAGGACCATCGTGTTTGATAAAACCGGGACGTTGACCGGTGAAGTGCTTCGCCTGAAATCAGGAAGCGGACTGGGAAGCCTTGATGACGAAGCGGAGGGGGTCTTGCGTTTGCTGGTTTCGCGCTCAATGCACCCGGCTGCCACCAGCCTTCGGGAGGCGCTGGGCGTGTTTCCTCTCCCTCAAATTCCCGAGGACTATGCGGTAAAGGAGCGTGCAGGGTACGGGGTGGAGTGGCGGGATGGATCGGGGCGCATCTGGCGTCTGGGGAGGCCGTCCTGGGTGTTGGAAAGCTCTCAAGCGGCACTTCTCCCCGAGGGGACTGTGTTTGGTTGTGGCGGCAGGGTGGTTGCTGTTTTTGAGTTTGAAGAGAAGCTCCGGCCGGGCGCGGTGGAAGAAGTGGGAGCTTTGCGGGACGCCGGGTATGCGGTTCACATTCTGAGCGGCGACCATCCCTTGCGAGTGTCCGCCGTGGCGGCTGATCTGGATCTTGGGGCCGAGGCTGCCGACGGTGCGCAGACCCCCGAAGACAAGGCGCGCTGGCTGGCAAACCGCGGGGGGAGGGATTCCGCACTGATGCTGGGTGACGGCGCCAACGATTCGCTCGCCTTTGCCGAGAGCCTTGTGACGGGGACTCCAGCTGTCGACCGCGGCGTTCTGGAGCAGAGGGCGGATTTTTACTACCTAGGCCGGGGGCTTTCGGGCGTTCGGAAGCTTTTGGAGATGGCTGTTTTTAAGAATGGCCTGGGCCGGAGGGTTCTGTGCTTCACCACGCTCTACAATGTAGTTGTCATCTCGCTGGCTTTATTCGGACGGATGCATCCGCTTCTGGCCTCCATTGTGATGCCGCTGTCGTCGGTGGTCACGCTGGCGATTGTTTTGCATGCTTTCAAAGAACGAAAGGGTGAGGATGTTTTAGAAAGGCGCTAGTGGGTTCCGTGAATGAAGATGAAGTCGTGTGGACGCCGGACCGAAAGTTGTCGCGATACCAGCCCGGGAGCCGGTCGTTTCCCTGCGTAAATCCGCTCTGGATGCGGTGAGGGAAATCTTTACCTTCGGGGCGCCCGAGCAGGCTATGCCCAACCCTACCACTTTATGAACTCATCCCCGGTTGTTCCATTCAGGATCCTAAAAGTGACTGCGGACACCTCGGCGCCGGCCGAGGATCTGGTCGCCGTGGAGGAACCTCTCGGTTTCAGACTGGGCTACGGCGGGGTGCACGGCCGGGAGCAGCGCGAGCTGGCGATTACCATGCGCACGCCCGGTAACGACCTAGAATTGGCGCTAGGCTTTCTTTTCACAGAGGGAATCATCCGATCCAGGGATGAAGTGCAGTCGGTTCGCCATTGTTTCGGGGAGGGACTGGACGGGGAGGCCGGCAACCTGGTGAAGATTGAACTCGCAGACGGCGTGGAGCTTCCGGAGCACATTTTCGCACGCCACTCGTTTGTCAGTTCGAGTTGCGGCATCTGTGGAAAGACGTCCATCGAGGCGGTGCGCTCTCGGGGCTGTGCGCAGATTTCGGACGACGGCGAGGTGATTCGTCCCGAGGTGCTGCACGCGCTTCCGGACGCGGTGCGGTCGGCGCAGCGCGTGTTTGGAGTCACGGGCGGGCTGCATGCCGCGGCGCTTTTTGATTTTGAGGGGGGCCTGCTGGCCTTGCGGGAGGACGTGGGAAGGCACAACGCCGTGGACAAGTTGATCGGCTATGCATTCGCCTCTGAATGGCTTCCGCTGGGCGGACGGATTCTTTTTCTGAGCGGGCGCGCGAGTTTCGAGCTTATTCAAAAGTCTGCCATGGCGGGACTTGGTGTCGTGTGTTCCGTGGGGGCTCCATCGAGTCTTGCGGTGCAGTGCGCGCGGGATTTTGGCATTACTCTGGCTGGGTTTCTGCGCGAAGGGCGCTTCAACCTCTACAGCGGCTCTCACCGTCTGGAAGGGGGAGGTCCGGTGCACGCGCTTTGATTCCAGAGGATCAGGCTCGTCTGCGCAGCGGCATCGGTTCAGCCTTCTGGTCATCCCATGAAGCGAGATTCTTCTATTCCCGCCGCTCAGACAGCGCCGATTCCAAGTGCTGAGAATCCCGAGCGTTTTACGGGGCTGCGTCTCGGGGCTGTGAAGTCCGTTGCGGCGGGACTGCCGGCGGTGGTGAGCAGTGTGAGGCATGTGTTTGGCGAAATGGGTTTGGCGCGTGGCGTCAATGCCCTGTTGCAGCTCAACCAAAAGGATGGGTTCGACTGTCCCGGGTGCGCGTGGCCGGATCCCGACGACGAGCGTTCCGCCATTGCCGAGTACTGTGAGAACGGCGCAAAGGCGATCGCGGAAGAGGCAACCATCAAAGTGCTCTGGCCGGACTTTTTTGCGGAGCATACCGTTTCCGAACTGGCAGCGATGGACGATTTTGAGATTGGGAAAAAGGGTAGGATTGCAGAGCCGATGTACCTGCCTCCGGGAGGGACCCACTACGAGCCGGTCACCTGGGATGCGGCGTTCCAACGAATAGCAGGCCACCTCAATGCGCTGGATTCTCCGAATCAGGCGGTCTTCTACACCTCGGGGCGCACAAGCAACGAGGCAGCGTTTCTGTACCAGCTTTTCGTTCGCGAATACGGCACGAACAACCTGCCCGATTGTTCGAACATGTGCCATGAGTCCAGCGGGGTTGCGCTTTCGGAGTCGCTCGGAATGGGCAAGGGCTCGGTCACTCTGGACGATTTTCCAAAGGCGGAGGTGATTTTGATCCTCGGCCAGAACCCCGGAACCAACCACCCGCGGATGCTCACCGCTCTGCAGAAGGCCCGGGAGAACGGCTGCAAAATCGTTTCCATCAATCCTTTGCCAGAGGCAGGGCTCATGGGGTTTCAGAATCCACAGGAGTTCAAGGGCGCCGTCGGGATCACTGCTCCGCTGACAGAGATGTTTTTGCAGGTGCGCATCAATGGCGACATGGCCCTGCTGAAGGGGGTAATGAAACTGCTTTTGGAGGCGGAGCGGAAGGCGCCGGGGAGCGTATTCGACCACGCGTTCATCCGTGAACACACGGAGGGATATGATGCCTTTGTCGCTGCTCTGGATGCGGTTGGTTTTGACGCAATCCTCGAGGGGTGCGGGCTTTCGATGGAGGATCTCCGTGCGGCGGCGGATTTGATTGCGGGCAAGAGGCGCATCATCGCGTGCTGGGCAATGGGCCTGACGCAGCAGCGCAACGCGGTTGAAACCATCCAGGAGGTGGTGAACCTGCTTTTGCTCAAGGGGAGCATTGGGCGGCCTGGCGCGGGCACCTGTCCGGTTCGCGGCCACAGTAATGTGCAGGGAGACAGGACGATGGGGATCTATGAAAAGCCCGCTGAGGCGTTTCTAGACAAGCTAGGGGAGGTGTTTGGTTTTGCTCCGCCGCGGGCCGCGGGCTGGGATGTCGTTGAGAGCATCAAGGCCATGCACGAGGGCAACGGCCGGGTGTTCATCGCCATGGGTGGCAACTTTCTTTCGGCGACGCCCGACACGCTTTACACAGCGGAGGCGCTCCGCCGCTGCGCGCTGACTGTGAATGTTTCGACCAAGCTCAACCGCAGTCACCTGGTGCACGGCCGTGAGGCGTTGATCCTGCCCACGCTCGGGCGCAGCGACCTGGACGTGCTCCACGGCGAGCGGCAGTTTGTGACGTGTGAAAACTCGATGGGTGTGGTGCAGGCTTCCCGGGGCGGACTCGAGCCGGTGTCTGACCGATTGTTGAGCGAACCCGTCATCGTGGCGCGCATGGCGCGGGCGACTCTGGGCGGTCGCAGCGTGGTAGACTGGGAAAAGTTCACCCTGCACTACGACCACATCCGCGACGCCATCGAGCGCACCATCAGTGGTTTTTCGAAGTACAATGCCAGGGCCCGGATACCGGGCGGGTTTTATCTGCCGAATCCGAACCGCGAGATGCGCTTCACTACGCCTGCGGGAAGGGCGCGCTTCCATGCCTCCGCGCTTTCGTTTCCAAAGATCGCGAAGGACGAGTACCTGATGATGACGATTCGGAGCCACGACCAGTTCAATACCACCATCTACGGTCTTGATGACAGGTACCGGGGGGTGTTCAACGAGCGCCGCGTAGTTTTGATGAACGCTGCGGATATCGAGGGCGAAAGACTGAAGGCTGGAGACGTCGTGGATTTGTTCAATCATGCGGACGGGGTGGAACGGGTGGCCCGCCGGTTCATTGTGGTGGCCTATCCGATTCCGGAACGTTGTATGGCGACGTACTTTCCTGAAACCAACGTTTTGGTGCCGATCACAAGCGTTGCCGAGCGCAGCAACACTCCCGTCTCCAAGGCGGTGGTGCTCACGCTGCGTAAATCAGAGGGGCTGTCAGCTGGCGTGGTCTCCCGAGACGTTTGATCTAAAGATCTGATTGGAAACAATTGGTAGAGGCACACCGCCTTTTTACTGGATGCGTGGCAGCCTGCAGGTGCGGGATCACGTGGCTTGGGGCGGGGGCGGCGGGGTGATTGGGATCGCACCGATCCCCGAACGCTCGGGCAAACGTAAGCGGCCGTTGGAATTAAACTGCAAGCCTGTGTAGTCGTCGTTTCCGAGATAGAGGTGGCCGTCGAGGTCAATATAGTCCATGTGGGCGGCAAGATGGGCTGCCGCCGTCGTGCCGATGCTGCTCTCAATCATGCATCCGAGAATGGTCTGCAATCCCGCCTCCTTGGCGCGCCCGAGAAGGCCAAGTGCATTCGCGATGCCGCCGCACTTGAGAAGCTTAATGTTCACCCCCTGAATCAGCCCGGAAAGTGCAGTGAGGTCTTCAGCGCCTTGGACGGACTCGTCCGCAAACAACGGCATCGAGGATGAGGGCAACAGGGACTTCAGCTCTCTCCAAGCTTCGATGCCCTCCTTGTGGTGCACGGGTTGCTCTACAAATGCGATTCCGAAGCGGAGTAGTCTTGGAATCAGCTTTGCCGACTCCGCAACCGTCCAGCCTCCGTTAGCATCCGCGAAAAGCAGGGTGTCGGGAGCGGCTTCCCGCGCTTTGGCCGCGATGGCCTCGTCAAAGTCGGCGTTGCCGCTGCCCAGCTTGAGTTTGAGAATCGCGAACTGCCTGGACAGCTTTTGCACGGTTTCCTCGTATGCATCCAAGTGGTCCGGGATGGACAGCGACCTGCACACAGCCCGGCCGCTGGGGTTCGGTAAATTCAGGTGTTTCCAGAGAGGTTCAGCCCGCTGTTTTGCCGCGATGTCGTGCCACAATAGATCAAGCGCCAGATGCGCTTGGCGTGGCGCGCCGGCAACTTCGTCGGGATGCCATTGGGGGCTGGGTTTCCATTGCCTCAGCCATTGCAGCGAAGCCTCGGGTGTGTCGTTGTAATAGGGAACAAATGGAGCTTCGCCCACGCCGTTTGCCTGCGAGACACGCAGGACCTGTCGTGTGTCCGAACTTCCGTGCGCGATGCGGAAGGGATGACTCAGCCGGAGGGTGTGCAACTCGACGACAAGGTTTTCGTCGTGCGCATTGCTATCGGGGGCGTCGCTCATTGGTAAATCGCGGTGTGCTCTCTCAAACCAATGGCTCCTGCGATTTGTTCCATCAGCTCCTCGCTGAAAATTTAAAACACCCTCTGGCCCTGGACGAATGTCATCTCGACACTTAGATCGTCGTTTAAGACGACCAGATCGGCGAGCAGCCCCGCCTCCAGCGCTCCGATTTTGTCCTCCAGACCGAGCGCCCTGGCCGGGTTCAGCGTTGCCATCTGCACCGCCTCGCAAAGGGGGACATCGACCTGCTCCACCATCACGCGCACCAGATCATTCATGCGCGCAACGCTCGAACACAGAGCCCTCCTGTCAGCCGTCATCGCCACGCCGCCGTCGACGACGCCGTGGATTTCGCCAATCTCAAAAGTTTCGCCCTGCTTCAGTCCGGCGCCCGCGGCGGCATCGGTGATGAGCGCAATTCCATCGCGCCCCTTCGCCCTGTAAAGCGCGCGCATGAGGGTCGGACTGACATGGAAGCCGTCGGCGATGAGCTCGCAGAGGATGTACTTCTCTCCCATGGCAAACTCGAGCAGGCCGGCGGCGCGGAACGGACCCCGGCGCCGGGCTGAGGACATGCAGTTGAAAGTGTGGGTCACCTGCCGCATTCCATGAGCGAAGCCGGCAGCCGCTTCTTCGTCCCAGGCGTCACTGTGGCCCCCGCTTGCCCGAATCCCTTTTGCCACGAGGGCTTCAATGAGAGGCAGCGCGCCGGGAAGTTCGGGCGCCAGGGTCATCTGTGTGATCAAATGTGAGTGTCTCAGCCAGGGCTCGTATTCGGCGGGGTCTGGATGTCGGATAAGATCCAGCGGGTGGGCTCCCGGTTTTTCCTTTGAGAAATAGGGCCCCTCGATGTGGATGCCGAGGATGCGCGCGCCGCCGGTGGCGTTGGGATCCGTTTTCTCGGCGGCATTCAGGACCGACTGGATGTCTTCGGCTGGAGCGGTGACCGTGGTGAGAGCGAGCGCTGTGGTCCCGCCCGTTGCGTGAAACTGGCAGATCGCAGCGAAGGCCTCCGGTGAAGCTTCCATGGTATCCCTGCGGAGGCCGCCGTGGATGTGCACGTCGATGAAACCGGGTGCCAAAAACTTCCCGGCGAGGTCCATCACGGCCTCACCCGGTTGTGCCTGGATGTGCGGGCCGACTTCGGAAATGAGACCGTCCGCCACGCGCAATGAGCCGGAGGGAAGGATGCGGTCTTGGAAGAGAAGTCGTGCGTTCCGGAATAACATTTCTGAGATTTTAGCGGCTGTGACGGGTGTCGGAAGGCGAAATGTGGTGCCTGCGGTTGGATTTTTTCCACAACGGGCACGCACTGTTGTTTAGGAGGTCATTCCCCGTAAAGCTTTTCGAGGGCCACCTCCACCGATCGCTGGTCGTTACTTACGTAAATGGTGCCATCCTGGACAGTCACCTGAAGGTTCATGGTGCGCTGTGCGAGCGTTGCCAGCTCCTCGCTTTGCGCCGGGGGGATTTGCCAGACGGTAAGGTTGCGCGCTCTGGTGAGTTTGTTCGCGAGAGCGTTCCACCAGACGGCCGGCCCGGAACTGTAGATGCTGACTCTCTGGGAGCGGGCGCAGACGCGGAGGATGCGTTTTTCGTCAGGCTGGCCGACTTCGATCCAGTGGACGAGGCTGCCTGTGAGATCTTTCTGCCACAGTGCCGGCTCGTCCGCTTCCCACATGTCCTTGGCAAAATCGAGCGCACCATGGTCGTCATTGGGCGGCATGTTCAATGCGAACGCCAGCATCCGGTTCATGAGGCGTTCGTTGGTTTCAGAAGGATGCTGGCCTATTACAACGCTTTGCGTCCGGTAAAGGTGAGTGTCGAGGTTTGAGATCTCGATTGTTGCTTTGAATATGGTGGCTTTGAGCGCCATGAGTGGTTGGGCCTTGGATTGCGAGGGAGCGTTGGGGTTTAAAAAAGGAGAGCCACGCTGAGACGCGGAAGCGCGGAGGAAGATGAAACTTTCGCCCCTTACGGCGCGGGCGTCCATCTCCTTTGCATAATCGATTTTGTACGTGTTTCCGATTAGAGGGGTAGCCCTTGTTAAAGGGCTGAACTCCGGACGCGGGGATGCTGCACGGGCGTGCGCACTCATGTGGAATGTAGATTTTCAACAGACTGGGAATCTGTCTGAATCTGGGGGGTATGCACGCCGCCACCCCTGTTCGCATTCCCGCACTTGTTACCGTGTCTGTTTTTGCGCTCCTTTTCGCTGCGCAGGCTCTGACTGCCGCCCCGGCAACCCGCCCGCCCAATGTGGTTCTGATCTTCACGGATGACCAGGGATACGGTGACGTCGGGGTCTTTGGTGCGAAGGGATACGGCACTCCAAATCTGGACCGGCTTGCGCGCGAAGGGCGGCGGTTTACTGACTTCCACGTTGCGCAGGCTGTTTGCAGCGCATCCCGTGCGGCATTGTTGACCGGTTGCTACCCAAACCGCATTGGACTCTCGGGCGCACTCGGGCCGGGGGCAAAGATTGCGCTGAGCACCAGCGAGGTGACGCTTGCGAAGCTTTTTAAAAAGAGCGGCTATGCCACGGGGATGGCTGGCAAGTGGCATCTGGGGGACAGGCCCGAAGTCCTTCCCCTTCAGCACGGGTTTGACGAGTATTTTGGCCTGCCCTATTCAAACGACATGTGGCCGCGCCACCCAGAGATGAAACAGGGGGGCTATCCCCCTCTGCCTCTAATCGAAGGCAGCAAAGTGGTGAAAGAGGACCTCCAGCCCGCGGACCAGGAGCAGTTGACGACGCAATACGCGGAGCGCGGAGTGCGTTTTATCGAAAGGAACAAGGACCGGCCTTTCTTCTTCTATCTTGCGCCGAACATGCCCCACGTGCCCTTGCATGTGAGCGCCAAGTTCAAGGGTAAGTCAGGGGCCGGACTTTACGGGGACGTGATCATGGAGATCGACTGGGCTGTCGGCGAGATTCTCTCGGCGTTGAAGCGCAATGGGCTGGAGGACAATACGCTCGTGATTTTCTCCTCCGACAACGGGCCGTGGCTTTCTTACGGAAACCATGCAGGTTCGTCCGGCGGCTTCAGGGAGGGCAAGGGAACCAGCTTTGAGGGAGGCCACCGCGTGCCGTGTATCATGAAGTGGCCCGGAAAGATTCCCGCGGATTCAGTCTGTGAAGTTCCGTTGATGACGATAGACGTGTTTCCCACTCTCGCGCGGCTGCTGGGGGCGGACCTCCCGTCGCACCGGATTGATGGAATGGACGTCTGGCCGTTGATTTCCGGGGAGGCGGGCTCCTCGAATCCGCATGAGGGCTACTACCACTATTACAACCGCAATGATTTGCAGGCGGTGCGGCAGGGGGACTGGAAGCTGATGTTCGCTCATACTTCGCGTTCCATGGAGGGATCCGAACCCGGGCTGGACGGGTTGCCAGGCAAGTACCGTCAGCTTAAGGCTGGCCGGGCGCTGTACAATTTGAGGGAGGATCGCGGCGAGGAGCGGGACGTTGCCAATGAGCATCCCAAGATCGTGGAGCGCTTGGAGGCATTGGCTGAAAAAGCGCGTGCCGATTTGGGCGATGACTTGTCGGGGCGCTCCGCGACGGGCAGTCGTCCGCCGGGACGGTTGCAGTAGCTAAGGGCGGGGGCGACGACGGCCGGGCCGTGGCCGGGTTCTGCTTAAAATGCTCTTCAAAAGTCTTTTGTGCTGAATAGATCGATTGTTGGTGGAAACCTTGCGTTCGGCGTTAACATATCTGAAATGAAAGAGGTTTTGAGCAGACGTCAGTTTATCAGTGGCTTTTCCGCAGCTGCGGGAACGCTTGGGCTGTCGCCTGCGCTGACTTTTGGAGCGGAAAAGCAGTCCGCGGTCGCGCCAGTTGCTCCTGCAACTCCGGTGGTCAACAGTCATCTGTTGGATCCGTCTTGGCCGGTGTTCACCCCAGATCTGTATCCTGAAAAGTTCCAGATGAGCGGCGTCGCTGTGGCGAAGGATGGGAATGTGGTGGTGCTTTCCCACGGCGAGAACCATGGGGATCCGCAGAAAGGCTTTCAGCGGAAGTTCATCAAGCGGCCGGCGGTGTTTGTCGTGGATCCGAAAAGCGGTCGCATCCTGCGGACATGGGGCGCGAACGTGTTTTTTCAGCCGCACCAGATCAGTGTGGACGGGGCAGGCAATTTTTGGGTGGCGGACTCGGGCTTGAAACGGGTGTTCAAGTTCAATCCGGACGGGGTGAAGATGCTCGAGTTGGGGACCAAAGACACTCCTCTGGAGATGCCCACGGACGTTGCTGTGTTTTCTGACGGATCGTTCATTGTTGCCGATGGGGCGATCAGCCGACGGGGAGTGCGATTTGATTCCGACGGCCAGAGGATCGGGGACTGGGGCGCAAGGGGCGAGGAGACAGTGCAGCTGCATACCCCCCACAGCATGGCCGTCGACGATGAAGACCGTGTCTACGTCGCCGATATGTCTAACCACTGGGTGCAGGTGTTGAGCGCCGAGGGGGAACTTATTGCGACTTGGAGCAAGGTCGGACGTCCGCTGTGTGTTCGGTACCACGCCGGCTCGGTTTATGTGCTCTCAAATTTGAGTGCGGCGAAGGGAATTGTGCGTCGCTTCAACAAGAAGGGCGAGTTGCAGGACTCGTTTGCCACCAGGCCGGCAGAGACGACGGAGGACTTCGAATGGCCTCACGGTCTCGCCATTGGAGACGGTGGCAAGAGCGTGTACGTGGGTTTCGTTCTGACTGCCCGCCGCGTTCAGCGTTACAAGAGGGTAATCAACTAAGCAACTTCAACCCGCCCCCCCCAAATGACAACACCGTCCCCCCTTTCAACGGCGCGTAGTATTTCGAAATTAACACTTTCGGGGCGCATTCGATGGGTTCTAACAGTCATCGGAGTGGCCTTGTGCGCTGTGTCTTCCGTGTGTTTTGCGGCTGACTCCGTTCGAGGTCCGGAACGCTGGGAGGCTGATATCGCAGCCTTCGAGGCGAAGGACCGCGTCAATCCGCCGCCCAAGGGAGCCGTGGTATTTACTGGCTCGTCGACCATAAGACTATGGAAGACGCTCTCGGAGGATCTGCCGTCTGTCACTGCCTTGAACAGGGGCTTCGGCGGTTCGCAGATATCTGACCTGGTGCACTACGTCGACCGTCTGGTGCTCCCTTGCGACCCGAGTGTTGTCGTGGTGCGCTCTGGCGGAAACGACCTTCATTCGGGGAAGTCCGTGGAGCAGGTTTTTGCTGATTTCAAAGCGCTTGCGGAAAAAGTGCATTCGGCGCTGCCCAAGACCGAGCTGGTTTACATCGCGTTGTCTCCGAGCGTGTCGCGCTGGAGCGAGGATGAGCAAACGAGGGCGTTGAACCTGGCCGTCCGGGAGTACGCCAAAGGTTTCGACTGGATGAAGTACATCGATGCTTACGATGTTTCGCTCGGCGCCGACGGCCGGCCGCGTGCCGAGCTTTTTGGAAAGGACATGCTTCATTTCAATGCAGAGGGTTACAGGCTGTTTGGCGCGCGGGTGAGAGCCTTTTTTGAAAAGGGTTCGCGCTAGGGGGGCTTGCGCCGGGGCGAGGTGGCGGTCGATGGGAGGCTGGTGCTTTTTTGAGGGGCGGCTAAAAGGAGGGAATGGCCACCCCATTTGAAGTCACACATCCCCACGGCTTGGACCGGAGGGGCCAGGATCTTGTCGGACTCAAGGCGCTGTCCCGCGACTTTCCAACCGTGGACAGCGCAACCGCGGAGATGGCGCGCATCGCCGCTGAGCTCACGCTGCCGATGCCGACAATTCATGTGATCAGCGACGTCCATGGCGAGTACAGGAAGCTCCGGCATGTGATCAACAATGCATCGGGAACACTGCGGCCTCTGGTGGAGCGCCTGCTCCGGAAGAAGGTTTCTGCCGGCGAGTTTGACGAGTTGATCACGCTGATTTTCTACCCGGCGGAGGTGGTGGGGCGTCTGCACGACTCGCTCAAAACAGCGGAGCAGCAGCGGGACTATGCGTTGCGCACGCTGGGTTATTTGTTCGAAGTGGTCCGCGAGCTCGCGGCGAGGCACAGTTTGAAGGACGTGCACCGGGTCTTCCCGGGGGAGTTTCACGACCTGTTTGCGGAGATCCTGCATTCGCCCTCGGCGGAACGGGACCGCAGTTATGTGGAGGCGATCGTCAACGAACTCGTGCGCCGGGGCCGGATGCTCCACGTGATTCATCTCACCGGCCGCGTGATTCGCAATCTGGCGGTGGGGGAGCTTGTGCTCGCGGGCGATTGCTGGGACAGGGGCCCCCGTGGAGACAAGGTGGTGGATTACTTGATGCAGCAGCCGAAGGTTTCCTTCATCTGGGGAAACCACGATATGGCGTGGCTCGGGGCGTGCCTCGGGCACGAGGCGTTGATCTGCCACGTTCTCCGGATATCGCTGCGGTACCGGCGTCTTTCCCAGCTGGAGGAGGGGTACGGCATTCCTTTACAGCCTCTGGAGGCGCTTGTGCGGAAGGTGTATGCAGATGACCACGCGGAGTGCTTTCAACCCAAGGCGGGGGGAATGCGGGAGAAGGCGATGATTGCGCGTATGCACAAGGCGGCGGCGATCATGCAGTTCAAGCTCGAGGGTCAGATGATCCGGCGCCATCCCGAGTGGGAGATGGAGGGGCGCTGCCTGCTGCATCGGATCGATGCGGACGGGGGGATTCTGATGGACGGCGTGCGGTATCCATTGAAGGACAGCCACCTGCCGACGGTTGACCCATCGTCGCCATATGAATTGTCGGAGGACGAGAAGCATTGCCTTGCGCGGATCCGGGACTCGTTTTTGGCGAGCAAGCCTCTTTGGAACCAGATGCGCTGGATGGTTGCGAACGGGGCGATGTATTTGAGGCGCGAAGAGAACCTGATTTTTCACGGCTGTCTTCCCGTGGATGAAAGCGGGGAGTTTCTCCCGATGGTGGTTGGAGGACGGAGTGTGTCGGGAAGGTCGATGATGGACGCCATTGAGATGATGGTTTACGAGGTCCTTGAGACACGGGAGCAGGATTCCCTCGATACGCTTTGGTACTTGTGGAGCGGGCCGCGTTCTCCATTGTTTGGAAAGGACCGGATTACGACGTTTGAACGGGATTTTTTAGAAGCCTCCGAGACGCACCATGAGACAAAAAACCCGTACTTTGCGCTGATTCACGAGGCCTGGTTCTGCGAGAAGATCCTTGCTGAGTTCGGCATGGACAAGGAGGTTGGGCTCGTGGTCAACGGGCACGTTCCTGTGCAACTCGAGAAGGGGGAGTCGCCGCTGAAACGTTGCGGAAAGGCGATCACGATCGACGGTGCTTTTTCGGAGGCTTATGGCGACCACGGCTTCACGCTTTTAATAGAACCCCACGGTACATCGCTGGCGATGCATCACCACTTTGAGTCGGTGGAGGCCGCCATCTCCACGGGCAGCGACATCATTCCGACTGTCACGCCCGTGCGGATGTGGGATGTTCCCAAACGGATTGCCGACAGCCAGCGCGGGGCTGAGTTGAGGCAGATCGCCGGCACTTTGGAGAGGCTGGTCGCCGCCTATCATGCGAACGCATTTCCGCAGCGGATGCGCGCCTCGGACTGAGCCTCCGCGGGCGGGCGGGGTTCTGGCCCAGTCTACTGAGAGTCCTCCTTCTGCCAGACGCGGACATAGTCAAAAATGACTGAGTCGGGAAGTTGGGCCCGGGAGATGTTCCCGGGCCAGGAGCTGACCTCGCCGCTGAGGATGATGTATTCGGGGACCTGGGAGATGGCCGTGTTTGTTTCCCAGGTTTTGCGCCCGTCCACGTAGAACGTGTAACGGTCTGGAGTCCATTCGCAGGCCACCGTGTGGAAGCCTTTTGTGAGCCCCGGGGCCGATGGGTGGCCTCCGATGCTTTTGTGCGCCTTGCCGTAGCCGTTCCAGTGGAGTGCGTGCTGGATCTGGTCTCCGCGGCTCCGGAGGTACTCGAATATGTCGATTTCCGTACCGTTGCGGGCGGTGTCGTCGACTTCCCCAGTGCCTTTATCGGGGTTCGCGACAGACCGGCTCATCATCCAAAAACCAGGCCACCAGCCCTCCTGCGTCTGCATCTGAACCCTTGCCTCGATGTAGCCGTATTTTGTTTCAAAGAGTCCCTCGGTGCAGATCATGCCGACCATGATTTTGTCGTCCTTGCGGGAGCATGTGATGGAGAGGTGCCCCTGGCCGTCGAGGGTCACGGCGGAGGGGTCGTTGAAGCCGTCCTTGCGCGGACCCGGATAGCGGTGTTTCCACTTTTTGGGATCCATCACGGTTCCGTCGAATTCGTCGCTCCACACCATTTTGTATCCGGATTTGGGAGGGCCTTCAGACGGGGGATTCGCGGGCAGGGAGGCCAGCCAGGGCGAGACTTTTTCCGCCCACAATTCACCGTGTTTTTGGAGGCCGGCTGCGTTGAAGTGCACGCCCCGGCGGTGCTCTGCTCGCAGGGCGTCCGTGTCCGGCCCTTCAAGGGTGACGCCCTCCTTCCAGAGGCTGCTCTGAGCGGTCCTAAATTCGGCGTCCGAAGGGTCCTGTTCCGAGTGGTAGGTTGTCTGTGCGTTGAACCAGGGGACTGGCCAACCGGCGGCCTTGCGGGAGGCTTCGACAAGCCGCCTCAGAAACTGCGCATACTGTTCGCCCGAGATCTGGCGGTCCGCCGGATGCCCGCTGCGGGCCTGTCCGGCGTCGCTTTCGCCCTGGTGCCAGAGGATGGCGCGGATGCCGCGGTTTCCGAGTTGTTCAAGCCGGGTGGTCAGGGTGGCGTAGTGCGTGCCGTTGCTTTCCCACTGGCCGTCCGGTGTGGGGCGGACGCCCTTGCCGGTCGTGGTTTGTTGCGGAAACTTGTCCCCCTCCGGAAGCCATTCCCTCACGCTGCTCGATCCGACGGCGACGGGCACGAGCCCCACAGGCACCTTGAATTTGGCGGCGATGGCGTCGCCAAAGGCCGGCATAAAGCTTCCGGAGTTTCCTGTCGCGCCGGGCTGCGGGTCTTCGGCGGTGCGCCAGATGGTTCCGTTAAAGCTGGAGACCATGCCCGAGTGTGGGGATTGCTTTTCTGAACCGTGGTTCGCGGCGTTCGACTGGCCGGCGACGAGAAAAACCTCGCCCACTCCGACATGCTCGATACGGGCCGAACCGAGCTCTGCGCCATTTTTAAGGGCGCGGATTTCCATCTGGTACCAGCCTCCGGCGGGTGCGGTTGTCCAGAAATCAAATTTGCCCTTTTCAATGGCGGTTGGGAAGTTCTGCCAGGCGGGATCTAGGGCTTGGCCGGCGAAGTCGGTCCCCTGGAACCGGTACTGCCAGGCGTCCGCTTCGTCGATGTCCTTGCCTTGGATGCGGACTGTGCCGGTGGATTCCGCGGTTCTTTGGAAGACCTGGTAGTCTTTGGGAGACTGGACGGGGATGTCGGCGGCGGTGAGGCCGCTCCGGAGCAGCAGGAGCGCGGCCGGCAGGAGGATTTGGAATTGGGATTTGTTCATGGGAGGGAAGGTGATGGTGTCGATGGGTTCCGGGTGTCGTTAGAAAGGGGCTCAGGGGTTGTAATGGAGATGATTCCGGATGGGCGTGGTCATTTGAATGATTTGCGTGAGCCGCGGATTGCAGGAGGTGTTTTTGAAAGATTATAATGCTCGGAAATGGCGCAAAAGGTTTCTGTAGTTTCGACGGTGCAACGCCTGGCATGGGTGGATATCGCCAAGGGAATCGGAATTTTATGGGTGGTGTTTTTTCACTTTGTCACAAACTACATCGATACGGATTCAAATCCGGATTTGCCGTCGCCCACGTCGGGACATTTTATCCAACAGGTGGCTGGATTGCACGGATGGGACTCCGCGATCGACGCGGTGCAGACGCTTTTGAGGGTGTTGTGGTTTGGCGTTTCTGAGCTGGGGTTCCACGCGGTCGGGCTTTTTATCATGCTCGGCGGTTGGTCGCTTGCGGCGACGACTTGGAGGCGTTTCGAGCGGGGGCCGGTGCGCTGGGGGAATTGGTATAAACAACGCTTCCTGCGGCTTTATCCGATGTATTGGGCGGCGCATCTTCTTTTGATTCTGATGCCTTTCACCTGGCTTGAGCCGATAGACGGAAGGTTTTTGATCAGCCTCACGGGGTTGCGCTGGATCAATGTCGAAAGCAATTTTGTCTATGGCAACGCCGCGTGGTGGTACTTCGCGATGCTGATTCAATTGTACGCGGTGTTTCCCTTGTTGTTTCTGCTGCTCCGGAGGTTTGGGGTTGGCGTGTTTCTAATTTTGAGTGTGGGCGTGGGGCTGGCGACGCGGCACCTGCTGTTGATTGAATGGCAGTCAAACGGACTCTGGCTTCTGGGGGCAAACTGTCTTTCTCGCCTTCCCGAGTTTGCACTGGGGATGGCCCTCGGCGTTGCCCACTTCAAAGACAGTGCGCGCGTGGAACGTTGGATTCTCGGTCCCCGGGCGGTCCTAGCCGGGCTCGTGTTGTACTATTTTGTGTCCTGCGTGTACGGGCAGGCGCTCTCTTATGTTTTTGCCGACTTGTACACTGCGGTGAGCTGTTCGCTCGTGGTGATCGGGGTCAGCGGTTTGATGCAAAGGTCTTTATTTTTATCCAAGTGGATCGGCCTGGTCGGGACTTATTCCTTTGGCCTCTACCTGACGCACCAGCCGCTGGTGACCTGGCTGGGGCCGCGGGTGAGGGGGCTGGGGATGTGGCAGTTTGGTTTGCTTTCGGCCGGTTTGCTTTGGTCACTCAGTTTCTTTGGGATCCTGCTGGAGCGGACCGTGAACGGGTGGACTGAGCGAGTGCTGCTGGGACGGAAGCCGGTTTGATTCGGGGGGTGTACGGTGCGCGGCGGGCGGAGGAGTCCCGGGTGGGGTGGCCTGAGCTCGGCGGCATGGGGCGATTGGGAAGACTGGGCTAGTGGCGGCGCCGGTGAGGGATCAGCAGATCACCCATCCGCTTTGCCGTTGGGCGGCGAATCAGAAAGTGAACCGGCAGGTTGCGAGGGTGAGGTTGGGGGGCAAAAGGCCGGCGCTGAAGTTTAAACGCCATAGTCATGAGAGTCATAAAATACATACCTAGAGGGGTTTGGTCGTTTGCGTCCGTGGTTGCGGCCATGGGGTGCCTGAATGCGGGATCTTTGGGAATGGAGGGCGGGTTCCAAGGGTCGCTTCAGGAGTGGGAAGCGAAGGCGGTGATGGAGTTTCCGGAGCTTGGGGTGCAGGATTCCCCCTTCAACCGGTTGTTTTTGGAGAAGGCTGCTCTGTTGAAGGAAAAAAGCCCCCAGTCGCTTTCGGATCCCAGCTGGCCTTACCGGCTGGCGGCGCGCATCGCCGAGCATCCGGAGTTGTTGCGGGAGGCGACTGGGGGTGGGGCGTCAGCCGGAAAGGGGGAGTCCGGCGGGGAGTCCGTGGAAGACGTTGCGGAGTTGTGTGTGAAAGCCATCAAACAGAGAGTTTCGGCGGAGCATTCCAAGGAGAAGCTGGAGGACTGGATTGCGGGCGACAAGGTGGTGAAGGCGCGGCGTGTTCAGGCCCTGATTGGAGCCGATGCGGCGACCCCCGAGCTGCGGCTGGCGCTGGGCGGCTGGGTGAAAAGAATGCTGAAGTCGCCCGGGCATAATTCTGAAGAAGACAGGCTGTGGTTGCAGGCATTTTTGAGTACGGAGAAGCTGCAGGAGCCGGTGGCGGCCCTCGTGGGGATGGACCTGGAGGAGTTTCAGTTCCGGGTGTTGGGCGAAACCGAAAGCATGGAGTTTGCAGAGGTCTGGCTTTCGGGGAAGCCGACTCCGTTTAACGGGGGGTCCAGGGGCCTCACCGCGGGCAGGGTACGGGTGTTGGAAATGGTGGTTCGGAACCGCTTTCAGCTGGGGGGACTGGCGGTGCCTGAAAACTTCTGCCTTGAGACGTTTTACGCCTACGAATCGGTGACCCCCGGCGAGGGCTTTCTGTTGCTGGACCAGTTTCCGCTGGCGCAGTGGCCGGAAAGGATCCTCACGGGCTCAAAGCCTCCCTTGATGAGGTTTAACACTCAGAAGAAGGAGTGGGTGAATTATCTGAGCCGGGTGAGGGAAATCCATTCGGGGCCCGGTGCGGCCCAGGCGGCTTCGTCGGAGGCATGGAGCAAGGAGGAGGTGCATCCCGGGGCCCTCGAGCAGTATGTACTCTGGAAGAGCCGGCGCATGGATTCTACAGAGGAAACCATCGCGTGGATGGAATCCGTTTCAGCACAGTTCGCGAGGCATCCCGCGGCGGTGGTGCGGGATCTGAGGCGGGTGTTCCCGGCGCTGGCCTACGTTGTGAGGGTTGAGGCGCAAAAAGCCTCTGAGTAGAGAGAGGGGGCGGGATTCCTGGGTTCGGGGGGCTTTGTCTTGTCGGGATGGGGGCGGCCTTGTGGATTGAGGCCGCCGGGGCAAGGAAGGGGGGTGTTTTTTGGGAGGCGGCGATCTGGGGGGGGGATTCTCTTTGAGATCCTGCGGGAGATGCTGCATTTTGGGATCACGGGCTTTTATCTGCCTCAAGGGCGATGAAGCCGTCCGTGTGTTCTGGAAATGATTTCGGAACACTTCGTCCCCCTGCCATGTCCCTGCCT
Source organism: Chthoniobacteraceae bacterium (assembly GCA_947449735.1). Taxonomy (GTDB): domain Bacteria; phylum Verrucomicrobiota; class Verrucomicrobiia; order Chthoniobacterales; family Chthoniobacteraceae; genus Chth-196. Next base: position 31,067 of record CANFTB010000011.1, on the reverse strand, counting down.
ATGTCTGCACCAATGACGCTGCCCAAGCTTGAAGCCCGGCTTTTTCACTTATCAAACGGTCTGGAGCTTCTGGTGCACGCCGATCATTCATCGCCGGTGGCGAGCGTGCAGTTTTGGGTGAAGACGGGTTCCATTCACGAGGGGAGGCATTCTGGGGCGGGCATTTCGCATTTGCTGGAGCATTTGATTTTCAAAGGGACGCCCAAGCGCTCCTGCAACCAGATTGCCCAGCAGATTCAGGACGTGGGCGGCTATGTGAACGCTTACACTTCCTTTGACCGGACCGTGTACTGGGTGGATCTGCCTTCGAAGGGGGTGGACGTGGCTTTGGAGGTCCTTTCCGACGCCGTTTTTCATTCGGTGCTCCCCGAGGAGGAGTTCGCGAAGGAGCAGGAGGTGATCCGGCGGGAGTTTGCGATGGGTTTCGATGATCCCGACCGGGTGAGCAGCGAGCGGCTTTTTTCCACCGCCTACCAGACGCACCCCTACCGGCACCCGGTGATCGGACACCTGGATGTTTTCAATGCCCTCTCTAGGAGCGATGTGCTGGAGTATTACCGGCGGCGTTACGTTCCGAACAATGTCTTTGTCGTGGTCACGGGGGATGTGGATGCCGTTGCGGTTCACGAGCAGCTGAAGCGCTGGGTGGGCGAGCTGCCCAGGGTGGCACTGGAGCCCGTCTGGGTTCCTGCCGAACCCAAGCAGGTGGCGCCTCGGGAGGTGGGGGAGGAGTTTCCTACGGAGCTGACCAGGCTCTCCCTGTCTTGGCACATCCCGGATGTGCGGCATGCCGACACGCCGGCGCTGGACCTTCTGGGGTCTGTCTTGGGCGACGGCCGGAGCGCCCGCTTGTACCGGTCTCTGCGGGAGGAGCGGGGGCTCGTGCATTCGGTGGGCGCGTGGTGTTACGCACCAGCGGAGGCGGGTTTGTTCGGAATGAGCGCCGTGCTGGACCCCGAACGCCTCGAGGAGGTGCGCGCCGCCCTGCTGGAGGAGGTGCGCGCGGTGTCGGAGAACGGGGTTCGGGTGGAGGAGTTGGAGAAGGTGCGGCGGATGCGTTTGAGCGGTTATCTGGGCGGGCTGGCGACGGCTAGGGGGCGTGCGTCGGACATCGGCGACAGCTGGCTGGCCTGCCGTAACACAGATTTTTCGAGGCTGTATCTGGAGAGCCTGTGCGCCGTTGGGGTGGCGGATCTCCAGCGGGTGGCCCGGCAGTATTTGAGGCCGGAGTGTGTGAACCAAGTGTCGATCCAGCCCAAGGGGTTTCCTGCGGCCGTCCGGGGGGAGGCTTCCGGTACGAAGCGCGGGGGGATCCACAGGCACACCCTGGCGAACGGTCTGAGAACCCTGGTTTGCGAGGACAGCCGGCTTCCCTTGGTGAACTTGATCATCGGTTTCCGCGGGGGACGGCTGGTTGAGACTCCGGGGAACAACGGAATCGCAAGCCTCTTCAGCAGGGTGCTGGTCAAGGGTACGGCGAGCCGTTCGGCCGAGCAGATTGCCGAGGAATTGGAGGCCCTGGGCGGGGGGATTGGCGCGGAGGCGGGCAGGGGCACTTTGACCGTGGGGGTCAGCGTTCTGAGGGAGGATTTGGAGAAGGGGATGGAGATTCTGGCGGACGTGGTGCGCCATGCGGTTTTTCCCGAGTCCGTTTTGGCGAGGGAAAAGGAGGTGCAGCTGGCGGGCATCAAGGCGGACCGGGAGAGTCCCTTCACCGTGGCGGGGCAGGCGCTCAACAGGCGGCTGCTGGAAGGGCACCCGCATGGGATGCCCGCGATGGGCACGCCCGGGAGCGTGGAATCCATCACACAGGACGACCTTTTGCGCTATCGGGATGAGTATCTGGTGGCCCGGAACGGGGTGTTTTCCATTTTTGGCGATGTATCAGAGGCGCAGGCAGTCGACTTGGCCGGCCGCTATTTTGGCGGGCTGCCCGAGGGCGTCGATGCGCTGAGGGAACCCCTGAAACCCGGGGCACTAGAGGAGTCGGTCAAGGTGAGCGAGGTGATCGACCGGCAGCAAGCCGTCATTATGATCGGGTATCGCGGGGTGGATATGTTTGATCCGGACGAACCGGCCCTGTCGCTTTTGGACGAGGCGTGCAGCGACCTGGGGTCCCGGATGTTTGTGCGCATCCGCGAACAGCTCGGGCTGGCGTACACGGTGGGTTCGAGCCAGTTCTGCGGATTGTCCTGCGGAACGTTCGTATTCTATGTGGGGACCGACCCTCTGAAGCAGACGGCGGTTCTCGCCGAGTTGCAGGCGGAAGTGCAGCAGCTGGCCAAGGAGGGGCTGACGCAGGCGGAGCTTTCCCGGGCCAAGGAAAAGGCGCTGGGTTCAATGGATCTTCGCAATCAGAGTCCCGGGGCGTTCGCCTCCAGCTGCACTGTGGACGAGCTTTTTGGCTTTGGAGCCGAGCATTACCTGGCGGAGAGGGAGAGGATCCGCGCCGTCACTCTGGAGCAGGTGCGGGCGGCCGCCGCGCGTTGCTTTGCGTCCCGTCCCTCGGTGGTTGTGGTTGCCGGACCGGGGGAGGCGGCGGGGAATGCAGAGGGCGGGGAGGGGTGATTTCTGCTTTGAAACGGAACGGGGCCGCCTAATGTTTGCCTGAAACGTCAGTTGCCTAGTTTTACACCATGACTGTTAGCCTTACCCCCGCCCCCTTGCCGCCCCCCCTGCCTATTGTCGAGGGAGGCATTGCGCTCGGCGGGCCGCTGCCCCTGTTTATTTTGGGGCCCTGCGTGATCGAATCGGAGGAGTTTGTGTGGAAAATGGCGCGCGCGCTCCATGAGATGTGCGCCGGTTTGTCGCTGCCTTTTGTTTTCAAGGCGTCCTACGACAAGGCCAACCGGACTTCGGGCAAGAGCTTCCGGGGCATGGGAGTCAAGGAAGGGTGCCGGATTCTGGGGGACATCGGGCGCTCGCTCGGGGTTCCGGTGACCACGGACGTGCACTCCCCGGAGGAGGCGGAGGCGGCCGCCGAGTGGATAGACATCCTGCAGATTCCCGCATTTTTGTGCCGGCAAACCGACTTGATTGAGGCTGCTGCGGGCACGGGGCGGGTGGTCAACGTGAAGAAGGGACAGTTTTTGGCGCCGCAGGACGTGGCGAACATCGCCCGCAAGCTCGAGTCTTTCGGGAACGAGCGCTTCTTTTTCACCGAGCGCGGGGTGACCTTCGGGTACAACAATCTGGTGGCGGACATGCGTGCGCTCTATTGGATCCGCGAACTGGGCTACCGGATCGTGTTTGATGCGACGCACTCTGTGCAAAGGCCGGGCGGCGGAGGCGACAAGACCTCGGGGGATGGGGTGTTGGCGCCCGTTCTTGCGAGGGCCGCCGTGGCGGCTGGATGTGACGGCGTGTTTATCGAGACCCACGAGGATCCCTCCAAGGCCCTGAGCGACGGGCCGAACCAAGTTCCGCTGGCCGACCTGCCGGCGCTGCTTCAAAAACTGGCCAAAATTCATGCGCTTGTTCGAGAGTAGAGGGCTTTTTTCGCTGTCGTGGTTTGCCATTGCGGGCGCGTTGCTGCCTCTTGAGGCTGCGCCTCAGGAGAAAGCCTCGCCCGCCGTGCCTGCGCCGGCCTCAGCAGGCTCGGGAAAGGCTGCTGCTGTGCCTGCAGCCCCGAGTCCGGACAAACTGCCTCCTGCGGACTGGGGAGCGCGGCTGGCTCCCGTGCCGCCAGCAAACTCGAAGGGGGACCCTAAGGGCGCAAAGGAAGAATCCAGGTCGGAGCCTCCCCCTCCCTTGGTAATTCCCCTGGTGCAGGGGTACGACAGTTTCGGACTGAACATTCCGGAGTACGACACGGCCGGAAACTTGCGCTCGTTGTTTGCGATCGGCGCTGTTTCCCGCGTGGACGACCGGTTGGTGGAGATCCGGGAAAGTTTTCTGGAAACTTACAAGGAGGACGGAAGCCGGGATTTCTCCATCGAACTTCCCAAGGCGCAGTTGGACCGCGTGACACGGATGCTGGTTGCCAAGATTCCGGTCGTGGTGCGCCGCGCCGAGTTTGAGCTGAGGGCGGCGAGCCTGGAGTTCAACACCTACACCAAGGACGGCGGTTTTGGCGGACCGGTGGAAATGGTGATTTACAGCGGATTTGGCGAACCGGCGGATGCCCAGGCGGAAACCCCGGAGCGTTCGGAAGTCAAAAAGGAGGGGGACGGCCCCGGGGCTGAAAAGTAGGTTTACGAAAAGATCCTGATTTTAAAGTTATGCGCAAATTTTCACCCTTTCGGTCGGCCTTCCTTGGAGTCGCCTTGGTCATCGTGGGCGGCCTCCCCGAGGCTCAGGCCCAGAATTCCGGCGACACTCCAGGGCGGGCGCTCCCGCAGGAGAAAGGAAAGGCGCCTGCGGGGGAAACTTCGAAAGCCGCGGTCCGGGAGGCGCTGAAGGGGGCGGTTCAGGTGGGCGAGGGTGCCGCCAAAGCGGAGGATCCAAAAAGCGCGGCGCGGGAGCAGCGGGAGCATAAGGGGGCGACCGCGACGACCATCACGGCAAAGAGCAGGCTCCTTTTGGATTCAAAGAATTACGAGGCGACCTTTTTTGGGGAGGTCACGGTGAGCGACCCCCGGTTCACGCTGAGTTGCGAGAAATTGACGGCGTATTTGAAGCGTCCTGCGGTGGAGGCGAAGCCGGGGGCGGGAGCGAAGAACGCGGCCGGAGCGAAAGCCGGGGAGGAGGGAGAGGCGGGCTCCAGCAAGTCCCAGGGCGACGCACTTCCAAAGGCGGGCGGAGGAGGGGTGGACAAAGCGGTGGCGGAGGGCGATGTTGTGATCGTGCAGGAAAAGGTGAACGACAAGGGGGAGGTCGAGCGCAGCGTGGGACGCGCGCAGAAGGCTGTTTACGATGCCGTCACGGGAAACATCACGCTGTCCGGGTGGCCGCAGGTGGAGCAGAAGCAGAACACGATCGTGGGGGCGGAGGAGCGGACCGTGATCATTTTAAACGCCAAGGGGTCGCTGGAGGTGTTGGGGCGCTCCAAGTCCGTCCTGCGCAGCACTACTGCCGAGGAAGTGCGTTGATATGAATGTTGGGTCTGAGGGTTTTAAGGGGCAGGAGTTCAGGGAGCCGGTTTTGCGCACTGAAAAGTTGCTCAAAATATACGGGCGCAGGGCCGTGGTGAACGGCGTGGATATCCAGCTCGCGAAGGGAGAAATCGTCGGGCTGCTCGGGCCGAACGGGGCCGGCAAGACGACGAGTTTTTACATGATCGCCGGGCTGGTCCGGCCCGACGGAGGGAGGGTGACTTTTCAGGGCGAGGATGTTACGGATTTGCCGATGTACCGCCGGGCCCGGATGGGCATGGGCTACCTTCCCCAGGAGGAGTCGATCTTCAGGAAGCTCACGGTGGAGGAGAACCTGATGGCCATCCTGGAGACCCAGTCCTTGTCGAAAAAAGATCGAAAATTGCGTTGCGAAGAACTGCTAAATCAGTTTGGAATTACGCACGTGGCTAAGCAACTTGCTTTGACTCTCTCCGGCGGAGAAAAACGGCGGCTCACGATAGCCCGTTCCCTGGTGACCAACCCGTCCCTCCTGATGCTGGACGAACCCTTCAGCGGCGTGGATCCTATTGCGGTTGCGGACGTTCAGCAGATCATCTCCCGCCTGCGGGACGACGGTCTCGGCATTCTGATAACAGATCACAATGTGCGCGAGACACTTGCGATAGTGGACAGGGCCTATCTCATTTTCGAAGGCCGCGTGGAAACGCAAGGCACCAAAGAATTTCTGGTCAACGATCCGGTAGCCCGCCGGGTGTATCTCGGGGAGGGCTTCCGGCTGTGAGTTGAAGTAACCCCAAAAAAACAAAGGACACAAATCTCTGCCAGAAAAGAGTTTGTGCCCACCGAAACGGAAAGACAACCATGCAGACTGCAAATGTTAATGTTCCTGTTCGAGTGGATGGCCGGCACTTCGCCGTCTCTGAGGCGATCCGGCAGCACGCAGTGCACAAGATAGACCAGCTCCACCTGGACTATCCGCGAATCATCGAGGCGCATATCGTCCTCGATTTACAAAAGCATGGCAACCGCCACTTTGCGGAGATCATCCTGCATTGTGCCGGGCACATCACCCTGGAGGCGTCTGCCACGACAAACGACATCTACGCCTCCATCGATTCCGTCGCGGCCAAGATCGCGCAGCAGATGCGCAAGTACAAGACCCGGCATCTGGCTGCTTACAGGGCCCACCAAAAAGCGGCCTAAAGACCGCTGCGAATGGCTCTATAAGAGCATGTTAGGTGTCTGAATGCGGGCGGCTCTCCGCTGAAGGGGGGCCGCCCTGTTTCTTTTGGCTAGTGCAGTCCGCTATGACGTCTACGCCAGCGCCTGCATTTCCTCCGCCACCACCCGGGCGGCTCTCTCTCCGGCGCCCGGGCCGCCCAGTCCTTCGATCACTCCTCTAAACGCCTCCTGCTGGGCCGAGCGTTTTTCGGGATTCAAAAGGAGCTCCTGCATGGCGGAGGCGAGCCTGGCTGGCGTAGCCGCCCCCTGGAGAAATTCAGGGGCGATTTGGCGGCCGGCCAGAATGTTGGGCATGCCCAGGAAGGGGATGCGGACAAGAGCCTTGCCGGCCGCCCAAGTGAGGGGCGCGACGCGGTAGGTGATTAACATCGGCAGCCCGAAGTAAGCGGCTTCCAGTGTAGCGGTCCCCGAGCAGACCATGCCGGCCGCGGCCTCCTGCGCGAGCGGATAAAAACGGTCCCTTCCGATTTTGCAGAACGCAGGGTCGAAGTTGTGTTCGCTCATGTAGTTCAGCATCCAGGCTGCCAGGCGTGCGCTGGCGGCGGGAGCCTCGAAACGCACACCGGGATGCAGCGAGTTGAGCAGTCGGGCGGCCTCCAGCATCACCGGAAACAGGCGGCGCACCTCCCTGTCGCGGCTTCCCGGGAACAGACCGACAAGCGAGTCGCTGCGAACCGCCCCGGTCCTCAGGGGGGCAAGGCTGTCGATCATCGGGTGGCCCACGAAATCCGTCTTTAGCCCGGAGGCCTCGTAGAGAGCCTTTTCAAAGGGAAAAATGCATAGCATCCGGTCCAGGTAACGCGCCATTTTAGGGATCCGGCCGCGGTTCCAAGCCCACACCTGGGGGCTGATGTAGAATATCGTCCTGAGCTTTGGGAGGCGTTCCTTGGCCGCCTTGGCGAGGCGCAGGTTGAAGCCTGGGTAGTCGATGAGCAGAAGGGCGTCCGGCCGCAGGGTTTCGATTTCCGCCAGCATGCGGTCCATCTGGGACTTAAAGTACGAGTACTTTCGCAAAACGTCCCATAGGCCCACGACGGCCTCTGCCGTCCATTCCAAGAAGGGGCCTGTTGCGAGCGCCTGCATCCGGGGGCCTCCCGCTCCCAGGATTTCGATGTCTGGCAGGCTGGCCTTGAGCGCCGTGAGCAGCTCCGCTCCCCTGGCGTCTCCGCTGGCTTCTCCCGCGACCACGTAGAGCGATTGCAGAGGCTTCACGACGCTTTCGGATGCGCAGGGTGTGCTTTTTGGTGGTCCTGAATACGCCGCGTGATGTCGAGCGCCAGCTCCAGGGCGGCAGTGCCCTCCCGGCCGCTCACCTTTGGCTCCGCTCCCGCCTTGGCGCAGCGGACAAAATCCGCGAGTTCGCGCTTGAGCGGCTCGCCTTTTTCGATCGGCACCGGTTCCCGCAGGATCTTGCGTCCTGCAAATTCGCTCACGATCGTGGTGTCGCCGGAGGCGAAAAGTTTCGCAAGTAGAGAGCTTTCCTTCCGGTGGTCCTCTGCCATCCGGTAGACAAATCCCTCCTGTTTCATGTAGTCGAGGGACAGATAGCAGTCTTCTTGAAAGACGCGAATCTTGCGCATCCGCTCGGGACTGACGCGGGAGACGGTGAGGTTGGCAACGCAGCCGTTTTCAAAGCGGAGGCGCGCATTGGCGATGTCTTCGCTCGAAGACAGGACCGGCACGCCGACGGCGTCCACGGAAACCACGGGGGAGCGGACCAGGTGGAGGATGATCTCGATGTCGTGGATCATGAGGTCCAGCACCACGCCGATGTCGGTGCTCCGGTTTGGATAGGGGGAGAGTCTGTGGCTTTCGATGAAGCGGGGCTGGTGCAGGCGGTTTTCCAGTGCGGAAAGCACTGGGTTGAAGCGCTCTACGTGACCGACTTGGAGGGCGAGGCCGCGGCTTTTCGCGATCGCCACCAGTTCGCGGGCGTCGTCTGTGTTTTCCGTGATCGGCTTTTCGATGAGGACATGGCGTCCTGCCTCGAGCAGTTGCTTGCCGATGGAAAAGTGAAAGGGTGTGGGCGTGGCCAGCGTCGCGGCGTCGACGGATGCAATGAAGTCGCCGAGCGACGCGGAGGCTTTGACACCGTGGATTTTTGCGACTTCGCGGGCAGCGTCAGCGTTGGCGTCGTAAACGCAGCAAAACTCGCCGGCGGCTACTTCGGAGAGAATGCGGGCGTGCAAGCGGCCGATGTGACCTGTGCCAATAACTCCAATTCGAAAGGACATGTAGACCGAGTTTGGTCGGTAAACGAAGCAGTGCCAAGCAGCGTTGCAGTTTGGGCGCCGACTTTGGAGTCCGCCGCCACCTTGTCAGGGAACAAAGACATGGATAGGTTCAAGCCTTCGCAATCTGCCGTGCAGCCCATCGCTCCCCCTTATGAAACGCCAACTGTTGTCCTGTTGTATTCTTTTTTGTGCCACCTTGAGCGCCTTCGGTGCTTCTGAGGAGAGGCCCAACATTGTGCTCATTCTCGCTGACGATCTGGGTATCAACGACCTGAGCGTCTACGGCCGCGCGGGACAGCGCACGCCAAACCTCGACCGGCTCGCGTCGGAGGGGAAGCGTTTCACCAGTGCCTACGCGCCCCAGCCCGTGTGCTCCCCCACGCGTGCTGCGTTGTTGAGCGGCCAGCACCCGGCCCGTTTGCAGATCACCAACTTTCTCCCCGGCCGTGCGGACTGGCCGGGCCACAGGTTGTTGCAGCCAGCTCTCCCTTCGGGGCTTCCCACAGACGCCCCGACGCTTGGGGAAAAGCTGCAGAAGATCGGCTATGCGACGGCCTGCATCGGCAAATGGCATCTGGGTTCGAAGGCACCCCTGGACGCGGCTTCGCGCGGGTTTTCCACGGTGTTCGCCGGGTCGCCCAACACCCAGCCCAGCGCATCGGAGGGCGGAAAGGGAGAGTTCGGGCAGGCGAACAAGGCTCTGGAGTTTCTGGACGAAAACGCCCGGCGGCCCTTCTTCCTTTATCTAGCGTTCGATTGTCCGCATGTGCCATTGGCGGCCCAGCCCGAACGTGTTGCCGCAAAGGCTGGCGGGTTCAACCCCGTCTATGCGGCGATGATTGAAACACTCGACGCAGCCGTAGGAAGGGTGCTGGAAAAGCTCGATGTTTTGGGGCTGAGGGAAAACACGATGGTCGTTTTTTGCTCCGACAACGGCGGGCTGCACGTCCTAGAGGGACGCAACACCCCGGCGACCCACAACACGCCCTACCGGGCTGGAAAGGGATTTCTCTACGAGGGGGGGATTCGCGAACCTTTGATCGTGCGCTGGCCGGGGAAAATCACCCCGGGGCTCGAGGCCACGCCCGTGGTGCTCGCGGACCTGGCTCCGACGATTGTGGAAATGACGGGTGCGGAGCCTTGCGCCCCCTCCGACTACGCGAGCTTGCTGCCGCTGCTCAAGGGAACCGCTGCTCTCCCGGAGCGCCCCCTTTACTGGCACATGCCGAATTACACCAACCAGGGGGGGCGTCCCTCGGGTGCGATCCGCGACGGGGACTGGAAGCTGATCGAGCACTACGAAGACGGCCGGATGGAGCTCTTTGACGTCAAGGCGGATCCCTCGGAGGAAAGCGATGTTTCCGCGAAGGAACCGGCCCGTGTGGCGGCGATGCGCGGCAAGTTGGAGGCCTGGCGCAGAAGCGTGAAGGCGTCGATGCCCCGGGGGAATCCGGCGTTTCAACCCGCGCTTTGGGATGCCTGCTATTCCGCGTTTGATCCCTCAAAAGTGGAGCTTCGCGCGACGGCGGCGGAGATGGCGGTTTCGATGGAGGCTTGGCGAAAGGTGATGAGCGGAGCCGGTGCTCGCGGTGAAAAGGACTCGGGAAAAACGGCGCCGGCAGTTTCCGGATTGGTCCAGCTGGAAGCGAAGGACGCCCAGGTGCACGGAAGCAAGCTCCGCTACGAGGAACCGCCGCAGAAGGACACGCTCGGATTTTGGGTGCAGCAGGAGGACTGGGCGGAGTGGGATTGCGTGATCCCGCAGGCCGGCAAATACGCGGTGGAGGTGCTTCAGGGCTGCGTAAAGGGCGGCTCCGTGGTGGAGGTTGGCGTGGGGGGCGCGAGCGTGCGCTTCACGGTCGAGGATACGGGCCACTACCAGCGTTTCGTTCCCCGTCGCATCGGGATTCTTGAACTGCCCGAGGGCAAGACCAGCGTGTCCGTGAAGCCCGTGGAAAAGAAGGGGGCTGTGATGGATTTGCGGCGGGTCTCGCTGATCCGGTTGCCCTGAAGCGGCGGTTCGAAAGTGGGCGCGCCCTGAAGTTCCGGGGCGCGCCACTCCTTACGAGGCAAGCGGTTTGTGGCTACTTGAGGGTTTGCAGGAAGGCCTGGATATCCTCGATTTCCTGCGGGTTGAGGATGAGTCCCATGGGCGGCATGGGCGACACCTGCAGGTATTCAAAGCCCTTTGCAATCACTGCGTTGGGTTCCAGCAAGCTCTGCTTGATGTAGGCGGCGTTCTGCCGCGACGCGATGCCGTCTAGCGCAGGTCCGACGCTGCTGCCCTGTCCCTTGATCGCATGGCAGAGTACGCACGCCGCGGTGGGGTGTTTGAGAAAGATCTGCTCCCCGCGCACCGGGTCGGCTGCAAGCAGGGGGCTTTCCGTAATCGGGATGATTTCCACGAGCTTTGCGTCATCAAAGACAGCCTCGCCCTTGCCCACGAAGAGAAGGTTGATGTCGGCCTTCGTTCTGGCCCCGCTGTTGAATACGGCCTCCACCTCGGTCCAGTTGCCGTCCCTGGTCATCTTATCGGTTTCCGTCCGGCCGATGTGGTCGTTGAGGCTGATCTTTCCCTTGAGTCCCTTGCCCCGGACCCATGCCGACAACTTGTAGTCGGTGTTCGGCTTGACCTCCAATGCCGCGTGGAAACTGGTGTCCACGTTGTCGTTTGAAGTCACGCGAAGGCCGCGTTCGCCGCTGTGGGAGGTGTTTTTCGCGGTGACGCTTTCCCACACGGCAAAATCTGGTCCGGATTTCGGGTTGTAGTCGCGCCGTTGCCAGCCTTCCGGAAGCCCGTTGGCGCCGAGGGTTTCGAGCCCCGGATTCGGAAGGAGGTTCGGGCCTTCCTTGTAAATCTCGGTCTGGTGTCGCTTGGCCAGCATGCGCGCGGCCTCCTTGAGCCAATCGTCGTTTTTCGTGGCCGGATCCGAGGAGAGCCCGCGGACGAGCTTTTGAATTTCAGGAGTCGTCGGGAAGTCCGCGAGACGCACCCATGCCGCGAGGCGCGTGTGGGGTTCGCTGTCGCCCACGACGCCTGATCCGAAGAAGAGACTGCGGTCCGCATCGTCCGTGCCGAGCGCGCGGATGGCGTTTCTGCGGAGGCGGTCGTCCTTTGCATAGAGGGCGGCCCTGTGCGTTTGCTCGTCAAGCTTCCCGAGACCGTGCAGCGCCCACAGCGCATGTACCGCGGCGACGCCTCCGTCGTTTGCCGTCACCGTTTTTACGAGGGCGGGCGTAGCGTCCTGCTTCTTTCCCTCGACCAGAAGGCGCTGCGCCGTGAGGCGCGTGTACTGCACGTCGCTGCCAAGCGCCTCGACGAGGGCCTGGCTGGAGCCGCCATCCAAGGCCTTTGGCTTGCCTGGCTTGGTGTTGCTGGAAACGATCCGGTAAATGCGTCCGCGTTCGTGGTCTCTGAGCTCGTTCTCATGGGCGCCGCCGACACCGGTGACGGCCTTGTAACCGCCCCGTTCCGCGCTCGGCGTCGGGTTGTGCTGGATGATGAAGTTCTGCCAGTCAGCCACCCAGATCGCCCCGTCGGGGCCGACTTCGGCGTAAACGGGCGAAGTCCACTCGTCGGAGCTCGCGAACACGTTCATGCCGTCGAACGCCTTGTATCCGGCGCCGTCGGGTTGCACGTCCAGGAGTGCGACTAGCTTCATGGTGGGCTCGCACACCAGCGCCTTGCCCTGAAACCTCGCGGGCAGGTTCGAGGAATAAACAAACGCTGAACCGGCGGCCGCCGTGTATCCGTTGAACACGTCCACCTGCCGGTAGTTGGGGGTGATCGTATGCGCCTCGGAGACCACGTTGATTTTTTTGGCGCTCATCCCCTTGCCGTCAGGCAGGGCCGTGGCGGGAATGCCGCCATAGAAAATCGGGGCGTTGTTCGCGGTGCCGCCGAAGGCGTCGCCTGCAGCATTGTAGCTCTGCGCCCAGGTGTTGTTGGAAAATTGATGCAGGAACTCCAGACGCGATCCGTCGGGTTTGAACCGGTAGCTGCCTTGCCGAAAATCGAGCGGCTTGTCGTTTACGGTTCCTTTGAACCCGGAGTAGCCCACCGCGCCGTAGAGCCAGTTGTCGTAGCCGTAGTGGAGGTTGCTCGCTTGGGCGTGGGTATCGCCAATCCCCCAGCCCGAGAGGACGATCTCGCGCTTGTCAGCCTTGTCGTCGCCGTCCGTGTCCTTGAGGAAAACAAAGTTCGGGGGCTGCGATACGATGAGTCCGCCGTTTGTGAAGACCAGGCCGGTGGGGATGTTGAGCTTGTCGGCGAAGACCGTGAACTTGTCGGCCTTGCCGTCGCCGTCCGTGTCCTCGCAGATGACGATCTTGTCGTTGCCGACGTTCTCCGGATTGACGCCGTGCGGATAGTCGCTGGTGCAGGCGACCCAGCAGCGGCCCCTGGCATCCCAGGCCATCGCGATGGGTTTTCCGATCTCCGGGGAGCTGGCAAACAGCTCGAGCCGGGTGTCGGCGGGCACCTGGATACGCTCCATCGAACCTTTGGCGCTGAATGGTTTTTGGAAAGTCAGTGGTTCCGGGCGCTTTTCATAGTTCGCCACGTTTTGATTGGGTTCGCGGACCTCGGGCTCGCGCTGGGCGAGGAAATCTTCCCAGTCCTTCTTCGCGTCCTTGGACGCCGCGCCCAGGACGAGCGCACGGATCTCGGCGCCGGACTGCGACTCTTTGACTTCGAGAACGCGGTTCGCAGCTTGGTGCGCCGCAAGAGCCGGCAGGTTGCCCGCCTCTCCGCGGACGAGCACCACGTCGTACAGCTTCACAATCTCGGCGCTCAAGTCCGTCGCGCTCGCAAAGTAGTCGAAGTAGATGGCGTCCCTGCCGTTCTCCTTCATTGCGGAGTGCAGCGGTCCCGGGGCGAGGCGCTCGGCACCCGCGACATCAAGGTAGGCGATGCGTAGGGGGCGGGGTGCTGCGTGGAGGGCTGTGGAGCTGAGGGTAAGAACTGCTGCGGCTGCGCAGGTTTGGGTGAAGCGGAGGGATTTCGATCGGGTCATGGTGCAGGGGAGGGCTCGGGGGACGGTTTTGAGCCTACCATGCTAACCTCCGCCGGCGCCTTTTAACTCTGACAAGTTTTATGAAGAATCGGACATTCCTCCGGGCGGCCTGCCTTGGATGGGCGGGGCGCTCTCCCGCTACTGCCCCTTCGGGCGCACAATGTTCAGGAGCACCGGCGGTGTCGCCTGGCCTCCGTCGCCTTTTGCCCTGAAGAAGATGAGGCGCTTTCCCTCCGGAACCCATTTCGCTGCGGTGAGTGAAAACTCGCGTTCCGTGGTCTCCTCCGGTACGAGGAGGCCGTTGAGTCCGAGGTTATCGACGTAGACTCCGTGCGGGAGGTTCCTCCCAGAGTCCTCTTTTCCGAATTCAATCCGGTCTTTGAAGTCGATCCGGTTTGCGCGGATTTTTGCGAAGATGGTCTCGCCGGGGTGGAGTGTCAGCTCCACCGGTTTGCCGGGCGCCGTTTTCCTTCCGTCTTGAGGAAGAACCTGTGCGGTCACCTTGGCTGCAGCACCGACTTTGATTTCGCCGAGCCCCGGGGACGTGCGGGTGACTTCGCGGCCCTCGATGACCGCGGTGCAGACGAGTTTGGTGCGCGCAGCGACCTCGGGGGTCGGCTTGGTGAGGCGAGGTTCCGCATAAATCGCGGCCATCGCAAAGGTCTGGTCCTTTTCAATAACCACCGGCGTGCTCGCGGTGAATCCCGGCGGCAGGTCGGCGAGGTCGACGCGGATCTCACCGTCGAATCCATCCCTGCGGATTGCCTTGAGCTGGAATTCACGGCCGCTGCCGGGGCTGACGGCGGGCTTTGCGCCTGAGCTGATTGTCACGCTGAAGTCCGGTTTGGAGCGTCTGCAGACGAGCCGGTAGGAGGCGTTCTCATCCCCAAAGCCGCGGGAGTCGGTAATCCGCACTAGGTAGGCGGAGTCCGCGGGTGCTGTAAACTGGAGGATCGAATCGCGCCCGGCTTCGCGCGACGAGTCGTCGTCGTTTTCAAACGGAAGCTCGAACAGGGGTAGACCGTTTGCCGGCGGCTTCGCGCCCGGAGGGAGCGGGATGACCGTGTAAACGGGTTGTCCCAGCGGGTGGGAGAGGGGAGTGGTATCGAAGTAGGTATGGCGAACGCCCTGGCCGGGATAGACGATGAAGCCGGAGTCGGGTCCCCGCGGATACATCCAGAGTTTGACCACCTCGCCGTTGCAGTAGAGCCACTCGTTGATCTCCATTTCGGCGTAGTTCTGGACGCGGAAATCATCGGAGGTGGTGGCGTCCTTCCCTCGGAAGGTGAGCCACGAACTGCGCGTCGCCTGCAGAAGCACACGTGGTACGGGCGCTCCATTTGAGTCCCGAATTTCGAGGCGTGAATCCAGGGAGGACTTTTCACGCTCGGCGAACACTTCAAAGCTCCAGCGGTCCCCTTTTTTTGCCTCAAAACGGAACGTGTCCACGTCGCCTTTGATGGCGATTTTGCCGCGGATCTCGGCCGGCAGGGAAATCTTTTGCGCCGTGTCGGGGTGGTTGTTGGGCTCTAGTTCGGCAACTTGCACGGGCGCTTGCTCGGCGGCTTCTCGGGCGGCCCCAGAGGCTGCGGCGTCCTGCGCGCCGGGCGCCGGGAGAGGGACTTTGGGCATCGAAATTCTCTCCACGGATCCGTTCATGCGGGATACGAGCAAACTGTCCGTGGTTTGCACGGCGCCGAGAGCGGTGACGGAATCGGGTTGCGGCGGCAATACCTCCAGAAGTTGCAGCCCGGGAAGGGTCCATACCTTCAGCGTTCGGTCGAGGGCGGCGCTTACGAGGCGGTCTCCGGAGGGGAGGACGGCCATGGCATTGATCGTGGCCTCGTGAGCGAACCTCGACTCCTGCATCGGGTTGATCTCGGCCTGCGCGCGGCTCTTCAACTTCCACAGGCGGATTCTGCGGTCGGCTCCCGCTGCTAGGACGGATGCTCCGTCGGGGGTGAATGCGACGCTGAATTGTTCGCCCTGGGGTTCCTTCAAGGTGTCCAGCCGCTCGCCGTCCTTGACCCTCCAGATCTTCACCGTTTGATCGCCGCTTGCGGTGGCGAGGAGCGTCCCGTCGGGATTAAACGCGGCGTCGAAAACCGCTCCGTTGTGACCGCTGAGTGTGCGCGCGACCTTTCTGTGGGGAACGTCCCAGAGCACGAGTTTGGAGTCGTATCCCGCCGTCGCAAGCAGTGATGCGTCAGGCGACCAGCGGACTGCGTAAAGAAGGTCGCTGTGGGCGCCCTCTAGCGTTACTTCAGATTTTTCAGCGAGGTTCCAGATCTTTGCGATGCCGCTGATACCTGCAACTCCCGAGGCCGCGGCCAGCCGGGTTCCGTCTTTTGAAAACTGGAGTGAAGTGACCTTGCCCGGTAGTTCTGTGAATTGGTGGAGCTGTTTCCCCGTGGCGGCTTCTTGAACTTCGACGGACTGGTAGCGACCCAGCGCAACGAGCTTGCCGTCTGGGGAGGAGGCAACGGTAGTGACGGCCTTGGAGGGTTTGATGTTCAAGGGAAGGTCCGGCACGGTGACCAAGGTGAGGATCGAAACGTCCGGAGCCGTGGGTCCCGGGGCGCCCGACTTTAGCCAGGCCTCGAGCACGGCGAGGTCCGCGGCAGTGGGGTGTGGTTCCTTTTTCGGAGGCATTGCGGGCTTTTCGCCCCGGATGACTTTTTGAAGGAGGCTTGCCTCCCCCTGCGCCGAGGGAAGCGGGGACTTGTGTTCCCCGCCCTTCTTTAAAAGAGCGAAGGTTTCCATGTTGAGTTCACCCTCTGTGTCCTTGTTGTTGTGGCAACCGGAGCAGTAGTCGCGCAGGATCGGGGCGACCTCGGAATGGAAGTCGGGGACAGCCGCGCCTGCGGTTCCGAGGGTGCCGGACAGGGCGAGGCAGGCGAGCAGGCGTTCAAATCGAATTGGGGCCATGCGAATGAGGGGGACAGAGGGTGTGGATGATCCGCAGATCAGTGCTGGAAGAGGAATTCCCGGCTGGTGAGCAGGGACCAGAACATGTCTTCGACGGCCGGACGGCGTTCGGAGTCCGGAGTTTCCTTGAGGATTTTGAGATAGGCTGCGGCCTCGTCGGTCCGTGGGAAACGGCCGAGGCATTTTAAGAACGCCTCCTCGATGAGGTCCGCATCCGCGGACTGGTCCTTTTTGACTGAGAGCAGAGCGCTCACGGCGCCGTCTTTTGCTGCGAGTTTGTCGTTGAGTGTGGTGCCGTTGGCGAGGTGCAGCGCCTGAACGATGCTCGGCTGGTTGGAGCGCTCGCATTCGCAGGTGATCTCCCGCTGGTTCCGGCCGAAGGCTTTCAAAAAGTAGGATTTCACCGCGGAATCATACAACTGCAGCGCTTTCGATCCTTTAGGGTAAAGGTCTGTTTTTTCGCTGGAGCCGTCCTGCATTTGAATTTCGGTGAAGGTCTCAGGCACGCCTGTGACGTAGGAGATGGCATCGCTGAGGGCCTCGGACATCATACGCCTCGGGTAATAGCGGGCGAAGTATTTGGAGTCGTTCTTGTTTTCCTCCAGGGCCTCGCTCGAGCGCTGGTAGGAGGCGCTCTGCAAGATCAGCCGCATGAGGGCCTTGAGGTCGTAGCGTTGTTCCACGAGATAGGCTGAGAGGCCGTCCATGAGCGCCTCGTTGGTGGCCGGGTTTGAGACGCGCAAATCATCGACTGAGTTTACGATTCCAATGCCCCAGAACGCCGCCCAGACGCGGTTGACGATTGCGCGGGTGAAATAGGGGTTTTTGGGGGAGGTGAGCCAGTCCGCGAGAGCCTCGCGGCGGTCGCCTTCGCCCGGAGGCAGCGCCGGAGCGTCCAGGGGCGCGGCCGGTTGCGGCCTGCCAGTGCGGGGCTGGATGAGGTCTCCGCTGGGTACTGTGTAGAGCGTGCGCTTGCCGTCGCCCGAGCGCGTGTCGCCGCCCCAGCCCTTTGCGCGGACTTGCGCGAACAAATTGGCGAACGCGTAGTACTGGTCGTTCGTCCACTTTTCGAGCGGGTGGTTGTGGCACTTTGCGCAGTTGATGGAGAGGCCCATGAACGCCTGGCTGATGTTTTCAGCCATGGCTTCCGGCTCCTGGTGGACGGCGTAAAAATTGGTCTCGCCCTGCTCCAGGCTTCCGCCTTTCGCGGTCACCACCTGGCGTACGAGCTGGTCCCAGGGGGAGTTCTTCTCAACCTCGGAATGCAGCCATTTGGAGTAAGTTTTGACCGCCTCGGGGCGCAGGTGGGAGCCGCTGACCAGAAAAAGGTCGGACCAGCGGTAGGTCCAGTAGTCCCCGAATTCTTTGGAATCCAGAAGTTTGTTGATGAGCGCGTCCCGCTTCGCGGGTGAGGCGTCCGCTATGAATGCGCGGGTTTCCTCCGGAGTCGGAAGCACCCCGGTGGTGTCCAGTCGAGCGCGCCGCAGGAAGGTGGCGTCGTCGGCTGGCGGCGAGGGGACAAGGTTCAGCTGCCGGAGTTGCGCGTTTACGGCCTTATCGACAAGGTTGGCCTCTCTCCAAAGTCCGCTGTCCTTCGCTGCGGTAGAGGAGGTGGTGGCGCGTGGAAAGGGCGACACGACCCGGGACATGACGATGCGGCTGGAAAACCACGCCGTGACGGCGCCTTCGCCGTGGCCGGTGACTTCCACGCCACCGTTCGTGTCGGACACTTTGAGCATCGTTTCATCGGTGGAGGTAAACTTGGCCCAGCGGGTCACGTCCTCAACGATGCCTCCCGAGTAGTGAGCGAGGACCTGAAGGCGCAGCTTGTCTCCCTTTTTCGAAGACAGGCGGTCCGGACGGATCTCGATGCGGTCCAGGCGCGGGTCGGTTGCGCTTGGGCCGGGGGCGCCGGCGGCGATCCATTCGGCAAGGATGCGGTAATCATCGGAGCGCGGATCGAGGCGCTTGCCGCCTTTATGCGGGGCGGCCGAGGTGGGCTTTGTGAGCAGGAGGCTGTGCAGGGGATCGCCCGGTTCGATGCGGCGGCCGAGGGCGTCGCGGGTGATGCTGAGGTGGTCTGCTTCGGGATCGTAGGCACTCAGGCTGAGGCGGAAGCCCCCTTTGCCTGCGAGCGCGCCGTGGCAGCCGCCGGTGTTGCATCCCGCTTTTGTGAGCACAGGCATCACGTGGCGCTGAAAGTTCCAGCCCCCGGCGGGTGCGCTTTGAGGGGCGAGCGAGGGCTTGGTCGGAGCGGTGATCGCGGCATTGGCGAGCAACGGGAGTGGAGCAGCGTGGACGGCCGCTGCGAGGGTGCCGAGGACGGCTGCCGGAAGCAGGAAACGGAGCGGGGAAGGCGCGCGCATCGTTTGGATTAGGTGAAGAGCTCGCGAATGGGGGCGCGCCCCAGGTCCACGAGGGGAAAGGGGCGTCCCGCGGGGCCGGGGAGGAAGGTCTCGTGATCGAGGCCGAGGCTGTGGAAGATGGTGGCCACGAGGTCGCCCGGCATGACCGGACGTTCTGCGGGGAAGCCGCCGACGGGGTCGCTTTTTCCAATGACGCGTCCGCCTTTGACTCCGCCGCCGGCGAAGGACACTGTGAAGCATTGCGGCCAGTGGTCGCGTCCGCCGGCGGGATTGACCTTTGGCGTTCTTCCGAACTCGCTGAGCGCGGCCACCATGGTCTTCTTGAGCATGCCTCGTTGCTGGAGGTCTTCGATGAGGGCCGAGTAGGCCTGGTCGTAGAGCGGGCAGACCACGTTCTTCATGCCGTCGATGGAGGTGAAAGGCTTGGAGCCGTGGATGTCCCAAGTTGTTTCGCCAAACACCGTGAGGAAGGTGTTCACCGTGACGAAGCGCACCCCAGCCTCGACGAGCCTCCTTGCGAGGAGGCAGGATTGCCCGAACCGGTTCCTGCCGTACCGGTCGCGAACGGATTCCGGTTCCTTGGAAAGATCGAAGGCGTTGCGCGCCTGTTCGCTCGTCATCAATTGGAAGGCGGCGTGGAAGTTTTCGTTCATCAAACGCGCGTCTTCGCTGCTTTCAAATTCTTTGACCGCGCTTTCTACAACGGCGCGCATCTTTTGCCGGCGTTCCATGCGCAGGGCTCCGATCTGGTCCGGGGGAAGTAGATCCGGCACCTTGAAGTTGGGTTTCGATGGGTCGGCCATGAGCGCGAAGGGATCGTGCGCTTTGCCGAGAAAACCGCCCGCCTGGCCGTTTGGAAGGTTGCCGCCTCCGCGTCCCATGAGTTCCGGGAGCACGACGAAGGAGGGGAGGTCGCTTCTGCGCCCGAGGAGGTGGCTTGCGACGGAGCCCATGTGTGGTGTTTGCACGCCGCCCGTGAAGCGCCTTCCGGTTTGCATCATCTGCCATCCGGCGTCATGCACCGCCGCGCCGTCGTGATGGCAGGAGCGCACCAGGGAGAACTGGTCCGCGATTTTTGCGTGCAGCGGCAGGACCTCCGAGATTTGGATGTCCGGAGATTTTGTGCGGATGGGGCGGAACGGGCCGCGGACTTCCGAAGCTGCGTCCGGCTTCATGTCCCAGAGGTCGACATGGCTGGGCCCGCCGAGGTTGAAGAGGAGGATGCAGGCGTTCTCGTCGTGGCCCTGGCGGACTGCTCCCGCCTCCTTGGCGGCCATGTACTGGGGCAGTGAAAGTCCGAGCGCGGAAAGGGCTCCGACTTGCAAAAACTCGCGCCGCTTGAGGTGACTTGTGCAGCAGAGGCCGGCGCCGTGTTCGGAGAGAAAGTCGAGCATGGGTTTTGGAGGGGCTTTTGGTGGACCGTTTCAAAGATAACGAAAGGCCGCCTGCGGGGCTTGCAGAGGCGCGGCAGGATTTTGTATTTATGCCGCATGAAAGACTGGTGGAGCGAACTGGCCGAGCCCGGCCAATGGCTGGAGCTTTTTGACAACCTGCCGGGCGTCTTTTTTTACGCCAAGGATCTGCAGCACCGCTTCCGCAGGGTCAACCGGGCCATGGCCGAACTGCACGGGTGCGGCTCGCCCGCTGAAATGGTCGGGCGGGGGGACCGCGACTTCCATCCGCCGGCGCTCGCGGCGCAGTATGTGGAGGAGGACCTTGTGGTGATGCGCACCGGAGAGGCGCTGTTGGATCGCAACTGGCTGGTGCCGGGGGCGGACGGGCTTCCCCGCTGGTTTCTATCAAGCAAGTTTCCGTTGCGAAATCGGGGAGGGCAGGTGGCCGGGATCGCGGGCGTGATGCGGCCGCATGAGGGGGTTGGCGACGGGGGAAAGAGCCCACATGCGCGGTTGATTCCGGCGTTGAAGCACGTGATCGGGCATTTTGGGGAGCCCGTCACGATGGAGGATCTCGCAGCGCTATGTCATTTTTCCGTGAGCCAGTTGCAGCGTGATTTTCAGCGGTGCTTTGGTTGCACGCCTTCGAGTTACCTGCTCGGGGTTCGCCTTTTGATGGCGCGTTCGCGGTTGCAGCAGACGTCGGATCCGATAGGCGTGATCGCTTTGGAGTGCGGGTTTTACGACCAGAGCCATTTCACCCGTTCGTTTCAGAAGGCGAACGGGCTTTCCCCGTTGAATTATCGGCGTGCCGCGCAGAGCGGACAGGTTCGGGGGCGTGTTTGACCGCGGGTGTAGCGGCTGGTAGAGTGATCAGATGGAACCGGCCGTACGCGACCGCATTTACGAGTTTATTCAAGCAAGCGGACTGCGCCGGACAGTCCAGCGGGATGCGATTATCGAGGCGGCGTTCAGCCACACCGACCATTACACGGCGGAGGAGCTCCTCGTGCGTGCGCGCTCGATCGAGCCGTCGGTGTCCCGGGCCACGGTGTACCGGACGCTGCCGCTTCTTGTGGAGAGCGGGCTTTTAAAGGAGCTGGACCTTGGGAAGGATCAGATGCTGTACGATCCGAATTACATCGACCATCCCCGGCACAGTCATTTGATTTGCGCCGATTGCAGCCGGATTGTGGAGTTTGAGGACCGCAACATCGACACGCTCGAGAACTGCATCACGAAGCGGCTGGGGTTTTCGCCGGTGAAGAAGGTGACGCGCATCGAGGCCTCGTGCGACGAGTTTAAATATAAAGGTGCGTGCGCGCACCGGACGCCGGCGGCGGCTACGTAGCGGCTTTGGTGCCGGATGTGTGCGGACGGACTTTGATCTCGTGATTCTGGAGCTCCTCGAGTTTTGCCTCACGCCCTGTTCCTGGACGGCGCGGTCCATGGGTTTTTTGAAGTCCACGATCCAGGTGCGGTCCCGGTATGAGCGTTGTAAACACGCATGGGACTCTCACCTGCGCAAGACGCGGGAATGCATCCTGAAGGCCGCTGAAATGGCACCCGGCCGCAGGAAGGCGGTGTTGTTTGGTGCGGGATTGTTGCACGACATTCCGCTGGCCGAGTTGTCCGGCATGTTTGAGGAGGTGTGGCTCGCGGACATCGTGCACTCTCTTCCGAGCCGGTTTTCGGCGCTGAGGTTTGGCAATGTAAAGCTGGTGGAGCTCGATGTGACGGGCGTTGTGTCCGAACTGGGGGTGTTGCGGCGCTCACCCAAGCGTGTGCTTCCCGTGTCGGAACCCGCCCGATTTTTGGATGATCCACGACTGGATTTTGCCGTGTCGGTAAATCTGCTCTCCCAGCTGCCCTGGGTTCCCGGCCGTTTCTTGGGCGGTACGCGGCCCGAGCACGAAGTGTCCGAGTTTCAGGCGCACCTCATCCGCTCGCACCTTGAGTACTTGAAACGCCTGCCCGGCCGCACTGCGTTGATTACGGATACGTTTTGGAGGGCGGAGTCCGCCGGGGGCGGTGGTGCAGTGAATGGCGGGGGAGACGTGCCGGTGTGGGATGTTTTGAGCGGGGTGGCGTTGCCGGAGCCCGAGAGCGCGTGGGACTGGCTTATCGCGCCCGCGCCGGAGCGGGATGAAAAGCTGGACTACATCGCGAGAGTCCACGCCTATCCGGACTGGAAAACGAGCGGGGCCTGAGCTGTTTCCTGTTTCGCCCGCCTTGCGGTCGGGGCAGGTGAAGGGGGCGATTATTTCGCTGCGTTGAACAAGGACGCGCGGCTGGGCGGTTTTTCGCAGCACGCTTTTCCGTCGCCGTCGGCCGCTTTCGACGGTCCGTAGACGGTCGGCGCTATTGCCTCCGCCCGTGGCGCGGGGGCGAAGAGGCTTGCGCGCAGGCTGATCGCCAGGCCCGTGCCGATGACAACCGCTGCGATGCAAAGGATTGATTTTCGTGAGATGGCCATGGCCTTGAATCGTGGACGTGAAACGTTTACCGCCGAAGCGAACGGAGAAAGGATTCAAAGAAAGCTGCGCCCTTGGCGAGGTCTTCCACCGAGATCCATTCGTCGCGGGTGTGCGCCTGTGCGATTGAACCCGGCCCCATGGCGATTGCCGGGCTGCCTTTTTGCGCAAAGACCGCCGCGTCGCAGAACCAAGGAGCACCGACCGGGCGGGCGCCGAGTGTCTTCAGCTTTTGCAGCAGGGGAAGGTCCGGATCGGTGAGCAGGGGGTGCGCGCGGAAGATGTCGATTTCGAGCTCGGGGTGGACTCTGCGGAGTTTCGAAAACAGGGCCGCCTCGAAATCGGCGCCTTGTCCGGGAACGGTGCGGACGTCCAGCGTCGCCTGGCAGAAGTCGGGAACGATGTTGGTTTTACTCCCGCCCTTGATGGTCCCGGCGCTGATGGTGGAGTGTCCGAGGACGGGGTGGGTGAAGGACTTCAACCAGGGGACCAGTTCGTCGCGCACAAGGCGGAGGACGTCCGTCATGGGATAGATGGCATTGACCCCCATGTCCGGCTTTGCGCTGTGCACGGCGACCCCGCGCGTGGTGAGGGACATGAACATGCTGCCCTTGTGGGTGTGCACGAAGTCGAGTTCCGTGGGCTCCCCGGCGATGACGAGGTCGAACTGTTCCTGAGCCGCCAGGGCGTGGGCTCCGTGCTGCCCGGCTTCCTCGCCTGCGAGCCCCGCGAACCAAATTTCATGTGAAAGGGTTGCGAGGAAGTCGCGCGAGGCGTGGAGCGCCGCAAGCATCGAAGCCATGGGGCCTTTGGTGTCGCTGGCGCCGCGTCCGTAAAGGCGGCCGTCGCGTATTTCGCCGCTGAAAGGGTCGATCGTCATGCCCACGATGGACACCGTGTCCGTGTGCGGGGCCAGCAGGAGGCGGGGCTTGCCGGGCGAGTCGGAGGCAAAGCGCGCGACGATGTTGGGGCGTCCCGGAAGAACCGGTTGCAGCTCGACATGCGCCCCCTTGAACTCCCTTTGGATCCACGCCGCGAGCCATTCCGCGCAGCGCGCCTCGCCGGTTTCGGTCGTCCCCGGGTTGTCGTCTGGATTGACGCTCGGGATGCGCACGAGCTCCCTGCAAAGGGATACTGGCAGAGGAATGGCGTGGGTTGTGTCCATGGAGCGGTTCAGTGTTGCGTGCGCGACTCGTGAAACCAGCTGACGAAGCGCGGGATGCCCTCCGAGATCTTGGTGTGGGGCCGGTATCCAAGGAGCGCCCTGGCTTTGGAGATGTCGGCGTAGGTCAGCGGAACGTCGCCCGGTTGTTCGGGAAGCAGCTCGATATTCGCCTTCTTCCCAAGGGCTTGTTCGATGGTTTGAATGAGGGCGGCGAGCGTTGTTGTTTCGCTTTCGCCGAGGTTGAAGACGTCGCAGAGCTGGCCGTCGTAGGTCAGGCTTGCGGAAAGCCCCTGGAGGATGTCGTCGATGAAGGTGTAGTCTCTGCGGGTGGAGCCGTCCCCGAACTGCTTGATGGTGCGCCCTTCCCAAATGGCCTTTGTGAAGGAATGGATCGCTAGGTCGGGTCGCTGGCGCGGGCCGTAGACGGTGAAAAAGCGGAGGCCTACGGTCCGCATGCCGTAGAGATGGGAGTAGTTGGAGCAGAGCTGCTCGCCGGCGAGCTTGGTGGCTGCGTAGGGGGAGATGGTCTGGTTGAGGCACATGTCCTCGCGGAAGGGGGCGGTTTTGAGGACGCCGTAGACCGAGGAGCTTGAAGCGAAGACGAAGCGCGGGACGCCGGCGAGGCGTGCGGCTTCGAGCAGGTGGAACGTCCCCTTGATGTTCGTGTCCAGATAGAGCTCCGGTTCGAGGATGGAGGGGCGAACGCCCGCCCTGGCGGCGAGGTGAACGATGGCGTCCGGTTTGATTTCCGAAACCAGGGAGCGGATTCTCTCCCCGTCGCGGATGTCGACTTCACAAATGCGGACGTTTTTTTCAAAAGCGGCGCAGTTGGCGCGCTTGATGGCTGGGGAATAGAAGTCGTTGAATTCGTCAAAAACCGCGACCTCGTGGCCCGCGGCGAGGGATTTTTCGACGAAATGGGATCCGATGAATCCGGCTCCCCCGGTGACAATCAACTTCATATCTTTAAGGTTAGCGGCGCTATGAATAGGCGGGCAAGGGGGAACTGTATTGGCTTGATTCAGTAAAAAGCGTGGTGGCGCTGTTTTTCGGTTTCTTGGGAAGGGCGAGCGGTTAGATTGCGGGCCGTATGGAGAAGTCTGTAAAAGTAGCGGTGGTCGGGGCCAGCGGTTATTCGGGCGAGGAACTGATCCGTTTGTTGATTGGCCATCCGCGTGCGGAATTGGTGGCGGTGACTTCGCGGCAACTCGCCGGACAGGCTCTCGGGAGTGTGTTTCCGCGGTTTGCGAAGATGCGATACTCGGACCTCCGGTTCATCGCCTCAGAGGTCCCCGCGATCGTCGCCTCCGGGGCGGAGGTTGTTTTTTTAGCCCTGCCGCACGGTTTGGCCCATGAGTTCGCCGGCCCCCTGCTGCGGGCGGGCTTGCGAGTGATCGACTTGAGCGCAGATTTCCGGATCAAAGACTTGGCCGTTTACGAGGAGTTTTACGGGGAGGCCCACCATGAGCCGGAACTGGCGGCAAAGAGCGTGTACGGCCTTGCTGAGATCTATGCGGACGCTTTAAAGGGGGCGGACTTGGTTGCCTGCGCCGGGTGTTATCCGACCAGCATCCTGATTCCTTTGATTCCGCTGCTTCGAAACGGGGTGTTGGATCCCGCTTCCATCCAGGTGTTCAGCATGAGCGGGGTGAGTGGGGCGGGACGCAATGCCAAGGTGGATTACCTCTACGCGGAGTGCAACGAGAGCGTGCGGGCGTACGGGGTGCCGAAGCACCGGCATCTGGCGGAGATAGAGCAGGAGCTTTCTTTTGCGGCGGGTGAAAGGGTGGTGATCAGTTTCACCCCGCACCTGATTCCGGTGACCCGTGGCATACATACGACGATTTATGCGGGGTTGAGGCCGGGCGTTGACGCCTCCAAAATCGGTGGGGTCTGGGAGGATGCCTATGGGCGCTCGCGGTTTGTGCGCGTACTGGCGGGCGCCTCGCTGCCCGACACGAAGTGCGTCACGCAGACGAACTTTGTCGATATTGCCTGGAGGCACGACGCCCGGACCGGCCGGGTCGTGTTGATGAGCGCCGAAGACAATCTGGTGAAGGGGGCCTCAGGCCAGGCCGTGCAGTGTCTGAATCTGCAGTGCGGCTGGGACGAGGCCGTTGGGTTACTTTAGTGGTTTTTCTCCGGGGCTGCAAATTCTGCCTAATATTATGCTTTCTCCTCACCGTGTCGCTGTCCGATACTAGTCGGCTTCCATCCCAGCATCATGTCTTCTGTTTTTACTGAAATTTCCGGCGGTCTGAACGCTCCCGCCGGTTTCCTTGCAGGCAGCATCTACTGCGGTATCAAGGCGACGAACCCTGACAAGCCTGACATTTGCATGATCGTTTCCGAGGGGCCAGCCGTCGCCGCCGGGACGTTTACGACAAACAAAGTGAAGGCTGCGCCCGTGCGCGTCTCACGGGCGAATTTGCGCTGGGCGGACGAGGTTCGCGCCATCGTCGCGAACGCTGGAAACGCGAATGCATGCACGGGCATTTCCGGGATAGAGACGGCCAAGCGCATGACGAGTGCCGCAGCCAAGGGGCTTGGGCTCAAGAGCCGGCAGATCCTTGTTTGTTCGACCGGCCGCATCGGGGTGCAGTTGCCCATTGAGAAGATGGAGGAGTCCATCACGCAGCTCGCGTCTCTGGTTCATCCGAGCGGATCCTCCGCGGCGGCGGAATCGATCATGACGAGCGACACGGTGAAGAAGGAGATCGCTGTGGAGGTTTATCTTTCGAGCGGACCGGTGCGGATCGGCGGGATCGCGAAGGGCGCCGGGATGATCGATCCGAACATGGCGACGATGCTGTGCTTCATCACGACGGATGCTTGCGTCGAAAAGGCCGAGCTGCAGCAGGTGCTCTCGGTGTCGGTGGAGCATTCCTTCAACCGGATCACGGTGGACGGCGATATGAGCACCAATGACACCGTGCTGATGCTTGCCAACGGCAAGGCGGGCAATAGTCCGCTGCGCGTGGGGACGGCGGACTTCGAGGTGTTTCAGCGCGGGCTGGACCACGTGACTTTGTCGCTGGCCAAGATGATTGTGGAGGACGGGGAGGGCGTGACAAAGTTTGTGGAAGTGCACGTAAACGGGGCCTCTTCGTTTTCCGACGCGCGCAGGGCCGCCGAGGCGATTGCGAAGTCCTGCCTGGTGAAGTGCGCCTGGTTTGGCGAGGACCCCAACTGGGGCCGCATCATGGATGCGATCGGGTACTCCGGGGTGCGGATGCGGGAGGAGTTGGTGGATATTTACTACGACGGCATTCTTGCGGTGAAGGGTGGGGTGGCCAGTTCCACGCCGATGCAAAAGCTCAAGCAGGCGGTCTCCCACGATCGCTTCCGGGTGATCGTCAATTTGAACCTGGGTTCGGCGGAGTACAATGTGTTCACCACGGATCTGAGCACGGACTACGTCACCTTGAACATGGGCGAGTAGCCTCGCGCTGGGGGTGCAGACTTCGCGGCTCGCTGGCTCGGGCCGCCCGCCGACGGAGTTACGCCGGCGAAAGGCCGTCGAGAAATTGCTGGAGGTCTGCGGGCAGTGGAATTTCCCAGCCCAGACCGCTTTCTTCTAAATAGAGGCCGCAGGCGTGGAGGGCATGCCGGTCGATGAGGAGGCGGGACTGGAGGCTCGGCGTCCAGCCGGACTCAATGAACTCGAGGTAGCATGTTTCGTCTTCGCCGTAGATTTTGTCCCCCACGAGCGGATGTCCCGAGGCTGCGAGGTGGACGCGGATTTGGTGCATCCGGCCGGTCCGGGGGGTGGCTTTGACCAGGGCGAAATGTTGGCCTGAAGGGTCGCGTCCGCGAAGGCGGGCCAGCGTCTCGAAAGAGGTGAATGCCTGGCTTCCGGAGGGGTGCACGCATTGTTTGAGCCAGATTTTTGAGGGCCCGTGCATCCCCTGACGGCTGATCGGCGCGTCCACCTCCCAGCGTTCCTCTTTTGGCCAGCCGAGGACGATCGCAAGGTACGTCTTCCGGATGCTGTGGGCGGCGATTTGCCGGCAGAGGGAGCGGGCGGCAGTCCGCATGGTGGCGATCAGGGTCAGCCCGCTGGTTTCCCTGTCGAGGCGGTTGATGATGGAAATGCCGCCGCCGTTGACCAGTTCGTAGGCCAGCAACTGGCCGAGGTAGTGCCAGAGCGTTTTTTCCTCGCCCGGCTTGCTGGGGTGGGCGGCCATTTGGGCCGGTTTCTCAACCACCAGCCAGTCGCCGTACTCGGCCACGATGCGGGGCGGGATGCGCGGCCCGGAGCGTTTTGAGGAAGTGGCGATTTGCTGTGTCAAAGGGAGGAGTGTGCGGAAGGAGGGCTGGTCGCTGGGGGCGGCTTTAAGGAGTTTAGCTGAATGTTTGGCTGAATGAATTGCTTTGTCCCGAAATCTCCATCGGGTATAAAAAGTTGCATGTCCCTCTCAGCCGTGTCCGCCATTGCTCTGTCCGGAATGCAGGCAGCCTCCGTGCGCCAACTCGCTTCAGCCAACAATGTGGCGAACATGCTGACAAGCCCAGTACAGCGGCTGGATGTTTCGCAGAGGGCCCTGCCATCGGGCGGGGTTCAGGCGTCCGTGACAAGAACGCCTTTTCCTGAGCCGCGCCAAGGGACCGACTTGGTTGCGGATATGGTGGAGCAAATGGGGGCGTTGTATTCGCTGAAGGCGAATGTGGTTTCCCTGCGGGTGGCGGACCAGATGGCGGGGACGGTGCTGAATCTCCTCCGCTGAACGGCTGCGGTGGTTTGCTCTTAGGCTTTTCGCTCTCGAATTCAGCCTCGTTTCGCCCGGGCGGCTGTTAGGGGCGTGCTTTTCGCTCCTGTTGCTCCTTTTGCTCCGGTCGGGACTTTCGCGCAGGAGCAGGCGCTGCAGCCGCTGGTCTGGCTTTTTTTGAGACGCAAACGGACGAGGTAAAACGCCGCGGCTGCGATGCTCGCAACGACCAGAGCGGTGTCTGTGTTTGGCGACATGCTGGATGCGGGTTTGGTTTTGTTGTAAGAGCCGCGCGGTGGACCGGCTTAGTGCCAGCCCAGCAGGCGGCCTCCCTGGAAAACAACCAACGCTCCAAGATAGGCGAGGAGGGTCATGTAGGCAAATTGGAAGGCCGGCCAGCGCCACGAATTCGTTTCCCGCCGCACCACCGCGAGCGTGCTCAGGCATTGCATCGCCAGAACATAGAAGACCATGAGGGCTGTCGCCGTCAGAGGCGTGTAGACCGGTGTCCCGTCGGCGCGCTTCTCGGACCGCATGGTCTCGCTCAGCGAGGTGCTGGGCGCGCCGTCGCCGCTGTTCTCCACGCTGTAAACGATCCCCATCGTGGAGACGAAGACTTCGCGGGCCGCAAGCGAACCGATGAGGCCGATGCCGATTTTCCAGTCAAAACCCAGGGGCGCGATCACGGGCTCTAGCGCCTTGCCGAGGCGTCCGGCCACGCTGTGGGCGATCCGCTCCGAACCGCTGGCGTCCTGCCGTTCAGGCTTCGGATAGGTGGTCAAGGCCCAGAGCATGACCGACAGCGCAAGGATGACTGTCCCCGCTCTTTTCAAGAAAATGCCTGCCCGCTCGAGCATTCGCATGAGGATTCCCCTGAGGGAAGGGAGGCGGTAGGGGGGCATTTCCATCAAAAGGGAGGGGGTCTCGCTGCGCAAAAGGGTGCGCTTGAAGAGCCACGCCATGGCGAAGGCGGTCACGATCCCGAGGACGTACATGCCGAGCATGATCGCGCTCTTTTGCCAAAGCGGCACGTCGGGCAGCATGACTGCGATGAGGAGCGTGTACACTGGCAGGCGCGCCGAACAACTCATCAGGGGGGAGACCAGAATAGTCACGAGCCTGTCCTTGCGCTGTTCGATCGTGCGGGTCGCCATGATGCCGGGGATCGCGCACGCAAAGGAGCTGAGCATCGGGATGAAGGATTTGCCGTGGAGCCCGACGCGGGACATCAGGCGGTCCATCAGGAAGGCGGCTCTCGCCATGTAACCGGTGTCCTCAAGCAGCCCCAGGAAGAAGGTCAGGACCAGAATCTGGGGCAGGAACACGAGCACTCCTGCGACGCCGGCGATGATGCCGTCGGTAAGTAGCGAGCGGAAGTCGCCTGCCGGCATGGAGTGTTCCACCCAGGCGCTCAGAGCCTCCTGGCCGGCGGAGATCCAGTCGGCGGGCAGCTTGGCCAGCGTGAAGATCGAGAAAAACATGAGCGCCATCGCGCCCAGGAAGGCGAACCACCCCCAGAAACGGTGGGTGAGCACCGCGTCCAGGCGGTCGGAAGCGGTGACTCCGGTGGTGCCCGGGGCCCGGACGACGGCTGCGATGATGCCGCTGATCCATTCGTAGCGGGCGTCGACGGCGGCAGAGATTGGGTCCAGTCCGGCGGCTTCGAGGCGCGTCCGGGCTTCAAGCACCGACTCCCTGAGGGCGTCGGTGAGGCCGGTGGTTTCCTCGAGTTGTTTTTTGGACATGCCTAGCAGCAGCTGGGCTTCCGCCTTTTGCTGGCCGTTTGGGGGGAGTTTTTGGGCGAGCGCCTCCGTTTCTTTCGCAAGTTCGGGCGGGAGCGGGGGGGCGATTTTGGGGAGCGGGAGCGGGGCCTGGGACAGCGCTTGTTTCAGCATCACCATGCCGACCCCTTGAGAGGCCACCAGCGGGATGACCGGGATCCCGAGTTTTTCACCAAGAAGCCTGGGGTCGATGACGAGGCCCTGTTTTTCGGCCAGGTCGACCATGTTTAGTCCAAGGAAAACCGGGAGTCCCAAGTCGAGCAACTGTGAGACGAGATAGAGGTTGCGCTCGAGGTTGGTGGCGTCGACGACGGCGAGAACGGCGTCGGGTCTCGGGGTGTCGGCCTGTCTGCCCAGAAGGACGTCTCTGGCCACAGCCTCATCGGGGGAGCGCGCCTGGAGGCTGTAGCAGCCCGGCAGGTCGAGCAACTGCATGGGTTCTCCATGACTGCCGAAAAACGACCCCTCCTTTTTTTCCACCGTAACCCCCGGGTAATTGCCCACTTTTTGGCGCAGGCCCGTGAGGGCGTTGAAAAGCGTGCTCTTGCCGCAGTTCGGGTTGCCCGTGACCGCCACGCGGATGGGGGCGGATGATTCGGCTGGTTTTTGCGGGCTTGCCGGCAGTGGGGGCGGAGTGGGTTCGGCTGTTTCCGCGGTTGACGCGGAAGGGTTGGTTGGGAGAGCCGCGTTGGTGGGAAGCGCCGCGTTGGTGGGAAGCGCCGCGTTGGTGGGAAGCGCCGCGTT
>CANFTB010000010.1 GCA_947449735.1 Chthoniobacteraceae bacterium | reverse complement strand
GTGCACCCGTCAAGATTCGAACTTGAAACCTTCTGATTCGTAGTCAGATGCTCTATCCAATTGAGCTACGGGTGCATTTCCTTGAAAAAGGGAGAGGAAGTATTCATCCGCATTCTGCGGATTGCAATGCTTTCGTTTAAAAAAATGATCTCCATGGGGCGCCCTGGGCTCTTTCGCCCAGTTTGAGACCCATGCCCCAGCATTGCCGTCGTTCGTGCACATTTAGATTACTGCCGAGAGCCTCCCTGCAGGTCTTATTGCCTCGACTTGCCCCCCGGGCAGATTGTCGAATCCGTCCGGCGGCCTCTTGAGGCCGCGCTCCTCGCATTGCCTCCGCTTTTATCCTACCATGAAACCTGCTCTTGCCGTCACTGCCAGCATCGCAACATTGCTTATCGGAATTGGCGCCGGTTCGCTGTGGAAGGACATTGATCTGCAGCAAGAGCGCCGCCTGAGCGCGTCGAAGAGCGAAGAACTGGGCTTGGAAATCAGCAAGCTCGAGGGTTCGGTGAAGTCGCTTGCCCAGGAGCTGGACGACGCCCGATCGAGTTCAGGAAAATTGGAGGAAGCCTTGAAAGCCGCACAGACACAACTGGCGCAGGTGGCATCCAAGGGGGCAGAGGGCAATGGCCGGGCGGCGGCGCCTCAGGGCGGCGGAGAGGCCAAAAATCTCGGCAAGATGCTGGCGGAGATGATGAATGACCCCGAAATGAAGGGCATGATGAAGCAGCAGCAGGCGGCCCAAATAGACATGCTGTATGGAGGGTTATACAACCGGTTGCACCTCAATGACGCCGACAAGCAGGAGCTTAAGAAGATGATTGCCGAGCGTGTGCAGGGCGAAACTGAACTCAGTCTCCGCCTGATGGAGGCAGGGATGCCTGAAGACCAAAAAAAGACCGTGTTCAAGGCGCTCACCGACGCCAAGGACGCCAGCGACCTCAAGATCAAATCGTTCCTAAATAACGAACAGGATTACCAAATGTTCCAAAGCTGGGAGGGCTCGAAAGCCGAGCGCATGGCGCTCACTTTGGGGCATGCCGCATTCTCTGCCGTGGGCGAGCCTCTTACCACGCAGCAGGAAGACCAACTCGTAAATTCGATGACGAGCGCCCGTACGCGGCGCACAGACGTACCCGATCTTTCCAATGTTCAAAGTCTCGCGTCGCTGAGCGGAGACGAAAAGGAGATGGCCAGAGTCACTGCCGCCTTCAACTCCCAGGCGCAGGAGGTTTATGCCGCCGCCGCCTCGTTTCTAACCCCGAAGCAACTGGAAGCGCTCAAGACCATGCAGGAACAGCAGCAGGCCATGCAGGCGGCCGGCCTGAAGATGGGCGCCTCCATGTTTAACAAGAAAAAGTAGGGTCCACGAGAGGGGAGGTGCGTGAGGTCCTTCCCCCTGTCCGCGGGTCGTCAGTCCCCGAGCGGTGTGGGGTGGGATTTTCCTTCAGAGGTCTTCCGGAGATAGCCCGCAACTTCACTGTGAGAGGGGTGTTTGGGATATCGCGTCTCTTTTTACAGATGCCGGCCTCTCTCGGGCCGCCAGATATCCCTTCAGAGGACCTAATTTATGAACGAAAAACTCACCCGCCGGGATGCCCTCAAGTGGGTTGCTGCAACCGCGGTGCTTGGCGCCGCAGGCGGCAGAGAGCAGGGTGTGGCTGCACAGGAAGCGGGGGCTTCCGGAGTCATTTCCCCCGACTTTTGGAGCAGGAGCCACGACCGGGTGTGGCTTGGGGGCGAGTTCTGGGCGAATCCCATGGAGGACTGGCGCATCGTCGATGGCGGAGCCGAATGCCAGAGCCTTGGTGCGAACCGCAGCATTCATTCGCTCACACACCAAATTACCAATCCTGCTGCGGGATTTGCAATGTCCGTGCAGATTTCACAACTGCAGGTGGCCGGCAGTGATTCGGGAGCGGGATTCCGGCTGGGGATTCGCAGCGATATCAACGAACATCGCAGCAATTGCTTTGCGGTGAAAGGCGTGAACGCCGGCGTGGCGCCCGGCGTTTTGTTTTTGGGAAACACAAAGGCGGCTCTCGATCCAAGCGTTGATTTGAAATCCATCGAACTGCATCTCCGAGGGGTCTCAAAGGGCGGCAAGGTTGCGCTGACGCTGGACGCCCTCGCCCCCGTCGGTGGTGCAAATTTGGGAAGCGTTTCGCTGGAGATCGCGGAGGATATTCTGGTGGGCAATGTGGCGCTCGTCAGCAGTTTCGGGGGAGAGGGTGATTCCGGTGGAAAGAAAGGCTCACCGAAAGGCGCCCGCCACCGATTTGCCAACTGGAGGATGTCCGGCGCGGCTTTCAGCGTGAATCCCGCACAAGCCTTCGGGCCGTTGCTGTGGTCGATGTATTCCCTCAGTGACTCCCGGACGGGCGAGGGGTTTGTTTTAAAGATCAGCGCGCTGACAGGCCCCATGGGTAGCGCTGACAGCCAGCAGGTTGAGCTCCATGTGAAGCGCGGTAACCAGTGGCAGTCACTGGGCTCCGCGGCGTTGGACACGGACGCATGGGTGGCGACATTCCGCATTCCAAACTGGGACGCGCAAACTTCCGTGCCTTACAAACTCCTGTACCGGGAGAGGCATCGCGACGGCGGGGAGACCCCTCACGAATGGACCGGCACTATCCGTGCCAATCCCGTGGGGCGTCCCCTGCGCATGGCCGCGCTGACCTGCCAGAATGACTACGCCTTTCCGTATGAACCCGTCGCGGCGAATGTCGCAAAGCTGGATCCCGACCTGGTCTTTTTTTCGGGCGACCAGATTTACGAAAACCACGGAGGGTTCGGGATCATCCGCGAGCCGGCGGAACCGGCCATTTTGAACTACCTCCGGAAGTTCTATCAGTTCGGCTGGTCCTTCCGGGAGGTCATGCGTGACAGGCCTACGATTTGTTTGCCGGACGACCATGATGTTTTTCAGGGGAACATCTGGGGGGAAGGCGGCGCCAAGATGGTGAGGGAAGACGGGGGAGCCTCCTCCTCGGGGGGCTACCGGCAACCGGCCCGCATGGTGAACGCCGTGCACAAGACCAATGTTTCCCATCATCCCGATGCTTTTGACCCGACGCCGTGCGAGCAGAGCATCAGCGTGTATTTTGGCGACATGGTTTACGGCGGAGTCGGGTTCGCGATCATCGCCGACCGGCAGTGGAAAAGCGGCCCTGAGCGCGTCAACACAGGACCGGGAAGGACGGACCATGTGAAGGATGCCGGTTTCGACTGTCTCTCATTGGACAAGCCGGGGCTAGTGCTGCTGGGGGAAAGGCAGGAGAGGTTTTTGGAAAAGTGGGCGCAAGACTGGCGCGGACATACGCTGAAGGCGCTTCTAAGCCAGACGGTCTTTGCGAATCTTGCGACGCATCACGGGAGCTTCGACGGTTACCTCAAGGCCGATCTGGATTCGGGTTCCTGGCCGCAGACTCCCCGCAACCGGGCCTTGGAGATTTTGCGCCCGTCGATGGCGCTCCACATCAACGGCGACCAGCATCTGTCGTCCCTTTCGCAGTACGGATCGGGAAGGCAGCGCGACGGGCTCTGGTCGTTCTGCACGCCGGCGATCGCCGTCGGTTATCCCCGCTGGTGGAGGCCGGACGAACTCGGGCTTTCGTATTTGAACCGGCCAGGTCACGGGCATCCAAACACCGGCGAGTACATGGACGGATTTGGAAACAAGATCTACGTCTATGCCGTGGGTAATCCTGAGGTGGGACGGTCTCCAAACCGCTACGAGAAGGCCCACGAAAAGGGGAGCGGCTTTGGCTTCGTCACCTTCGATACGGAGGCGCTGACCTACCGGGTCGAAAGTTTCCGGTTCATGGTGGATGTTTCGGCTCCGGCCGCTTCGAGCCAGTTTTCAGGGTGGCCCGTGATCATTCACCAGAAGGAGAACCGCGGGGAGAACCGGATCGGGTAGGCGGACGCAGCGCCCGGGAATGAAAAATGCCCGCCGGCGGAAATCCGATTCCGCCGACGGGCACCCGTTTCCCCCAATTGGTGGGGTGGTCCCTTTCCTAGGGGCACACCCGGGGCGATGTCCTCAGACACCGTCCTGAAATACGTTGCGTCTGCTTGAGGCGCTTTTTCTCAATCCTCGCGAGCAGCAGGCCGTCGAGTTTTTGTAGGGCCGCCCGAAGCGTGTGGTCCACGGATTCGACCACGATGTCGGGGCCGGGCACGACCAGGTGGGCGGAGAGGCGGAAGGCCGGGCTGCTCTCGGCGCGCTTCTCGACCACGATCCTGGCTTCGTCGATCCTCAGCAGTTTACACAAAGCGGCGAGCTTATCCCTGAGCTGTGTGGAGAACGTGACCGAGGGTTGATACAGACCTGAGTTGAGACTGAGTTTCATAACGCGGCAGAGCTTGCCATCCGGCGAATCCTTCGACTAATACAAAGAAACAAACAAAACATTCCATTTTATGAAAGATTTATCAGCCCATACGGAGTGGTTGAACTACCACCATTTGAGGTACTTTCATGCGATAGCCAGGGAGGGGAGTCTGCGCCGGGCCTCGGAGGTGTTGAAGTGCTCGCAGCCGTCCATGTGCACGCAGGTGAAGCTTCTGGAAGAGGCTCTGGGGGAGGCGCTTTACAGGAAAAGCGGGCGCTCCATCGCACTGACCAGCTTCGGCCGCGTGGTCTACGAGTATGCCGAGTCAATTTTTTCCATCGGCCGCGAATTGCTCTCCACGGCGAGGCGCGCCTCCTCCTCGGCCACGCTGCGTTTGCAGGTGGGGATCCTGGATTCCTTTCCGAAGCTGTTGTCCATCGGGGTGCTCAAGCCGGTGTTCGAAAGGCGGCCCGTGGTCCAGGTGAGCTGCCGGGAGGGGAAGCTCGAGGATCTGCTCGGGCAGCTGGGAGCGCACAGGCTGGATGCGATTTTGAGCGACGAATCCCCGCCCTCGGGGATGCAGGTCAAAACGTTCTCTCATGTTCTGGGGGAGTCCGGGCTGACTTTCTGCGCCACCCCGGATCTGGCGGCGAGGCTCAAGAAAAAGGGCGCCTTTCCGGGCCTGCTGCACGACGCGCCGCTTTTGCTTCCAACGCAGAACACGGCGCTCCGGCGCGACATCGAAAAATGGTTCGGAGCGAGGGGAATCGAGCCGGTGGTGGTGGGCGAGTTCGAGGATGCAGCGCTTGCGAAAGTGGTCGCCGCGGAGGGGTTCGGTGTGACTGCTGTGCCGACGCTGGTCGAGGAGGAGGCGGTTGGGCGCTATGGCTTCGTGCCCGTGGGGCGCACCGAGGAGTGCGGTGTGCGCTTGTATTTGATCACGGCCGAGCGCACTTTTGAACATCCCTGTGTGGCGCTGCTGGCCAAACAGTTTGGGGCGGATTCCCCCGCACGGGGGCGGAGGGTCAAGGGGCGGGCAGTCGCCCGAAAGGGGGTCCGGGTTCTGTGAGTGCGCTGTTGAACGGAATGAATGGGATGAATGCAGACGAGGCCAGGTGGGAATCCGAACAGCTGTATTTGGACGGCGACGCCTTTTACGCAGGGATGCTTGCCGAGATTGAAACCGCGACGCGCTCAGTGGACATGGAAGTCTACACATTCGAGGCGGGGGTTCTGGCCGAGAGGCTTTGTGAGGGTTTCCGGCGGGCGCATTTGCGCGGGGTGCGGATCCGCATGGTTTTCGACCACTGGGGGTCTCCTGAGATCGACTATGGTTTGTATCAGCGCTTGGAAAATGCTGGAGTTCGAGTGCAGGTGTACCGGGGGCTTCCCTGGCGGATGCTGAACGGCCGTACGGAGCAGTTTACGCGCAAGACTGGAGCGTGGGTGCGGCAGTTTTTGCGGAGAATCAAAACTCTCAACCGGGGTTTGCACCGGAAGGTGACACTCATCGACGGCGTGTCGGCGTGGGTGGGGAGTCTCAATGTTTGCGACATGCACCTGAGGGAAGTCCGGGGACGCGAGGCGTGGATGGATGCCGGGGTGCGAGTGAGCGGTCCCGAGGTGGGTTTTCTTTGCGATGCTTTCCGGCGGGCGTTTGGGGAGCGGGTGCCTTCAGGATCAAGGCGATCGCTGCCGCTGCTCTTGCTCTTAAACGAGACGCGCTATCTGCGGGGCCGGATGAACAAGCGGTTTCGCGAAAGGATCCACCGTGCGCAGAGCAGGGTCTGGATCCAGAACCCGTATTTTTTACCACCGCGCAGGTTTCTGCGCGCGCTGTGCCGGGCTGCGGCGAGGGGCGTGGATGTCCGGGTGTTGGTTCCCGAGGAGAACGACCACGTGTTCATCCGGTGGATGAGTCTGGGGATGATGGGGCGGTTGCTGGCGAGCGGAGTCCGCGTGCTGGAATACCAGGGGCCCTTCGCCCACAAGAAGGTGATTATCGCGGATGGTGAGATGTTTCTGGGATCGGTAAACCTGAATTACCGGAGCTTTTTGCATGACCTCGAGGTGGAGGTGGCTCTGACACATCCTTCCTCCAAGGAGGAGCTTGAAGCCTCGTTTCAAAGGGATGAGACAAGCTCCGTCGAGCTGACGGTGGCGAAACTCGAGCAGCTGCCGCTCTGGTTGCGGGCGGTGAGCCGGCTTCTGTTTTTTGTGCGCTACTGGTGCTGAGATCGCCCAGCCTGTGGCGTCCAGAGCGGTTTTGAGGGGAGGGCCTTGGGTGGCCGTGCTCGGGGGGGCTGGGCTGGCCGGAGTGCTTTGCTCTGTAAGTGGGTTGCGCGGTGGCGCGGAGAAGAGGTGGAATGAGGACTGGTTGGAAGGGGCGGGTTTGGTAGCGTGGCATTTTATGAAATCCCCCCTCCTTTACGCGATTCTTGCTTTCTTGGGATGTTGTTTAGCAGCGGCTGAACCGCTTTTGGAAAAGCAGGATCTTTTCGTCGTTGGAGACGATCCGGCCTACAAGCTGTACCATATTCCGGGAGTCGTTGTGACGGCAAAGGGGACGGTTCTTGCGTGGTGCGAGGCGCGCCAGCATCCGTCGGGTGTGAGTGATTGGGATGACATCCGGATCCTGCTGCGCAGAAGCACGGACGAGGGAAGGACGTGGAGCGCCCCGAAGAGCATCGCCTCGGTCGAGGGGGTGAAGGAGAAGAATCCCCTCGCTCTGCGGATGAAGAACGTTGATCCCAGGGCAGTGACTTACAACAATCCCGTGCTCATCGCCGGTGGCGACGGGACGGTGCACATGCTTTTCTGCCTCGAATACATGCGCTGTTTCTACCAGCGAAGCACGGACGACGGGCATACATTCGGCGCGCCGGTGGAGATTACTTCGGCGTTTGACGGTTTCCGTAAGGGTTACGACTGGAAGGTGCTTGCGACCGGGCCGGGTCACAGCATCCAGCTTAGGAGCGGGCGACTGGTGGTGCCGGTGTGGTTGTCTACGGGCGAGGGCGGGAACGCCCACCGTCCGAGTGTGACCTCCACAATTTATAGCGACGACGGCGGGCGGACTTGGAAGGCGGGTGAGATTGCGGTGCCGTGCACGGAAGCGTGGATCAATCCCAATGAAACGGCGGCTGTCGAACTGAGCGACGGCCGTGTGATGCTGAACGTACGCAGCGAATCCAAGGCGCACCGGAGGTTGGTAACCACTAGCGGCGACGGCGCCCGCGGCTGGAGCGAGCCGTGTTTCGACAATGCCCTTCTTGAACCCATCTGCATGGCCGGGTTGGTCCAATACGATTTTGGAGGCAGGCGTCTCGTGCTCTTTTCAAACCCCCACAATCTTTCGAAGGAAAAGGGAAGGGAGGAGTCTGGCAAAAATCGTGACCGCATGAACCTGAGCATTAAGGCCAGTCAAGATGAAGCCCGTTCTTGGGCATTCGACAAGACTCTGGAAGCCGGGCCGGCGATGTACTCAGACCTTGCTGTGACCAAAGGAGGGACGATTTTGTGTTTCTACGGCCGTAGCGGCGACAACACGGGGGTGGCTGCGTTCGCGGGCGGTCGGCTGACGCTGGCAAGGTTCAACCTGGACTGGCTGAGCGCGCCGTAGGAATGGCGTGGAGGGTGGGCGCTCACCCAGGTCTGTAGAGGCGCACGGGGCTGGCGCATGAAAACCCTGCCTCAAATTCAGCTCCGCCTGTAGCGCCGCCTGTATTTACCCGGTGATTCTCCGAGGAGCCGGGTGAACTCTCTCACCAAGTGGCTGTGGTCGCTGAAGCCGGTCTCTTGTGCGATCACAGTGATGGTTTTTTCAGTCTCGATCAAAAGCTGGCAGGCCTTTCCCAGGCGGAACTGCCGGACGTAGGCTGCCGGTCCCAGTCGGAAGGACTGTTTAAAGTGGCGCTGGAAGCTTCTCTCTGACATTCCCGCGGTCTCCGCGAGCCGGCGCAGGGGAACCGGTTCGGCGTAGTGCTCGTGGATGTGCTCGAGGGCGGGGGCCAGGCGAGCAAATGGCGTTGCAAACTTCGCCGCCTGCGAAAGGTCGCGAGAGATCCCGGCGAGGCCGATGATTGCGCCTGTTTTTCCACGCAGTGGAATCTTCGAGGTGACGTACCAGTCGGTGCAGCCGGGGTTACGCATGACCATCTCCATGCGGTTCCAGATTTCGGCTCCCGCGAGAACCTCCTGATCGTCCCTAGTGTAATGGTCGGCGAGGTAGGAGGGGATAAAGTCGTGGTCTGTTTTACCCACAATGCCCTCGGCGCTTGAACAGCCGTGGGCGAGGCACATTCCGAGGCTAGCCTTGATGTACACGCCCCGGCTGTTCTTGATGAAAAAGCGGATGTCGGGGAGCGCGTCAAACAATTGGAGTCCATGTTCCTGCGCAAGCTGGACGAAGAAGCCGGATGAGATTGGATCTGCGGAGGTCATTCAGGAGTGTGTTTTTGACGGTCCAGCGTCTGCGCCGCGAGAACAAAGGGAACTTGCGCTCCCGTTTGGCGTGAATGTTCACAAATCTGCCGCCCCGATTCTATCCGTGACAGCAGGAAATTCATACCAAGGTCGTTGATTTGGGCGCCGCGCCCCGAACCACTCCCCCCCAAAGTGAAACACTCCCCGGAAACCATTTTCATTCACAACTGCACCCTCGTCGACGGTCGGGGCGGACCGCCCGTTTCCGACGGGGCGTTGCTGATACGAGACGGAATGATCGCCTTCAGCGGACGCGCTGCTGATGCCCCTTCGCGTGGGCCCGGCACGAATGAGATCGATGCGCTTGGTGGGACGGTGATGCCGGGTCTGGTAGAGGCTCATTTTCATGCAACCTATTTCAATATCGCTGCACTGGAGGACCTGGACATCAAGTACCCTGTTGAGTACGTGTCGATGCTGGCCGGGGTGAATGCACGCCTCGCGCTTGAGTGCGGGTACACGGCCGCGCGTTCCGGGGGCTGCCTCTTCAATGTTGATGTGTGGCTCAAAAAGGCGATCGAAGAGGATCTGTTGCCCGGACCGCGCCTGAGCGCCAGCGGTCGGGAGATTTGTTCCGCGGGAGGGCTGATGGACTGGAATCCCGATTTTCGAAAGATTGGAATGGAGGGGCTCGTATTCATCATCAACGGCGAGCAGGACGCCCGTAGGGCGGTGCGCGCCTTGGTGAAGGACGGCGTGGAATGGGTGAAGACTTATCCCACAGGCGACGCCGCGTCCCCGGACATCAACGACCACCACACACTCTGCATGACTTTTGAGGAGATGCACGCCGTGGTCGCCACGGCGCACAACCACAAGATGAAGGTCACCGGGCATTGCCGTGCCACGCAGGGAATCAAAAACGCGCTGCGGGCGGGGTACGACACCATCGAGCACGGAACTTTCATGGATCACGAGGCTCTCGACTTGCTCCTCGAGCGTGACGTTCCGTGCATTCCGGCGCTTTACTTTGAAAAGGCCAGCGTTGAGCACGGAAGGGAGTTCGGTCTTTCGCAGGTCGTCATCGACGGGCACAAGGAAACCCTCGATGGGGGAATCGAGAGCGCCAGACGCATCCTGCGCTCAGGCGGCCGTCTGGGGATGGGCGGAGACTACGGGTTCGGCTGGAATCCTCACGGGGATTACGCCCGGGAGCTGACCTTTTTCGTGAAGGACGTGGGGCTGACCCCGCTGGAGGTCATCACCTGCGCCACGAAGACCGGGGCAGAGATCATGGGGAGGGGAGGAGAGTTCGGCACGCTCGAGGTCGGGAAACTGGCTGATGTGCTCGTCGTGGATGGTGATGTGCTGTCCGATATTTCCTTGTTGGAGGACCGCCGGAACCTGCTTGCAGTTATGCAGTCCGGTGTGATCAAGGCAGGGCGCTTTGCAACGAGCTTTCCCACGATCGTGAGGCGCGAGCGATGAACTGGTGTTTTCGCCGGTCCGCCGGGTTTCCAGCCCTTTCGTATGCAGAACTGGGCAGCCCGGAGTCCCCTGTCATGCTTTTGCTCCACGGGGTGACGCGTTGTGGCGGGGACTGGGAGCCCGTCGCCGGGGCGCTTGCCGGCGAGTGGCGTCTGGTTGCGCTCGATCACCGGGGACATGGCGAATCGGATCGCGCTGGCTCCTACCTAGTGATGGATTACGTGGAGGATGCGGTGCGTTTTTTGCGCAATGAAATCGGAGTTCCGGCGGTCGTTGTTGGGCATTCCCTGGGAGCGATGGTGGGAGCGGCCCTGGCTGCGGAGGTGCCGGAGCTTGTTCGGGGCGTTATTTTGGAGGACCCGCCT
Source organism: Chthoniobacteraceae bacterium (assembly GCA_947449735.1). Classification (GTDB taxonomy): domain Bacteria; phylum Verrucomicrobiota; class Verrucomicrobiia; order Chthoniobacterales; family Chthoniobacteraceae; genus Chth-196. The sequence goes on along the minus strand of CANFTB010000010.1, from coordinate 89,643 downwards.
TTTCACTCGATGGGCGAAAGAATCGAGGGCACCGCGTGGCAGGCCCAGTTCAAGGGAATGCAGACTGTTGCCCAGAGGGATTTCCGAAGTGAGGATTTTACGAGCCTGCTGGCCGACTTGCAGATTCCGCAGGCGGACGGTGGATCGAAGCGTCTCGGCGAGCTTCGCAGCCGGGCATCGCTGCAGTGGAGCGCGGATTGCCTGCAGAGGGTTGATCCGGGGGTTTTCACCCCGCTGGTGGCCGGTCGCTGGCTGGACGGATACCGCGTCGCGGACATTTGCGGGCGCATCGAATGTCCTACGCTTTTGATGCAGGCGGATCCCGCATGCGGAGGTGCACTTTGCGAAGAGGACGCCCGCGAGGCAGTGCACGCGCTGCGGTTCGGCACGCACGAGCGGTTTCCGGGCGCCGGACATCAACTGCATCGCGACGAGACGGGTCTATTTTTAGAAAAGGCGGCTCGTTTTCTTTGCCGCGTCGCGCCGCGAAGCGCGCTGACAAAAACGCGGCCAGACTTTTGAAATTCAATGAAAAACTCGATTTGGACTGGATGTATCTCCGGCGCTGCTGCGTGTTTCAGCATGCTTTTACTGGGAGCCTTTTCTGCGGAAGGCGCAGATTCGCCGGATGCGTTTAAGCGTCCGAAAAAGATTGTGCTGATTGCAGGGAAGAAGAGCCACGGACCGGAGGGAAACCGCATTCACGATTATCCCTGGTCTGTGAAGCTTCTAAAGGTGCTGCTCGAAGAATCCAACTTGCGGCAGGCTGTACGTGTGGAAACACATTTCGACGGGTGGCCCAAGGACCAGGAGGCGCTCGAAGGCGCTGATTCTGTTTTCGTCATTTCCGATGGCCGAGATGGGACCCTGTTCTCAGAGGCGCCGCATTTGGAGACCGCAGAACGTGTTGCCTTCATGGAAGGGCTGATGGGCAGGGGATGCGGTTTTGGGGTGATCCATTTTTCGACCTTCGCTCCGGAGGCGTACCGGGAGCAGGTTTTGCGGTGGAGCGGGGGATATTTCCAATGGGAAACGGAGGGGGCCAGAAAGTGGTATTCGGCGATCAAGGTGTTGGACACGGATCTTTCGCTCCCTTCGCCGCGGCACCCGGTTTCGAGTGGAGTAAGGCAGTTCCGGTTGAAGGAGGAGTTTTACTATAACATCCGGTTTTCGGGCACCGACAAGGCCGTCACGCCGCTCTTGGAAGTGCCTGCGCTTCCGGGACGCGAACCCGACGGACGTTGGGTGGCCTGGGCGCGCGATCGCGAGGATGGGGGGCGTGGTTTTGGGACGACGTGCGGCCACTTTTACGACAACTGGAAGAATGACGACTTCCGAAAAATGGTGCTCAACGCCCTGGTTTGGTCCGCTCACATCGAGGTGCCCACCCTCGGGGTTGAGTCGACCTACCGGGAGCACGATGAGATTTCCGCGTACTTGAACCGGGGAGCTCAGGCGGTCGAGGCGCCGGTGAAGTAAGTCTTCTGGTTACGCCACGGATGATTTCAGCGGCCCGCCGCTCTCGGGACAGCTTGAGATTTGTAAAAAGTGCCAGTTTGCCTTCCGTTTGGCCCTTTTCCTGATCTGGGGTTGTCGGCGGAGGTGCAGACTTTGATTTCGCATGCTGTGCGGGCATCTGGGTCAGGTCGGGTTAGAAAGTATCGCATTTAGCATAGACTTTGTCGCTAAAGCGCGGCGGCGCTCGTGTAGCATCAACGGTCCTGCTCCCCACTCCCGAACTCTAATCAGCTTATGAACCCCGTGAATTCGCAAACGCGCCGAACCTTTATCCAAGCTGCAACAGCGGCATCTGCAGCAGCGGTGTCTGCTCCATTGACGGCCGCTGAATCCAAAATGCCGCAGAGGTTTTCGCGGGTGATCAAAACCGATGTGCTCGTCTGTGGGGGCGGGTGCGCTGGTATTGCTGCTGCCCTCTCGGCCGCCCGCAATGGGGCGAACACGCTCTTGATTGAGCGGGCAGGTTTTTCGGGCGGCATCATCACAACAGTCGGACTGCCTTATTTCGATGGATTGATCGACAAGCCGACTGGTCGCTTTGTGGTGAAGGGCATTGCTTTGGAATTGCTGCAGAAACTCGGCGTCGCCAAAGAGGGCGCAAGGCACATCGACGATCTTAGCCCGGATTTGATCACCAAGTACTGGGGCAGCGTGCGGATTCCCAATGTGGAGGAGTTTAAGATCCTCACCGACGACCTCATACTGAAGCAGAGTGATAATCTTACCGTTCTTTACCACACCGTCGCGTGTGATGTGGAGGTCAATGAGGGACGCGTATCTGCGGTAATCGTTGCGAACAAGGATGGGCTCAACAGAGTGGAGGCCAAGCACGTGATTGATTGCACTGGCGATGGTGACATTGCCCACTGGGCCGGTTGTCCGACGATCCGGTCCACGCCTTTGATGCCGCTAACGATGCATTTCCGAATCGGAAACGTGGTGCCGGTGAAGGAGACGCAGTCCGCTGCGAAGGGCGCCCTGATCGAAGCGCATAAAGAAGGCCGATTGAAAAACTTCTATGGTCCGGGGCTCATTTTCGCCTTTGCCAAAGACGAATGCTACGTCCACGCGACGCGAGTGCCGGCGGATGCGACGGACGCTGCTGATTTCACGCGAGCTGAAATCCAAGGCCGCAAGGATGCCTGGATCATTTTTAATGAATGGAAGGCGAAGGTTCCCGGTTTTGAAAACAGTTATTTTATCATGAGCGGGCCTTTCATTGGCGTGCGTGACACCCGGCGCATCGTTGGTCGGAGCACGCTTACGCTCGATGATCTGAGAAACACGACGCGCCATGACGACGCGATCGCCACCGGTTGCTGGTTTTTGGATATCCACCCGCCGGAGACCACTCTGGACAAGCCGTTTACCGGCTCTGGTTTCCAGCCCAATCCTTACGACATTAGTTATCGAACACTCATCCCTCAAAAGGTGAGTAATCTTCTGGTGGCTGGTCGTTGCCACAGTGCCAGTAGCGAAGCCAGTGCCTCCAGTCGAGTCACCGTCACCGCCATGGCGCTTGGCGAGGCGGCGGGCGCCGCTGCTGCGCTTGCGGTAAAATCGAGAACTGAGGTGGGCAGTATCGAAGGAATGAAGGTGCGTGAGTTGCTTGCAGGGCAGGGGGCGGGACCATTCACCGATGCCTGAGGATCTGATTCTAAATTTCAGGCGGCCTCTTGGAAACGGGTAGCGGGACGAGGGCGCAGCCCAAAAGCACTGTGAGATTTTTAAGATCGCCGTCGAATGGAGCGCCTTTCTACGCGGCTTTGCCACGACCTCTTGAGGGGTGTCACGTTTGATATGGATCGTCAGCGCTCGGTGACGCTTCCTTGCTCCGCGCAACGCGCTCTGGTCGCAACTGGATCAATTTTTGGGAGCGGAGGACGGGAGAAGTTTCCTGACTTGTGTGGCCACTTGTTTCTGCAATTTTACGTCTGAAATCAGCCCCTGAAAGGTCACAATTTGCGAACCTTTAGCGGGACCTCCCTTGCGCAACATCACCAGCAAAGGCAGCGTCTCGGAGCCGTCATAAGAGAACTGTTTGGAGAGCGCGCGAGAGAAGTCGAGGGCAAGCCCCATGTCTTTTGCGTCACTTCGAAAACCTGAGCGAAAAAGACCTCGGAAAAGAAGGGGAACCTCAGGGAGCGTTGCGACCGCGATCACCTTAATATGCTCCTCAGGAACAAGAGTTTGAAGGTGTTGTGGGGTGGGGCGAAATGTTGGGTTGAAAGTTTTTTGTAAAAAGATTCCCCAGTCTTTGGCCGCGGCGCCCGCCTCTTTTCCTGCGAACAACAGAACGCGCGGCACAGATTCAAACAGTTGCCATTCCACGCCGTTACCGAACTGATCGGAAAGGGGGACAGTCATGAATTCTGAAAACGCCGTTTTCGCCGTCGAGTCTTGAGGAGCCTTCATAGAATTTCACCCTACCTCATTTTGGGCCATAGAGCCAATGGGTTGAACGCAATGGCTCCCGGCACAGCCTGGTTCCCTGCGCAGCGCTCCCGGCGTGACTCGCTCGGCTGAATCCTAGGACAAGCGCTTTTGAAGACCAAAACTTGCCTGCCGGTGGTTCGTGAATGAGCAAAAATTTGTTTGGCTGAATGCTTTAGCTTTCCCAGTTTCTGTTTATAACACAAAGAGTATGAGCTTTGTTGAGAATCAATCGGACAAGAACATTAGCGATCCGCAAGATGCCTTCCCTGCAGCCTCCAAGGAGCTGCTTCAGTCTATTGTCGAAGCCAATCAGGGATATGTGTCTTCGTTTGGAGAAAAGGCCAAGCTAGTCGGTGCGCCTCGGCGAAAGACGGCGATCCTCACCTGCATGGACGCGCGCATGGATCCCGCAAAATTTTTAGGCTTGAGAGAAGGCGACGCCCACGTGATTCGGAATGCAGGTGGCCGGGCCAGTGAAGACGTGATCCGCTCCCTTGTTGTTTCGGCCAAACTGATGGGAACCACGGACTGGTTTGTGATTCATCATACGAGTTGCGGGATGCAGGCGCACACAGATGACGAAATCCGCCACATGCTGGGGCTCGACGACGACGCTGAGCATCATCACGCGGACACGCGGTGGCGTCATGTTTGGAAGAGTGCTCGGACGCCTGCACACATCGAATGGATGACCTTCGGTGATCTTGCACAAAGCATCGTCGACGATGTGCAGCGGATTAGGGTGCACCCGTTGGTTCCTCCTTCGGTCAGGATCTACGGGTATATATATCATATACACCACGGCACCTTGGAGCCGGTCGCCGAAGCAAACCGGCTCGGCGCACCGTCTGCTTGACCAGCCCTAGCCGCAGGAGGGGCCGGCAATGTGGCCGTCCTGCTCCTGCTCCGGGCCTACTCTCAAGCCGCTCTTCGCTCCTAATAGTGCGCCGCTCCGCCTCTGTCACTGTTGACGATCCAGAAACCCCAGGGTTGCGCGTTCGCTTTCGGTGCTGTTTGCGGCCACCTCCCCGACTCCGGGCCAAGGCTATTTAAGAGATTGAACGGCCCGGCGAAAGTTGAGGAAGATCCCGAGGTTGGTGAGCGCAGCGATGCCCAAGATCGGGATCGAAAAGAAGAGGGCTCCAACAGTACAGGTGATGTTGAATGCCAGCGAAGTGTTAATGTTTTTGGTGTCGTTGCCCAGATTGCGGATCCCCGCAGTCTTGAGGAGGACGGCATTTTCCAAGTCGGGCTGTAGGAGAATGACGTCTGCCTGAGGCAAAGTGGCTCCCTTGGAAACTACGATTGAGATGTCGGCTGCCTCGACAAGGGGTGCTCCGTTCTCCTCATCGCCCATATAGACGACCTTGTTCCCAAACAACTGGCGTTGGCGAATAACTTCAACTTTATCGGTGGCGGTCAGCTTGCCCAAGTGAACGTCGGCACCGAGCTGTCTGGCAAGAGCTGTGATTTTCTCCGAAGGACGATGTGAAACGAGGACAACTTCCTTAACGCCGAGTTCCCGCAAGCGTTGTCCAATGGCATGGGGACTGTTGGTGTTGTAGTTCCAATCCGCTGCACTGTCATCGATCACAAAACAGTCGGCGTAACCGAAATGGGGAAGAATTCCGGGGGATGAAATCATCGCGCCGACCCCGGCGCATTTCATCATCGAGCCTGCATTGGTCAATTCTGCAGCGATGACCGGTCCTGTATGATAGTCTGCATGGGCCGCCGCTTTTCCCATGTGTACGCCGCCGCGGAAGATCCCGGCGATGAGCACGACGAAATTGGGCAGCGCGGTGCTTTCCGCAAACTGCTTCGCGGCCACATTGGGATCGTGACGCTCAAACGCCTGGGCGTACCATGCGGCAAGCTGGGCGGCTAAGGTATCCGGTCCGATCGCGCTCAGGGTCATTTTGAGTTCCCCGCTGACAACGATGGACGAAGCGAAAATGGCGTCGCCCGGAGCCTTCAAAACCGCATCTTTCCGACCGGTGAGCCAGCATTCCTCCGTTGAACCTTCACCTGAATGGATGACCCCGTCGGCAGGAACAATATCGCCTTCCCGGAGGACGATGAGTTCACCCGGTTGTACATCTGTGAGACGGACTTGTTTCTGGACGTTCTTGAGTTCGATCCAGACGTGGCGGGGATAACGCCGGAAGCGGGATAAAAATTCACGCTGCCGTTCCCGTAGGAGTCGTTTGCTAATTCTTGGCCAGTGATGTGCACACCATCCCATCAACGCATCACCAAAAAAGTGGAGTGTCACAAATCCAAGCGTGCCCATTGCAGCATGTAGCGCACTGAGGCTAAACACTCCGCGTTTTAATTCATGGTACGCTTTCCTGGCGTTTCGGAAATTTAAGAAAGGTAGGAAGAGGGCGTTGAGAAATCGTGCAGGGGGGAAGAGGTAGTCGGAGATGGGCGATACTGCGAAATGAGCGTTTACCAGTGCCCTTTGGGAGGTTTTCGCGAAGTCTTCTTCAGGAATGGAGCGGAGACCTTTGGTGATGGCGTTCTCCAAGGTTTCCAAAAGACAGAGGGCCGTGGTTTTGTAATGCAGGCTTTGGGTGAGGACGATCCCGTTGCGGTCCGAGCGGGTGAGTTCCACCCCGGCTAGCGTTGTGATTTCGTCTAGAATGAGATCTCGAAAATGGGGCTCTTTGATCAGGGGATGAAAGCAGCGAAACTGATCCTCATTAATGGCATCTATGCGCCAAAAACTGAGTTGGGGACCGAAGCGATGGATCTGCCAGGAGTTTTTTCCACACAGGCCGAGGAGCTCTTGGCCGTTGGGGAGCGTTGCGACGGCCGCCTCGTTTCGCATCGCAGTGCTGAGCGCTCTTAGTGTCTCGGGAAGTTTCGTTTTTTCGAAAAAACAGAGCGTTACCTTGCCGCTTCTCGAAACCTCCATCGAGGACAAGGTCGGCAGGCTGAAGCATCGGTCGATGAACTCCCTGCGGTGCGTTTCTCCAGTAAACACCTGAAGGTCTTTTCCAACCAGACGCAGGGTCGGAACCTTCTTTTTTTTGGATGGGTGAAGAAAGTCCTCAGTCCAGCCCTGCAGGGGACAGATTTTAATCGACGAGCGTGTCTGCGAGACAGGGGCTGGTGCGGGGGAGGGGGCGGTTAAGAGGAGGGCGCTCACTTGCAGATTAGATAAAGGCGAGGAGCAGAGCAGCAACGCTGAGAACCTTCATGCTTTGATTCTGCTGGATGCTGATTAGCCCGACTGTGGAATCTAGAAGAAAATTCATCTCCGCAGAGAGTTGGGCGTCGTATTCCCGGAGAGACCGCGTGTCTCGTTCTAGCGTATTGAGCCTTTTGATATCGTCGGCTTCCAACCATTCTGTGGTATTTGCCAGAAAGAACGGCGTGATATTTTGGAAGCTGACGGCACTTTCACGCAGGTTGTTCACCAGTGAATTGCATTTCCCTAATTCTTGTACGACGTCCTTGAGGTCGTAATTTTGCCCGCTTTTTTTCAGGGCCTTTTCATCTGCAAAAATCCTTAGCGAAAGGGTGTTCAGCTTCTGTTCGACATGTCGCAGCGTGCTAGCCACCTGGTTCAGAATCGTGTCCAGCACCTCGACAAAGGCGTGTGCGGCGTCGTGAAAAGGCAGGGATTTGACCCGCTTAGACTCAGTGGTAAAAACGCGGAATGGATGGTGGTCGGAATGGCGGATGCTCACAAAGTGTTTTCGAGACATCACCAATGCGACCGACTTGTTTTCCGGAATGTCGCCATCGAAGGATATCAGCCAACACGACATGTAGATGGCCCCTTTTGTCTCGAAAAGCCTGCTCGACTCTTCAATCTCGTGCATCTCTTCCTTGGTGAGAATCTCCAGTCCAAGTTGCGTCTCAACAAAAAGCTCCTCTTCATCCGTAGGATTCAACAGATCCACCCAGATGGCGTCCTTGAGAACATTGGGTCGCTTCAGAAGGTCCCCAAATTCGATGGGAGTGAGGGTGGATTCACCGGCGTTAAGGAGGCGGATCATGGAAAGTAGAGGGGTTAGGTTTGGTTGGCCCGGCGGAGTGGGAGTACTCCGTTGGCCAGGGCCATGAGGGCTGAGATATTATTAAACGCTACAGAGTGCCAGATATTGAATCCGAAGAGGAAAACGCCTGCGACGCAGAAGGCGTTGGGGCCGAGGATTAAGTTCCAACTGCGCCGCACATTCTGGTGAAGCATTCGGGAGTGGTCGACCAGCGCCAGCATCTTGGTGATGTTGTCCTCCATGAAAATCACCTGGGCCGTGTCTGTGGCGACACTGGACGCTCCTCGTAGTGAAATGGAGACGTCGGCCTGTTTAAGAGCAATGGAGTCATTGATCCCGTCTCCGACAAAACACACGGTGCGCCCCTCTTTCTGCAACAGTTCTACGTAGCGCGCCTTTTCCTGGGGCAGAACTTCCGCAAAGTGCCGGTCAACCCCAAGGTGCTCCGCCAGAGCTCGGGTGGGACGTTCATGATCTCCAGAAATGATCGCAATTTGTTTGATGCCGCGGGCGCGCAAACCTGTGATGATTTCCTGGGCTTCGGGCCGGTTGGAGGAGCGCAATTCAAGGATGCCGGACAGCTTGTCGCCGATCGCAATACTCACAAACGAATGGCCGTCATCGTGGATGCGGGCGAGGTCTTTCTGTAGGCTTTCGGGAAACGGAATGTTTTCCATTTCCATAAAGCGACGGCTCCCCACGCGAACCAATTCTCCCTCGATTTCGACCGTGATGCCAAAGCCCACCGAATAGCGAGACGCGTCGATTTGAGGCATCGGGCGCTGCAGTTTTTCAAAACGTTCTTGGATCGCCTTGGCGATCGGGTGGCTGAATTTTTGCTCGGCCGCCGCCGCATACGAGATCAGGAGGGACTCGTCGTAGGAACCGCAGCACAAGATTTTGCCCACCTCGGGCTTTTCACGAGTCAGGGTGCCCGTCTTGTCAAAAAGCACGGTATCGACTTCGCGCATCTTCTCCAACGCCTGCCCGTCTTTGACCAGGATCGCATCTTTGGCGCACAAGGTGAGCGCGCTTAGCAGTCCCAGGGGGGCGGCCATGCGGATGCCGGTCCCGAGTTCCGAATTAATAACGGCAAGGGCGGCGCTGGGACCTGCGGTGAGGCCGGCGAGCCCGGCAATCCCGAGAGCAGGGAGGACAGCTTTGTCCGCGAGGTTTTCTCCGATGGATTGCGATTTGGGCTTGTAGGTAACCGTCTGGTTTAAAATCTGAGTGATTTTGCTGGAAGTCGTTTCTTGCCCGGCTTTTTCAACCGCGACAACGATCTTGCCCGCCAGCATCACCGTTGAGGCAAAAACGTCATCGCCCGGAGCTTTCTCCGAAGGGGCGGATTCCCCCGTCAGCATGTGTTGATCGATGATTGCGTTGCCTTCGTGCACCTTGCCGTCGACCGGCACGGCCTCGCCCGTATGCACCACAATCAGGTCCCCCAAGCGAATCTTCTCGAGGCTTGTTTCGATTTCCGCGCCGTCCTTGAGGAGCCAGACCAAGCTGGGCTGCTTCCCGAACACATTGCGCAAGACCTTTGCAGAGTCGTCCTCCGTCTTCTTCAAAAGCTTCCTGCCGAAAGTCAAAAACCAGGCGGTGGTGGCTCCGGCAAAAAGCTGTCCCGTGAGCAAACAGGCGGAAAAGATAATGCTGTCGAGAACGTCGACGCCGAGTCTTCGCTCGCGCGTCACCACCTGGTACCCACGGCGGTAGCTCGGGATTGCGGTGTAAAGCATTAGCGCCGCACTCGCCGGCAGCATGGCAGGTACAAAAAAAGTGGAGGCGGCCGCGGTCACCAGGGACAGGGTGGCCACAGGCAAGCTGGCACCTTCGGACTTGACCTTTGGAGGGCGTGCCGGAGCGTACGAAAGAGCCCGGTCCAGATGCTGGACGATTTGCTCTAAGTGAATGAGCGTCGGGTCGTATTCAATCGAGACACTGCCCGCGCTGGCGTGAAATTCGTAGCGTGCGACTCCAATCAGATTCATCAGCTCGCGCTCGACGAACTGGGAGTAGTGGCGCTTGTTGAGGATGAGGGGATTCCTGAGGCGCGCCCACCCTTTCTGCTGCAAACGAGGCTCCCAAGTGGAGAGCGTTGACCCGTAGCGGTAGATCCTCAACGAGGGCTGGGACTTTGGAAGAAGCTGAAGGGTCGTTTTTTCGAGAACGGGATGCCGTTTGACCCCGTTTTCCTGCCGGTAAAGATTTGCGAGTTTCCGCAGCATTCCGGCTTCCCCGCCGGAGTCTTCCCCGGACACATAGGAGATGGAAGCTTTGCAGTCGGCCGTGCTAATCTCGACTTGGCGCACCCCGTCGACGGCGAATGTTTTCTCGATGAAGTTTTTGCAGGCCGAACTCCGCCACGAGGAGAAAATTTTCGAATCCTGAAAGACAATGCGGCCCTCCGAAGGAAACGAAAGTGTCATGCGATGAAACAATTTAGATGGTGAAGCTTTTCGCTCAAATTAGCGCCGGCTCTGGGCCGGGCAAAGGGCCGTGGATCCGGGGTTTGGCTTGCCGGATCCAAATTGAAAGCTGGTTATACGATCGGGGGCTTGAGGCCCTTCGCGGCGGCATCAAACTTTTCAGCCCGCTTTTTAACAGCCTTCAGAGCCGGTTTTGCAGACACCTTCGTGGATACTTTTGCAGACACCTTTGGTGTCGCTTTGGATACGGGTTTCGGAGTCGCTTTGGCGGGCGCCTCCTCCTCATGGTGCGGGTCGAATGAAACCATGGGCCTGTTCCTGTTGTGAGCCTTGAGACGGGCATCGATCGCAGCTTCGGCGCCTTCTCTTAAGGCGCGACGCACGGTGCCTTGTTCCGGCAACAGTTCGGTGATGAACGTGCCGCTGTAAACGATGCCGTAAGAGATCCCGTAGATAGCCTTGAAAATCCCGAGGCCGAGCGCGCGCTTTGTGACCCGAGCAGCCCTTCGGGCTGACTCAGGGGCGTTTGCGGCTGCCTGCTCAAAGGTTTCCGCTGCGGACTCTAGGGCGTCTGCCATCATAGAGAAGGGTTTTGGAGTGTGGGACGTGGTGGTCATGGGTTCTACGAAATGCTAATGTTGAGTTAACTAAAAATTAAAAAAGGCCTCTGAGTAAAGAGAAGGAGCCTAGTGCGAGTGCTCCGATGAGCACCATTGATGCCAGACCAATGAGAATGCCCGCGCAAATGAGCACGCCATCACGTTCCACCATTCCAAGTGAGGTGACGAAGATGGCGATTGCCGGTGGCATGTTCGTGGCCGGAATAGGGAGTGCGATGAACAGGGCTAGAACAAAAATAAACAATCCCAGCAGCCTTTGGGTCAGGGGATTGGAGACCCAGCGCCCGCGGGGTTTGGCGCCTTTCTCAATACGCTTGAGAGCCGGCAAAATGGCGTGGATCGCCGCAGAAAGCGCTTTCCGAGGAACCTTTCGCCGGAGAAGCCATTTTGGGAGTCGCAGTTCCTTTTTCCCAGCGATCATCTGAGCAGAGACAACGCCTGTGGGCAATGCGACGATCGCCGATATTCCCGGAACAGGAATGGGAACAACCTCGGGTATTGAAAAAGCCAGGAGCGAAACACCGAAAGAGGAGGTTCCCAAGCCGGCGCAGATTTGCTCTACGGTAAACCACTCGTCGGAATTGTTTTCCAGAAGAGCCTTTAAAACGTCCGAGGTTCTTTGAACTTCGGACTGCTTTGCCGCCGGCTCACTCTCAGGTTCCGCTGGGATGACCTTGTTAACCCGTTTTTTTGCGACCGCTTTCTTAAGAGGATTAAGAGTAGACTTTTCCGGAGAGGTTGCTTCCTGCCAGTCCTTCGCTGTGGATTTGGCTTTTTTGGTGCTGGCCTTCAAAATCTTGGGCGCAGGTTCGGACGAGCCTGTCTTGGATTTGCTGGAAGCGGTTTTCAACGGAGCTTTTTTTAGCTTCTCTGTTGTCATTGAGCCCAGCTTCGGCATTCGCCAGGGAAAAGTCAAATTTAAGCTATCGTTAGCAATAACTAACGGCACCTTGCTTTGATGCCATAAATTTTGAACATTTAGTGGTTTTGCGGGGGGCAGGCTACCTTTCAAAGGGGCGTTCTGCACAGGTGCGTGGACGCTCAATGCGAACTTCTAGCAAATATATTAGATCACTGTTCAGTCTCCTGGCTTGTAAACTTGTGTCCTCGGAAAACGGCTGTTTGCTAAGTTTCGAGTGCAGGCGGCGGGTGGTTCTGAAGGCGTTTACCGTGGGGCAGGAATCCGCTCCTCTAGGACGTGTTTGGGTCGTTGCAGGAAGCGGGAAACCCAGAGATCGGGAGGACTGCTTCAAATAGGACGTTGGAGGCGCGTGGTTTGTTAAGAGCTGGGAGCGGGGCGTTCAAGCGCTTTTGCTGCTGGAGCAGCTTGGATGGCGTGCATGAGCTTGCTTTGGTGCCTAACATTGATTCATGTAAACACTTGTTCTGTAGTAGATATGCCCCCCCGCATAGCCTTTCCAACGCGGCGAATCTTCCACCGTACCCCGGCCGCGCTCCTGTGCGCCGTGCTGGGCGTCGCTGCGTCTGCGCAGGGTGCGGGTGCAACGGCCCTCGCGGGGGCGAATGCGGGTGCTGTCGCGGCGAAGGCGCCGGACCAGACGCTGACCTTTGAAAGGGACATCCGCCCGCTTTTCAAGCACCACTGTGTCCATTGCCACGGGGAGGGGGAGAAGCTCAAGGGCGGACTGGACATGCGGTTGCGCCGGTTTTTGGTGGAACCCCACGGAGATGGGGGCGACGTGGCCATCGTTGCGGGCAAGCCGGCAGAGAGCCAGATGCTGCGTCTGGTGCGTGAGGGGGAAATGCCGCCCAAGGGCAAGAAGCTGACTTCTGAGGAAGTGGGGCTTCTGGAGCGCTGGATCGCACAGGGCGCACCGACGGCGCGTCCCGAACCCGCGGAGGTTCCCAAGGTTTACATCACTGAGGAAGAGCGGGAGTTCTGGGTGTTCCAGCCCATCCGCAAGGTGACTCTGCCCCTTGCCGAGCGGGCTGGTGAACTGCCGAACCCGGTGGACCGCTTCGTGGTTCGCGAGCTGGAAAGGCGGAATCTTTCGCTCAATCCCGAGGCTTCCAGAAGCGTTCTTTTGCGCCGGGTGACGCTGGATTTGACGGGGCTCCCCCCGAGCGCCGAGGAGATCGCCGCCTTCGAGGCCGACACCGCCCCGGATGCGTACACGCGCCTGGTGGAGAGGCTGCTGGCGTCGCCGCACTACGGGGAGCGTTGGGGCCGGCACTGGTTGGACCTCGCCGGCTATTCCGATAGCGACGGCTACAGCGAGGCGGATCCTCTCCGAGCCTGGGCTTTTCAATACAGGGACTACGTCATCCGTTCTTTGAACGCGGACAAGCCGCTGGACCGCTTTATTCAGGAACAGCTCGCCGGGGACGAAATGGTCCCGCTGCCCCACAAAAACCTTGGGCCCGACGCGGTGGACAAGCTCGCGGCGACTGGTTTTCTGCGCATGGTCCCGGACGGAACGGCCGGCGTGGCCTCCGCGGAACAGGTGACGGCGCGCAATGCCGTGGTGGGCGAGACATTGAAGGTGGTTTCTACTACGCTGCTGGGGTTGAGCGTGGGGTGCGCGCAGTGCCACGACCACAAACACGACCCCATCGCACAGCGGGACTACTACCAGATGCGCGCGATTTTCGAACCGGGGTTCGACACCGTGAACTGGCGCGTTCCGGCGAACCGGCTCGTCTCGCTGATGAGCGATGCGGAGCGCGCGGCCTCTGAGGCAGTGGAGGCGGAGGCCAAGGTAATCGACGCGCGCAGAAAGGCGCGGGAGGAGGAGTTGATCGAGCTGGTGCTCGGCTGGGAACTGGCGAAGCGCCCGGAGGATTTGAGGGAACCCCTGCGCGCCGCGTACCGGATGCCGGTGAAGGAGCGGAAGCCGGAGCAGGTGAAGCTTTTGAAGGAGCATCCGACGGTCAATCAGCTGAGCCCGGGTTCGCTTTACCTGTACGACACGACCTACAAAACCAAGCACGCCGACGAGCTCAAGGCCATCGCCGAGGAGGCCGCCGCGGTGCGCAAACGCAAACCGCAGGAGCAGTTCGTGGCGGTTTTTAACGAGGCCCCCGCGTCGGTGAAGACCCCGCCGAAGACCGCCGTGTTCCACCGAGGCGATCCGAAAAATCCAAAGGACGTGGTGGGGCCCGCGGAGCTGACGGTGCTTGCGAGTTTTCAAAAGGGCGAATTCGGCGCCGCACCCGCAGGGGCGGATCCGGCGGCGCGGGCGAGTTTGCACCGCCGGCTGGATTACGCGCGGCATCTGACCTCCGGGCAGCATCCGCTGCTGACGCGGGTTCTGGTGAACCGGGTTTGGGCGCACCATTTCGGGCGCGGAATCGTCGGCACGCCCTCGGACTTCGGCCGGATGGGGGACCGGCCCTCGCATCCCGAGCTGCTGGACTGGCTGGCGAACGCGCTGGTGGAAAAGGGTTGGAGTCTGAAAGAAATGCACCGGCTTTTGGTTAACTCCAACGTCTACAAACAGACTTCTACGCGCTCCGCGGAAAAGGACGCGGCGGATCCCGACAATCTTCTGCTGGGGCGGATGCCGGTGCGCCGGATGGATGCGGAGATGCTGCGGGATTCGATGCTGGTGGCGAGCGGGCTTTTGAACCGGACGATGTTTGGCGCGCCCATTCCGGTGATGAAGGACGTGGACGGGCAGGTGATTCTCGGGATCGACACCAACGACGGGTCCGGGCGCCCGACGGGCAAGTTCGTTTCGCTTGAGGGCGGGGAGTTTCGCCGGAGCGTGTATGTCCAGATGCGCCGCACCCGGCCGCTCGGGATGCTGGAGACGTTTGATTTTCCAAAAATGGAGCCCAACTGCGAGGGGCGCGCGGCCTCGACGGTGGCGCCCCAGTCGCTCGCACTCATGAACAGCGAATTTGCGCTGTCGCAGGCGACGGCGTTCGCGGACCGGCTCCGCGCGGAATGCGGGTCGGACGCCGCGGCGGTTGTGCGGCGGGCGTGGAAGCTGGCGTTTGCGGCGGACCCGGCGGAGGAGGAGGTGAAAAAGGGGGTGGAGTTTCTCCAAAAACAGACCGCGACATTGAAAGCGGCGGAGGCTTCGGGAACGAAGCTGTTGCGTCCGGTGATGCGCCAGCCGACGGGGCCTTCCGCGGTGAAACCGGAGCCATCGACGCCCGAACACGCGGCGCTGGCGACGTTCTGCCAGGCCCTGATGAGCGCCAACGCATTTCTCTACATTGACTGATATGAACCGCAACGGTTGCTACACACGACGGCACTTTCTGGCGCAGAGCGGTTTCGGGCTGAGTTCGCTAGGGGCGCTCTGGCTCCTCCAGCAGGAGAAGCTGCTGGGTAAGCCGGTCGACCTGGTGCCGCAGCACTTTGACACGCTGCCGAAGGTGCCGCCCTTCCAGCCGAGGGCGCGCGCAATGATCTCGATGTTCATGCAGGGCGGCCCCAGCCAGATCGACCTCTTTGATCCCAAGCCGGAGCTGGACAAGCGCAACGGTCAGAAGTTCACCGGAGAAATCAAATTCGATGATGCGGCGAACGCTTCGACGAAGCTCATGGCGAGTCCGTGGAGGTTCAAAAAGCACGGCCAGTCGGGGATCGAAGTGAGCGAGCTGCTGCCGTATTTCTCGCAGATCGTGGACGACGTGACGCTGATCCGGGGGATGCAAACCGGGGTGAGCAACCACGACCAGAGCATCAACGCGATGCAGACCGGCGGGATTCTCGGGGGGCGTCCCACGGCGGGCAGCTGGCTCACGTACGCGCTCGGTTCGGAGTCGCAGGAACTGCCCGCGTACGTGGCGCTCACCGACCCCCGCGGGCTTCCCGTGCGCGGGGTGGGCAACTGGAGCCAGGGCTGGCTCCCGTCCCTGTACCAGGGGACCGCGGTGCGCTCCGCCGAACCGCGCATGGCGAATCTGGATCCGGCTCCGCACTTGCGCGGCGCGGCGCAGTCGCAGTACTTGGATTTTTTGGGAGAACTGAACCGCGCCCATCTCGCGAGGCATCCGGCGGAGAGCGATTTGGAGGCGCGCATTTCCAGCTACGCTCTAGCGGGACGGCTCCAGGTGGCGGCCAAGGAGGCGCTGGACATCCGCGGGGAATCGGAGGCCACGAGGAAGATGTACGGGGTGGACGATCCTGAGTCGGGGGAGTTCGCGACGCGGTGTTTGATTGCGCGGCGGCTGATAGAGCGGGGGGTGCGTTTCGTGCAGTTGTTCACCGGCAACCAGACGTGGGACCACCACAAGGGGATTTTCAAGGGGCTGCCTTCGGCGTGCAAATACGTCGACCGCGGCGCCGCGGCGCTGGTGATGGATTTGAAGGAGCGCGGCCTGTTGGATTCGACCGTGGTGCACTGGGGCGGAGAAATGGGGCGGCTTCCAGTGATCGAGTATGACGGCGGGCGGGACGTGGTGGGGCGGGACCACAACACGTACGGGTTTTCCATGTGGCTGGCGGGGGGCGGCTTCAAGGCCGGCGTGGTACACGGCGAGACCGACGAGTTCGGGCACAGGGCGGTGAAGGACATCGTGACGCATCACGACTACCACGCCACGCTCCTGCACCTGTTCGGGTTCGACCACGCCAAACTGACCTTCCAGCGCAACGGCAGCGCGATGGCGCTTACCGACAACAAGGAGGCGAGAGTGGTCAGCGAAATTCTGACCTGACTAACTTAGAGAAGCGTCTGCTTTCAGCGTTTTCAGTTCAGCTGGCCTTGGAACATTCCTGCGGGACCTACGCGGAAATTGAACGGCTTCCCATTCTTCGTGCCGTAGACTTCCAGCGCGTTGCCCTTTGGAGTGGCGGGCATTATCTTGTGGATCTCGTGGATCTTGCCGGCGCCGATATGCTCTTTGACGGTTTTTTGAGCTGGCGCTGAAAGCTCTTGAAGCGACGCGCTCACGCTCTCGAGTTTGCCATTGGCGCCGACTATGAACTTTTCAAGGTGCCCATTGGCGCCCCGAGCCTCCACCTCATATTCGAATGTGGCGCCGTCAAAAACCTTTTCGATAGATTCCAGCTTCCTTGATCCTAATTGGGACTCGATGGTCTTGCGGACAGGCCCGGAGGTTTCGGTCAACTCGACTTCAACGCTTGAAAGGCGCCCGTCAGGTTCGACTGTAAAGCCGCTCATAGTGCCGGAACCGCGTGCGACAGTGACGTGGTACTCGAGCTCCCCGTCTTCGTTGCTCTTTTCGATTTTGGTGACCTTCCCGTCTCCCGCTTGGGAAACGATGGTTTTCTGAACTGCGGCGGGCGCCGACTCCTGGTCGATTTCCTCGAGAACAATCTGGCCTGTGTCATCGACTGAAAAGGTCCGGGATTTTCCCTCCGCTGTGGTCATGACAATGTTGAAAACGTCCTCTTTCTCTTCGTCCCTGACTATGGATTGAAGCTTGGACGTTCCCAGATGCTTCGAGACGCATTGGCTTGCTTGCGGCGGTATCTGGCCTAGGGCGAGAGTGCTCTCGGCCTGAGTTGTGGGTATGGCGGCCCCCAGCAGGAAAAGGATGCCAGCGAATGTTTGTGAGGCTTTCATGCAAAAATGAATCAATCTATGCTGTAGAACCAATTTTGGCCCTGTGCGTTTCAAGCACTTTCAGCATAGAAGCGCACTACCCTTGCTTCGTTACGAGGGTCGGTCATCTGGGCGCCCCATCCGCACGTGAGATTCGGCCTTCCCTTAAATCTCGACGGTCTTCCCCGTGCGGAAGCTTTCGTCGGCGGCCGCCACGATTTTCATCGAACGGATGGCCTCGTGCATGTGGGCTCCGAGGTCGGCGTCTTCCCTGATCGCCTTGAGGAAAAACTCCTGTTCGCGCAGGCACAGGCCGTCGTGGTCGGGTTCGTCCTCGAGAGAGATGATCTCGTCCGGCTTGAGGAACTTTCCGTCCGGCCCCAGCGGGCTGTGGTGCAGGCGCAGCGTCTGGGCCTGGGAGTGGGCGTTGACGTTTGCGCTCTGGCCCTCACCGGAGGCTTTCGCAGCGACGATGGAAACGCACCCCTTCGGACCCACAACGTCCTTCACGAAAAACGCGACCTCGCTCATCATCGGGCCCCAGCCCGCCTCGTACCAGCCCACGGAGCCGTCGTCGAAGGTGACCTGGAGGTGGCCGTAGTTGATTTTGCCGGCCGGCAGTTCCTCCGTGAGGCGCGCGCCGATTCCCGAAACGCGGACGGGCTTTGCACCCGTCATCTGGCACATGACGTCGACGTAATGCACCCCGCAATCCACAACGGGGGAGATGGAACTGGCCAGCGCCTTGTGGGTTTTCCACTCTGGCCCGGAGCTTTGCTGGTTGAGGTTCATTCGCATGACCAGCGGCTTGCCGAGGGTTCTCGCGACTTCGATAAAGCGGATCCAGCTGGGATGGACCCGCAGGATGTAGCCGATCACGAGCTTGCGGCCGGTGGCCTCGGCCTTGGCCACGATCGCCTCCGCCTCCTCGACCGTTTCGGCGAGGGGCTTTTCGACGAAAACATGACAGCCCGCGTCCAGTGCAGCGAGGGCGTACTCGGCGTGCGTGTCCGGGTAGCTCGAGATGGAGACGGCGTCCGGGCGCGTGGCCTTGAGGGCTTCTTGAAAGTCGTTGAACCCCGGGATTTCTCCGCCGAGTTCCTGGATCAGCGCGTCGCGGGAGGCCGCGGAACGCGTCACAATTCCTGCAATTTCAAAGCCGTCGAGCTGGCGGTAGGCGAGTGCGTGGGAACGGCCCATGTGGCCGGCGCCGACACAGAGGATGCGGATGGGTTTGCTCATAGGGGTGCGGGCAAGGTGGGGAAGGGGATCAGTGGAGTGATCGGAAGAGATCAGCAGGATTTTTTGCGTTTGGCGGCCAGGACTGCTTCGATTTTGCCAAGCGGCAGGGTGTTTATCACATCGGAGGCGGTCAGCCATCCTTTTCTAGCAACCCCGATCCCGTTCCACAAAAACTGGAAGTGTGAGACGCTGTGGGCGTCGGGATTGATGGAGCAGCGGACGCCCTTTTCCTTGGCTAGCGGCCACCAGCGCCAGTCCATGTCCATGCGGCGGGGGTTGGAGTTGAGCTCGATGATCGTCCCGGTGTCGGCCGCGGCGTCGATGATCGCGGGAATATCAACGGCGTACGCGTCTCGGGAGAGGAGGAGTCTGCCGGTGAGGTGCCCGAGCATCGTGACGTGAGGGTTGGAGATCGCCTTGATGATGCGGGCCGTCATCTCTGGCTGCGAGAGGGTGAAAGACGCATGGACGGAAGCGACGACATAGTCGAGCTCCGCAAGAACCTCGTCCGGGTAATCCAATGAACCGTC
Source organism: Chthoniobacteraceae bacterium (assembly GCA_947449735.1). Classification (GTDB taxonomy): domain Bacteria; phylum Verrucomicrobiota; class Verrucomicrobiia; order Chthoniobacterales; family Chthoniobacteraceae; genus Chth-196. The sequence continues at coordinate 70,370 of CANFTB010000010.1, read as the reverse complement.
CTTGAGGATGTCGCATTCTACTCCCGAAAAAAGACGGAAGTCCGGCCCGAGCTCCTTGTTGAGTTCGCGAATTTCGGCCACCTGGGCGAGGAGTCGTTTGGCGTCCAGTCCGTGCGCCTGGGGCGAGGAAATTGAGTGGTCGGAGATGCCGAGGTACTCGAGGCCGAGCTCCATGGCGGCCTCCGCCATTTCGGCGAGGGAGTTGCGGCCGTCACTGGCGGTGGTGTGATTGTGGAAGGTGCCTCGCAAGTTTTCCAGTTGGATCAAATGCGGCAGCTTGTGCGCCGCGGCCGCGGCGATCTCCCCGCGATCCTCCCGGAGTTCGGGCTCGATGTAGTCGAGGCCCAGTGCCCGGTACAAGTCGGCTTCCGTGTGAATGGGGGGGATGGGATCCGGTGTCTGCTTGGCTTTTTCGTCCGGGCCGAGTCGGTATTCGTTGAGGGTCCACCCGCGCGCGAGGGCCCTGCTGCGGAGGGCGATGTTGTGTTCCTTGGAGCCCGTGAAATAGTTGAGGGCGCTCGGGTATTGTTCCGGGGTGACGACCCGGAGGTCCGCCTGGATGCCGTTTTTCAAACGCACGCTGGACTTCGTGGCCCCGTGTGCGAGGACGGTTTCCACAAGGGCATGCTGGACAAAGAAGTCGGAAACCACTGCCGGATGGCGGGTGGAAACGAGAAAATCCAGGTCGTGGACGATCTCCTTGCGTCGCCGGTAGGAACCGGCGAGGGAGGCCTGGAGGACGTCCGGGAGTTCCTTGATTTCCTCCAAAAGGAGTTCGGCGCCGGCGGCAATGTCGCCGAAGCGGAACGCACCGGAGTACTGTTTGCGCGCCTCGATACTGGTCAGAATATTGGAGGCGGTTTTCGCCCCGAAGCCTTTCAATGAGGCGACTTTTCCTTCTTTGCAGGCCGCTTCCAGCGACTCGACGGTGGTGATGCCCAGTTCCTCCCAGAGCGCCTTGATTTTCTTCGGACCCAGCCCCTGTAGTTCAAACAGGTCGAAGAGCGTCGAGGGAAACTCCGCTTTGAGGTTTTCGTAATAGGGCAGGGCGCCCGTAGTCGCAAACTCGGTGATTTTGTCCTCCAGAGCCGCTCCGATGCCTCCGATTTCTCCGAGCCGCTGCTGCTCCACCAGTTCGTCAAAGTTTCCACTGAAGGTTTCCAAGGTGCGCACGGCATTGGTGTAGGCGCGGACTTTGAAAACATTCTCCCCCTTGAGCTCCAGCAGACGCGCAATGGATTCCAGCAGCTCGATGACGTCCTCTTTGGTTTTCTGAAGCATAAAACAACTCGGGAGCATCCCTGCTGGTTGGGGGAAAGGCAATGAAGGGAATCGGTCCAGCCTGCAAAAAGGGCGGACTCCGTTTCAAAAACAGGCCTCGCGGGATTAGGGAATTACCCTGAAAAGGGAAGTTCACGCGGAGTCGCGGGGGCGCGGAGATCCATAGAAATGGTTATGATTCAGTCGTTTTTAGAATTTTCTCCGCGCCCTCCGCGGCTCCGCGTGAGATCTCTTTTCTAGGCGCACGGCGCGGTGAGGGCGTCCGCGAGGCGCGTGATTTGCTTCGGAGTGTGGGCGGCGCTCAGCGTGATCCGGAGCCGCGCCCGTCCTTTTGGCACCGTGGGGTAGCGGATGGCGGGGACCAGCATGCCGGAATCCTGCAGCGCGCGACTCGCCGACAGGGCGGCGGCACTTGACCCCAAAATCCACGGAATGATCGCGCTCTCGGGCCGGGTGACCTCAGGACGCAGTTTGTGAAAAAGTTCGAGATGGCCTTGGAGCCGCGCCCTTCGGGCAGTCGCTTCGGGCGTCGTCATCCAGCGGACGGCGGCGGCCGCACAGGCGGCGTTTGCGGGAGGCGGAGCGGTGGAAAATACAAAGCTGCGCGCCCGGTTGAGCAGCCAGTCGATCAGGGTGCGGGCACCGCAAATGTACCCCCCGGAGCAGCCCAGAGCCTTGCTCAGGGTTCCCATGGACACCTCCACCCGGGAGGAAACGCCCAGCGCTTCCGCGAGACCGCCCCCCGTCTCACCGAAAACGCCCGCGCCGTGGGCTTCGTCCAGAAGCAGCCAGGCTCCAAAGCGGTCCTTCAGCTCCACGATGTCCAACAAGGGGGCCAGGTCCCCGTCCATGCTGAACACGCTTTCCGTGGCCACGAGAATGCGAGCCTCCGGGTGGCGCTCCCGCGCCCACTGGAGATGGCTCTCCAAGCGGTCCACTTGGTTGTGGGGGAAAATCCGTAGGATTGCTCCGGAGAGGCGCGCGCCGTCGATGATGCAGGCGTGGCAGAGCTTGTCTAAAATGACCACGTCGCCCGGGCCGACCAGGGCGGGAATGGTGCCCAGAGCGGTGGCGTAGCCGCTTGAAAACGCGAGCGCGGCCTCTGTGTGTTTCCATTGAGCCAGCGCGTTTTCGAGGTCCTCGTGGGGGGCTAGGTTGCCGCTGACCAAGCGGGAGGCTCCACTTCCCGTTCCATGGCGGGCAAGCGCCTCAGTAGCGGCCTCAATCAAAAATGGCTCGGTGGCGAGCCCAAGGTAATCGTTGGAGGCAAAGTTGAGTAGCCCGTCATCGGCCGGGGATTGCGGGCCGCCGGAGCGCAGCCTGCGCCTGAGATCCTCCGTTTCCAGCGTAGCCAGGCTCGCTGAGAGGACGGCTTCCATGGAACCGGAACGGTTCAGGGATTGCGGGCCGTTTGAGGTTCAATGCCCAGGCCCCAGCTCAAGAGCTTTTGGGAGTCGCTCCAGACAAACTCCTTGGTGTCTCCGAGCACCACGGAGATCACGTCTTTGCCTCCGTTGGAGGCGCTGGACACCAGACAAAAGCCCGCGGCCACTGTGTAGCCGGTCTTCATGCCGTTGCAGGCCTTGAGGCTGGAGAGCACCCGGTTGGTATTGTGGAATTCGCTGACCTTGCCGCTCGGGTGCTGCCAGCTGATTTCCCTCTGGCAGACGATTTCCCGGATGGCCTTGGAACGGTAGGCCGCCGCCGCAAGCTTGGCCATGTCGCGGGCGGTGGAGTGCTGGCCCTCGGCGGGGAGCCCGTTCGGGTTGACGAAATTCGAGTCCGTCATCCCAAGCTGCGCGGCCTTGGCATTCATCTTTCTGGCGAAGGCCTCGACGCTACCTGCATTGTCACGGGCCAGTGCCCGGGCAACGTCGTTCATGCTTTTGATTAGCAGGATCCTGAGCAGGTCACCCCGGCGGTAGACCTCCCCTGCCTTGATGTCCAGTTTGGAAGGCTCCGCCCAGGTGTCGCTCGCCTCGATTTTGACCGCTTTGTCCAGTCCGCCGCCTTCGGCAACGAGCAGGGCGGTCATGAGCTTTTGGGTGCTGGCGACCGCACGCGGTTCGTCCGCGTTGACGCTGTGCAGGACGCGTCCGGACTGCACGTCGACGAGGATGGCGGCTTTGGCGTGAACCTTGAGCCCCTTGGAGGAGCTGTCGCTGTTGGCGGCGACGGCCTTCGGCGGGCTTTTTTCGGAGGAAGATTTTGAGGACCCCTTAGAAGAGGCTTTCGGCGAATCCGAGGATGCCGCGAGCGCGTTTGAGGCGGGCAGCAACGCCAGTAGCAGGAGAAGGACGGGATGGAGAATGGAGCGGGGCATGGAGGTCAAAAAAAAGCACCTAACCCGAATAAATCACAGGCGAAAAGATCAGCACGGAATTTTCGGAATTTGAACTTAGAACGCTAATGAATAGATACGCCTAAGTCAGGAGCGAGTGCTTTATCACGCCGGCACCGCCAAATCGTTCAAAAACACAGCCTCAGGGCCCTGTTTTTCTCTAGTCAAAGCACGTCCCGTCCTGTGTACCCTTTTTTCGCTAGGATTTTGTTTGTCCTTAGAGCCCGCTTTTTTGCCCTGAGCGAAAGTACATGCAGCCGTCGGCTCGCCGCCTGCATGAACACTCCTTGCAAAGGAAAAGTAGAACTCAAGGCCACATGAATCCGGCGGATGCTGCTTCTTGCTGGAGGGTGCTCACCGGATAAGTTGACGCGCACCTCTGAGCTGCCCTGTTTGAGTACGCCCTCCCGCGGTAAATATCTCCTGCTCGCCACTGACGGCTGCGACTCCCCACGCAGCTTCTGGCAGCGGGGATTCTTTGCGCCATTTTTGTGCCGAGGGAAGGTAGGCGTCGGCTCGGGAGAGGGCCTCGCCCGTGGGCAAGCGGCCCCCGAGCAGGTAACATTCGCCGGCGAATGTGACTGCCGTCGCTCCTAGGCGGTTTGGGAGGTTTTCTCCAGGGGAGGGGGATTCGAGTGTCCAGACGCCGGCTTTGAGGTCGAAGGCCTGCACCGTCAGCGGCCCCGGCAGAGGTTCTCCTCCAAAGATCCGAAGCTTTCCGTCTGAAACGGTGGCGGCCGCTTCGGAACATCCGACTGGGAGCTGGGGCAGGGCGCTCCACTGGTTCTTCTCAGCGTCGTAGCAGGCGGCGACTGTGCCCGGGCTTCCTGCCACCAGGCCTCCACACGCGTAGACTCTGCAGCCAAAGGCCGCAACCGCCGGCCCCGAGCTGCCCACTGGGGCGTTGCTGCCTCGAGACCAGGTGCGGGTAAAGGGGGTATAAGTTTGTACCACCCAAGGGGCGTCACCTCCGGAGGAACCGAGGAGGACGAGCTTTTGTCCGACGCAGACTAGTGAGGGGCTCTCCACCGGAGTGGGCGGAGGGGGCAGGTTCGAAAACCAGTCTCCAAGGGCCGTGTCGAATGCCTGGAAGTTTGTCGAGTCCTCGGAGAGGACATATACGAGTCCGCCGCACTCCGCCGCGGTTGCCCTGCCGGGGGCGCTTGGAATCTGGGATTCCTCCCTCCAGATGCCCGATCCCTGACCGGGCTCCAGCAGGTAGCGGAATGCATACGGAAGGACCGAGGTGGTTCCTGCAGACTGAACCTGAAGCGGCAGGAACCCGGCCGTAGGAGCGACGCAGGTTGGAATGACCCCTTTGATGCGCCTGGGAGTGACCGAGGTCAGTTCCGCCTTTAGGGCGCCGAACCGCACTGTGGTGTCTGAAAGGGTTCCAAAACCCTTGCCTCCTATCACAAACTGGAAGACTCCGGATGCCGGGGCTCTCCACGGGAAGACGTCGTAGGCCGTCATCGCGGAGACGTCTTTGTCCTCGGGCAGGGAGACATTGACCTGGCCGCCGGAGTAGTCGACGACGACGATGGCTCCGCCCGGCCCGCAAACCACGTCCAGGCCCCGTTGGGTGCCCCAGACGCGTTCCGAAAAGGATTCCACTGAACGCCCGTCCGCTGAGAGTTTGAGGGCGCTCAGGAAGCCGTTCCATTCTTGGACGAGGAGGGATCCTCTCAGGGATCCTCCGAAGGTGTTTGCCCTGTATTCATCGATTCCGTCCTTTGAAGAGGGCAGTTCGATCAGCGGCTGTGTGTAGAGCTCCGGGTTGGCAACGTCCCAGGGGTAGTAATAACGGTTTTCGCGGAGCTCGAACCGGCCGCGGTTTCGGTTGGCATGGCCGTGGTAGTGGTTTTTGCCAACGAGGAGGACTTTATCCATGGCGGTCGGGTCACCTGTGTCTGCATCGGCGCTGAGAGAAGCTTTGCCAAAACCCACATTGGGTCCGTTGTCGGTTGCATAAAGAAAACCACTGGTGCCCCACACTAGGTCAAAGGCGTTTCGAAATCCGCTGGCGAAGACCCGCACGCCGGTTCCTCCTAGCAGGTTTGCGTATTTTCCGTCGTTTTGGTCGGGAGAGGGCAGACCTGTGCGGGAATCCGTGTAGGAGAAGGAGCCTGCGAAGGCGGGATCTCGTAGCGCGGCGACAAGAATGGTTTCCGACAACGGAGACTCGTCAAATCCCCCGACGTTGGGGTTGGGGACTCCAGCGTTGGTGTTGCCGCCGATTGGGACGTAGAGCTGCCCCCGGTTGTCAAAAGAGATCCCGTTTACCCCGTGGTCGTGGTTGCTGCTGGGCAGGCCCGTGATGAGGGGTACGGGTGCAAATAGCGGCCCCTGCAAGGCGCTGATCTGGCCTATATAGGGCGCGGGCCGGACTCCAACCAATCCCCCGTTGATGTAAAGCTTGGCATGGCCGATGTAGATTCGGAACGTGGAGGCTGGTTCCCAGGGGCTGAATCCGATGCCGAGAATGTTGTTATTTGAAAGGTTTTGAACGGCGGGTATGACTTGTTTGCTGAGGACGTTGTACTGGTCGTCCAATTCCAGAGCCGTCACCGTTCCAGAAAGCGTGGCGATGTACAGGCGGCCGTCCGGCCCCCATGCCGCTTGGGTGGCCGAGTCTAAAGGAGTGATGGTTTTCGTCTGGAACTGCACCGGAGCGGTACCTTCCACGTACCGGTAGGTCAGAGTGTTGCTGACGCCCTGTTGCGTCTGGACGCGTACCGGCACAGAGCCAGTGCCCGGGGGCGTTACCAGTAAAAGGCGGAATGGATCCGACTCCAGAATTTCTCCCGAGATCCGTTTGGTGCCCCAGAGTACGCTGACGGTTCCTACCGGGAAGAATCCCAGTCCCTGAATTTCGACCAAATCACCGCCCCCAGCCGGTCCGGACAAAGGCATTTTGTTGATCTGCGGAGCCATGGCGGTCTCGTTATGCGTCAATGGCGCGAATGCGCCTGCCGCTCCGTCTGAACGCATCCAGGAGAGCTCCGCCGGGAGCGTAGAATTCTGGGAGACGCTCACCTGCCAGAGCACTGTGTGCGGTCCAGCAGCCAGATTGATGGGGCCGGTCCAGGGTTTGCCGTCGATCATCACGGCGGACTGAATTCCGGAGCTTGAGGCGGGAGTGTATGTTCCCGCCTGTGAAATCGTCCAAACTCCCTGCAGGCGGACCGTGGCGGCCGGGAGTGCGGACCCCTGGATCGCGGATCCCACGCGCTCGAGTTTGAAGCCGTTCAAGACCTCTAAAAAAGCCGGCGGGTCCGCTGTGGTGATTGTGCCGGAGTTTACGAAGTAGGAGGCGGTCACGCCCCGGACGGCGGAGGCAGGTGCCACCTCAATAGTGACGCTGTTTGAGAGTGAAGATGGCGGCGAGTTGTTGTCGAAAATAGTGAGGAAGTAGGTGTGCTTTCCCACCGGAGCCTGGAGGGTGAAATCGGGGTCTGTTGAGATGATATTCGGTCCCTCCCTCCATTCGTAGCGCGCTAGGGAGCGTCCAAACTCATGGGTGTGTGAGGCCGACCCTGAAAGTGAAACCGACGCGGATCCAGCTGCTGCGTAGTCGACGACGAATTCGGGGGCCCGTATGACGACGTGCAGAAAGTGATCCGCTTTGATCAGCGGCAGGACCTCGATGGCAGAGACTTTTGCCCAGTCGAGCTGCGCTTGGAATCCGATGTTCAAGAGTCCGTCCGAAACGTTAGTCTGCATTTCGCGCACGAGCGCCGTTCCTGGTCCCGCGACCGCGCAGGGATCAAAGTTTGAGAGCATCTGGATGCCTTCTACATCTGCTGAGAAGATGCGCTTTTTGGGCTGCTGCCAGTAAATCTCGGCAAAATGCAGGCGGACGGTGTAGTCCCCGTTTGCGACTGGGATCTTGTAGGAGAACTGAGGGCCGTAGCGCTCCGTCAGATAAAGCCCGGGATCGGAGGTGTCAGCGATGGTTCCTGTGGAGCTGTAGGTGGAGCCGCCCGCGAAGAAGGAGTCCGCGGCCCAGATCCGGTTGAAAGCGTCGGTGTACGCCGGGCCTCCGCAGTGGATACGCACGGTGCCCGGCGCGTCAGCGGCAGGCAATACCTTGATTGAAACACTGGCGGAACCTGCGGAATCTCCGCTCCTGACGGTGGCCTTGAACGTGTAGAGACCGGGTTCGTGAAAGTGGATTTGGGACAGGAATCCGGCGGGGGTGAGGATTTCTGCTTCGTGGGGGCCGGCTGTCTGGCTCCAGAGGCAGGAGGCATCCTGCGCAAGCTGCGCAGCCGTGGGCAGGGCCGCCTGAACCTCCAGGGTGTCGAGAGGGAGTTGGAGCGTCCTGTCTGGGCCCACGTCCACGCTGAGCGGCGGTGAGGCGAGGGCTACCGGCAGAATTTCAAGCGCGGAGAGTTTCGCTGAATCCTTGGAGGCGGTGAACTCGAGGTCCAGCGCTCCGTCGGTTACCGGAAGGACCCGGGATAGGACGGTGGCGTTCATGTAGCCGGCGCTTTGGAAGACATCGAGCGACGAGGCAAAGGGTTGTGCCTCGGCTGAGATGTTGAACACGCGGGAGCCAGGTGTTTTGAACCAAATTTCCGCCAGGTGAACGCGGACGCAATAGAGGCCGTTTTGGAGCGGGACGTGATATCCAAAGGTTCCGTAACGCTCCGTTTGGTAGAGAGCGGGGTCAGGAGTGCCTTGGATGAGGCCGTTGACGGCGAAGGTCGCGCCTCCCTTGAAAAAGGTGTCGGCCATCCATTTGGAGCCGGCTGTATCTGTGTAAGAGCTCCCTCCCGCATGGATGCGCACGGGCTCCTGACCTGTTGTGTTTCCATAGACCAGCACCCTCGAGGTAGCGGTGGCGCTTGTCGCCCCGAGTGTTGCGGTGAAGGCGAAAGTGTAAAGTCCCGGAGTTTGGAACCGAACGCTGGAGGAGGCGGCCGCGGGCGTTTCGATGGAGGCAGGTGCGGGTCCATCGGTTTGTTTCCAAAGCAATGAGGGACTCTCGGTTGGAGGCTCAGGCAGACCGGAAATCGCCGCCGTGAGAGTCGCCTGCATCGGGTTCGGGCCGGCGCTGAGGTCCTTGGTGCTGACCTTGATCACTGGGGCCGTTCCCGCTGTGAGCTGGACGACTTCCAGGGCGGACAGCTTGGCATTTTCGGTGAGCGGAAGAAAATCAAGGTCGAGGGTTCCGTCACTGACTTCGAGCGTGAAGCTTTTTTGGAGCGCGGTGTCCGGACCAGCTACAGCGGCGAGATCGAGCGGAGGAACGGCCTGGGCGCCCTCTGCGAGCACGCTGAAAACGCGGTTTCCTGGCTTTTTAAAGTAGATTTCTGCGAAGTGCAGTGTGACGCGGTACGAGCCTGTTTCGAGCGGGATGTGGTAGGCAAAAGCGCCTGCGCGCTCCGTTTGATAGAGGGCCGGGGAGGGCGTGCCGATCACGGTGTTCGGGCTGGCGTAGGTAAAGCCGCCTGAGTAAAGCTGATCCGCCTGCCAGATCTTGCCCGCGGCGTCGACAACCTGCGGGCCGCCCGCATGGATGCGGACATCGGGTTGCGCGGCACTGGCAGAGGGCAACGCTGCGCTCAGGTGGAGAATGACGCACAACAGGAGACTGAGGTGCCTCCACATTCGCGTGGTGATGGTTTGTACGCTTTCGGTCGCGCCTCCTTGTCGGCTCGCGGTTGCGCCCGGCGGCTTGTTCCCAGTTGTGGCCTCTTGCCGGCTGGGGACAGTGGTTTGCATTTTGAGGTTTGTGGTCATACGCGGTGGCTCCGTAGGAAACGCATCTTTGGCGGTCGCTGCCGGGAGAATCGCGTGGAAGCCCGAGATGCCGGAGAAGCCGGGCAAGGCTGCAGGCAGGCTTAGGCGGGTCAACAGCGCGTTGAAGAGCTTTTCGCCCGCTCAGCGCAGCCGCCCCGCTCACCCCGCCAATCCTGCCTGCAGCCCCGACTTCCCTCCAAATTTCTCAAAGCCTCAGCGAAGCCAGGGACTCCTGCCTTTCAACCGGTTCAAAGCCTGTTTTAAGGCTCCTTTTTCTTCTCCCCCCCCCCTTTTTGCCCCTTTTTCTCCCGGGCGCCACTCAATGGTGCGTTACCTACACACCCCGCTACGGAGCGTGAGGACGAAAAGTCTTAAAAAAGATCCAGCCCGCTCTTGTTTTTCCTGAGGAACTCCTGCTGAGGCCGCCCGAACCTGTGGCTGGCTCATCCGTGGGCGCCTGCTTTTCAGCGGCTCAGGCGGAGGCCCGGCAGGGCTATTGACCGCCAGGCGGGTTGCCGGCGGAACACTTAGTGCGGCGTGTTTGCCTGGCGCTTCAGGATGCACGTCTGCGGCAGCAACGGTTCTCCCTCAGACTGAGTAATGGTCCAAATGAGCTTATCCCATTTGCGCACGAGCAGCGCTTCACCGGCCCCCTTTCCCCGGCGCAGTTTAAAGTGAACCTTCGCGGTTGAAGCGTCCGTGGTGGCTCCGCTGATTGAGGGAGGGTCGCCGTCGGAGGGCAACGCGACTTCGATCTGGCCGCTGCCATTGACCAACGCGGCATGGTAGCCTTGCACTTGGGTGCCGGTTTGGGTGAGGTCGAGTTCGAAAGAATTGGCCTCGGATTCTGGGGCGATCCAGAGGCCACCAAACGCCGTCTTTTTAATTTCAGAGGAGGTGGCGCAGGATTGAAGGATGCATGCCGCTGCGAACAGAACCAGACGTTTCATGGTTCCTCTCTAGCAGTGGTTAAACGATTGTAAAAGCAGAGGCTCACAGTGCTGAACCCGGGCTGGTCTGTCCTTTTAAGCCGAAAGATGAGCTCGTGTATTTGCGGGTCGTTCGGAGAATCGATGGGAAATTCTTTATGAAAACGTTTTCTCGGACTTGAACTTCCGCCTTTTGAAACAAAAAAAGAGCCCGGCGAAAACCGGGCTCTTTTGAGGGAGTCTGTAATTGAAAGAATTACTTGGCGGCAACCACAGTCGCCTTGCCGTGGGTGGCGTCGACTTTGACGGTCTTGCCAACGAGGCCGGCAACGAGGTCGGCGCCCTTGGTTTCGGGGGTCAGCTTGATGGAGGCCACCTTGTCCTTGCCCTGAACTTCGAGGGTCTTGGACTCGGCATTGAAGGACTTCAGGGTGCCTTCGGTGGTTTCGATTTTTCCGCAACCGGCCTGAGCGGCGGTGCCAAGTGCGAGAACGGCGGCGATGGTGAGGAATTTCTTCATGTTGTTTGCTTGTTATGGGGTTGAGTCCGAGGGATGGAACCCATCGAACACGACCACTTCGAATGAAATCTGGATTGAATCAAGCCAAAATTCTGGTCTAGCTGCATCGCGTGAACCCCTACACCCCCCTGAGGCGACTTTTGTGCCTTTTCAGCCTCGTTTTTGCGCTGCAGGTCGCTTCGGCCCACCCGATTCCGGACATTCCCGTTCACGGGAGCTTCCAGTCGGGGGGCGGCGCCTCGATCCGGGTGGACGTGAATCCTCGGTGTTTTGACGAGGATCCGACGACGGCGACCTCCATGACCCGGATCGTTTATCAGAATCTGACGGAAGCGAGAAAGGGTGAGCTTCTTCGAAAGGCGGCCGAACTCCTGAAGAGGAATGTGGAGTTTTTCTTGGAACCTGTGGGACGGGTGCAGCCGGAGTTTGTTTTCGAATTCGGAGGGGAGGCGGGGCGCCCGCTGGAGAACGACGAGTCTGTCGTGGTCATTTCGGGCCGGTGGAGCACGCAGATTCCCGCGGGGGTGACTGGGTGGAGCGTGCGCTCGACCTCGTCCAACAAGCTTTCCGTGGTTTTTGAAAATGAGATTAACGGAATGCCTCACCCCAGAGTGGCGGTGCTTTTCCCGGACGAGAAGAGTTTCACACTGGATCTGACCCAGCTTTCTGGCGCGGTTCCCAGCGGCCCCACGCCGGGAAGCGTTCCCGCGGAGGGGGGGCAGGGGCACATCGCCAGCACGGTGTGGAGTTTTGGAAAACAGGGGTTCGGGCATGTGATTCCGGAGGGGCTGGACCACATTTTGTTTGTGCTGGGGGTGTTTTTGCTGGGGCGTGCGTGGCGTCCGCTGCTGCTCCAGGTGAGTGCGTTTACGGTGGCGCATTCGGTGACGCTGGCGCTGGTGACGGTGGGGGTGTTTAGCGCGCCCTCCCGGGTGGTGGAGCCTCTGATCGCAGCGACGATCGCGTTCGTGGCTTTCGAAAATATCTGGAAACCGCAGTACTCGTGGAAGCGCGTGGCGGTGGTGTTCGGGTTCGGGCTGGTCCACGGGCTCGGTTTTGCGAGCGCCTTGGGAGATTTGACGATTCCGAAGGGGTCTCTTCTGGCGGCGCTGGTCGGTTTCAATCTGGGCGTGGAGGCCGGCCAGATAGCGGTGATCTCGATAGCGCTGGTCCTGACGGGCTGGGTGAAGGACGCAGGCGTTTACCGCCGCTGGGTGACGGTGCCTGGGTCGGTGGCGATCGGGGTGACGGGGGTGTACTGGACCGTCACGCGGCTGATGCAGTGAGGGCAATGCGGGGCGGCGGCTCGCAGTGGTAAGGCACGCGAGGGGGGAAGGAGGCTGTGACTGTTTCGGGTATTGCGGGCCCCCGCTTGATTTGATGAAGTGTGGTTAGCTTCAGCATGATTTTTCGCCAGCATGGATCTGATCTCTTTTACGATTCACAGCGAGGACGGTGTCCACATGGAGGAGAGCCGTCCTGCAGGCACCTACGTTCTAGGGCGCGAATCGAGCTGTGACATTGTACTGCCTTCGATCGGGGTGTCCCGGCGCCATGTGCAGTTGCAGGTTTCGGACGAAGCGGTGGAGGTGCAGGATTTGGGGAGCAGCGCGGGAACCTTTGTAAACGAGATGCAGGTTGCGGAGACGAGCATCTTTGAATTGCCGGTGCAGATCATGCTGGGGCATCTGGCGGTGGTGATTCACTCCAAGAGGCGCCCGTTGCAGTCGCCGGCGGAGGCGCCTGCTGAAAAACCCGAGACGCGCTTTCTAGATAGCGAAGGGGAGGTGCATGTGAACTTGGCGCTCAGCGGGGACGTCCGCGCGCCGGTGCCGCTGGGGAAGATGAATGACCAGACGCAGCATCGTCTGGAAATGCTCTACGAGCTGCCTCTTCAGTTTGCTGCCGAGACGGACTTGAAGAAGCTGTACCGGCTCATCGTGGACCGGGTGATCGAGCTGACTCCTGGAGCTGTGCGCGGGGCGTTGCTGGTGAAGGATCCGTATGACGGCAAGCTGAGCCTACGCGCGAGCGTGCCCCACGAATCGCCGCCGATCAGCAAGACCCTGATCCGCCGCGTGGCCGTGGAGCAGAAGGGTTTCATCTGGGGAGACGACGACGGCGACCATGCGAATGTGTCTGCGAGCATGGCGGCGATCCGTATCCGCACTGGGATGTATGCGCCCTTGGTTTGGGACGGCGAGACGGTGGGAGTGTTGTTCCTGGACAACCCGAACCGCCGCGCGGCGTTCACGCAGGAGGACCTCCAGTTTTTGATCTCCGTGGCGCATTACGCGGCGTCCGCCGTGGCGAACCAGTTGCTCCAAAACGACATCCAGCAGAACAACCGGACGCTGCAAAACCTGCTCGCAAACTTCTCGCCCAAGCTGCGCAGCCGTTTGCTGACCAAGTCCCGCGAGGGCAAACTCCAGCCGGGCGGGGAAAAGTCCGAGGTGACGATTCTGCTCTCGGATTTGCGAGGGTTCACGCGGACCAGTGCGTCGTTGGACACCCAGGTGGTGGTGGACATGTTGAACGACTATTTCCACGTGCTGGGGGAGGAGATTTTCCGGCATGACGGTACGATCGACAAGTTCATCGGGGACGCGATTCTGGCGGTGTTCGGAAGTCCGGAGGCGGACCCGCAGCATGCATTGAAGGCGGTGCATGCCGCGATTGAGATGCAGCGCCGGATGGAGATTGTGAACGAGCGGCGGAAGGCTGCGGGCCTGCCGTTTTGCGAACTGGGGGTGGGGGTGCATACCGGCCAGGTGCTGCACGGTTTCATCGGGGCGGAGGAGCGTCTGGAATATACCGTGATTGGAGACACGGTGAACAAGACCTCGCGTTACTGTGACGGTGCGGGGGCTGGCGAGATTTTGCTCGGGCCGCTGACGAACGAAGAGGTGACCGGTTGGTTTTTGGTTGCTGAAAAGGGAGTTCCAACAAAGCACGAAGGGGTTCTGCCTGCATTCTCGGTGGACTGGCGGGCGCATCTCGCTGCTGTTGCGGAACAGGCTTGATCCACCACGCCTGTGAATGGCGGAGGTTCAAGGATTGGAGATCGGAGGTGCTTTTAGCGCCGGAGGATGGCCCGCAGCAAAGGGGCCAGCCTGCGGGCGTACACCGCGTACCCCTCCGGGGAGAGGTGGATGTGATCCGGCTTGAACAGGGCCTGTTTCAGGGTGCCGTCGGCGTTCAGGAAATCTTCTGTCATGTCGAGAAGCCGGACTTTCGGATCGGAATCAAGAGCGAGGGCATCGATCTCGGCGTTGGTGCGGAGGATGTCTTCGTAAAAGCGGTTTTTAGGGGCGTGGCAGGGGAGAATCTTGGCGACGACAACGTTCGCATCAGGGAAAGTCTCGCGGAGTTTGGCAAGGCAGGTTTTGACGCCCAGAGCTGCGGCGGCGACGCCTGTTTCAGCGGTGAAAAACATGTTATTGTTACCGATCATCAGGACGATTGTCCGAGGGTCGAGTCCCGCGACGGCACCATGCTCCAGTCTCCAGAGCACATTTTGAGTTTTGTCTCCGCCGATCCCGATATTGACGGTTTTGGCCTCTGGAAAGTGAGCCAGCCACGCGGCGTTGAGCACTCCCTTGTCTAGCGGACCACCCCATTGTTGGGTGATGGAATCGCCGACGAGAAGCACGTCTACCGGGCCTGCGTTGGCCTGCACATGCGCTACGAGCTTTGCGTGCGTGTCCAGCCAACTAGTGCCTCCCCAGTGTCCTGCAGTGGGGACGGCCGGCCAGAATTGCGGGAGGTGTCTGTTTATTTCACGCCCTGGGCGGCGCTCATGCTCGGGCTTGTCTACCACGTAGGAGCGTTCCTCAGGAGTGAGGGGCCAGCCTTCCCGTTGAGGATCCGCGGGGCGGTGTGGATAATCTACAGCAAACAAAGGCGGGGCAAGTAAGAGGGAGAGGGCAAAGCGCATGGGGGTGATGTCTCCCATCAGTAGGCTGTTGAGTTCGGAGCGTTTTCCGGAGAACGTTTTTTGAAGCGAGCGGCGCGCGCTATTTTCCTCCGGCATTGGGCAGCTCGCGCGTGATAGCACTGGCGACTTGTTCGGCAATGACGGCCGAACCGGTTGGCAGGAAATGGACGTCGCGCTTTCCTTGAAGTTTGTCCTGCTGGGGTTTCACAAGCGCCCAGATGTCGTTCCACGCGACGCCCTCCTCCTCCATGACCTTTTTGGCCGTCGCATTGTAGGGGATTTCCGAGTCTTTGACGTACTTTGCCGCGTCGGATTCGGGGACCGGGGTTGTGCTGGCGAAAATGAGTCTGGCGCCGGTCTGTTTTAATTGGCCGATGATGACGCGAAGGTTCTGTTCGTATTTGTCGGGAGGAACGTTTGGATGGCCGCCATTGGCGGCGGAGGCGTACTCACCCTGGTCGTTTTTGTCGCGATCGTCGTCAAAGCGGTAGGAAAGGTCGTGGAGACCGTGGTTGAAGTGGATGACGTCCCATTTGTCCCCGGGCCTGATCCACCTGACCAGTCCGTAGGAACCGAGGGCGGTGCGGGTGGAACCGCCGTTGGTGGGGACACGATGGACGTTGGCAACTCCGGCGAGTTTCTTGCGGACGTCGAGCGTGTAGGCGACCGACACCGAATCGCCAATCAGGAGGACCCGGGGCAGCTTTGGGTCGTCGACGACGGGCGCAAACTCTTTGGGAACGGTGGCCGTGGCTTGGGGGGGCGGCGTGTCTGCGCGGACGACGCCCGGCGCGAGCAGAAGCAAGGCAAGAGACAAGAATTTGAGACGGGAGGGGATGTCCATTAGAGGATAACGTGCAGAATTGCGGACGGTTTCAAGACCCGAAAATGAGCCCGGGGCATGCTGCCGGTTGTCTCCGGCAGTTCAGCAGATGTTACGATTCCGCAGCGGACGCCGACCAGGGGTGGTGCCGCTTCAAAGAGACAGCCCTCAGACAGCGGGACGTCCAACAAGGCGCCGCTCACCGGAGAGCTGACTTTGGTGCAGGAGATCGCGCGGGGCGGGATGGGACAAATTTATTTTGGCGAAGACCCGCAATTGGAGAGGCAGGTGGCGGTGAAAGTCAGCAGCATCAGCGAGGGAGGCGAGGATCCGCGCTTTTCGAAAGAGGCCAAGGTGCTCGCGCATCTGGCGCATCCTAACATCGTGCCGATCCACGCCATCGGAGTGGACTCGCAGGGACGTCCTTTTTACTCGATGAAGCTGGTGAAGGGGCGGACGCTTCAGGCGGTGCTCAACGCAATCCGTGACGGCGACGCGGCGGCGGTAAGGGAATACCCGCGCGCGGCCTTGCTGACGATATTCCGGAAGGTGTGTGACGCCATGGCCTTTGCGCACGCCAAGGGTGTACTACACCGGGACCTCAAGCCCGAGAACATCATGGTGGGCGAGTACGGTGAGGTGCTGGTGATGGACTGGGGGCTGGCGAAGGTTCTGGGGGGTGGGGAGGACGTAGCGACCGGAAATTCGCCGGCGAAGAACACCGGCGACTATGGAATGACGCTGGAGGGCGAGGTCATGGGGACGCCGCAGTATATGTCTCCTGAACAGGCGGAAGGGATGGTGGCGGAACTGGACGTGCGCAGCGACATCTACAGTCTGGCTGGGATCCTGTATGCAGTTTTGACGCTGCGTCCGCCGGTGGGCGGTTCGACCTTGGCCGAGGTGCTGGGGAACGTCAAAAGTGGTGTGCTCAGTCCGATGGGTACTGCGACGCGGATGGCCAAGGGGATCGGCGGGCGGCCCGAGCCGATGACGATGGCAGTGCCCCCTGCGCTGCAGGCGGTCACACTCAAGGCCATGGCGCGTGACCGCGATAAGCGTTACGCAAGTGTGGAATTGTTCGCGGAGGACATCGAGTCTTATCAGAACGGGTTTGCCACGAGCGCGGAATCAGCCGGGCTGTTGAGGCGGGCGCGGCTTTGGGTGGCGAGAAACCGCACGCTTGCAGCATCGGCTGCGGTGTTGCTGTTTCTGCTGGGCAAGGTGGTGGTGGACGGCCAACGGGCGGCGCTGGCAATCCGGCGGTTGTCGGCGAGTGCCCCGGTGTTTGCGGCGAGGGCGCAGGAATTGTTGAAGGACGGGGATTTCAACGGGGCGCTGGAGGCGGCCGAGAACGCGGTGGATTTGGACCGGGGCACCGCCTCAAACCACGTGGTGCGCGGGAACGCGCTGCAGGTGCTGATGCGTTTGGAAGATGCGAAGAAAGCCTACGAGCGTGCGCTGTCCATGGGGGGAGCTGAGGGAGCGCAGGATGGCCTGCAACTCACGGAAGCGGTGCTGGCAGTGGTGGCAAAGGACGGGGAGGCGAAGGCGAAGCTGGCCCTTTACGAGGGGCTGAACGCCTCGGGGCGGCAGATGGAGGCGTTGGCGTTTGGTAAGGGGCTGGGCGATTTCTGGAAGGAGCGGAAAAAGGATTTGTCGGTGATCCCCGAGCTAGTGAAACGCTTGGAAGCGGAGCTGCTGCCGGTGCCGGGAACCGAGGTGCTGCTGAGCAAGACGGAGTTTACCGTGGGGGAATGGAAGCTCTATTTGAAGGCGGAAGGTCTTCCCGACTGGCAGCAGCCCGAGAATGCGTGGACACAAACGGACGAGCATCCGGTGGTGAAGGTAGGCTGGAACCAGGCGGTGAAGATGTGTGAGTGGTTGAGCAAGGTGACGGGGAAGGAATGGCGTCTGCCAACCAACGCGGAGTGGGAGGCGGCGGTGGGCACCTCGACCTATCCGTGGGGGGATTATTATCCGCCGAAGTGGGATGACGGGAACTATGCAATTTTGGCTGATGGGAAGGACGACAGGAAGAGAGTCGGGGTGGACGGGATTTTGGGAACCGCCCCTGTGGGCTCTTTTAAGGCGAATGCCCTTGGGTTTTATGATTTGGGCGGGAATGTTGCCGAATGGATGCTCGACGGTTTTGATGTGAAGGATCCGAAGTCGAGCCGTGTCCTGCGCGGGGGCAACTGGAACGACGGCGCGAACCGCGCGCGGTGCGCGCTTCGCGACAACTACTCCCCAGCGTTCGCGAGCTACGGCAGCGGCTTCCGCCTGGCCCGAGGGCGTCTCCAGTCCGGCGAGGCAGGCAGGCGTTGACGGCGGAGCCGACAGAGCCCGGAGGGCGGAGGCTGCGGGGCGTGTGAACGGTGGCCCGGGACTAGTCGGAGGGAGCGTCCCTCCTAGCTGGAGTGGGCAGACGCGGTGAGGAAGTTCACACGGCTGCACGAAGTCGCGTTTGCGGGAGGTACTCTATGACGTTTCTGGCTGCGAACTACATGCCGAGAGCTTAGAGTTGTTTGAGCGTCCTTTTAATAAAGGACGGCCTGCGGCGAGAATCGAGAACTGCGTAAACCCTGATCTCTCCGTCGTGAATCAAATAATAAATGGCGAAAGGGAAACGCCGCGAATGGCACCGATGGAATCCGTTGAAAAGTCCGTGGATGCCTGCGTAAATCGCCAACGAATCTATGTCGGCAAATAACGAATCGAGAAAATAGGTTCCCAACCCTGGACTTTGCGGCACGTAGAAAGAAAATCCTTCGATCAGGTGCTGCTTAGCAGAGTCTAAAACGACGATTTTCATGAGACGCTTCGTCGGATCTCGTCCTTAGCAGTTTCCCAAGGGGTGAATTTTTCCTGTCCTGATGCTGCTTTGGCCATGCACTCATCAAGAACTTCCTTATGCCAATCCGGAGATTCCAGTGCCGCTGGAGATTTTGAGAGGTTGTCCCACAAGTCCTCCATCAGTTGGAGTTTCTCAGGAACAGTCATCTGGTCGAGGGGCAAAACGACGGTCATAGATTAGAGCATAGTCCAAAAGATGCGGGGAGGCGACCAGTTTGGATGCCACTTCCTTCGGAGCCGGAGTGGCTTCTCGGGAATAGGCGTCCTTCAGGTAATGCATCTCCGAGCCTCACGCAAAGTATACGTTGCCGGTTTCACCCGCGAGGCAGGTGCTGGTCCTCCCTGCACGGTCCGGTGGGGGACGTAGTCCTGCGATGGTGGCGCCGCGGTGCCGCAAGATCGGCATTAGTAATGCCCTTGCTCATTTTGCGCATTCGGACAAGTGATATGCTGATGCATCACTGGTCTTTCACCCTGCACGGCCCCAGCGGAATCCTGAGCACCTTGGATTCTGGGGAAACCCAGTTCGTCATGGGGACGGAACAGGCCGCCGATGTGTGGACCATTGCAGGAGAGGGCGTCGCGGCGAGGCACGCACTGGTGCGCGTCGCTGCAGGCCGCATCCAGGTCGAGGACCTCGCGGGCGGAACGCTGGTGAACGGGCACCCAATCACGGGACGCGTTGAGGCGGAGTATCCCGCGTCGGTGCAGGTGGGCGAGGTGACGCTGGTGGTGGAGATGAAGGCGGTCGCCGGCAGTTCAGTTGATGTCACGATACCCCAACGAACGCCGACCCGTGGTGTGGCGACGCTTAAGAGCCAATCCTCAGACAGCGGGACGTCCAACAAGGCGCCGCTCACCGGAGAGTTGACTTTGGTGCAGGAGATCGCCCGTGGCGGGATGGGAAAAATTTATTTTGGCGAAGACCCGCAATTGGAGAGGCAGGTGGCGGTGAAAGTCAGCAGCATCAGCGAGGGCGGCGAGGATCCGCGTTTTTCGAAAGAGGCCAAGGTGCTCGCGCATCTGGCGCATCCTAACATCGTGCCGATCCACGCCATCGGAGTGGACTCGCAGGGACGTCCTTTTTACTCGATGAAGCTGGTGAAGGGGCGGACGCTCCAGGCGGTGCTTAACGCAATCCGCGACGGCGACGCGGCGGCTGTGAAGGAATATCCGCTCGCTGCGCTGCTGACGGTCTTTCGCAAGGTGTGCGATGCGATGGCCTTTGCCCATGCCAAGGGTGTACTACACCGGGACCTCAAGCCCGAGAACATCATGGTGGGCGAGTACGGCGAGGTGTTGGTGATGGACTGGGGTCTGGCCAAGGTTCTGGGGGGCGAAGAGGTTCTGGGGGGCGAGGAGGTTCTGGGGGGCGAGGAGGTTCTGGGGGGGCCGGAGGACGTCGCGACAGGGAGTGCGCCTGCAAGGGATACGGGCGATTATGGAATGACGATGGAGGGGGAGGTTATGGGGACCCCGCAGTACATGTCGCCCGAACAGTCGGAGGGCATGGTTGCGGATCTGGACGCGCGGTCGGACATTTACAGTTTGGGCGGTATTCTCTATGCGACGCTGACGCTCCGGCCGCCGGTGGAAGGCAATACACTGCAGGAGGTGCTCACGCGTGTGAGAAGCGGTCAGATCAGCGCCATGCCTACCAAGCGCGGGGGGGCGACAGGCACCCCGGCGGGGGCGGAGGTGTCCTTGGGAAATACGTCGTCCGTTGGGGCGGCGGTGCCTGAAGCTCTGCGGTCTGTGACGTTGAAGGCGATGGCAAGGGACAGGGCGGGTAGATATTCTAGCGTGGAGGAGTTCGCCGCCGACATCGAAGCGTATCAGAACGGCTTCGCGACGAGCGCCGAGGACGCGGGTGCGTGGAAGCGGGTGAAGCTGTGGGTGGGACGCAACAAGGTGCTGGCTGGGGCCGCAGCATTGATGCTGGTGGTGGTGAGCGGATTTAGCGTGAAGGTGGTCGCCGAGGGGAAGAAGGCGACGCTGGCTTTGAACCGACTGCGGGGCACCGCCCCTTTATTCGCCGCAAAGGCTTCGGAGGACGCCCGCGAGGGGAAGTTTCAGGACGCGATTGCTGCAGCGGACTATGCCGTTGAGCTGGAGCCGGGGAACGGAGAGTACCACCGGGTGCGGGGAAACGTGTTCCAGTTGTTAATGCAGTGGCCGGAGGCCGTGGCGAGTTTCGAGCGAGCAACGAACCTTGGAGGAGACCCCCGCAGCGAAGAGAACCGGATTTTAAGCGCGAAGCTGCTCGAGGAGTCAAAAAAAGGGGAGCCCAAGGAGCTGCAGGCGCGCCTGGTGAACGCGTTATTTGAACAGGGACGGCAGTATGAAGCCGTTGCTTTTGAAACAGTGATGAAGATGGAAGGATCCGGCAGAACGCGCGATCCCGGGGCGGCGCTGGAACTGATCAAGCGGTTGGAGAAAAAGCTGCTTCCGCTCCCTGACACCGACACGCTCATGAGCAGCACGGAGTTTACCGTGGGCGAGTGGAAGCTGTATCTGGCTGCGGAGGGTTTGCCCGAATGGAAGCAGCCCGCCCACTATCTGGCCAAGGATCGAGAGGCCGGCGTGGAGGGCGTTCCTTTGGACTTCGAGCAGACGGACGAGCACCCGTTGGTGTGCGTCACCTGGGATCAGGCGCGCGATTTTTGCGATTGGTTGAGCAAAAAGACCGGCAGGGAGTGGCGTCTTCCAAACGATGCCGAGTGGAAGGTGGCTGCCGGGGATTCAAAGTACTATTGGGGGGACATCTGGCCCCCGAAATACAATTTCGCAAACGTTGGCGTGAATGAGAAGGGCCAGGCGGACAAGGAGGGTGGCAGGCGGGGTGTTGACGGCATACTGGGGACCGCTCCAGTGGCGTCTTTTCCATCCAACCGCCTGGGTTTTTACGACATGGCGGGCAATGTGAACGAATGGATGTGGGGCAAGGGGCTGCGCGGCGAACAGCACGAGGTGCGTGGGGGCGGATGGTACAACGGGTTTGAACACTATTACATGACGGCCTGGCACGGACCTGCGCCGCGCCCATCTAGTCCGTCTGACGGATTCCGTATTGTCCGGCGCCGCTGAGACGCTCCGGCGTTTTGTCAGCGCCGGATCTGGGGGGAGAGTCGGAGCTCAGGAAAACGTGCGTTTCTAAGGGGAGCCCTTATAGGATTTTTTGGAGGTACTTCTCCGGGTTGGCGTGGAATTTTTTGACGCAGGGTTTGCAGCAGAATTTCACCTGCTGCCCGTTGTAGTTTTCGGTGATGGTGTCCCCCATGGAATCAAGGGCGTTGCCGGTGACAATGCAGACTTTGAGCGGGTAGGGTTTGATGGAAGAAACGGCGCTTGGGGTTGCACAGGAGGTGCAGATGACTGCAAGCAGGGTTGCGGCGAGCAGTTTTGCGGTGGTGGAGAGGATGGTTTGGTTTGTTTTCATGGTTGTTCGAGTCGGTTGAGGATGAAGCGTCGAATGGCTTCTGGTTGGTGGGGATTTGGGAATCAGATCGGCGTTTTGACGGTGGGCCCGTTTCAAAACCGGAAGCTCATGCCAGCCCCCAGTCCGTAGTCGGAGTGGTACCCCGCCGAAAGGGAGAGCGCCTTTGTGAGCGTGTAACTCAGGGTTAGGTTCTCCATGAAGCGCTGCCGGGTGTCGTAATACGCCATGGCGTTGAAGCCCATTCTCGAGGTGAGCTGAAAGTCCTTCGAGAGCGCGAGGCGCAACGCACCATGTCCGTCGACGGTCCCGGTGGCAGTGACCAGATAAGGGAGGCGGTACCAACCCCCGGCGACGGGGCGGTTGCCGCCTGGTTCAATGTTGCTCAGGCGCATGCCGCTTATCGCTCCAAAATTTTGTGAGACGTAGCGCTCATAAAGAATGTCGGTTTCGTATTCCAATCTGTTGGAGGAGTGTTTGCGTCCGACCTCCCAAGGGATGAGCAGGCTGTTGCGTCCGTTCATGAGGCGAGTGGTTCCGGTGGAAAGGTTGGAATGCACGTTGAAGTCCGCGAAGACGTAGGACATCGACATGGCGTGCTCGCCCAGGTGGGGGCCGGGAGTTGGTGTAGCTGCCATCCCGGCTGAGGGAGTCAGTTCGGGTTTTTGGTAGGTGAGCACCCGCGCCATGCCTTCCATCATGTGGTAGAGCACGTGGCAGTGGAACATCCAGTCGCCCGGCTCGTTTGCCTCGAATTCCAGAGTGCGCCGTCCCATCGGAGGCACGTCGACGGTATGCTTGAGCGGCGCATAATCACCCTGTCCGTTGACCAGCCTGAAGAAGTGGCCGTGCAGGTGGATTGGGTGGTGCATCATCGTGTCGTTCACCAACTCGAGGCGCAGCACCTCGCCATGTTTGACCGGAATCAGGCTTTCGGCGTCGATCGTTTTGCCATTGAACGACCAGATGTAGCGCTGCATGTCGCCCGTGAGATGGAGCTCGAGCGTCCGCCGTGGCAGCTTTGCCGGCAGGACGGTTGGAGCCGTGGCGCGCAAGCCGCGGTACGGAGGCATGGGGCGCTCGCTGGGTAGTGGTCCTGTTGATGCCATCTGGGCCGGGGCTGCGGAAGACGGTTTTTTTTGAGAATGGGACATACTGCTGACCGGCATGTCCGCGTCCTCCAGGGAAGCCATCAGCATTGAGTCAATGTCGTACACGTTTGGCCTGGGTACGGCGGGCGCGCCGTGGGAGGGGCCTTTCCCCATCAGAACGGAGGCGAATCCCGAGCAATCCTGGGCCGTGGCCCGAATTTCCCACTCTCCGTGCAGGGGCACCTTCACGAGAACGTCATAGGTTTCGGCGATGCCGATCAGGAGTCGGTCCACTTTGAGAGGTGATACGGGTGGGCCGTCCGCCGCGACGATGGTCAGCGGACCCGTGGCGGATTGAACGTAGAAATACGTGGCGGCGGAGCCGTTGATGATTCTGAGACGGACGGTTTCGCCGGGGGCAGCCGCAAGTGTGAAGCGGCGCTGGCCGTTCACCAGAAAGGCGTCATAGGCGACGTCGGAAACGTCCATTGGGGGCATGCGACTTTTCTCGCGTTTGAGGTAGTCGGAGAGATGCCCCGCACGCAGGGCTCCCAGCATGGATTGCGGCGTTCCTTTTTGAATGCCGTACCAGTTCGAGCCCCGCTTCAGCGTGCGCAGGACTTCCCCGGGGTTTTCATTCGTCCAATCAGTGAGGACGAGGACCTGTTCGCGGTCGGCGGGCACGCTTTCCCCGCCCCGAGGTTCCACTACGATGGAGCCCAGGACGCCACGTTGCTCTTGGAGTCCGGTGTGGGAGTGAAACCAGTAGGTGCCCGACTGGCGCAGCGGGAATTCGTAGGTGAAGGATTTCCCCGGTGGAATTGGAGGCGTCGTCAAATGGGGGACACCGTCTTGGTTGTTCGGGACTAGCAGGCCGTGCCAGTGGAGCGAGGTTTCCTCGGAAGTGAGTTTGTTGTGCACCCGGATGCGGGCGGTGTCGCCTTCGTGAAAGCGGAGGGTAGGCCCTGGGATGGTTCCGTTGATGGTGAGCCCCCGCACTGGCTTTCCTGCTGGCGCGACCGTTTCTTCCGCAATTTCGAGGTCGTACTCCACAGTACGGTTTGTGGATTTGAATTCCCGGGGGCCGGGGCCTTTTGCAGATCCGGAAGGAGCCTGCGCTGGGGTGGTGAGGACCGGTGGACTCGGCGAATGAGACTCATGCGCGGGACATGCGGCGGTGAGGGAAAGAAGCAAAACAGAGAGTGGGAGAAAGGATGATTTCATCAAAATCAGGAAAGTGGGTCTGGCGGCGTGCGCCGGAGAGTTTGAAACCGGGCCCGGAACGGGCGTGGGAAGCGAGCGCCAGGGGGGCGATCGACGTGTTGGCGGGTTGTGGTGAAGGACGGAGGCGTCCGGACACAATGCGTCTGTGGAAGACGCCGCTCAGATCAAAAATGCGCAGTGCAGAACGTTCAAACTGGCTCGTTTAAACGGCGATTTGAACAGTGTCGTGCGCGCCCACGCTGAGTCACTGGACCGCGAATGAACTGGCGTCGGAGGCGGGAGGATTGCAACTGTTGCTCCGCTCGCTGCGGGCGCGGCGGTTCGCGCATGAGGGGAGGGGGCGCAGGGGGGCTCTTGCTGGCCAGCGGGTGCTGGCTGTTCCTGGACATCGCACCGGCATCCCGAACAGCACGCGGAACCCTCCTCAACCTGAGCGTAAAACTGGGAGCTTGGCCCCGCATCCGGTGCCTCTGCTGCCGGGGAAGGCAGGGTCTCCGGAAGTGAGAATGCCTGACTGCGCGACGAGCAGCATTGGTTTTGGGATCGGTTTTCGGATCGGTTTTGGGACCTATTTGCGGAGCTATTTGCGTAGCTTTCGCCAGAGGACGACGCGACTCCAGCGGTCTGCAGAAGCAGTAGCAACAGAATCACGATGGTGGCTGGAAACCTCATGGAGCGCTGGATAGGAACCATTCCCAGCTTAACCCCGAAGGTGCCGTTTGGCAAATGCGAGTCCTGTCCATGAGTTTTGTCCCGTGGGAACGTCTTCCTTCTGGAACGAACCGCTAAAAAAAGAAATGCCTGCGACAAGGCCGGCCACTATCCCTTCAGCGATGTATGAGATAGAAACCGTTCCTTCAACAGAGCGAATTTCTGCGGGCGCGCCGACAGGGGTGGCGGCGCGTCCGCTTTTTTTATCTTTTCCGGGATCTCTGAGAGGTCGGCGCCTGTCTCTTTCTTGCCAAGGCGGTTTGTTTTCATCAAGGAGGCGGGGATGGGTGGTTGCCAAAAAGACAAGCGCCTTCAAATCCAAGGTGTTTTATAAAATCAACATAGAAAGCTATTTAAATCTTCATGCGCCGGTGTTTGTTTGTTTTTCCTGCGCGTGGCACGATTCATGTTGAATAGGGTGTATCGGTTAAACTTTTCAAAAAATGAAACCACACGCCGACCGTTCCACAGAGACTGACTTTAGCTGGGTTTCCTTTCACCCGGCGACGACGCTCCGATGCAAAGCAAAACGCGCGGCTTCCGGGGTTTGGTATTACCTCCTGGTACTGGCGTTCGTGCTCGGATTGCCTGCGGTGAGTTGTTTCGTGATTGAAAGGCTGCAGCATTCATTCACTCCTTAAGCTGGCCTCCCTAGGGGGAACGCTGGCTATTACTTCCGGCAGGCGGACCCGGTGCAGGCTCTGTTTAGCCGCTGGAAGGATTCCGTGCGGTTGCAGGTGATCGTCTTTGAAAAAGGCGAACTGCTGGTGTTCTTCCTGCCGCTCAAAAGTATCGGGGCACCGCCCGACGCACCCGGGTGGAGCCTCGGGCTTTAGCAGTAAGCCGCCTAAGCGGGCCTTCCTGAGGGAGTGACTTGTGAGAGTTCGCGGGAGTCATCCTTTTAAGGTCGTCGAGTTCGAGGAGAGGAACAGATGGGCCGTGCCTGGCGCACCATGAGTCTCATTCCGAGCCTGCCGGTTGCCGCCGGAACTGCTGCGGGGTGCGACCGCAGTACTTCAGAAAAACCCTGCTGAAATACTGGCTTGAGGTGAAGCCGGTGGCCATCGCTACGTCCGTGATGCTCCCTTCCGCGTGCAGCAGCAGCTGTTTTGCGGCCTCGATCCGGAAGCGCTGCAGGTAGTCGTTCGGGGAAAGCCCCGTTTCCGCGCGGAACAGCTCGAACATGCGCGCCCGGCTCAGTCCGAGATGCGCGGCGAGCGCGTTCATCCGGAGTGTTTCGGTGTGCCTTTGCTCCAGGTACGCTCGGGCCGCTTTAACCAAACTTGTGGCGTCGCCCCTCGCCCGGGTTGCCAGCAGCCGGGTGGCATCCAGGAGGATCTGGCAGAGCAACGCCCGAAGCGAGGCCGCTTCGAGGGGCGGAACTCCGCCGGCGGCGAAGGGGGGAAGCGCGACTTGGATGGCCCTGATTCGGAGGGAAAGTTCCCGGGGCATTTCCCTCACGCAGGGTCCTAGGGGGCTGAGTTGTTCTTCCATCGCCTGCAAATCCGGCGGACTGAAAACCGAGTTCTTGCAGGCGTTCTGGTGCACGGGATCGAACTGGATGCCGCAGAGCAGGGAAGGCATTCGATAATCCTGGCCGCCCCGGTGGCGGGCACCCCTGGGGATGAGCAAAAACTGGCCTCCCGTGAGCTCCTGGAGAGGTCCGGATTCGAACTCATAGGCGGTTTTTCCCTCCAGCAGGAACAGGAACTCGTAGCCGGGATGGGCGTGCCAGGCGAGACGCTGCGCGCTCCGGGCGCGCATGGAACCAAGCGCAATCAGGATGGGCAGGCCCAGCGCATCGCCGCCGAGGCGGTGTTCGCCCGGCGCCGAGGGCAGGGGAGCTTCCATGCGTGTGGACTATTGTCTGGTGGCCGATACCGCAAGACGAATCTGTCCTTTTACAGCAAGGTTCGCTGCAATGAACCTCGCCGCCCTCTCGGGAATCATCCCGCCCCTGAT
The DNA here is from genome assembly GCA_947449735.1 of Chthoniobacteraceae bacterium. Lineage (GTDB taxonomy): Bacteria > Verrucomicrobiota > Verrucomicrobiia > Chthoniobacterales > Chthoniobacteraceae > Chth-196. The sequence goes on along the minus strand of CANFTB010000010.1, from coordinate 43,511 downwards.
AACGCCTCTTTCCGGTCGGGACGCCCTCGACCACGCCGGTTTGGAGCGTCTCATTGAACACGTGATTTCCGGCGGGGTCTCCGGTCTGTTCATTCTGGGCACAACGGGCGAGGCGCCCGCGCTCAGCTTGAGATTGCGCCGCGAACTGATCGAGCGCACCTGCGAACAGGTGGCTGGGCGTCTGCCGGTTTTGGTCGGTGTCAGCGATCCGAGCCTGGAGGAGTCTCTTCACATGGCGGCTTTCGCGGCGGAGAAGGGGGCGGATTTCGCCGTCGCCGCCCCTCCCTACTATTGGACGCTAGGGGATTCCGAGCTGGAGGTATACTACGAGCGGCTGGCTGAGGAGATCGCGCTGCCTCTGTTTTTGTACAACATGCCGTCGCTGACCAAGGCCTCGATTCCGATGAGCGTCGTGCGCAGCGGGCTTCAACACCCAAGGGTGGTCGGGATGAAGGATAGCTCCGGGAGCATGGGCTATCTGCACCAAGTGCTGCGAGTGCGCGGGGAACGCAGCGACTGGCCTGTATTTGTCGGAGACGAGGAAACGCTCATGTATGCAGTGGAGGCCGGTGCGCAGGGCGGGGTGAACGGCGGGGCAAACGTGTTCCCGAAACTCTACGCCGCCTACTACAGGGCTTCGGTCGGGCGAGACTTTGAAAGCGCGCGCGCCCTGCAGCGGTTGGTAGTGCGCATGGGCGACCTGTATAAAACCGCCCGGTATGGTTCCTCGACAATCCGTGGGATCAAATGCGGGCTTTCGCTTCTTGGGATCTGCGGCGATCTGGCGGCCGAGCCTTTCCAGACCTTGACTCCCGAGGAACGCCGGGCCGCCGCGGGAATCGTGGAGGAACTTTCCTCAGCGGTCTTTTAAAGGGCTGCCTGCAACGTCTATTCTCGGTTTCCCCCCCCACAAATCACTCCTCCTCGGAACAATGAAAACTGCCATTGGTTTGGATTTCGGAACGGAAAGCGTGCGCGCGCTTTTGGTCACCCTCGACGGTGAGGAACTGGCCTCGGTGGTCGTGAAATACCGGCACGGCCAGATCCTCTCGGCGCTTCCTGGCGGAACGGCGGCGCTTCCCCCGCACTACGCGCTGCAGCATCCGACGGACTGGATGGAGTCGGCGGCGAAGGCGGTTCGCGGAGCGCTGCGCCGGGCCGGGATCGGGGCGGGGGAGGTTGCTGGAATCGGGGTGGATTTCACCAGCTGCACCATGCTTCCGGCGCTCCGGGACGGAACCCCGCTGTGCCTGCTCGAACGGTTTGCTCAGGAGCCGCTCGCATGGCCCAAGCTCTGGAAGCATCACGGCGCGCAGGCGCAGGCCGACCGGATCAACGCCGTGGCCCGGGAGCGGGGGGAGGCGTTTTTGAAACGCTACGGCGGGGCGATCGGGCTGGAGTGGTTTTTTCCCAAAATGCTGGAAACGCTCGAGAACGCACCGGCGGTTTATGACGCCGCCGAGGTCTGGCTCGAGGCGGGCGACTGGTTTGTGTGGCAGTTGGTCGGGGGCCACGCCGCGGACCTGCCGCGTTCGACGTGTCAGGCCGGATATAAGGGCATGTGGAGCGCCGCCGACGGGTATCCGGACCGGGCGTTTTTGGAGGCGGTACATCCGCGCTTTGGAAACGCGGTGACGGAAAAGATGCCGGGCAGGCTGCTGGCGCCGGGGGCTCCTGCTGGGGGGCTTTTGGAGTCTGTGGCGCGCAGGTTCGGACTGCGTGCGGGGACGCCCGTGAGTGCTGCGATCATCGACGCCCATGCCGGGGTTCCGGGTGCGGGCGCCTCTGAACCAGGGACGCTGGTGATGGTGATGGGGACGAGTTCCTGCCACATGCTGAACAGTGAAAACGGACCCGAGGTTTCCGGAGTGGCGGGGGTGGTGAAGGACGGGATTCTTCCCGGATTTTACGGATACGAAACGGGACAGGCCGCCGTCGGAGACGCATTCGACTGGCTGCGCCGTTTGTGCGGCCAGCGCAACTTTGAGGCGCTGGCAGCTGGCGCCGCTGCCCTGCCGCCGGGGGCGGACGGGGTGAGCTGTGTCGACTGGCTCAACGGCTGCCGCACGCCCCTGATGCAGGGCGGTCTGCGCGGGGCGTTTGCCGGGCTGGCGCTGCACCACAAGCCGGAACACCTCTACCGGGCGCTGTTGGAAGCGTCGGCTTTCGGGGTGCGCTGGATTGTGGAAATGCTCAGAGAGGGGGGCGTCCCTGTCCGGCATTTCGTGGCGACCGGGGGCCTCCCGCACCACAACCCGTTGCTCGTGCAGCTGACGGCAGATATTCTGGGAGAACCCATTCTGGTGCATCCCAGCAAACAGGGGCCGGCGCTCGGGGCGGCAATCCTCGGGGCGCTCGCAGCCGGGGAGTTTCAGTCGCCGGGAGAGGCGATCCGCGCGATGTCGGTTCCCAAGGCGGGGACGGCCCGGGTGTACGTCTCGGATTCCGGGAACGTCCCCAAGTACGACGCGCTCTATACCGAATACCGGCGGCTCGGGGCCTTCTTCGCCCAATCTCCGCCGTTATAACCCGAAAACGGCAGTTCATGCGGAGGCACGGAGCCGCGGAGAAAAAATAACTAATTCTGTCTTATTCGTTTATACAATTTGTCTCCGCGCCCTCGGTGGCCCGGCTTGAGGTCCCTCTTTTCCCTCGGGCTCCGGCGTTCGGGATTAAATCACCTTTCTATTTCACCCCGTTTTTATGAAGTCACCGACCCCTGTTTGTTTTTCGATGGCCGCGGTTTTGGGCGTCCTTAGCTCCGCCTTCGCCGCGGATCCCGCGGTGCTCCGCTCGGAGTTCATCTTCGAGCCCAACCCGGTTCCGAGTTGTCATGCGACGACTATTGTCGAGACGCGGGACGGTACGCTCGTGGCGGCCTGGTTTGCCGGAACGGCCGAGGGCAAGCCGGACGTGGGCATCTGGAGCGCCCGGTATAGCGGCGGCCGCTGGAGCGCGCCCGTGGAGTTGGCGAACGGCGTCCAGCCGCAGGGCCAGCGTGAACCCTGCTGGAACCCGGTGTTGTTCCAGCCGAGGGAGGGCGGTCTTTTGTTGTTTTACAAGGTGGGCCCTTCGCCGTCGACTTGGTGGGGGCTGCTGCGCACCAGCGCGGACTCCGGCCGGTCCTGGGGGGCGCCCGTCCGGTTGCCTGGAAAAATTCAGGGGCCCATCAAGAACAAGCCCGTCCAGCTCGCTGACGGAACGCTCCTTTCCGGAAGCAGCCTAGAGGGGTTGACCCCGCCCCCGAACTGGCAGATTCACTTTGAACGCAGCTCGGACCTTGGCAAGACGTGGGAGTTCATCAAGGTGCCCCAGTCAGAAACCAGCCCGCCGGCGATCCAGCCCAGTATCCTGTTTTTGGGCGGGGATAAGCTCATGGCGCTCGGGCGGACGCGTTCGCAGCAGGTGTTCGCCACCCAGTCGGCGGACAGCGGCAAGACCTGGTCCGAACCCACGCTGCTCAAATTGCCCAACCCCAATTCCGGCACGGACGCCGTCACCCTCAAAGACGGGCGCCACCTGCTTGTCTACAACCACACGGGTAAGGGGCGGAGCCCGCTCAACCTCGCGCTCAGTCGCGACGGCATGCATTGGGACGCCGCTCTGGTTTTGGAGAATGAGGAGCGCGCCGAGTTCAGTTACCCGGCGATCATCCAGACGTCCGACGGCATGGTGCACATCACTTACACTTGGAAGCGAAAGCTGGTGAAGCACGTGGTCGTCGATCCCGGAAAGCTCAGCCCCCGCGCCATGCCGGACGGCCAATGGCCCGCCGAGGTTGTCTTCGTCCCGTAAAACGGTGCATCGTTCTTCCATCCGTTCCCCCTGAACCGTTCCCCAACCTCTATGAAAAACCGAATTCTAACCGTGCTTTGCGCCTCGGCGCTTTCCTGCGTCCATGCCCAAGACGACGCCCGCACCGCCGCGCTGACTAACGCGGACAACGCCCGGGTCAGCGCCATGCTGCACCCGGACTCCGCCGCCCTGGGCGCGGCGCTTTCCGACGAAATGCGCTACGCCCACTCCAACGGAATCGTGGACACAAAAGACTCGCTCATCGACACGCTCCTGAAGGGGCGGACGAAGTATCTCTCCTACGATTACGAGGAGCGGAAATTCACCTTTCCCGCGCCCGAGATCGCCCTGATGAGCGGACGCGCCCACATCAAGGCGGCGACGGCTTCCGGCGAGATGGACAGTGTGTTGAGTTACCTGTCGGTTTGGCGTTTGGAAAAAGGGCAGTGGCGTTTTCTGGCCTGGCAGTCCTGTCGCCTGCCCGTGGCAAAGCCGTAGTAGGCGGCGGGGATGAAATTCCCTGCCCGGATGAAGGTTTTCCTCAGAGAGACATCAAGGAGGAGAGCTTTGCTCCTCTGGGTCGCCTTCACGTTGCTTCCCGTTTCCCTGAGCGCGATGGGCTGGGGGGGGTGAAGATCCGGCATAAAGAGAGGATTGAATGGGCGCTTTTCCAGATGCCTAAGTTTATCAGTGTTTGACGGGTCTTTATATGTAGCAAAACTCGACACGGCCGCCCCTGTTCAGACAGGGTCGAACGCGTCGGGCTTTAGCCTCTGTCCCGAGTGAAATCGGGCAGTCTTTGAATTTCGGATATCTACACCTCCCAATGAACCGCCGCCGTTTTATTCTTTGTTCTCTCGGCACCACTCTTGCACTCCCGGGGTTGCCCTCGCTCATGGCCAAATCGGTGGGCGGAAACTCGGCGGTTCAACTGGCGAAGGGGGCAGGGATTGGAGCGAAGCGTTTTGTTGCGATCGGAAACCTGCTGGGGTTTCAGGTGAAGCAGCTTTTCCCGACGACGACGGGAGCCGAGTACGAAAAGACCACGCTGCTCGAACCCCTTTGGGAAAACCGCAGCCAGATGACCCTTTTTCGCGGGCTTGACCACGGGGTGAAGGGGGGGCATTTCGCCGTTCACTCCTTCCTGTCGGGCGTGCTGAATTCCGAGGCTCAGGCCCGGCCGGACGGCAACGTGACCATCGACCAGTATCTCGCCGATGCGATCGGGTTTGAAACGCGTTTCCCCTCGCTCACCGTCGGTTCGGAGAGTGGGATTCACGGTGGCTGCCAGATTGCTTGGACGAAGTCGGGGGTGCGCGTTCCGCCCGTCACCGGCCCTGCTCAGTTGTTTGAAAAACTGTTTGTGAGCGACTCGGTGGAGCGCCGGGCTCGCCGCGTTGAGGAGAACCAGGTGCAGGCCTCGATTTTGGACTCGGTATTGGAGGAAGCCAACCAGCTCACCAAGCGGGTGAACAAGGAGGACAAGGACAAGCTTAACGAGTACCTCTCCTCGGTGCGCGACGTGGAAAAGCGCCTCGAACTCCGCCAGCGCTGGACCAGCCTTCCCAAGCCGGAAGCCCCTTTTGCAAAACCCGCGAACCGGAACGCCGTCGAGGATCTGCCCCTGTTGTACGAGATGATTGCGCTCGCGCTGCAGACCGACTCCACGCGCATCGCCACTCTCGAGATCGGCGGCGATTTCCTGCCGCAAAACCTCGGCATCGACAAGTCGCACCACGGCCTCTCCCACCACGGTAACGACCCCGAGGCAATCGCGAGTCTCATTGCTTTGGAGAAATACCAGATCGAGCATTTCTCCAAGTTCTTGACCCGTCTGGCGTCCATGAATGACGGCGAGCGCACCCTTCTGGATTCCACCGCGGTTCTCTTCGGCAGCGGCATGGGCGATGCGAACTCGCACAAGAATTCCGACTTGCCGATCATTCTGGCCGGTGGCGGCTACAAACACGGCGAGTTCCGTCAGGTTCCAAACGAAGGCCTCAACAAGGTTCGTCTCTGTAATCTGTTTGTGGATATCGCCCAGCGCATGGGGCTGGAAACCTCGGCGTTCGGGAGCAGCACCGGAAGATTTTCGTGATGGGTTTCGGTCCGACCCATGCCCCGGAGGGGGGCTCATGGAGGGGGGAGCGCTTCAGGGTTTTACCGTGGTTCCTACTTGCCGTGGGGGTTTTCGCGTCTGCGCCGCCGGTGGTGTCCTCCGCCGCGGCAGAGCAGGGAACGGTGAACGAGTTTTTGGGCAAGTACTGCCTCGAGTGCCACGACGCGAAGGTGCAGAAGGGCGACCGCGAGTTTGAAACGTTCGCGCTGCCGCTCAAATCGGAGGCCGCCCTGATCACGGCCAAGGACGTGATCGACCAGATTGTTCTTAAGGAAATGCCGCCGAAGAAGGCCGCCCAGCCGAGCGATGCGGAACGACTCGCCATGGTCCGGATGCTGCGCGAGGGCAGCGAGGCTGCCCGGGGAAAGTTTACGAGCTCGGGGGCAAGCACGGTCATGCGCCGACTTTCCAGCCGGGAATATGAGAACACCTTGGCCGTCTTGATGGGAAGGCGGGTCGACACGCTCGGACTGACCGGTGATTTTCCGAAGGAAAAAACCAGCCACCACATGGACACGATCGGCCAGTCGCTCGTGACCTCCGGATTTCTGGTAGACCAGTACTTTCAGGCGGCGAACCGGCTCGTTGAAATGCGTCTTGGAAAACCCGTGATGGAGCCCATGGACTGGCGGTTCAACGGCCACTTCCGCCAGTACGAGGAGCTGGAGGGGTCGCACAAGGCCGCATTCAACTTCCGATACCTGAACCTTTACGAGCAGCCCAACACCGACACTCGGCAGGGCGGGTACGGGCACATCGAGGATTTTCTCAAGGGAGTGCCGGCGTCCGGCATCTACGAGCTTGAGGTGGAGGCGCAGGCGATGCACCGGGACACGCATTACGATCCCACGATCTTCGGAATCGACTTTTCCGAACCCTTTATTCTCGGGGTCGTGCCCGGCGACGTGACGCGGGGCCACATTCACTATCCCCAGACCATCGAACCGCTGCTCGCCAGTACGACCGTTCCGGACGACAAGCCCTCTTGGTTGAAGTTCAGCGTCTGGCTGGAGGCTGGGCAAACTCCCCGGTTCATCTTCCCAAACGGACCCTACGAGTCCCGCGCTTCCGTGATTACCATCAACAAGCGCTACAAGGACGATTTCCAGGGTCGCACGGAAAAGTCCGACGTCAGCCGCACGCTTCTGCTGAACGAAGGAAAGCTCCCCCATATCCGCATTAGCGAAATCAAAATCCACGGGCCCATTCACGAACCGGGCGGGCGGGTGGAGGAGAGGGCGGTTTTTGGAGCGGAGGGCTTCCAGTCTGGGCGCGCGCTGGAGCAGTTGTACGCCTTTGCTGAGAAGGCGTACCGGCGCCCTCTTGCGGAGGCCGACCGCACGCCGATCTGCGTGTTTTATGAAAAGCGTGTCGCCTCCAATGCGACTCCCCGGCAGGCGGCGCTGGATGCTGTGAAACTGATTCTGTGTTCGCCCGCTTTTCTCTATCTGAGCGAAATTACGGAAGGTTCTGCAAAGGCGCTGGGGCCCTATGATCTGGCGTCGCGGCTTTCCTTTGCACTGTGGGCCGGCCCGCCGGACGACGCATTGCTCGCCACGGCGAAGGCCGGGACGCTCACGCAGCCGTCCGAATTGCGGAAGCAGGCGCTCCGGATGATCAGCGACGAGCGCTGCAGCGGTTTTGTAAACGGGTTCCTCGACGGGTGGCTGAATCTGCGCGACCTCGGCGGGATGCCGCCGCCCCGCGAGACAAACCGAGCGTACTACGCGGAGGACCTCCCCTCGTCGATGAAGGCGGAGGTGCGTGTGTTTTTCCGGGACCTGCTGGCCGGCAATGGGTCCGCGGCAAGGTTTCTGGACGCGGATTACACGTTCGTGGACAAGAAGCTGGCCAAGCTGTACGAGCTTCCAGAGAAGGACTCGCTCAAGCTGGTCGACGGATTCCAGAAGGTGAGCCTCTCTGGGAATGCCCGACGAGGCGGGTTGCTTGGGATGGCGGGCGTCCTGACCGTGAGCGCGAACGGGGTGGAGACTTCGCCCGTGACGCGCGGCGTCTGGGTGAGCGAGAACATCCTCGGGGTACCCCCGCCCAAGCCGCCGGACGTGGTGCCTGCGATTGAACCGGACGTCAGCGGTGCTACCACGATCCGGGATCGCCTGGCGAAGCATCGCGCCGACGCCACCTGCGCCGAGTGCCACCGAAAGATCGATCCGCTCGGATTCAGTCTGGAAACCTTCGACCCGATCGGGCGCTGGCGGAGCAATTACCCGAAGCCCAAGAACGGCAAGAATCCCGCACCGGTAATCGACGCCAGCGGCGAGTTTTCCTCCGGGGAGACGTACCAGGATTTTGCCGGCTTTAAGAAAATCATCCGCGAGACCCGCGAGGATCTATTTACGCGAAACCTTGTCCGGCAGTTTCTGACATACGCCACCGGTCGGCACATGGAGGCCTCAGACGACTTCGTCCTAGGGGAGTTGCACGCGAAGATCAAGGGGCAGGGGCTGGGCATGCAGACGCTCGTGGTGGAGTGCCTGCTGAGCGAGATCTTTCGCTCGCGCTAGGGTAGGTTGAGATTTGAGGCCAAAGACATCCGGGGGGCGCCGGATCGACAGCAGAAAAGCCCTAGGGACGCGGCTTGTTTGAGTCATCCGAATCGCGGCAGACCAATGGACCGAGCTTCCCCGATTGCTTAAGTGCTGGCCGCTCGCGCGGGGGGCGTTGGGAAGCTGGTGAAAATCATTTTAGTGCCAATAATTGCCGGCCGCGCTGGATTTACGTACATGTTGAGAGTGGCCCGAGCTTTTGACGCCTGATAATCATGAATTCTCATTCGGTCTCTTACTGGCAACGCTCGTATTCTCTAAATTTGAAGGCCGTCGTAGCCTTGTTCGGCCTCTTGGGTCTTTCTCAGGTCACGGCGAGGTCGACTGAGGTGCCAGAGGCTGTATTTCCTGACAAGCACTTGGCCTTGCTCAAAGAGCACTGCTTTACCTGTCACAACGCGGAAAAACAAAAGGGTAAGTTTCGTCTCGATGACCTCGGGTTCTCGATCAAAGACAACCGTTCAGCGGAGCGCTGGCAAAAGGTACTGAACGCAGTGAACTCCGGTGACATGCCGCCCGAGGAAGAAAAGCAGCTGCCGACCAATGCCAAGGCAAACTTTCTCGATGACCTTTCAAAGGCCGTCGTTGTAGCGCGCCGTAATCTGAGCGATTCCCGTGGGATCATCACGATGCGACGCCTTAATCAGCGTGAGTATGGGAATACTCTGGAGGCACTGCTCGGAATGCGCATGGATGTGCGTGAACTGCCCGCAGACACCATGGCGAACAACTTCGACACCACGGGCAGCAGCCTTTTTCTTTCGGGCGATCAAGTGGAGCAGTACCTCGACTTTGGCCGTGCTGCTGTGGCCGAGGCCTTCATGCGGCATGATAAGGCTGGGACTGTTTTAAAGAAGCGCTTCGAGGGAGAGGACAGTATTTCGAGCATACCCAATTCGCTGAAAGAGCGGATCGAGGGTCATCGCAAGTTCATGGTCTGGAAACGCGAAGTGGATAAGGCTGCCGAGAAGCCGGAGAATCGAGCGGCGGCTGATGCCATCCGTAAAGAGCTCAAGAATGAGGCGATGGCGATCTACCACCGGTGGGACAAGATTCCCGGTGCGCCATCTCCCACGGAGTACGGTTTCACGGATGCCTTTCATGCCCTGCATGTGGGCCAGGGCCAGTGGGCCCTCGTGCCCTATCAAGCGTGGTTTCTCTCGATGCCCGAGAACCGCACGGGTGTCTGGCTCACAATCGGAGACAATGCAGTTAAATCCTACTTTTCGTTCGCGACTCACGACTGTCCCCCCGGGGATTATGTGGTGCGGTTACGCGTTGCGGCTTCCGACAAAGTCGACGCGCGCCGCCGTTTCATTGAGTTCGGGCTTGGGGCGGGAAATCCTTTCAACCACGACAGCCGGCACATGGTGACGGGTACACTGGAGAATCCCCAGATCATCGAGATTCCCGTCACCCTCCATGGAAACGTGGTCTCCTATTTTTTGCGTGAGCGCGGCTCGCATGACGCGGATGCCATCGAGTGGGTTCGCTTTGGACTTGGCGCGACAGAAAACGGCGTGGGTCCTGACTTTGCCATCTGGCTCGACTACGCTGAGCTTGAGAAGCTGCCAGTAAAGGCCGTTGCACCTGGTATGCGGGCCATCGTGCCAGTCCTTGGTGACGCAAATACCAAGGTAGATGCGGGCGCCCTTCGCAGCGCTTTTGAGGCGTTCAGCATAGAGGCCTTCCGCGGCAAAAAGCCGTCTGAGCCGTTCTTGGACAGGTTGATCGCAATCTATGACGACCACCGGCAGCACGGGGCGGATCATCGCGCTGCGTTGAAAGAGGTGCTCGCACTCGTGCTGGTGTCGCCGCGTTTTCTTTACCTCAACGAGCCGACAACTGCTGTTCGAATTGCGCAGCAGAGCATCCAAACTGTTGATCGAATTTCCGCGAGCGACCTTGCCTCGCGCCTGAGTTTCTTCTTGTGGGGGTCACCGCCGGACAACGAACTGCGCGAACTCGCAGCCAGCGGAGCGCTCTCAAATGCCGAAGTGCTCAAAAAGCAGACAGATCGGCTACTCAATGATCCGCGGGCTTCCAACTTCATCCGTCCCTTCCTTCAGCAGTGGCTGCACATGGACCGCCTGGATTTTTTTCGATTTAACGCGAAGAGGTATCCGTTTTTTGATGTGAGCACGAAGGAGGCAGCTCGATTGGAAGTCTACGAGACCTTCGCGCATCTGCTGCGAGAGAACCGCAGCGTGGGTGAGTTGTTGAAGGCAGACTACGCGGTCGTCGATGGCTTGTTGGCTGTTTATTACGGCTTGGATGGTGTGGTCGGTGATGCCTTTCGGCCGGTGAAGCTGCCGCAGAATTCGCCGCGTGGCGGTTTGCTGGGTATGGCGGCGGTCTACGCGATGGGAAGTAACGGCGAGCAGACAAGTCCCGTGGAGCGCGGTGCCTGGGTGTTGCGTAAAATCCTCAACGAATCGCCGCCGCCGGCTCCCGCCAACGTGCCGCAGCTCACACGTCTCGAAGACAAAATTCTCACTACCCGCGAGCGTTTGCTCATGCATCAGGAACAGCCTCAGTGCGCAAGCTGTCATCGTCGCATTGATCCAATCGGGTTTGGTTTGGAAAACTTCGACACAGCTGGTCAGTGGCGTTCCGAGGACTCCTATGAAAGGGCGGGCCTCGGCAAGAAGAGCTGGCTCATCGACCCCTCCGGCGCTTTTTACAATGGAGCAGCGTTCGGTGATTTCTTTGTGCTGCGCGATCTCATTCACAAGCGGGTCGATGATTTTGCGCGCGGCCTGAGTACGGCGTTGGTGGAGTATGCTCTCGGCCATGCCGCCGGTTTCAGCGACGAGGCGCTGGTAGATCGAATGGTTTCCGAGTCGAAGTCGCAGGACCTCTCTGCCCGCATTTTCATCCACACGCTCGTCCAAAGCCGAGAGTTTCAGAGCAAATAAATTCACATTCGAACCTCCATGAACACACGCCGCCACTTTCTGCGCTCGGGCACTGCGCTCGTCGCGCTGCCCTTCCTTGAATCTTTCGGGTTTCGCCGTTTTGCCGCGGCCGCGGTGCCGGCTGCGCCGCCCAAAAGAATGATGTTTCTCGGTATGGGTTTCGGGGTGACAAAAGAGACGTGGTTTCCAGATGTTAAACAGACCGGCGCGGACTTCGCCCTTCCGCAGGGGCTCGCGCCGCTTGCGCGTCACAAAAAGGATTTCACTCTGATACAAGGGCTCAGCAACCGCTACTCGGAGGATGCTCATGGCGGTAGCACCTACTGGCTCACTGGCGCAAATCCCCACGAAGCGGGCGCATCCGCCCACAACAGTATCTCTGCGGATCAGGTGGCGGCGGCTGCGTTTGGCAAGGAAACACGCTTCGCGTCGCTACAACTCAACGGTAGTGATAAAGACCTCTCGGGTCCGGGGCACGGGGCTGGTCTTTCGCTGGCGTGGGACAATCGAGGCAAACCAATTGCGGGTATAAATTCTCCGCTCGCTGTATTTAACCGTTTGTTTTCTGCCGAGCAGGTACCCCTTGATCAGTTGCGTCTGCGCATGACTCAGAAGCGCAGTCTGCTCGATGGTGTTTTGCTCGAGGCGCAGGACCTCCAACGCGGCCTTGCCAAAAATGATGCCGATAAGCTCGAGGAATATTTCCAAAGTATCCGCGAGATCGAACAGCGTCTGGCCAAGGAAGAGCAGTGGCAGTCCTTGCCGAAGCCGAAGGCGCCCCTGACTCAACCCCCGGACGCTCGCTCGGGAGTGGAGGAAATCAAACTCATGTACGATCTGATGGTCGCGGCTTTCCAAACCGACAGCAGTCGTGTGCTCACCTACCGGCTGCCCATCTCAAATCTGCTCTCGAGTCTTGGCGTCAAGGTCGCCGCGCACGACATGAGCCACTATAGCCCGGGCGAACGCATGGAGGCGTCGCAGCGGCGTGACGTCGCGCACAGCGAGTTGCTCGCCGGTCTTTTGGATAAGCTGAAGGCCGTTCAAGAACCCGATGGTTCAAGTCTTTTCGACCATTGCAGTGTGGTCTTTGGTAGCAATCTGAGTTCGGTTCACAACCTCACCAACTGCCCAACGTTCATCGCCGGCGGAGGCGCGGGCATTAAACTTGGCCAGCACCTTGTCGCCACCAAAGACACGCCGCTTTGCAATGTCTGGCTGACCTTGCTTCAGGGCAGCGGCTTGCAGGTTGAACGCCACGGAGACAGCACCGGGCCGCTCAAGGCTTTGATCGCTTAGCCATTAGGCTCGTGGGCTGCTAGCTCAAAATTCGGCGCCACTCCAGGAGGATTACCCCAAACGGACAGGAGGTATTCGCTCTGATTCAAATTGTTCGGAGAGCACCTTGGATACCATCCCTTAGCCAGCAAGGCCACTGTGCCAAGGCGGGCAACAGAAGACGGCTTTGCCGCGGGGTGCGCGCATTTTCGTGTCGGACTTCGCGAACCCTTGGGGTTTCTGTCCTCTTGGGAGCGCACCATTAGGGGACACCTTAGCGTTTACGGTTTCGGCCCGTGAGTTGAAGGTGTCTGAACTCAGAGAGAGGCGCGTTTTACACCACACAGGCGCGTGAAGCGTCTGGCTCCGAGATGCTGAGGTCCGAGGACAAAGGTGTAATGCACCATGGGGGTACGGAAGCGGGTAGTCTGAAGTTCCCAACGATGTAGCGACCTCTGCAACCGTTCATGGTTGTCCCCAGCGACCCAGTGGCGCTTGTGGAAGCAGAACACATCCGGAGCGGTCCCCTGGTACGTAGTCTTGTGCGGGGACGCAGTGCGTCCGGTGAGAGAAATCAGACTGATGCCGGTTCGCGGGTTCAGGCTGCGGCAAGTGGAATACGCCCATGCGGGGCGTTGCAAAGGCAGGATGCGGCCCCGGGTTGGCGCCGCAAAGCAAGGGGGAGCATGGAGCAAACATATTTTCACACGACAGGCGCTTTGTGGGTGCGCAAATTTCGGGGGGGACTGGGCGATGCTCCCGATGGAGCGCGTTTGGCATCTCCAAATGGGCCTAGCCCAGGCGTTCCCTCCGGTCGTGAACAAGGACCGGTGGTCAGAATCCGTCCCACTTCCCAGTGGACTTGGTTGGACTTGCGCGAACTCTGGCACTACCGGGATTTGCTCTGGACGCTTGCGGCAAGAGATTTGCGACTTCGCTACAGGCAGACTGCGCTCGGTGTTGTTTGGGTTGTGTTCCAACCCGTGGCCGGTGCTGGTGTTTTCAGCTTTGTATTTGGAACCGTCGCCGGGTTCGGGACCGGGAAGCATAATTATTTCCTCTTCTCACTGGCCGGCCTGCTGGTTTGGAACGCCTTCCAATCGAGCCTTAGCAAGTCGAGCATGGCCCTGTTAGGAAACGCTGCGCTGGTCTCCAAGGTATACTTTCCCAGACTTTTACTGCCGCTTTCCACGCTGCTTTCAACGTTGGTCGACTTTTTGATTGGGCTAGGTGTTTTTGTCGTTGCCGGTCTTGTGTCCGGCTGGCGTCCTGACTGGTTTGCTCTCAGTGCCATTCCCCTCTGGCTGGCCTGCGCACTCGCCTCCGCAACCGGAGCGGGGTTGCTCTGCGCGGCTCTGATGACCCGCTTCAGAGATATTCAGCACGCACTACCGATGCTTTTGACTTTCTTGATGTACGCAAGCCCGGTCGCTTATGGGAGGTCCGCCGTACCTGTTGCGTTTCAAAAGGCCTTTGAATGGAACCCCCTCGCATGGGTGATGGAGGGATCACGGTCCGCCTTGCTTGGAGCCGAATCCGTCCCTTGGCAGTGGGGCCTGTACGCTGCAGGGGTCAGTCTGGGTCTGCTGATGGCGGGAATCTTGGTTTTTCGCCGCATGGAAAGGAGCTTCGCCGATGTACTCTAGCACACTGCCAGCCATTGAGGCCCGAGGCCTCGGAAAACATTACTTCATTTCAGGGCCCAAGGATAATTGGTGGCGCCGCCTGCCGAAACAGCGGTTTCAAGCGCTGGAGGATGTTTCCTTCGCAATCCGTCCGGGCGAAGTGGTCGGAATCATCGGCCGGAACGGCGCCGGAAAAAGCACACTTCTCAAAATACTGACCCAGATCACCGCACCAAGCCACGGGGAGGCCGACCTGCACGGAAGGGTGGGGAGTCTTCTAGAAGTCGGCACCGGGTTTCATCCGGAGTTGACCGGGCGCGAGAACATTTTTCTGAACGGTTCGATTCTGGGAATGCGCCGTGCCGAAATACGCTCCGCGTTCGACGCAATCGTTGCGTTTGCAGGCGTGGAAAAATTCCTGGACACTCCAGTCAAACGATACTCAAGCGGAATGTACGTGCGCCTGGCCTTCGCTGTGGCTGCGCATTTAAAATCTGAAATTCTCCTGATCGACGAAGTGCTGGCCGTCGGTGATTCGGAGTTTCAAAAGCGCTGCCTTGGAAAAATACGGGATGTGGCGGACAGCGGGCGTACGATCTTGTTTGTGAGCCACCACCTGCAGTCGGTTGCCGCGCTTTGCAGCAGGCTGCTAGTTCTGGAGGGGGGGAGGCTCATTCACGATGGCGGTGTGCAGCGCGGAATTGAGTGTTACATGTCGAGCCTGGCAAAGCCGATGCAGAAGGACCTCACTGCGGGCAGGCGGCCGGGTTCTGGAGAAATGCGGGTCAGCAGCGCTTCGAGTGCACAATCGCTGTATGAGTGCGCCGAGGCCAAGCGGATCTTGTTTACCATTCAGAATCAGAAGGGTTTTTGCGGTCCTTTTTTCCTGTCGATCCACCTGGTAGACGCGACAGGAAATATTATCACACAGTGCGATTCGCGGCTCTTGGGTCAGTGGTTTCAAGCAGGGCCATGCATGGATTTTGAATTCAAGATTCAAACTCCCTGGCTCAAGCCCGGGGAATATAGGGTGGATATTTATGTATGCGCTTCGGGCTTTCTCGACCAGTGCGAGCATGCTTGCGTGTTTGAGGTTCTGCCAATGCTGCCATACCCCGGCGCAGCTGGAAACGAGGCCTTGGCCCACGGGGTTGTCTTTGGCGACTTCGAGATCAAAAGCCTGAATGCGACAATGGCTCATAATCAGGAATTGCCACCTTCAAACTGAAGTTGGGTCCCAGAATCAGGCTATCAAAATGCACAAGCCGGTAAGCCTTTACGTTAATTGCTTTGAAAGGGATTACAGAAAAGTCCTATCGCCTGGATTCATGGCGGAAAAGGCCTCTCAATTCCGTTACCCCTTTTCGAGGGTGGTTGTGAGCATCAACAACGTTCAAGACCGTGGTCACGCAACACACATGGCCGAGGTGGCGGTTCAAAGGCGTGAAATCGACGCCTATCTCGAGGTGGAGCGTCTGTTGCCGCTGGCACTTGCCTCTTGTGGATTGAAAGAAAGGGACCTCGGAATCGTCAGGCACTACGTCGATTTTGCACTGGTCGCAGTTGTATCAGCGCAACCAGGTTATCTCCTTTACTGTTGCGCCGAGGTTGAAATGGTAGAGCCATTCGATTGGATCACCCCGGCGATCGAAGTGCTTCAGAAACAGCCGGACATTTTAGTCGCCAATCCTGTCTGGCAGAAAGATCCATCTGGAGTCGAAAGAGAGTCGCTGCGGCGGGAAGGTTATCATTTTGTGGGCCGGGGTTTTTCAGACCAGTGCTTCTTGGTGGATGCGGAGCGGTTGGCGAAACCGATCTATCGTTACAAGCACCCGGCGGGTGATCGGTATCCGATGTCGGACCTTGGCGATATTTTCGAAAAGCGTGTGGATGCGTACATGCGGCACAAGGGCTTGATGCGGCTCACTGATCCTCGTGCATCCTACATCCACCGAGGCGTAGAGGGCACGGGATATCCGTCTCCTCCCCTCTGGATGAGACTTCGAAGGAGGGTTCACAGGTTTTTCACCCCGAGTGTTCCAGCTGCCTCAGCGGTTTCGGATGGCAGCCCCAAGGAGCAAAACATTTCCGCATGATACGTCTCAATGCTTACGTCCTTGCCGCTGACCCGACCTGGCTTGAATTGAGTGTCGGTGTCTATTATGATCGTGTGGAGGAGATCGTCGTCTCATACGATTCCTCTGGGAAGGGTTGGACTGGTGCCCCCATCCCCGTAGAGGAGTGCCTGTCTCGGCTGCGGGCACTCGACCACAAGGGCAAAATGCGCTTTGAGGGCGGCTGTTATTCGAGCCCCAAAGCCGATCCGATGTTAAATGATACGCTTCAGCGGAATGCAGCTTTGGCCTCGGCGGGCAAGGGTGCGGACTGGGTGCTTCAACTGGACACGGACGAGTGGCTGCCAAATCCCGAGACTTTTTATGCAGCAATTGAGAGGGCTGATGACCTTGGACTTAGCGGCCTCGAATGGCCCATGAGGGTGCTTTATCGCAGGATACGGAACGGTGCCTTGGAGGTTTGTTCCTCACAAAAAAAAGATCACTTTGAGTACATCGCGCCCGTCGCAGTGCGCGCTGGGACGCCTCTCGTACACTCCAGGCGCTCGGAGCGCCCGTTTCTTAGGGCTCTAGTGCATGGAGATCACGAGAGCATCCAGCTTCGAAACAAGCCATCAGCAATTGAGGTGAGGGAAAGCCTTTTGGCGGCTCCGGACGCGATCGTTCACAATTCTTGGGCTCGCTCACCTTCGGATTTACGCCGAAAGCTGGCCTCCTGGTCGCACTCAAGCTGGAGGGCTTGGCTTTACTACGCCACGCGCTGGCTTCCAGCAAAGTGGACCTGGCGGTGGATGCGCAATCTTCATCCTTTTTTCGGGGGAGTGTGGCCGGCCCTGAGGGTTTGCCTGATTCCTCTGCCAGATCAGGGGCATCCTAAAAGTTTAAAAAATGCCCCAAGGACCGCCACCCGCAATGCTGCCGCAGGCAGCGATTCATTGACCGTTGAGCACTGAACAGATGAAACCTGGGGTTGCCGTTATCATTGTAATTTGGAACGGCGTGGAGGACACGCTCGAATGCCTGCGATCACTTGTGGCCGAAGGGTATCCAAATAAGCAGATTATTATTGTGGACAACGGTTCTGAGGATGGATCAGCAGAGCGCATCAGAGGGGAGGGTTTTGAAGTGAGCCTCATACGGACGGGAAAGAACCTGGGCTTTACCGGTGGAAATAACGTGGGTCTCGCGGAGGCCCTGAGCTCTGGCGTGAAATACAGCTTTCTTTTAAACAATGACACCACCCTTGAGCCGGGTGCGATTGGGGCTTTGGTGGATGCTGCCGAAATGAGCCCGCGGGGCGCGATATTTGCCCCCGTGATACACTACTATGATTCTCCCTCCGAGGTCTGGTTTGCTGGGGCGTTTCTATCCCTAACAAGAGGGGAGGCCGTTCATAACAACTTCCTTCATCCCCGACGGGACGCCGCGCCTTACCCGTCTCCCTGGGTAAGCGGTTGCGCGATGCTTGCCCGCATGGATGCGGTGGAAGAGGTCGGTGGACTGGATGACCGCTTCTATCTGACCTGGGAAGACGTGGACTGGTGCTTGGAAATGCGTGCAAGATCGTGGGGCGTCGAGGTCGTGCCCTCCTCTCGCATCCTGCACAAAGGAGGGCGATCAGGCGCAAAGCTCCTAGGAATTCGGAGCTACTATGCTGTTAGAAACAGCCTGCTTCTGGCTTCAAAACATGCCGGTCGGGGTTATTTGGCGGCCTTGCTTCGCATCACGAGCAGGCACCTGCGCTCTGCCCTGCGGAGCGAGGGCCGTGAACGGATTGAAGTTCTGGGCACTGTGGTTGAGGGTTTGTGGGATCATTTCCGGGGGAATTACGGACCACGAAAGACGAAGAAAGGTCCGAGCAAAACGCTTGGTGGATTCTCGGCGGGGCCTGTCACAGAGAGCGAGCTAGGAGAGGCGGGAACGGAGGCCTGATGAAAATTGTGCAGATCAACAACAGTGACGAGACCTTCACACCCACTGCGTCCGGTGCGATCGCAACGCACATCTGGGAGGTCTGCAAGGCTGCAGGTGCGGACGGGCAATCGCCTTTGGTGATGTCGCAACAGGCCTCGGTTCCATCTTTCGATGGGGTGGAAACGATCCTGCTCCAGCCGCAAATCCGTAATTTGGATGGGTGGAGAGGGCTGCGGCGGCGATTGATTCGTCGCTTGAGCGGGTGGCGCGAAGCGGAGCACCGGCGTCATGCCCGTAACGTGGCTCGTGCGGTAAGGCACAGAGGCCTCGCACGGAGTGTCTTCGTTTTGCACAACGATCCCGAGATGGCCGTGTTTGTGAAGAACGAGTTTCCTCACTCGAAGGTGATCCACCATTTTCATAACCCGGTGCAGGCAAAACCCGGCTTCCGAAGGCAGTTTAAGGAGTGCGTGGACGAAGTCACTGCCGTCAGCAGGTACGTGGCCGAGGAAACCCATCGGTTTTATGGGAACGTACCCGTGAAGGTCATCTACAATGGAGTAGATTTGGTTCGCTTTCGTCCCGGTCCTCAAAGGGAAGCCGAGGAAACGGTCGTCAGTTTTCTTGGCCGGACCGGTATTGAGAAAGCGCCCGATCTATTGCTCAAGGCCTGCCTTTTACTTGCCGGTGAGGGATTGCGGATTTGCGTCCAACTGGTTGGTTCAAATCATTGGGGCAGATGGGAGGCGGATGCTTACCAAAGGGAACTCAGTAGACTGGGCGATGAGCTCACCCGGGCGGGTGCACGCGTTAGAACCACCGGCCACGTCTCTCGGGCCGAAGTTCCAGCACGTTTACTGGAGGCCGACGTTCATGTGCTTCCGTCTCGATGGGAGGAGCCTTGTGCGCTGAGTCTGCTGGAAGGAATGGCCGCCGGACTTCCTGTGGTCGCATCGCAAACCGGCGGGACACCGGAAATTCTCGGGTCTGCCGGATTTCTTTTTCAAAAAGACTCTGTCCAGGGTCTTGCAGCAAGGTTAAGAGCCCTTGTGCAGGACCCCAAAGAGCGCCGCCACTGGGGGGCTAGGGCTAGGCTTAGAGCCGAGACATTTACTTGGTCCAGGTGCTGGCGAAATTTCGCTGAGGTCATTTCTTAGTCGGCAGACAGCAGCGCAGCGATGCGAGGCTACGACTCTCTCTTTTTCGGGGAGGTGTCCCATTGGGCAGATTCCATGCAGCAGGAACTCATTTTCATAAACTCCACAGGAGACACATTCACTCCCACTCACAGCGGCGCCATCGCCACATGGATTTGGGAGATGTGCAGGGCTGCACAATGCTTCGGGATTGAGCCTTGGGTACTGACGCGGGATAGCACTGCCGATTCGTATCCGTGGGTGCGAACCGTTGAAGTTCCATATCCGCATCCCCCCAAAATACGGGGTGCAGGACGCCTGTGCAGATGGCGATCCAAGCGTAAGGGCTGGGGACATGTCAGGCAGGAGGCTTGGGCTGAGCGCATTCTTGGAGTGATTCGGACTAATGGTTGGGAGAGGGCGACCTTCGTTTTCCACAACGATCCCGAAATGCTCGGATACCTGAAGCGAAAGCTGCCGCAGGGGCGCTTCCTTCATTTGTTCCACAACTGCAACCCCTGTTTGACACCGTGGCGCGAGAGGTTTTGTGAAAGTGTGGATGTGTGCATGGCCGTCAGCGGCTATTGTGCGCGCTGGAACGAGAGCTATTTTGGCGTTCCCGTTTATATTATGCGGAACGGTGTGGATATCCGTCGCTTTGCGCCTAAGCCCAAGGAAAATGGAGGAAGGCCGCTGATCGGATTTGTCGGACGCACGGATCGCCAAAAGGCCCCGGATCTCCTGCTTCGAGCGGCTCTTAGAATTTCAGAGTATTTCAATGGTTTTGACGTCCAGCTGCTTGGCTCCCGATTCTACGGTTCACATCAGAGTGACCCTTATCAGGAGCAGTTGGAGAGAATGTCCTCAAAGCTCATCGAACGGGGAGTCAATGTCCGGCGCCCGGGGTTTATTAGTCGTCTTGCGGTTCCTCGATGGATCGCGAATACGGACATCCATGTGGTGCCTTCACGTTGGGAGGATCCTTGTCCGTTGACAGTCTTGGAGGGCATGGCGACCGGGCAGGCTACGGTGGCTGCCGCCTGCGGGGGAGTGCCGGAAATTGTCGGTAGCGCGGGCTTTTTGTTCGAGCGCGAGGATCTTGGGGGCTTGGAGGCTCGTTTGCGCGTGCTTCTTGAAAATGAAGACCTCAGAAAAACCTACGGAAGACGAGCAAGGGAGAGGGCGGAGCAAAGGCCCTGGAGCACAGTTTTCCAGGAGTTTGAGGGGATTGTGACCTTATAGAAAACATGCGCGTTTGCTTTGTGATGCTGCCGATCGAGTTTTACTCACCGGTCAGCGGCGGTGCGATTGCGACCGTCACGATGAGTGTGGCCAAGGAGCTTCTGGAGCAGGGGCATTACGTTGAAATTATTGCCCCCTCCGACGGACAGCCCATGTACCCCGTTGGAAGAGTCCACGGGATTCCTCAATCTCAGGACGGCGCATTCAAGCGTGTGGTTAAACACCTTCAGGCCCGTGTCATGAGCTGGGACTCAGCGGACTATGGCCAATACTGGTCGTCCGTTCGGGCCATTTTAGCCAGTTTACGACCGGACGCCGTGGTGTTGGCGAATGATATAGAGAGCGCACCATTGGTCAAACGAGCGTGTTCTCAGGCGGTCGTCGTATCCTGGCTTCATAACGAATGTCGGTTCACCCGCAGAGCCGAAGCCGGTCTTCGTGGGACCGATGTATTTCTGGCCTGCAGCCACTATATCCGCAGGTGGTTCCTCTCCTCATCCAAAGTGGATCCATCCTCCGTCCACACTGCCCACGCCGGAGTAGATCCGGCGCTGTTTTTCCCCGAGGAGGAGAAGCAGAAAAATCCCCTCCGGCTCCTCTACGTAGGACGCTTGGATCCGAATAAAGGAGTGGATGTTGCAATCGATGCTTTTCGAATTTTAAAGGAACGAAACCTCTCCGCAACGCTGACGGTTGCTGGCGGGGGATGGTTTTACAAACGCAAAAATCTCACTGAAGAGCGGTTTGTTCTCAACCTGAGCAAAAGCATGGAAAGATTAAATGTAGAGTGGCTCGGTCACGTCCCTCGGCGCTGGCTGCCTGAGGTGGTGAGACGCCACGACATAGCTTTGGTTTTGTCCCGTTCGCAGGAACCATTTGGGTTGGTGGTGTTGGAGGCGATGTCCTCTGGGGTGGCGGTACTGGCCTCCCCGCATGGCGGTCTGAGTGAGTCATGCGGGGAGGCTGGAGTGCTTGCGAATCCTGACAGACCAAATGAAGTTGCAGATGTTTTGGAAGATCTCGCTAGCCATCCGGACAAGCTTCGAGATCTAAAACAGAAGTCAGTTCGCCGGGCCCGCCGAGCAAGATGGATTGATACAGCCGAGGTGCTGGTGGGCGCCATTCGGGAGACTCGCAAGCGCTAATCGCAACTATATATGGTGCATTTGAAGGTTCGTCCTGTAACTGATCGCGCCGATGACCTGCGGCGCCTTGTGGAGTTGGACAGTATCCGGGGGGCCGCTGCTCTCTGGGTTTACGCCTATCACGTCTGGCAGTTTGCTGGGTCACCCGAGTGGGTTGTGTCATGTTTTGGTGCTCAGTTTAATGCACTGATCCCAGTTCATGATGGTCCTTCTGGGGTGGATCTATTTATGGTCTTAAGCGGGTTTTGCCTGTTCTGGCCGCTGGCCTCAAACGGGGAGAAGCCTTGGGACTGGCGTGAATATGCCGCCAGACGTGTGGGGAGGATCTTGCCGGCTTATTACGCGGCCATTGCTTATGCGGTTCTGCTTCCTGTGGGGCTCGTGTTTTTTGCCCGTCAGATCGGCTGGCAGGCAAACTTGCAGCCGATCCCCTCACTATGGCAGGTGCTGACACACCTTACACTGACACACACGCTGTTTCGAGAGACCTGGGACGGGATCACCGGCGCCTTTTGGTCCATGGGGCTGGAGGCTCAGTTCTATGCTGTTTTTCCGCTCCTTGTGCTCGCCTGGAGGCGCTTCCATGTGAAGGCGATTCTGGGAGCAGGATTGCTGTCGCTGCTTTTTCGCGTCGGCGCTGCAATTTACATGAAGGACTCCGATCCTTTGAATGGCTTTTTGGTTTCCATAACTTTTTTAGGACGCTGGATGCAGTTTGCCGCTGGAATGGCCGCCGCCCTGTGGGTGAGTGGAGCGCTTCGGAAAAAGAAGCCGGTAGGGCGCGTTTTGTGGGGGGGGATGGCGCTTTCAAGCGGGATCCTCTTGGTCGGCGCACTTGCGGACAGGTTTGCCTTTTCAAGTGTTCTGCCTTGGCGTGACCTTCAGTTGGCATGCGGTTATGGACTCCTCTTATGCGCGGTGTGCTCTGCGCCCTCTTGGTTGAAGATTCCTTTCACCAGGGGTCCGTTGCCTAGTTTGGGACGAATTTCCTACAGCTTTTTTCTGATTCACCAGCCCACCGCTTGGTACCTGATGGAGTTGTTCCGTAAGAAATGGGGCGTTTCTGGACTGCCTCAACTGGCCCTTGGATATACGGTTGGAACGATAATCACACTGATCATTTCAAGCGCCTTTTACCGTGTGTTTGAAAAGCCATTCTTAAGGTCAAGATGGCCGCTCAAGACGCCCCAAGCCAGAGTCTTGCCTGCTCAAAAATCTTACCAGGAGGTCTCATGAAAATTGCGATGACCTCCCTCTACCTCCCCGGAGGAAGCAAGATAGGGGTCGGCTATCAGGTGCATCACATGGCGAATGAAATGGTTCGCCGGGGGCATTCTGTGACAGTCTTCTCGCAGCATTCCTCGGGCGAGGGGGCGCTGTATAATCTTACCCTGATACCTCCGCGCGCACGGTTCCGCACATTCTCATTTCCCTGGGATTTGAGAAGTGTTGATTTTTCCGGTTTCGAGGTTCTGCATGCACATGGCGATGACTGGTTTTTGTGGGGCAAAAGATTGCCCAGGCACATTCACACTTACCACGGCTCTTGTTTTTTAGAGTTTTTGCATCAACGCGGGTTTCGCGAGCGGGCTAGGATGCTTGGCCTCGCCGCATGTGAGTGGACTTCCACCAAGCTCTGTGATGAAAGCGTGGCCGTTTCAAATAATACCCGCCGCTACCTCCCCTCGGTGCGTCATGTGATTCCTAATGGCGTCGATTTGGATAGTTTCCGTCCTTCCGAAGAAAAAGAGAAGGAGCCTGTCGTTCTCTTTGTGGGGACTCTGCGTGGACGCAAACGGGGAAAACTCCTTCTGGATGTGTTCTGTAACGAGGTCAGGGCCAAGGTGCCGACAGCCAGACTATGGGCAGTTTGCGAGGAACCTGCCACTGGACCTGGCGTTCAGTGGTTTGGCCGGGTCCCTTTTGATGTGCTCTGTGAACTGTACCGCAGGGCTTGGGTCTTTTGTTTGCCGAGTAGTTACGAGGGCTTCGGCATCCCGTACGTGGAGGCAATGGCTTCCGGAACGGCGGTGGTTGCCACTCCCAATCTGGGAGCGCTGGAGGTGCTTAAAAATGGAACCTGCGGATTAGTGGCGCCGGAATCCCGCTTGGGAAGCGCATTGGTTCAGGTTCTCCGGGACAGATCTCTTCGACGGCATCTGGAGGCGGTTGGGCTCGGCGAGGCCCAGCAGTATGGCTGGGATGCGGTGTGCTCCGCCTATGAGGCATTGTACCAGGGGCGCTCCTCAGCAGAGCCATTTATCAATCGGAAGGTGGTTGCAAAATGAACCGTGTTGCCATTTTTCCAAGCGCCTTTCATCCCAGTCTGGGCGGCGTTGAGGAACTCACCGGACAACTGGCCGATCATCTTCGAAAAGCAGACGCTGCGGCAATGATCTGCACGAACCGGTGGCCTAGAAATCTGCCGAGCTTTGAGCGGTGGAAGGGGGTCGAAGTGCACCGGTTTCCCTTTCGGCTTCCGGAGGGCGGTTTAAAATCGAGGCTGAGCTTTCGGCTCACTGTTAAAAACATCCTGAGGTCGGTGCTTCGAACCGTGGAGGCTTTCGGAGCTGATGTCATTCACGTCCAATGTGTCAGCTCCAACGCCTGGTACGCCTGGCAAATTGCGCGTTTGTTGCGGATACCCCTTGTTGTGAGTGTCCAGGGGGAGCGAACTATGGACGCCCAGGACCTGTATGGGCGCTCTCCGCTTTACAATCGGATTCTAAAGGGAGTGCTGCTCGCCGCAGACAGGGTTACCGCCTGCTCGAAGGCGACACTAAACGATTTAAGTAATTATCACGGAATCTCTTTTGGTAACAGGGCCAGCGTTGTTTACAATGGAGTGAGTACGACCGAGCTGCTGTTAGAAGCCAAGCAAGGGAGTGCTGCACCGTACTTTCTTGCGATGGGAAGAATGGTCCCTCAAAAAGGCTTTTCCGAGTTGCTCCATGCTTTTGGGCGCGCGAAGACCGATTTCAGTTTGGTTCTGGCTGGTGACGGTCCAGAGCTTCAGCACCTGAAGGGCGTGTGCGCGGGCCTTGGTCTTCAGGGCCGGGTGTGTTTCGCGGGCCGGGCTGACCGCGCCCGCGTATCACAGTTGCTCGGGCGCGCCTCCGGCTTGGTCGTCCCATCTTTGCGGGAGCCGATGGGAATTGTCGCGCTGGAGGGAATGGCGGCGGGCAAGCCGTTGCTTGTGAGCGCAGTGGATGGATTGCAAGAAATTGCTCCTGTCTCTCCATGGTGCCGTCACGTGGTGCCTGGTGATGTGCCAGCGCTGGCCCGCGGGCTTGAATGGCTTGCGTCGCTTGAGACACGGAACGATGCTCCGCTGGCCGGGCCATTGAAATGGGTGGAACAATTTCAATGGGAATCGATTACTGCGAGTTACAGGCGCATCTATCAGGAGGCGACCTCTGATTGCGCGAATAGCTAAGGGCATTTAGGAAGTTGCGCTGTCCCTTCAACTGTCCCCACCACTTCTCTGCTTTCATCCGATTCAGGAACTAGAGTGCGGCGAGAATATCTGGGGAATGAAAAGTCGGAGAGGGTTCGATTGGAAAACGGAAAGATGAAATTCTGGTACGCATTTCCGTCCCCGGTTCATCACGAAGTGCCCTTGGTGCGCGACGGCTTGGTTCCCTCTCATAGACTGTGGGGAATGGTTGAACTCGGTAGTCTGGGGTTTGAGGTTGAGCTGAGCAGCCGCCTTCCAAAAGCATTCACTCCCTACGGGCTTCAAGTTTGGAGGCTGTGGCAGACGTTCTGGATTTTGAGAAACGCGTCGGAAGACGATTGCATCGTCGCGGTTCACGAAGTGTCAGCGCTTTTCTTTCTCCTCGCACGCCGTCTGCGAGTGGCGTCCCCGAAAATTATCATTTTGAATCTGGCGCTATTGCATCCGAAAAATCATATCGGTTTGCGAAATGCGGTCTGGCGGGTGTTGCTCAAGGGGGTGGACCGCATTGTTTCCCTTGTTGAGTCTCAGTCTCCATCCATTGAGACCCATTTTGGAGTCGAGCCCGCCCGACTGGCTTTTCTCCCGATGCTGGTAGACTGTGGCTATTTTCAAAAAGCGAATCTGTGTCAGGAGGAACGTTTCATTCTGGCGGTAGGAACCAATGACGGAAAGGACTTTGAAACTCTTCTGGAGGCACTTCCTTTAGGAGAGCGGCTTGTGGTAATCACGGATTCTTTTAATGCGGACAAGATCCGCGCCCATAGGTCATTCGGGCAGGGTGTTGAAATCTATCAGAACGTGCCGGCCTTGGAGCTTATGAGCTGGTACCGGCGCGCTGGTGTGGTCGTGATCCCTCTGGCAGACACGCCCCACGGGTCGGGGCACACGGTTTTTTTGGAGAACATGGCGCTCGGGAAGATCATTGTGGTTTCCGAAAGCCGTAGCATGCGCGGCTACGTGAAAAGCGGCGTCAACTGCATCGGAGTCCCAGTGGCCGACGCGAAGGTTTTGAGGGGAGTGCTGGAGCGTATTTTGGATTCGCCAAAAGAGTATGACATGTTGCGAGTGAACGCTGCGCGGGATGCTCGGGAGTGCTTTGAGGCGATGCGGTTTGGGAGAGGAATTCGAGACATCGCGGAAAGTCACAGCCGGGGGAGTGGCGTCGGTTTGAAGGGGACAGAGAAGCTTAGAGTTGAAGGGAGATTGGACCATGTATCTTTATCGTGAACTTCGGCGCAGACAGCAGTACGGGCGCGTCATCAAGGTTGCCGTGAGCGGCATTGGCTCCATGGGGCGTGGTATTGCACTCCAATTAAAAGCCATGCCGGGAATGGAGCCGGGCATTTTGGTGAACCGAACCGCCGAGCGGGCCGTGGAAGCCTGGGTGGCGATGGGAGTTCCGTGGGACGAGGTGGTTGTGAGTGATGATCCGAGGCTTCTAAATATTGCACTGGAGCAGGGCCTCGCATGCGTCACCCGGGATGTCGGGGCCGCCGTTGCCTTGGATCAGATCGAGGTTCTGGTAGAATCCACCGGTACTGTGGGACCGGCTGCCCGGTCTGTGCTTGCGGCGATTCAGGCTGGCAAACATGTGGTCGTCATGAATGCGGAGCTCGACGCAACGATCGGATGTTATCTGGCCGAGAGGGCCAGGCAGCAGGGGGTAGTGTACGGCTACGCGGATGGTGACCAGCCAGGGGTTCTGATGCGTATTTTGGAGTGGGTGGAATTGCACGGTTTTGAGATTGTCGCCGCCGTGAACTGCAAGGGATTCCTTGACGTGCGGGCCACGCCCGAATCGTCGCAGGAATGGGCGAGGCGGATGAAAACCAGCGCGGAGATGGTATGCGCTTTCACGGACGGGACCAAGATGAACTTGGAGAACGCTGTCGTCGCAAATGCCACCGGGTTAGTTCCAGAAGTTAGGGGAATGCACGGTGTGAGGACCGAGCAGAAAACCGCCCTCAGAGACTTTGGTCGGGTACTGGGAAGGACCGGGGTCGTTGATTTTTCTCTGGGCGGGGATTTCGGCGGCGGTGTCTTTGTGATTGGTCGGTGCCATGACTGGGAGCGTGTGGGGCACTATTTTGACTATCTGAAGATGGGGCCCGGGCCGGACTATTTGTTCCTGCGGCCGTATCACCTTTGTCACCTCGAGACGCCGCTATCGATAGCGGAAACGGTCATCGAACGGGAACCGACCATTAGTCCCAGGGGGGCTCCAGTGGCTGATGTGATAGCGATTGCAAAGCGGGATTTGCAGCCGGGTGAGGTTCTTGAAGGAATCGGGGGCCGGAGCTTCTACGGTCAAATTGACACCCTTGAGCGGGCCAGGGAATTTGTTCCCGCGGGCCTTGCGGAGGGTGGCATCCTGACCAAGGGCGTTTCTGCTGGTGAACCGATTCCCCGGGCAGCGGTCGAACCGAGAGAGGGAGACTACGCGTTCGCACTTCGAAATCTGCAGGAAGCCCTGTTTTCCGTCTTCGAACCCACACCGTCGCATGCACACATCTCCAGAGGTTAGCATCGTCGTTCCTGCCCACAACGCGGAGCGGTTTTTAAAGAAGACGCTGGATAGCATCCGATCTCAAACGTTTGACGCTTGGGAATGCATCGTTGTTGACGACGGTTCCTCAGATGCGACCGCGGCGATTGCAAGGGAGTGTGCGTCGATGGATTCCCGCTTTAGACTTGTGCGACAGAGTTGTGGAGGGCCGTCGCGTGCTCGCAACCGGGGGTTTCTCGAGAGTCTTCCTAGCACCCGGTTCGTCAGCTTCATGGACTCCGACGACCTGTGGGAGGTTGGAGCGCTTGCTGCCCTGGTGGGTGCATTAGATGTGAATCCAGATGCGGTTGGGGCACATGGGCTTGCGGAACTGATTGACGACCAGGGGAGGCCTCTCGCGCCGGGCGATTTTTCGTCCTTTGGGCGAAGGCGGCTGGGTTTAAGGGACGGAAAAATCGTGGAGTGGCCTCTCAGCGAGCCAACAGTGTTTCACACCTTGGCATGGACAGGCCCCCTGCATCCTCCTGGGTTACTTTTGGCGCGGAGGGAAGCTTATGAAAGTGCGGGATTGTATGACCCGGGGCTAGGGCTCTGCGAGGATTGGGATATGTGTCTCCGCCTGAGCCGGTTAGGTTCGATAAAGTTCATTGATGAGGTGATCCTTCGCTACCGCAGGCATGACGCGAACTTGTCACGTCATGCTGGAGAGAACCGGAGGGTTGTTCGGCGTTTGCATGCGAAAACGTATTTTTCAAAGCACAATAGCCCGGAACAGAGGCAACAACTTCGGCAGGGGTGGAAGGCCTGGCAGCTTTTCAAGATCAGGGAAAAGTGGGCTTCGGTGAGGCTTGGGAGCGGAACAACCGAAGCGACTCCTGTAAGAAAGACAGTCGCCCTGCTGGAGATCACTGCGCATGTGGTACGGTATCTCCGCGGCTATCCGAGGGCGGAGGGGATATAATAAATCAGTCTGCAGGCGCCTCGTGCGCTGCAATAGGAAGGAGAGGAGATTGTGGACGTTTCAATTTTGATTTGCACCCGCAACAGGGCTGGTTCACTCCGCGACACTTTGTCGTCTTTGCGGCGACTTCTAGTGCCCGATGGGGTGCGCGTTGAGTTGGTGGTGGTCGACAATGGCAGTTCCGACGGCACCAAGGAGGTGGTTGAAAGCATGCATTTCAGTTGGGGGGCTGCGAAGTTTGAAGTGGAGCCGTCGCCCGGAGTGTCCCATGCGCGCAACCGAGCCATCAGGACTGGGAAGGGCGAGGTTTTGCTTTGGACAGATGATGACGTCCGGGTGCCTGTGGACTGGATTTCTCGAATGGTGGCTCCCATTAAGAGTGGAGTCTGCGATGCCGTGGCCGGGGGAGTGCGACTGGCTCCGGGGCGTTCCAGGCCCTGGATGGGAACATGCTTGCGAGCCTGGTTCGCGTCATCCGAGGCGTTGAACGTCGAGAGGCCGGGGAGGTTGATTGGCGCAAACATGGCATTCCATCGGCGCGTACTGGATGGGGCGCGAGGCTTTGATCCCGTCCTAGGACCTGGAGCCTTGGGAATGGGGGAGGAAACGCTTTTTTCCCTCCAGATCGAGCGCGCTGGATACCGAATTGCGTCTGCGTTTGACGTTGTTGTGGATCATGCGTTTGACACGGGGCGACTGTGTCCTGCCGGTCTTTCTTCGATCGCTTACGCCATGGGGCGGAGTGAAGCTTACATCGCCCACCATTGGCATGGAGTCGACTCTCGGAGCTGCAACAGTATGATTCTTGATGCCAAACTCCGGTTTATCTACTGGAAGGGTCGGAGCCGGTTGCAGAGGACTGTTCCTCCGGGTTTGGTGGAAAGGCGACTGCAGGCCGAATCCAGGGTGCACTACTGGCAGTTTTTAAAACAGATTCGCTTTAGTGGCCGGAAATATCATGAAGCACCCAGTGCCTCGAGTTTGCGGGCGGAGCAGCAATCTCAATCCGCCAGTCCTCCGTCTTCAAACGGGCGGGCCTTCAGCTGAACATCCATCGACAGATCAGAATAGAGGCCAGCGCTCCAGTGGCATCTGCGATCAATCCGGCGGCAAGCGCGTGTCGCCCCCTGCGAATTCCCACGGCTCCGAAGTAGACGGCGAGCACATAGAAGGTCGTTTCGGTACTGCCGTAGATGGTCGCGGCTGTCCGGGCGATCAGCGAATCGGCTCCAAATTTTGTCACCAATTCTGTGAATAGGCCAGTGGTTGCCCCCCCGCTCAGAGGGCGTACAAGAATCAACGGCAGCAGGTCGGGGGAGACGCCCAGGGGCGAGAGCACGGGCGAAAGCAGCTTGGCGATGATCTCGATTGCGCCAGCCTCTCGGAACATTCTGACTCCGACCAGGATCGCTGTTAAATAGGGGAAGATCCTCATGGCGACCTGCCAGCCTTCCTTCGCTCCAGCGACGAATTCCTCGTAAACCTTAATTCCCCGCAACGCAGCGTAGAGAGCGAAAAAGCCCATGATGAAAGGCACTGCCAGCAGTGAAACAACACTCAGGAAGCGGGGGAATCCCGCCTGCTGCCTGAGTGCTTCGGGCAGCTGCGGAGCCGCAAGCATAGAAAGCGATTCATGCAGGGTTCGAGCGCTCGCAAAAAGTGGCTCAAACCACCCCGGGAGAAGCAGGATGAGTCCCAGGAAAATAAATGCCGTTGCGAAGCTCGAGAGCCACAGTTTGTCCCTCCATCCCAATGGTTTCACCTCCGGCCGGCCAGCTGTTTCGTCTGTGGAGGTTTCTGAAGTTTCCGCGGGAGGGGCCTTGGCTGGGTCTCTGGGATCTAAGGTCAGCGCAGGCCGGACTCGAAACACTGGAAGACGTTGGAGTAATTTGACGGAGGTGATTCCGATCACGGCCGCGCTCAAACTTGCAAGCAACGCGGTTCCCAGCACTGCAGTGGGCTGCGTGGATCCTTGTGCAGCCAGGATTGCGATCGCGGTAGCGGGCACCAACTGGATGGAGCTCGTGTTGATGGCTAAGAACGTGCACATTGCATTTGTGGCCGTGCCCGGGTGTGGATTCAGGGTTTCCAGACAGCGCATGGCACGCAGTCCCATCGGCGTGGCGGCATTGCCCAGCCCTAGCATGTTGGCTGCCATGTTTAAGACCATTGCCCCCATAGCAGGATGGCCTGCGGGCACCTCGGGGAACAGTGCGCGTAAAATGGGATGCAGCAGTCGCGCTAGCGCCTCTACGAGCCCGGACAGTTCTGCGAGCCGCAGAAAGCCCAGCCAAAGGCCCATTAGTCCTGCAAGGGGCAGGGCGACCACCATAATGGCATCCCGGGCTGCCGAGAAAGCGCCGTTTGTCACGGCCTCGATCCGCCCATTAAAGGCGCCCAGCAAAACGGAAACTAGGATAAGACCGAGCCAGAGTGAGTTGAGCATGCTTGTCTACTTAAGGTGAATCGCATGGCGCCGAAAAGCAGCAACCGCCCGAAATGAGGCTATCGGCCGAGCGGCGTTCTTAACATTCAAAATTGTGCCGAAAGCTGAGACTGAAATGTAAAAGGAAAGGCGAATGACATATCAAAACTGGACGTGTGTGTGTAATGACAGTCATTTGACTAAGTCTTAAAGCGAGCGTAGAGTACTCCAATGATATTGATTTCCCCCGCCGCCTCGTATCATTTGCGGTGCATGATTAGGGACCGTCATGAGGCGTGTGGTCCCGGCTCCGGTGCTGTCCGTGAGGGGGGGGAGTCGGCCGGTACTGAGGTGGGGTTGAGGATATTAGTGGAGAAGGGCGGTTGCGCGGGAATGCAGTACGTGATGCGGCTCGACTCTGCGGGGCCTGAGGACGTGGTGGTCGAGTCCGGTGGGGCCAAAGTGTTGCTGGATCCGGCCAGCGCCCAGTATATTTCGGGCTCTGAACTGGACTACTGCGATGACCTGGTCGGCACTGGGTTTCGTCTGAATAATCCAAGGGCTGCGAGGAGTTGCGGTTGCGGCACTTCGTTTGAACCCGTGCCGGAGGAAGCCGGGGCGATGCAGTAGGGGGGGCACTCAGGCATCCGCCGACCGCAGGTATTTCGAGTTTAAAAGTAGTTCGAGTAAAACTTCATGCCCAACAGCTTCCTTCAAGAGCAGCCAGCGCGGCCGGGTCGGAAAGACAATCTTTTCGTCTGGACCGTGTTTCTTCTGGTGCTTTCTGCTCTGGTTTTCGCATGTTGGCTGGGCAGCTTCTACATTTTCGGGCATCCCGAGCACCCCAAGGCCTATCGCTTGTTGCAGAAGCTCGGCAAGATCAGCTCTCCTACACGGTTTGCTTTAACGAAGGCCCCGCCAGGGGAGTTTTTGGAGGCTCGGCGGGTTTTCGAGCGTTACAGCAAATACACCTCCCTTCAGATGACAAGGGAGAACGAACTCCTGTTTCGGAACTACCTCCGGAATTACAGTGAAACGAAGAAACTGGTCCCCTATCTGACCGGGAAATATCTCATCCTTCGGTCTTACGAGCTTCAGCGGAATGACCTTTTCAACTCAGGCGTTGTGGTCTTGACGCAGTCTTCCGATTTCCCACAACTGCTAGCTGAGATCGTCTATCCCGCTGCCAAGGAGAACATCCCTGACCTGCTCTCCATATTGCAACCCGGCTTGGAGATCAGATTGCAGCGCACGATGGACCTGTCTGCAGTGGTCCAAGTCTGCCACGCGCTCGACGGTCGCTTGCAGCTCTCCGTGGTTCCTCTTTTGTACGGCAGCTATGCTCTGAAAAACGGGGTGGGGACTTTTTCCCTGGAGCCTCCGCAGTCGCTCAATGTGGCGGCCGGCTTTCCCCTTGTGCGGGGTGAGGAGGTGCGCTCCGTTGTCCGGGAGAACCTAAAACGTCGCACCGTGGCAAAGATGGCGGCGTCTTCCCATCCGGACTCCCCCGATCAGATTGTGCGGGTTGAAGAGCCCGGTTCGCCGTCCGCTCCTGCCGTGGCGTCCTCCGGCGGGCGCGAAGCACCCTCAGCGGGCCAGGACGCGGCTGCGGCTAGGCAGGCATCTCAAACTTCTACCTCGGATACTCTTGCCTCCATCCCCAAGGTGGAGGTCGTCACCCCGCCGAAAGAGGGATCGAAGACCGCTGCTGGACAAGTTGCTTTGGAAAAGCAGGCGGCTCCAAATCCATCGGTCCCGGGAGATTCAGGCGCTATGGCTCAGCAAAAGGAATCCGCGGTCCAAGGGGCAAGTTCAGCGGCTGCCTTGCTGAAGAAAGGCAAGCCTGTGGATCCCGGCCAGGCTGCCGCGCAAAACCGCCCGGATGGGTCGCTCGGGGCTTCCCCAGGCGTCGGTTTTCCTCCGGTGACTGCTGCTAAAACTCCCCCAAAAACCGAGGCTCCATCCGCCAAGCCGGAGGTCGCTGGCGGAAAGCCGGATCCCGCGGCAGTCTCACGCCTGTCCGCGGCCGCGGCAAAGGTCCCCCCGCCACCAAACAACGCCCCTAGTGGGTTGCCTCTAAAACCTTTTATCGCCGCGGCTCCGGCGCCGTCCGTCACCCAGCCCACTGGAAACTGGAAGACCTATGGTGCGGGAACTCAACCTTCCGGGAAGTCTGTCACCGCGGACCAGGCCACTTCGCTGCAGGGGCGCAATGATGGCGCGCCCATGTACCTCCACGGGCAGTTCACTGTCACGGCCGCGGGAAACAATCGTGCAGTGCTGCGACAGGCCTCAGGAGGAGATGGAAAAAACCAGGCTCGGGTGATTGTAGAATACCCTGCGGGCGCTGTCCCCCCCCGGCAGGGCTCTTCAGTGGCTAGGTCGGATGGCCGGGGCTTTGAAATCAGGGAGGTTCGCAGGACTCCTGACGGGCAGGTCAATATCTACGTGCGCGAAGTCAGTGGGCAGTAATTTTGAACGGCCTTTCTGAATGGCCTTTCTGAACGTGCCTTGGAGTTTGGGAGTAGAGGGGTGTGTCAGGATTTGTGTTGGCGCTTGTTTTCGCGCCGGTGGCCGACTTTTCGCCGTCACAGGAGGGTTTCCTGCTTGGCAGGGTCCCTCGGAATCGGAAAGGTTCAGGGATGCCCGATTTCAGTCTACTATCGCAAAAAAACATTGCTCCTTCGGACCGATTAATTTTTGCCCTGGACCTACCCACAAAAGATGAGGCTCTCAAATGGGTCGACTTGCTCGGGGACGCCGTGACTTTTTATAAGGTTGGGTTTCAGCTTTTCATGGCTGAGGGATACTGGGAGCTCGTGGAAGAGTTGAAGGCGAGGGACAAAAAGGTTTTTGTGGATCTTAAGTTTTTTGACGTCCCCGAAACGGTCAAAAACGCGGTGGCGAATCTCTCCAGCAGGGGGGTTGAGTGCTGCACCGTGCATGGAAGTCAGTCGATTTTAGAGGGCGCGGTTTCCGTCAAAGGCGCAATGAAGGTCCTCGCTGTGACGGTTCTCACGTCTCTGGATCGGGGGGACTTGGACGACCTGGGATTTGATTGCAATGTAGAGGACCTGGTTTACTCCCGGGCGAAGAGGGCTCTCGAAATCGGTTGTGACGGTGTGATTTCCAGCGGATTGGAGGCGGCACGTTTGCGGGCCGGGTTGGGCGAGAAGCTTTTAATTATCACGCCTGGGATTCGCCCGGTTGAAAACCGGCAGACTGACGATCAAAAGCGTACCATGACGTTGGTTGACGCTTTGCTCTCGGGAGCCGACCACGTTGTGGTTGGAAGACCGATTCGTCAGGCCGAAGATCCACGAGGCAAAGCCTTGGAAATGCAGGCAGAGATCGCGTCGTTGTTTGCTGGGGCGAAGCGTTTGGAGTAGTGAAGCCCATGGACGCTCCGCTTCCCTACAAGATTGGCAACGAAAAGTTGGTCAAGGTGACGGATTCCGCCTCTACCAAAGTGCGTACTCTTCTGGATCGACAGGGGCGCCCTGGTGGGGCGCTGAGGGTCGCGGTGATCGGAGGGGGATGCTCTGGATTGCAGTATCGGATGGATCTTGTGGACGGACCGGTGGCCCGGGACATTTTGGTTGATAGCAATGGAGTCCGAGTGGTGGTCGATATGAAGAGCGCCTTGTTTGTGAGCGGTTCCCTTTTGGACTTCTCCGATGACCTCCAGAAGGGCGGTTTCAAGGTGACGAATCCAAATGCGGTGGCGCATTGCTCCTGCGGAGAGAGTTTTTCCGCTTAATTTAGTTTTTCTGAAGCGAAACGGCTTGCCTAGGGTGCGGCGGCAGTCCATCCTTGCCCCCCCTTTACGAAAGCTCGGGTGGTGAAATGGCAGACACGTGCGTTTGAGGGGCGCATGCCGCAAGGCGTGGGGGTTCAAGTCCCCCCCCGAGCACTTTTAAAGGCGGATCCAGTCGCATTTGTTTCAGTGCACAGCCCGTTCCTTGGCGGGTCTACGACAAAGCTTTAGAGGGTCGTTTGCGGGTGTTGTTTTTCGTTGGGGGCTATTGCGTTGCCCGTGGTTAGTTTATCAAACTATCTGTATGCGCCCCGCTTCCCCCTTCTTCTTAGCTCTTACGTTGGCATCCCATGTGTTTGCCGCACCGGGTGATTGGCCTCAGTGGCGTGGACCCTCCAGAAACGGGGTTCTGGACGAGGGCCCGGCTCTGGCTTCCAGTTGGAGCGCTGATGGCCCTGCCAAGCTCTGGGAGAGTGCCCCCATCCCGAGCGACGACGACGGGGGGCACGGAAGTGTGGTTGTTTCGGACGGGAGGGCTTATTTGTCCGTCGTTTGGCACAGGGACGAACCGAGCGAAACGCGGACGATCACCGACCTGCTGCTGCGGACGCGATTGAACTATCAGAACCCCTCTGCGTTGGGAAAAGCGCTCGTCGACAAAATTGAGGAGACGCGCGAGAATCTGGCTCCGGGGTTGCGTGGGGCCAAGCTGGACGCATTCATTGAGACCTTCATTGCCGAAAACTTCGACCGCAAGCAGCGCGAATTTTTCGCCGGCTTTGTCAGTGCTCGTTTTAAGAAGGGTAAGCTGGCAATCCCCCTTCCTGACTACGAAAAGTTGAAAAGCAGGGCGGAGAAACCGTTTGCCTCACAGGCGGAATTTGAAGCGTGGGTTCAGGAGCAGGGGTTTGCCGATCACGTGAAACAAACTGTCTTGGAGGCGATTCCCGCCACCCGGCGCGTTGCGGAGGATACGGTGGTGTGTCTGGATGCTGGCACGGGAAAGACCTTGTGGGTCACTCGTGAGCCGGGCGAACCCAAGGGTCGGAACTGTTCCAGCACGCCCTGCGTGTCCGGCGGACGTGTGTTTGCGATCGGCAGCACGCGGATCTTTGCCGTGGACGCCGTGTCGGGCAAGACGGTCTGGTCGCAGCCATTGCCCGCGAAGGGCCCGGGATCCTCGCCGCTCGTGGTGGACGGAGTCGTGGTGGTGCAGGCGGGCAAGCTTCTGGGGTTTGACGCGGAAACAGGGAGTGTCTTGTGGGAGCAGCCTGCCGTGGGTGGCTCAAACGCCTCGCCTGCGTCCTGGAGCCAGGGCGGAAGAACCATCATTCTGGCGAACGGTCGAGGCGAAGTTTCCGGCGTGGACCTCAAGACGGGGGAGGTTTTGTGGAGTGCACCCGGCGGCGGCGATTCGACGCCAGCGGTCAGTGGCGACTACGTGGCGGTGCTCTCCAGCAAGGAAAGCATTGGGTTCGCAGGCTATCGGATCAGCGGCAAGGGGCTTGAGAAGTTGTGGAACCATCCCACCGATGCGCGGCGCTCGCAGTCGAGTCCGGTGATCCACGCCGGATATGTTTATTTGTTTGAAGACGGCGACCACCGGTGTGTGGAGATGGCGTCTGGTCGCGTAGCCTGGAGTCAAAAAATCAGCTCGTCGATCACCTCGCCGCTCCTCGCGGATGGAAAGATCTATGTCATGGGAAACAACGGCAACAATTTGCTTATGTTAAAGGCGGGTGAGTCGGAGCGCGTTGAGTTGGCAAAAGCCAACATGAAGGCACTGTGGGTTCCTTCGCCGACCATCTCCAATGGAAGGTTGTTCGTGCGGGCCCGCGAGGGGGTGCGTTGTTACAATTTGGCTGCTGCAAACTGAATGCGGGCATAGACCCTCAGTGGGCTGAGGTTTTCCTTGGCGTGAAGCCGCACTCGGGTGATTCCGATGGGCAAAAGCCCCCAAATCCGAGCGTTTTGCAATTTTCAGACCTGGCGCTATGTGGAGTCGCCAGAAACGAGGTTGCGGTATTTCGACGTAGGGGGCGGAGCCTGCAAGATGTGTGGGCACGTTCACTCCGCCGCGAACTTTGTCGATGAGAGGCGGTGACCAAGCGACGGCGAGAACTAAAGGGAGGAGGTCGCCCTCTTGCAGGCGCCCCTGGATCCTCTTCTCTAGGACCTGGCGCGGTTGTCCTCGGCGCCGGTTTTGAGGGTGAAAATGACTAGTTCTCGATTTTGGGGTTTTGAGGGTTGCAGGAATGACTGGCGCCTGAAAAGAAATGGCTCGGCGGAATTGAGGGGGAGCTAAAAACCCCCTCGCTGGAATTGAATCTCCCTGGCTACCACCGGGCAGTTTAGCCTTTAGCTGAGTCCCGCCCGGGTTGGCAGAGTTTTGACCGAAAAGACAAAAATATCATGAATCCTATTGGCACACAGACGCTTTCCGAGGCACTTCACTGGCGGTACGCGACGAAGAAGTTTGATCCTGTTCGCAAGATTCCAGCCGAAGACTGGCGTGCCCTCGAGGAAGCCATGGTGCTTGCGCCGTCCTCCTTCGGGCTCCAGCCCTGGCGTTTCATTGTGGTCGAGACTCCGGAGATTCGCTCCCAGCTTCCTGCCCTCTCCTGGGGGCAGACGCAGCCTGTGGACTGCTCCCACTATGTCGTGTTTGCGCAAAGGAAGGGTCTTTCGGTAGGGGACGTCGACCATTTCATCAACCGAATGGTTGAAGTGCGCGGCGTCACCCGAGAGTCGCTGGAGGGTTACAGGGGATTTATTTTGAACTTCCACAAGGCTGCCACCGACCAGGGATGGGTGGACGCTTGGTGCTCGAGGCAGGTTTACATCGCCCTCGGTCAGGCTATGGCGGCGGCAGGACTCTTGGGAATTGACTCTTGTCCCCTAGAGGGGATTGAAGGCGCAAAGTACGACGCCCTTTTGGGCCTAGAGAAACAGGGCTATACCTCGCTATGCGGTCTGGCATTCGGTTACCGGGCCGAGGACGACAAGTATGCGCAGCTCCCGAAGGTTCGCTTTCCGCATTCAGAGGTCGTGCATTACATGTAGATTTTATTTCAAAAATTCATGAACGAGAAAGATTTAACAAAAACACCGCCCCGCAGCATGCGTGCCCGTTTGGGTGGATTCGTGATTCTTCCGAGGATGCTCGACAAGGGGCGGGCGGAGCTCGCCGGTCTCAACGGTGAGTATCACTACAACTGTCCTCTGGACGCACACTTCCACAATTTCGTGGGAGTGGATCCCCTTGCGCTGCGCAGTCAGCTTGCGGCGGGATTAGGGGATGGGGAGATTCTGGAATGGATCAGGGCAAATTGGACGCACCCCCGCTCCGAGTTGGAGATCATCGCCTGGTCCGCTCATCATGAGGGCAGGGGGCCTGCTTCGGTGGAGCAGCGTGAGTATTTTCAAGAGTTGCACCGGCAGATCGGCCTGAATCGAGGAGATATTTCATCCTGGGCAGATCTGCTCGACCTTGACGATTATGTGAGTTTCGGTGGTAAAGCTTGATGGATGTGAGTCTGATAATGGGGAAGGAGCGGGAACCGGTTTAAGGCCTCCTGTCGGAGCAAAGGCCTGCCGCTCAGGCTTGCTGGCTGAAATTCCGATTTTGGCGGACTCGGTTCCCTCTCTGAAAGCAGCCATTCTGAGAGCGTCTTAGCGACACTAGACTCAGGGGCAAACTTTTCGCAGATCCGCAGTCGGCATGCTTCTCACTAGGTAGCGGGACTCAAGCTTTGTGTGCATGCTTTTTGACCGTATGCGGACCGTTCCCTCCCAACCTCCCGTCCTTGCTCCTCCGGGAGCCGGCCTTCCGGCGCCAGAGCTCTGGA
Organism: Chthoniobacteraceae bacterium; assembly: GCA_947449735.1. Taxonomy (GTDB): domain Bacteria; phylum Verrucomicrobiota; class Verrucomicrobiia; order Chthoniobacterales; family Chthoniobacteraceae; genus Chth-196. The sequence goes on along the minus strand of CANFTB010000010.1, from coordinate 4,740 downwards.
TTGGCCGGACACTCTTTGCGTTTTCGCGGTGGTCCTACAATCGCGACGCAGCGACTGTAACGTTCCTTCGTGAACAAGGCTTGATCGAGGCGCTCATTGCGAAATGCCATGCGGCGTCTGCCGGTCAACGGGTCCTGATCCCGCGGTTGCGCGGCTTGGAAGACAGCTCCCGCCACTGGTCTGTCTGGATGACACTCGATCATCTCCGCATCACAAACGAGGCTTTCCGAGGTGTCCTCGACTGTCTCGCAAAGAACATCACGCCGTCCGGTGCAGCGAGTATTGCGTCTGTAAAGCCGTCGCCGGATGCCTCTCTGGAGGTTTTGGAGGAATACAGGCGATCCTGCTCGGATGTCCTTGTCGTCATCGCGGAGAATCCGAATTTCGAAACGAAAGTGAAGTTTGCCCATCCGTGGTTCGGTCCTCTGGACGCAGAAGGCTGGCACCTGCTGGCAGGACTCCACATGAGCATCCACCGGAAACAGATTGAGGCCATTCTTGAGCGCCTCGCCTGAACCGATCAAAAGTGTCTTCTGAATGAGCCGGACCATCTCGCTAACCTCCGATCCGATCCCCCGGCTCACCTGGCGCATTGCACTGCCGGCGAGCATCGGGATGTTTTTCAATACGATGTTCAACTTCGTGGACACTTATTGTGCGGGACTCCTGAGCACGGATGCCCTCGCGGCGCTTTCGCTGTCCTTCCCAGTGTTTTTCCTGCTGCTTGCGGTGGGAAGCGGCCTCAGTCAGGGCGCCACCGCCCTCGTTGCAAATGCCCTCGGGTCAAAGAACCCGTCTCAAGCCCGGCTGATTTTTGCACAATCCCTGACGTTCACTTTTTTTGCAGGGATTGCTGTGTCGGGAATCGGGCGGCTGGCGGCCCCCGCGCTTTTTCGACAGCTCGGCGCCGAGGGTGAATACCTTCAGGTTGCCCTCTCTTACATTAACACTCTGCTTTCCGGGGGAGTGTTCTTTCTTCTGACGATGACCCTCAGCTCTGCGCTCAACGCCCAGGGCGAGGCCCGAGTTTACCGAAACTTTCTGATCGGCGGCTGCCTAGCCAACCTCTTCCTCAATCCCTTCCTGATGTGGGGATGGCTAGGTCTGCGTCCGATGGGCGTCGCAGGGATCGCCTTGGCCACGGTGATCGTCCAGTTTTTTGGCGTGTTGTGGCTCGCTCACAAGGTGCGGTCTTCCGAAATTTTTCGCGATCTTCCTGTCGCCCTGTTTCGTCCGCATTTGCCCACTGTCCGGCTCATTCTGTCCCAATCCGTGCCGGCGGCGCTTAACATGATGACCGTTGCGCTGGGAATTTTCGTGATCTCCTGGTTTGTGAAGCATTTTGGAAAGGAAGCGATCGCTGCCTCGGGGATTGCCACTCGGATTGAGCAGGTGGTGCTCATGCCTGCGATCGGCCTCAACACCGCTGTTCTGAGCATCGTCGGTCAGAACCATGGCGCCGGTTTGCCGGACCGTGTCCGAGAGGCCTGGCTCACAAACATCAAGTACGGTGCGGGTCTGATGTTCGGCGGCGGCGCGCTGCTTTGGTTGCTCAGGGGGCCCGCAATGCGGTTGTTCACGGCCGATCCCGTTGTCATCGCCCACGGCGTGCATTACCTCGGCTTCGCTTCTGCAACCCTTGCCGCCTATCCCATTCTTTTCGTAACCGTCTTTATGATGCAGGGACTGAAGCGCCCGGCATACGGATTGTGGATTGGCGTCTACCGCCAGATCGCGGCGCCAATTCTTGTGTTTTACACGCTCGCGTTCGGTCTCGGAATGGGGCTGAGCGGTGTGTGGTGGGGCATCCTTGGCGTGACTTGGAGCGCCGCATTGTTTGCGCTCTGGTGGGGATGGCGGACGGTTCGCCCTGTGGGTGTCTCGGCGGCTTAGAGGGAAACCCCGGCGGTTACTTTTGGGGTGGATTCGGTTCTGGGCGGCTGACGTGCCCCGACCTTTTCCCTGTGCATCACCTGATGCCGCCGATACATCATAGTGGCATGAAGTCATGGTCGCTTACTCTTCACGGCCCCCGCGGAATCTTGAGCCAGTCCGACTCGCAGGAAGCGCAGTTTGTCCTTGGAACAGAGAAGGCGCCCGATGTGCTGACTGTCTCTGGCGAGGGGATCGCGTCCCGGCATGCGTGGGTTTGGATAACGGCCGGCCGGATGCAGGTGGAGGATCTCGCGGGCGGGACGCTGGTGAACGGGCACCCGATCGAGGGGCGAGTGGAGGTGGAATATCCTGCGTCCGTGCAGGTGGGTTCGGTGACGCTGGTGGTGGAGGTGAAGGCGGTCGCCGCCGAACTGTCAGTCGACGTCACCATCCCCCAGCGGACGCCGACCCGTGGAGCAAGGGTGATTGCGGTGTCGCAAGCGCATTCGAGCGGCGGAGACGAGGCTTCGACCCATTGCAAATACACATTGGTGAAGGAAATCGCCCGGGGCGGGATGGGGCAGATCTATTTTGGCGAAGACCCGCAACTGGAGAGGCAGGTGGCGGTCAAGGTCAGTAGCATCAGCGAAGGCGGCGAGGATCCGCGCTTTTCCAAGGAAGCCAAGGTGCTGGCACATCTGGCCCACCCGAACATCGTGCCGATCTACGCCATCGGAGTGGACTCCCAAGGGAGGCCCTTTTATTCGATGAAGCTGGTGAAAGGAAGGACGCTGCAGGCGTTGCTCAACGCCGTAAGGGATGGCGATGCTGAGTCGGCTAGGGAGTATACCCGCGCCACACTGCTCAGGGTTTTCCAAAAGATATGCGACGCGATGGCGTTTGCGCACGCCAAGGGTGTGCTACACCGGGACCTCAAGCCGGAGAACATCATGGTGGGCGAGTACGGAGAAGTGCTGGTGATGGACTGGGGCCTGGCCAAGGTTCTGGGGGGTAAGGAGGACGGTGCCACAGGAAAGTCGCCGGCGAAGGACACAGGTGACTACGGCATGACGATGGAGGGCGAGGTCATGGGAACACCGCAGTACATGTCGCCGGAACAGGCAGAGGGCATGGTGGCGGAACTGGACGTCCGTTCGGACATCTATTCTCTGGGCGGGATTCTGTACGCGATCTTGACTTGGCGTCCTCCCATCGACGGCAAGACGTTGAACGAGGTGCTCACGAAGGTGAAAAAAGGGGAGATCAGTTCGATGGCGACCAAGCGGGGAGGCAAGGCAGAGGTGACAGTTGGGACGCCAGCGGCGATGGGAGTCGAAGTGCCGGCAGCGTTGCAGGCGGTCACACTCAAGGCGCTGTCCACGGACCGGAACCAGCGCTACGCGAGCGTGGAGGCGTTTGCGGCGGACATCGAGGCGTACCAGACCGGGTTCGCGACAAGCGCGGAGGATGCGGGCGCGTGGAAGCGGGTGAAACTGTGGGTGGGGCGCAACACGGTGCTGGCGGGATCGGCGGCGGTGTTGGTGTTTGTGGTGAGTGGGTTTACAGCGCGGGTGGTGCAGAAGGGACGCGAGGCGAGTGCAGCGTTGCAGAGCTTGCGTGAGACTGCGCCCACTTTTGCGGTGCGCGCGCAGGATGCGCTTCGCGAGGGACAGTTCGAGGAGGCGCTAAAGGCTGCGACGTTTGCGGTGAAGCTGGAGCCTGACAACGGCGAGTTTCAAATGCTCCGGGGAAACGTTCTGGAAGTGTTGTTCCGTTGGCCGGAGGCGGCTGAGTCGTACCGGTCGGCCTTTCAAAAAGGGGCTCATGAACGGGCGAAGGAAAACCTAAGCCTGATGGAAGACCTCATTGCGAAGGCCAAGGCCGAAGGAGAGGCCAAGGCGAAGATTGCCCTTTTCGACGCTCTGATCGCTCAGGGCCGCCAGTCTGAAGCGATGGAGTTTGGCAAGGGACTGGCGGATTTTTGGAAGGACCGGAAGCGCGATCCAAGCGCTTTGCCTGAGCTCGTGAAACGGCTGGAGGCGAAGCTTCTTCCGGTGCCGGGCACTGAAGTGCTCATGTGCAGTACCGAGATGACGGTTGGGGAATGGAAGCTGTACCTCAGGGCTGATGGGTTGCCCGAATGGAGGCAACCTATCAGAGACTTTGATCAAACGGATGAACATCCGGTGGTGAGCGTCACTTGGAAAAGGGCGATGGACCTTTGTGACTGGCTGAGCTCGAAGACAGGAAAGGGCTGGCGCCTGCCTACGAATGCAGAGTGGAGCGCCGCAGTCGGAATGACAGCTTATCCATGGGGTGATTATTTTCCACCGCATTGGGATGACGGTAACTACTCGCTCTTGGATGATGGGAAAAACGATCCGAAGTTCGTTGGAGTAGATGGGATTCTAAAAACGGCCCCTGTGGGATCTTTCAAACCGAACGCCTTGGGTTTTTACGACCTTGGAGGTAATGCGTCTGAATGGGTGCTCGACGGGTTTGACGAGAACAGCACCAACCGGGTCACGCGCGGCGCTAGCTGGCATGCGGATGGCGGCAATTTCCGCTCCTCCGATCGGCGAAGCCGAGGTCCAATGGAACTTCCTTACAATGGCCTCCGGCTCGTTCGCAGGTCCGGACATTAGAACGATCACGGGCCTTAACAACGCTCATGCATCCGCTTGTGGATGCGGCACGCCGCCCGCGTGGACGCAGGCTGCGCAGGCGCCCGTGCAGGGGCTCGTGCAGGGGCTCGTGCAGGGGCTCGTGCAGGGGCTCGTGCAGGGGCTCGTGCAGGGGCTCGTGCAGGGGCTCGTGCAGGGGCTCGTGCAGGGGCTCGTGCAGGGGCTCGTGCAGGGGCTCGTG
>CANFTB010000009.1 GCA_947449735.1 Chthoniobacteraceae bacterium | reverse complement strand
GCAGCAGCAAGGGCGGCGACTCCAAGGGTGGCGACAGCAAGGGTGGACCTTCTGGCGACAGCAAGGGCGGCGCTCCCGCAGGCGACTCCAAGGGTGGAGCTCCCGGTGGATCCAGCAGCAGCAAGGGCGGCGACTCTAAGGGTGGCGACAGCAAGGGCGGCGCTCCCGCAGGCGACTCCAAGGGTGGAGCCAGCAAGGGCGGAGCCAACTCCAAGTAATTCCGGGCTTATAGCCTGAGTCTGACTCAACAAAAGTCCTCCGCGCCTTACGGTGCGGGGGACGTTTTGCTTTTAAGGCGGCTTCTGGGGTTGGTTCGCTTCGAGGGGCCGAACGCGCAGATTCGGGGATCAGGTTGCATCCTTGCTTTCGGATGCAGGGCCGCGAAGCCGTGGCAGGGCAGGGCTTCGTCACATCCAACCTACTGCAGAACGCGTATCTTCCCGTTCAACGACTCCCAGGCGTCCAGAAAGTCGACGGCCATGCGCAGGGACTGGTCCTTGGGGAGCGGATCAGGTTGCGACTTCCCTTTTTGGAGCTGGCGCTGAATCCATGCCTCCGTCTCGGGGTTCTTGCCCGCGACGAGCGCCGCTTCGTTCAGACGCTGGCGCTCCGTTTCAACGAGCAAATGCAACACGCGGCCGTCCTGCGCGGCCCTCTCGAGGGCGGCGTCCGTGGCTTCCCCCGAGGCGCCGGTGGCGATGTCGGGAACCAGACCCTTTTCGAAAAGGCCCGGCATCGACGGAATGACGACTTCCTTCACAGGCATGCGCAGGAAGCGCTGTTTGCCAATCGGGACGAGTTCAAAATCGGCTGCGCCGCCAAGGGTTCTAGCTCCGATGATCATCGCATCCCCGTGGGCTTTCAGGGCCGCGGCAATGGCCTCGGCCGGCCCGCCGGTCCGGGTGCCGGTGAGGACCAGGATTCGGAAATTTGCCTCGGGGCCGGTTTTTGTGACGACAAACTCCTCCGTGCGCGAACTGGTTCTAAGTGTGAAAAGCGGGGTTCCCTTTGGCAAAAGGCAGGAGGCCACGGCGGCCGCGGTTTCCAGCGTACCCTGCGGAGGGGTGGCTCTGAGATCCAGAATGAGATTGCGGGCGTTGATTTGATTCAGGTCGCGGAGAAACGGCTCCAGACGCCCGGTCACTTCAGTGTTGAGGGCGCCTAGGCGGATGTAGCCTGTATTGCCGGGGAGGACTTCCGAATGGAATTTGAGAGGGGCGAAGTCCGTTTCCGAGGGTTCCTTGGGAGGCCCGTTGACTATGGCGGTGCCCGGGCCCAGGCGTTTCAGGTAGGCTTCGAGGGCGGCGTTTTTTGCCGACTCGGGAGAGCGCTCGCCGGGGGCGGGCGCCTTCATCCAGATGGCCTCCAACGCCTTGTCGGTTTCCTCCTCGGACAACGGGAGCGAAGCGGTGGCGTGGGCCCCACCCGTCTGAAACAGAAGCGAAACAAGCGCAACAAGGGCGGCGGTGGAAACGGACGAGGGCTTGGGGTGCATCGCTCGGGGTGGAAACGGTTTCAGTGGCGTCTAAGAGGCCAGGCCACGGGCGCCGATGTCTCTTCGGAACTGCATCCCCTCAAAATGGATGTGTTCCAGGGCTCCGTAGGCGGTGTCGCGAGCCTCTTTCAATGTTGGGCCGGCGGCGGTGATGCCGAGGACGCGTCCTCCCGAGGTGTGAAAGGCTCCGGATTCGCACTGGGTTCCGGCGTGAAACACAACGGCGCTCGCCCCTGCTTTTTCCAGTCCGTCGATGCGTTTGCCTTTGGCGTAGGAGCCGGGGTATCCACCGGAGGCTGCGATGACGCAGACAGCTGAACCGGATTTCCAGTGGGGCGTCTGAAGCGAAAGGGTGCCGTCTATCGTGGCTTCAAGAAGATCCAGCAGGTCCGAGTCCAGCCTGGCCATGAGCACCTGGGTCTCGGGATCGCCGAAGCGGCAGTTGAACTCCAGCACCCGCGGTCCGGCCGCCGTCAGGATCAGGCCCGGAAAAAGCATTCCACGGTAGGGGATGTTTTCCTTTTGAATCCCTGAGAGAAAACGGTCGAGGACCTCGGTGCGGATGATCTGCTCCACGGCCGGGGTGACTTGCGGAACGGGGCTGTAGGTGCCCATGCCGCCGGTGTTGAGCCCCTGATCCCCGTCGAGGGCGCGCTTGTGGTCCTGTGCGCTTGGAAACAGCAGGTAGTGGGTGCCGTCCACGAGGGCATGGATGGAACACTCAGGGCCTTCGAGAAACTCCTCGATGACCACCGCGTTCCCGGCGGCGCCAAACTTGCGCTCCTCCATGATCTCAACGATGGCCGCTTCCGCTTCCGCGTGGGTTTGCGCAATGATCACGCCCTTGCCCAGAGCCAGGCCGTCAGCCTTGACCACAACCGGGAGGGACATTTGCGAAGCAAATTTCTTCGCCTCTTTGCTGTCGGTGAAGTGTCCCGAACGCGCCGTCGGGATGCCGTGGCGCTGCATGAACTCCTTTGCGAAAACCTTCGAGGATTCGAGGCGGGCCGCCGCTTGAGGGGGACCGAAAATACGGAGGCCGGCGGAAACGAAAAGGTCGACGATGCCGTCCGCCAGGGCGTCGTCGGGTCCGACGACGGTGAGGCCGATGCCTTCGGATTTTGCAAATTCGACCAGGCGTGCGGGTTCGCTCAGTGGGATGGGGACGCAGGTCGCCATCTGGCTGATGCCGCCGTTGCCGGGGGCGCAGTAGAGGGCGCTTACGCGTTTAGACTGGCTGAGTTTCCACGCGAGGGCGTGTTCGCGTCCGCCACTTCCCAGAATCAAGATCTTCATGTCGGGTGGCTGGGTTATTTTTTGCCGATTGCGGCGGCGTGCTTGGCGACGCCCTCGTCCAGCGGCGCAAGGGCGGCGCGTTCTCTATCTTTGACCAGGGATTCGAGCGATGGGTCGAGGGAGCGTATTTTTTTAAACAGGAGGGTGTAGTGCTGGCGCAGGAACTCTCTGAGCTCGCGGTCGGTGCGCGCCTTCTGCGAGGCGGTCAGGGCGTCCCGAACGGCAGGGTCGTTGAGGGCTTGGCGGCGGGCTTCTTGAAACTTTTGCCGTCTGGCCAGCGAAAGGGCGGCCTCCTCGGTTGGGTTTGGCCCGTCAGGAACCAAAGAAAGGTTGTCCCGGCGTTTGAAGTTGAAGCTGGGAAGATCGGGTTCTTCGGAGGGGGCGGGGCCGGGGGGGAAGGACGGGAGCAAGTCGAAGCGCGGCGCGGCGGAAGGTTCCGGAGGCAGGGGAAGCGGCGCGGGGAGGTTCTCCGGAGGCGTGGTTTTACGATCCTGCTGGTTTTTCGAACCAGGTGCATTCGGCGAGCCAGGCGAACCGGCTGAACCAGGCGAACCGGGTTGGCTCTCTGAAAGTCCCGCTTTGGGAGGCGTTTGAGATTCTGCGCCCGTCTGGCCGAGCAGCGGAAGGCCAAGAGCGAGCGAAAGAATCGCCGTCGGGAGTGGTTGGCGGATCAACTTCATGAAAGGATGAAGCCTTGAAGGTATCTTGAAAAAAGGTTTTGAAAAGGGCGCGCTTTCGGGAGGCTGTGCCCGAGCCCATACGCCATGCAGTCTAAATTTCATCCCGTTCCCGAGCTGGCGGATTTTACGCCCGCAGAGCTTGCCGCGCGCGCCCGGTCCTTGGAGGGAGTGGCGTTTTTTGATTCCGCCCGCGAGGTGGAGGACGGGACCGCGCTTTCCCTGCTGGTTGCGGAGCCTGAATGCTGGCTCGAGGGAAACTTGTTTGTGGACGGGGATTTTGCCGCGTTGCAAAGGGCGGTGGCCTCGCTGCCAGGGGAGGAGGGGCGGTTTGACGACGGTTTTCCGGGAAGTGTGGTGGCGGGGGCCGTTGGCTACGGAGGGGATTTCCAGTTTGGAATGTATCCGAGGGTGCTGGTTTACAGGCACCGGGAGGGCCGTTGGTACGCAAACGATGGATGGTGGAGGAGGCTGCTGGACGTTTCCGGGGAGAGTCCGGTTTTGGAGGGGGCGCTGGAGTTTAAATCCTCGGTGAGCGGCGAAACCTTCTGTCGATGGGTGGAAAAGGCCCAGGAGTACATCTGCGCCGGGGATATTTATCAGGTGAACCTGGCCCACAAATTGGAGGCCCGCTGGCCCGGCGGAGATCCCTGGGCTTTTTACGAGGCGTTGCGGCACTATTCGCCGGCACCGTACGGCGCCTTTTTGAAGCAGCGCGGGCGGACCGTGCTGAGCAGCTCGCCAGAACTTTTTTTGAAGTTCTCCGGGAGAAGCGTCAGGACGCGGCCGATCAAGGGCACGCGTCCCCGGCGCTCAGGTGCGGATGCGGATGAGCGCAGCGCCTTCGATTTGATCACGTCGCCCAAGGAAGTTGCGGAACTGGTGATGATCACCGATCTGGAAAGGAACGATTTGGGGCAGTTTTGCGAATGGGGCAGCGTGGAGGTGCGCGAGTTGCTGAAGTTGGAGCGCCACGAGCAGGTGTTCCACCTGGTGTCCACGGTGGAAGGGCGGATGCGCGAATCGGTGGGCCAGGTGGAGGCGTTACGGGCCTGTTTTCCGGGTGGGTCGATCACGGGGGCGCCGAAGCGCAGGGCCCGGCAGATCATCGGAGAGATCGAGCCGGAGAACCGGGGCCTCTACACGGGAGCCTGCGGATGGTTTGGCGCAGGGGGGGAGAGTGTGTTCAGTATTTTGATCCGGACCGTGGTGGTGGAGGCGGGCCGCGCTCACTTTCATGTGGGCGCCGGAGTGGTGGCGGACTCTAAGCCGGAGGCTGAATGGCAGGAGACTTGGGACAAGGCGGCGGGAATCCTCTTGGCTGCGGAGCGGATTATCGCTAATTTAGTCAGTCCGTCTGGGTCGTGCGTTGCCACACCCCGCTAGCGGTGGTATAATTCCTCGAAACGTTTATTATGAACACCCTCGCTATTTTTGGAAATCTGGCCGGTCCCGATATGTTGATCATTTTTCTCATCGTTTTGATCATGTTCGGAGCAAAGAAGCTTCCCGAGCTTGCCAAGGGCTTGGGACAGGCGGTCAAGGAGTTCAGCAAGGCCAAGGAGGACGTCACCACTGAGTTGCACCGTGTGGGACAGGTGGACGTTCCCTCCTACCATCACGCTGAACACGCCCCGCTGCCCTCTTCCCAGCCTGCCGCGGCCCCTCAGGTGGCCGGATATGATGCCGCTCATGCCTCGCACACCAGCCACCCTGAGGCTCCGGCGCCCGCTCAGGTGGCCGGCCACGCCCCGGTTGCGGCTCAGCCCCAGACGGCCGTTCCGTCCACGGTGCCTGCAGCGACCCAGCCGCACGCCTAGTTTTCTCGATGCCAAGCCGGCTGTGCCGGTCCGGTGGTGAGCTGCCGGGCGATTCTGGAGTGGTGCATTGCACCGCCGATGGACCCTCTCCGAAATTGCTTTCCAAAACAGCGTAGACAGTCGCGAAAAAGACCCTCCCTGATGGGCGGGCTTTTTTTTGCACTCATTCTGTCAGCCGCAGGTCGGACTCCCGCCGCACCCCCAGCCCAGAAGTTTTCGGAGATCCTCTTCGCTTCTTATAATCTGGAAAATTACACCCTGGTTGCCTCCGATCGGGCCCGGGTCAAAGCGATCCCTTCGAGAGATGCGGTCGCGGACGTTTCCTCCGAAGTACACCCCGATATCCTAGGAGTGTGCGAGGTCGGCTCCCGGGAGGCGCTGGCTGATCTTCAGGAACGGCTCAGGCAAAGGGGCGTGGACCTTCCCTACGCGGAGTTTGTGAACGGTCCCGACCCTGATAGGCACCTTGCTCTGCTGAGCCGGTTTGAAACGGTGCGTAGAGACTCCCGCTCGGAGGTGCCGTTCGAACTGAACGGCCTTCCGGAATGGGTCCGGCGGGGTTTTCTCGATGTCACCCTGCAAATCAACCCCCGCTATGAGCTCAGGCTGGTGGGAGTGCATCTCAAGAGTAAACTGCCCTCGCCGGCGGGGGAGGCCCTGCTGCGCCGCAGTGAAGCTCAGCTTTTGAGGCGCCACATCGACGGTATTTTGCAGGAAAATCCCCGCGTCAATCTTCTGGTGTACGGCGATTTTAACGAGACGAAGGAGGAGCCCGGCATCCGGGAGGTGCTCGGACCCCGGGGCGGACTCAACAGTCTCAGCGATTTGTTGGCCGAGGATTCGAATGGAGACCGGTGGACGCATTTCCGGTCCTTCTCAGACGTTTACTCCCGGATCGACTTTCTGCTGGTCAACCAGGCGCTGCGGCCGGAGCTGGTCCCCGGGCGCGCCCGGATCAGCCAGAACCCGCAGTGGCGGAGGGCGAGCGACCACAGGATGCTTTATTTTTCCCTGATTCCCCAGGACCGGTAACGGCGGCGGCCGTTCCAGCGGGAATCCGTCCGCGGGGCGTTTACTTGCGCGCCGGCTCCAGCTTTTTACGCAGGGTTTCCATCTCCTTTTTGATTTCCCGCCCCGCTTCCTGCAGGTTGGTGACCTCCGTGCGCAGCGCCTTTAACTCTTCGCTGGGCTTGTGCGCGGCGCGGATTTTCTCGAGGGCTTTTTCCGCCACCGCTTTTTCAGGGCGATAAATACTCGCCCCCGCATAGGTGTCGAGGGTGGCGATGGAGCGGGGATCCTCCAAGTTTCCGAGCGCGGTGATGGCCGCCAGACGGATCTGCTCCTTGGGGGCCTGAAGGTATGATTCCAGAAAATCACGGGTGGCTCCGCGGTTGGTTTCGTTCCGATTCAGGGAGCCCAGGGTCTCGAGGCCGGCGCCCAACACGGGCGAGGGAAGAGCGTTCCCCCGGGTTTTCAGGAAGTCCCCTAGGACGCCTGCGAGGCGCGGATCGTCCTGTGCTTTGATGGCGGCGATCGCGGCCTCGGAAACGCGCTCACGATAGGAGGCTTCGCCTAGCTTGCTGGTTAGCAACGCCTGCACGTCGGCAGACTGGTAGGGGCCCAGCCCGCGCAGGGCGGTGGCGATGATCCCAGGGTTTTTGTCGGCCGCCAGCACGTTCTTGAGGGCTGCGAGCGCCTCCTTCTGGTAAAAGCCACCGAGCGCTTTAACGACGGCGTTGCGCACACGCGCGTCCGTCTGCGTGAGGGACTTCGAGAGGGCCTCGAGCCCCTCCTCGGAGCGAGCTTGTCGCAGAACCTCCGAGGCCTTGACTCGTACCCCGTAGTGCTTTGCCTCCTGAAGGCTGGCTTTGATCTTCGAGACGGCCTCCTTGTCCGGCTTGTCCGCGAGCTGTTCCAGCGCCACCAGCTGGCCGACCGGGTCGGAGTGGTCGGCGAGTTGAAGAAACAGCATCGGCTTGCCGGGCTTGAAATTGATTTTTGCGAGGACCCCCAGATCGGGGTTCACCCGCACCCATTCCGGCGCCGCCTTCAGCGGAAAATAAAAGTCCTCCTCCTTTTTCTCCACCTGCAGCGTGCGCTCTTCCCTCGCTCCCTTGGTGACAAAATGAACGACGAGCGGAAACTGAAACAGATGCGCGTCCTCCGAGATCTTCTGGGTTTGTTTGACGCTCACCTTCGCAAGGCTCGTCTTGGCGTCCCAAGAGTAGCTGACGTCGAGCGCCGGCGCCCCGATGCCTGCGACCCACTGGTCAAAGAAGCGCTCAAAGCTGCGGCCCGAGATGTTCTCGATCACTGAGCGTAAATCGTCCGTCGTGACGCTGCCATAGGCGTGCTTCTCGACGTAGGCGCGGATGCATTTGCGGTAAAGGTCGGGCCCGAGCTGGGTGCGGAGCATGTGCAGGACCCAGGCGCCCTTCGGATAGGCGAGGTAGTTGAACATCTGTCCCGGTTCATCGTATTTGCGCCACACGATTCCGCGCGTTTCGTTCGTGTTTCCCAGAATGCCGGCGGCGGCGTTGTGCAGGGAGTACAGCATTTCATCCCTGCCGTAGAAGCTGCCCTGCCAGAGCCAGTCGTAGAAGGTGGCGAAGCCTTCATTCAGCCAGATGTGGCTCCAGTCCCTGCAGGTCACCAGGTCGCCGAACCACTGGTGGGCGAGTTCGTGTGCGACGAGGCTGCTGCTGTCGAAGAGGTTTTCTGTATCGGTCTGGAAGAGGGTCCTGTAGTTCAGCGTGGTGAGGCTGGTGTTCTCCATGCCGCCCCAATGGTAGTCCTGAACGGCAACCTGCGAGTATTTCGCCCATGGATATTTCACCCCGATTTCCTTTTCGAAAAACTCCATGATGTTTTTGGTGTTTCGAAATGAGTTGGGGGCCTGCGCGATCTCGTCGGGCGTGGTCCAAAACTCCAAGGGGAGTTCTCCGTGCTTTTCCTCAATCTTGCTGAGTTCGCCGGCGACCAGGCTGATGAGATAGTTTGTGTGCGGCTTGTCCTGAAGCCAGCGGAAGGCCGTGAGACCGTCGGCACCCCGGGTGGCGGAAACCTGCCTCCCGTTGGAGAGCGCGACCATGCCTTCGGGCAGGTGGCAGGTAACCTCCGAGGTGAACTTTTCCACGGGATGGTCAAAGCTGGGAAACCAGTGGCGCGACTCGATTGGCTCGCCCTGCGTCCAGAGGTGCGTCGCGCTGTACCCCATCTCCCGCGTGCGGAAGTACAATCCTTTCACGGGCTCCACCGAGTAGGAGACGGTCACGCTGCTTTCCTTTCCGGCGGGGATGGGCGGAGAAAACGTGAACACCAATTCCTTTTCCGTGACCTGATGCTGGAAGCCGGGCTCGGAACTTTTCGTGGAGGCGATGCTCAGATCGACCGCATCCAAACGGAATTCCTCCAGGGGCGTTGCAATGGGTTTGAACTGGATGACAACGGTTCCCTGGATCGTGCGCTTCTTGAAGTCCGGGGTGATGTCGAGCGCCAGATGGATGATCTCCACGCGGCGTCCCGGTGTGTATTTGCGATAGTGGGGGAGATCCGGCGTCGCCGGGGTGGGGGCGAGGTTTGTGGAGCAGTACCTGCAGACGTGCTGTTGCTCCTCGGCGCGCAACGCAGGAAAGGGGGCCGTTCCGCCGAGCACGCTCAGGCAAAGAAGGAGGATTTTGAAGAAGGCGGAGGCGAAGCCACGGGGGTGGGAGCTCATGGAGTGAGCCTAAATCGCATCCCTCAAGCAGGCAACCCCGCCTTATTTGCCGCCGGCGTCCGGTTTGCTGACTGGCGACTGCACTCCTCGCATGGCTTCGCGCCTGCTGAAAAAAACGTAAACACCCGTCAGCAGCGCCGTGGTGCCGCAGGCCCAGAACATCCGTCCGGAGGAGAGATGCAACCATTCGCTCAGGACGATTTGGGCGCCCGAAGCCGCAAGGATGCCGATGAAGCTTAGCACGCTGGCAGCCCCCTGCACGGCGCCCTTGTTCTCGGGCTCCGGTTTGTGCTGCAACACGGCCGCGATGGGAACGATGAACAGTCCGCCCCCCAGCCCCAGAGCCGCGAGGGCGCTGCAAAAACCCGGGGTCGTGATGCCCGCCCATCCCATCGGGACGGTTGCCGCCGCCATCAAGGCGGCCCCGGCGGGGACCAGCCGGTATTCGATCCGTCCCCTGGACGCGTACCCCGCAATGACGCTGCCGGCCCCGATGCCCAACGCCAAGGCCGCGTTCAAAAGGCCGTTCTGCGTCTCGTTCAGATGCAGGACTGTCTGGGCGTAAAGAATCAGGTTCATCTGCACCAGTGCGGCGACAAAGAAGAATCCGGCGTTGCCCCAGTTGGCTCGCCAGAGGTCTCTGTCGGAGCGCATGGACGCCATCTGGCGCCACATGTCTGTCACGGGATTGGCGCGCAGTATGCAGTTCGGGTTGGCCCCCGGCACCTTCGGAATGCCCCGGCTCAGCCGAAGCCCTGCGAGTGCGAGCGCGGCCAGGAGAAGGCCGGAAATCCAGGACTGGGTTTTGAAGCTCGAAGCGAGCAGTCCTCCGCACACGGTGCCGGCGATGATTCCCAAAAACGTGAGAAGCTCCATCATGCCGTTCCCCCAAGAGAGCTTCTCCAGTGGGAGCATTTCGGGGAGGATGCCGTACTTGGAGGGGCCGAAGAGGGCGCTGTGACATCCCATCAGGAAGACTGCGGCGAGCTGCATGGGGAGGTTGGCAAACCAGAGTCCGGCCGTGGCGAAAAGCATGATGCCGATCTCCGCTATTTTGACGCATTCCATGACGCGTTGTTTGCTGAAGCGGTCTGCAAACCAGCCGCCGAGCATGGAAAAGAGAATGAACGGCGCTGCAAACAGCGCGCCCGCCATGGCGACCTGGGTGTTGCGTTGTGCCTCCGAGATGGGGTGCGCCAGGATCAGCAGGATGACGAGGTTTTTAAGCGCATTGTCGCTGAGGGCGTTCTGGAACTGGGTGGCCATCAGGCACCAGAAGCCGCTCCTCCAGGGGGTGGTGGATTGAGAGTTCATGCGCAAAAGGGGAGGGGGCGGCTGCTTCTTTGGCTTGGCAGCCGTCAATCCAAGCGAGCCGGCGCTGTTGGTAAAACAAATTCGTCTCGATGTATGCTCGAGTGAATGTGGCATTCATTCGACAGCGATGTGAGAGTGTGTTCTTTGATTGTAAATTTGCGGGCCCAAACGAACTTAAGTGTGCAACCATGCCGCCCCGCCAGCCGCCGGGGGGTGAAAGGCCTTCATTCATCGGGCGCGCTGGCGGCCCTTTCCCGCACTCTCCCCTGACCCATCTCCTCCACCGCCACCTGACGGCCTTTCATGAAAATTTTGCTGCGTTTTCTCCTGCGACGTCTCTTCGGCTTCCGCGCCTACAATGAAGACGTCCTCAAAACCCCCGGTCCCGTCCTGCTTCTGCCCAGCCACGTCTCCTGGCTCGACTGGTTGTTTTTGCTCGTCTCTCTGGAGGGGGGCTGGAAGTGCATCGTTTCCAAGAGAACCGCCGAGAGCTCGCCTCTGCACCGGTTCATCATGCTGAACCGCTTTACCTACCCGATCGACACGGATTCTCCGTATGCGGTGAAGCGCGTGGCCGAATACCTCAATCAAGGCGGGCGCTTGATTCTGTTTCCCGAGGGTCGGCTGTCCCAAACGGGCACCCTCATGAAGCTCTACGACGGAACCGGGTTTCTCCTGCACAAGACTAAGGCCAAGGCCATCACCTGTTTCTTTCGTGGCGCCCAGTTTTTTCCCGCTTCGCCCAACCCCGAGCACAAGCGCTGGTTTCCGAAAGTGACCACTCATTTCAGCGAGGTGCTGACGCCGCCAGTGGTCGAGCACACGAGCACCGTCAAGGCACGGGCAATTTATACAAACTGGCTCTGGGACAAAATGGTGAACCAGCGGTTTGAGGTGGAGATGGAGTTCGGCCCCAAAACGATCATCGAAGGGATCGTCGAGGCCGCCGGCAGGGCTCCCGGAAAAAGGGCCGTCGAGGACCTGGCCGGACGCTTCTCGTTTCAGGAGTTGCTGGTCGGGGCGGAGGTGCTCGCGGAACAGTTCGCCCTCCTGTTGCAACCCGGCGTTGCGCACGTCGGCGTCCTCCTTCCGAATGCCAGCGCCGCGCCTCTGGCTTTGCTCGGCTTGTGGACACTGGGCAAAGTGCCCGCGCTTTTGAACTATTCCACGGGGGCGACGGTGATGCAGGCCTGCATCAAGGTCGCCGCGGTCAAGCAGGTGATCACCTCCAGGACATTTCTCGAGCGGGCCAGGCTGGATATCAGCCAGCTCGCCGGCACGGGGGTCGAATGGATTTATCTCGAAGACATCAAGGCCCGGGTGACCGGCGGCGACAAACTGAGCGCACTCAGACGGGTCAAAGGCTACCTGCGGGGAACGCCCCACCCCATTGCCACCGACCCAGTTCAGGGAGGCGCGGAGCGGGGTGAAAAGGACGCCGCGATCCTCTTTACCAGCGGATCGGAGGGCGTCCCCAAGGCCGTCGGCTTGAGCCACAGAAACATTCTCGCAAACGTGCGCCAGATGCTCGCGGTGACCGACATCACGGGCGCCGACCGTGTCTTCAATGCGATGCCGATTTTCCACAGCTTCGGTCTCACCGTCGGGCTGCTGCTCCCCCTGCTTCGGGGGTTGTACGTGTACATCTATCCGTCGCCCCTGCATTTCAGGGCGGTGCCCATCGCATTTTACGAGTGTGACGCGACGATCATGATCGGCACAAACACCTTCCTGAACGGGTACGGCCGCAAGGCGCATCCGTACGACTTCCGCAGCCTGCGGTACATGTTTGCGGCCGCGGAAAAACTGCAGGAGTCCACGGTGAATTTGTGGGCCCGGCGTTACGGGGTGCGGGTGCTCGAGGGATACGGCGCGACGGAGTGCAGCCCCTGCGTGAGCGTGAATACGCCGATGCAGGCCAAATGCGGTTCCGCTGGCAGGCTGATGCCGGGCATGGAATACCGTTTGGAGGCGGTCGAGGGGGTTGCCGACGGCGGGCGCCTCTGGGTGCGCGGCCCGAACGTCATGAAGGGTTATCTGAGTGGTTCCACGGGCGAGCTGGGCTCAAAGGCGGCGGTGGGGGCCGAAGGTTGGTACGACACGGGTGATATTGTGAGCCTCGATGCGGAAGGGTTTTTGTTTGTGAAGGGGCGCTTGAAGCGTTTTGCGAAGATCAGCGGCGAGATGGTCAGTCTGACCGCCGTGGAGGACGCTCTGGCCGGGGCGTTCCCGGTGTTCGGGTTGCACTGCCAGCTCGCGGTGCTGACGCGTGCGGACGGCAATCGCGGCGAGGTTTTGGTGGTGGCTACCAACGAATCGAGGCTGACGCTGGAGGAGGTGAGGGCCGCGCTGAAGGCGAAGAACCTGCCAAACATCATGGCGCCCAGAGAGCTGGTGGTGGTGTCAGAGATGCCGAAACTGGGCACAGGCAAGGTGAACTACCGTGAACTGGATCGCATCCTGGCTGAGAAGCGTGCTGCCTCTGAGGCCGGAGCGGCTCTGGTCGGCGCATCTTCCATTTGAACATCCTAGGGATGCCCTCCTGATGTTTTGATTTGGCAGGATTCTCGGTGAATCCGCAGTCTAGGGTTGCTTGTGGTGGGGGATCACTGAGTAAGCTGGGCGGCGTAGGGAGAGGCCGAGGTGGCGAAATTGGCAGACGCACCAGACTTAGGATCTGGCGCCGCAAGGCATAGGGGTTCAATTCCCCTCCTCGGCACTTCCTGAACGCCGCGTAAAACAGAGGGGCTCGCAAAGGATGAGAGCGACAGCTTTCAGGAAATCTGTAAGACGGTGGGAATCAGCAGGGCAACCTTCTGCAGGAGCATCTCCGCAAAAGCAGCGTGACGGCCCGAAAATCTGAAATCGGCTTTGAATGTCCCTCCTTAAGGAGTAGGCTCAGACAATGAACGCTGAATTCGCACCGCTTTTTAAGCTGAGTTGTGCTGAACGGCTACAGCTTGTCGAAGACCTTTGGGACAGCATTGCCAAAGAAGCGGATCAAATCCCAGTGCCCGATTGGCAAATCGAAGAGGTAGAGCGGATTCGGATCAAGGCTGAGCAGAATCCTGCATCATTGGAAACGTGGGATTCCGTGAGAGACTGGATCGTTAAAAATGATGGGTAATCGGATCGCGATTACTCAAGAGGCCAAGGCCAAGTTGGCAGAGGCTTTCCAATGGTACGAATCAAAGGAAGCGGGTTTGGGGCATGAGTTTTTGCGAGCTTTCTCAGCTTGTTTTGAACTCATTCAACGGCACCCAGACATTTTTCCAGTGGTGAAGGGCTATCGGAAGGGATTGCCTCGGAAGTTCCCATACACATTCTTTTACAGGTGCGACGACAGCCTGGTGACTGTTTACCAGATTTTCCATTGCTCCGAGGATTCGCAGAAATGGCAGAAAGGGATTGTTTAAGTCCCTTTCTCCGCACTTCCCGAACGCCGCTTAACACAGGGGTGCTGAGAGCCGATGCACCTGCGCTCAAAGCAGGTCAAGAGCCGTGCGGGCGTTGGAGGAGTCCCCGCACGCGCAAATCCTGACCGAGTTGTTTGTATTCGATCTCGCTTAGATGCAGGGACGGTTGCGGCAGTCCGCCCTCCATGCCGGCGATGGCCACGCCGGAGGGACCGCAAAGGATGGGCGCCAAATAAAAGCACGCCTCGTCGGCGAGCTTTTGGCTGAAAAGGGACCCCAGAATCGCGCCTCCTCCTTCCACCAATACGGAGGTGACCGAGTATTTTTCCCCGAGTTCCTGCAATACCTCTCGCAGGGGCTTGCCGTGAAATACCAGGGTTCTGTCGCGGTGCTCATCCGTAAAGAGATGCGCCACCTTTGGAAGTGGCGCGGTTCCCCGGGTGACAACGACTCTCCACGGCTGCGCTTTCCCCTCGGGAATCGGTGCGTCGCGGATGGTGAGAGAAGGGTTGTCTGCTTTGAGGGTGCCCGAACCGATCAGGATGGCGTCACACTCGGCCCGAAGACGGTGGGCGTCGCGGCGGGCCTCAGTGCCGGTGAGCCACTGGCCCTCTCCCGGGGGGCGTGTGAGGCGGCCGTCGAGCGAGACGGCGGCTTTGGCAAGGACCCAGGGGCGTTTGGAGGTGATCCATTTGAAAAAGGCCCTGTTGAGGTGCAGGCATTCGGATTCGAGGACGCCGGTGAGGACGTCGATTCCGTGTTGGCGGAGGATATCGAGGCCGCCGCCCGCGTGCTTCGGGTGTGGGTCGACTGAGCCGACGACGACGCGGTTGAATCCGGCGGCGAGAATGGCGTCGGTACAGGGCGGTGTGCGGCCGTGGGAACTGCAGGGTTCGAGGGTGACGTAGAGGGTGGCGCCGCGGGCGAGGGAGGGGTCGGGAAGGGAGCGGAGCGCCTCGATTTCAGCGTGAGGCAGGCCTGCACGGCGGTGCCATCCGCGGGCGAGGATGCGACCGTCGCGGACGATGAGGGCGCCGACGGCGGGGTTTGGGCTGGTGGCGCCGCATCCTTTGGCGGCCTCCTGAAGGGCCTCCCTCATGAATTTTGCGTGCTGCATGGGGTTACACCTGCGTGTTTTTTGAAAACATTTCCACATTTCCCCCCAACTTTTTTCCTTCCGCCTTCGTAGCAATGAGTGTGTGGGTGGGAGCCGATGGACGGGCTGAACGCGAGGGGTGAAGGGATGAACGCGAGAGATACACTGGATTTGGTATCGCGGTGGGCGGAGCACCGGAACCGCTGGAATGCGGCGCTGCCGGCGTTGCCGGAGCGGTCCGGCAGCTTCACGGCACGGTTGTGCGGGCGAAGCTCTGGCAGAGATGGTTTTTCGCGGATTTTCCGCCCGCGCAGTCGCAGGTTTTCCCCCCGGAGCAACAGCGGCAGGTCCAGTCGGGATCTGAACCCTGAAAGCAAGTTGGAGAACAAGTTGGTGAGCAAACAATACGGAGATCACTTATGAACACGACAATACCGATACGAACCACCCAGGTTACCCCGGCGCTTTGGTCGCCTGTCGACCGTCTGGCGGCGCTTCGCCAGGACATGGACCGTCTGTGGGAGTTGACCTACTCGGGGCGCGGAAGCGCGGCGCCCGCGGCTTGGTCGCCGGCCGTCGACCTCTACGACGAGGCCGAGCGGCTGGTGGCAAAGATCGAGCTGCCGGGCCTCTGCCGCGAAAACATGACGGTAAACTATCAGGACGGCGTTTTGACGGTCAGCGGGGAGCGGCTGCCGGACTACCCTGAGGGGAAGGAGGCCGACTGCTACCGGGCGGAGCGGGCGAGCGGCAAGTTTTCGCGCGATATGGCGCTTCCCGTGCCGGTGCAGGCGGACAAGATCCAGGCGGCTTACAAGGACGGGGTGCTGACCGTGCTGATGCCTAAGAGCGAGGATGCGAAGCCCCACAAGGTGGAGGTGAGCGTGAGCTGAGCCCAGCGATGGGGGGCGGAGGCGGTTCCTTTCCTCTGGGAGGGGAACCGCCTCGGGGGGGAGACCAAGGAGGCAGAGCACGCGTGCCCTGGGACTGGCGCGGGGGGCGGACTCAGGGCGCGGGGGCCTTCGAGCCGGTGGCGAGGAGGGTTTGGAAGACGGGGTTTTGCTCGTCCTTGGAAACCACCGCGGAGTCGACGTCGCCGAAGCCGGCGTCCTGGAGAAGTCCGCCCAGTTCCGCCTCGGTGAACCCGAGCCAGGTGTCCGCGTAGAGTTCGCGGGCCTGTTCGAACTGGTGGGCGAGAAGGTCGAGGACCGCGACCTGGCCGCCGGGGCGCAGGATGCGGTGGGCGGCTTGGAGGGCGCGCTGCGGGCTGCCGGCGTGGTGGAGGGCCTGTGAGAGGACGACGAGGTCGACGGTGCCGGGTTCGATGGGGGGGCTTTCGATGTCGCCCAGTCGGTACTCGAGGTTGTGGATGCCGTTCTCTCGGGCGAGGCTGGCGCCGTACTCAACCATTTTTTCGGAGTTGTCGACGGCTATGACCCGGAGGGCCCGCTTAGCGAGCAGCTGGGAGAGGTGGCCCTCACCGGCGCCAAGGTCCGCGATAAGAATGGGGGGCACCAGGGTGAAAAGCATACGGGCGACACCCTCCCAGGTTCTTCCGGGGCAGTAGGTGCGGCCGAATCGGCCGGCCATGCGGTTGAAATACTCCCGGCTGAGGTCGGCCCGTTTGCGGCGGAGGGACTCGAGGCCGCGGGTGTCGGCGCGGGTTTCGGCCATTTCGGCGCCCGCGGCGCTGAGGACGGCAGAAACTTCGACTGCAACCGTTTCGGCATTCAGGGTGTAGTAGATGTTCTTACCCGCCCGCCGGTCTGCAACCAGTTCTGCCACACGCAGCTGGGCCAAGTGGGAGGAGATTCTGGACTGGCCCATCCCGAGGATCTCCTGGAGTTCGGCCACGGAGAGTTCCTCCTGGCGGAGAAGCAGAAGGATCCGGATGCGGGTGTCGTCCGAGAGAAGGCGAAGCGATTTGAGGATTGACGCCATGGGAAAGGGGATACATCCTCCCATCATGATGCGTCAATGCATCTCTCGGAGCACTCAAAACAAACCATCCTCTTCCACCCCTGTCCCCTTCCATGTCACGCCGTTACATTTTTTCCTCGGAATCTGTCGGAGAAGGCCATCCCGACAAAGTTTGCGACACCATTTCTGACGCCATTCTGGACGCCTGTCTGGCCAAAGACCCCCACAGCCGCGTGGCCTGCGAGGTCTATGCCAAGAGCAACATCGTCGTGGTGGGCGGGGAAATCACCACTTCCGCCGACCCGAATTACACCGACATCGTCCGTGAAAGCGTCCGGGGCATCGGTTACACGAACGATGACGACGTGTTTCACGCCGACAAAATTTTTGTGATGAACATCATCACGGCACAGTCTCCCGACATTGCCCAGGGCGTGGACGCCCGTTCGGCGGAAGGCAAGGACACTGCGGAGCAGGGAGCGGGCGATCAGGGATTGATGTTCGGGTTCGCCTGCAACGAAACCCCCGAGCTTATGCCGGCACCGGTGATGTTCGCGCACCGCCTTGGTCGCGCTTTGACAAAAATCCGCAAGAGCGGCGGCGCAACCTGGCTGCGCCCCGACGCCAAGTCCCAGGTATCCGTGATTTACGAAGGACACCGGGTGGTTGGCATCTCAAACGTCGTGATCTCGACGCAGCATGCGGAATCCGTGTCCAACGAAACCATCCGTTCCTTCTTGATCAATGAAGTGATCCGCAAGGAATTGCCCGCCGAACTTCTGACGGCGGACACCCAGTTCCTGATCAACCCGACCGGCCGTTTCGTGGTCGGTGGCCCCCAGGGGGATACTGGCCTCACAGGACGCAAGATCATCGTGGACTCCTACGGTGGAATGGGTCGCCACGGCGGCGGCGCGTTCTCCGGAAAGGACCCCTCGAAGGTCGACCGTTCGGCCGCCTACATGGGGCGTTACGTGGCAAAGAACGTCGTGGCCTCTGGGCTCGCCGACCGTTGCGAAGTGCAGTTTGCCTACGCTATCGGGTACCCGGACCCGGTGAGCATCCATATCGACACCTTTGGAACGGGCAAGGTACCTGAGGAGCAGATCGAGAAGGCGGTTTCGGAGGTGTTCTCCTTCAAGCCGGCCCAGATTGTAAAGCAGCTGGATTTGCTGCGGCCCATTTACTCGAAAACCACCAACTACGGGCACTTTGGAAAGAGCGACCCCGACATCACCTGGGAGCGCACCGACAAGGTAGATGCACTGCGCGCAGCGGTCTAGTCCGGGCGCCGACACTCACGACTCAACCGAAAGAAAAACACACCACCATGCTGACTCAAACACACGCCGCCTCAGACTTCAAAGTCCGGGACCTCTCGCTCGCCGAGTGGGGCCGGAAGGAAATTATCATAGCCGAGAAGGAAATGCCCGGCTTGATGGCCATTCGCGAAAAGTATGCGCCCCAAAAGCCGCTGAACGGCGTCCGCATCACGGGGTCTTTGCACATGACCATCCAGACAGCGGTTCTCATTGAGACGCTGATCGATTTGGGAGCCAACGTGCGCTGGGCCAGCTGCAATATTTTCTCCACGCAGGACCACGCCGCTGCGGCCATCGCCGCCGCCGGGATTCCCGTGTTCGCCTGGAAGGGCGAGACCCTCGAAGAATACTGGTGGTGTACCAGACAGGCCGTGGTTTTCCCCGACGGCAAAGGCCCGCAGATGGTCGTCGACGATGGCGGGGACGTGACCCTGCTCATCCACAAGGGCTACGAACTTGAGGACGGGAGCGGTTGGGTGAACACCGCCTCCTCCAACACGGAGGAGCAGGTGATCAAAGACCTTCTCAAGGACATGCACCGTGAAAACCCGCTCCACTGGCACGAAGTCGTGAAGGAATGGCGCGGCGTTTCGGAAGAAACCACGACCGGGGTACACCGTCTCTACAAGCTGCAGGAACAGGGCAAGCTGCTCGTCCCAGCCTTCAACGTGAACGACTCCGTGACGAAGTCGAAGTTCGACAACCTCTACGGCTGCCGCCACTCCCTCGTCGACGGGCTCAACCGTGCCATCGACGTCATGATTTCCGGCAAGGTCGCCGTCGTCTGCGGTTACGGAGACGTGGGCAAGGGTTCGGCCCAGTCCCTGCGCGGGCAGGGTGCCCGGGTGATCGTGACCGAAGTGGATCCGATCAATGCGCTTCAGGCTGCGATGGAAGGCTATGAAGTCACAACGATCGAGGATACTCTCGGCCGCGCCGACATCTATATCACTACCACCGGGAATGTGGACGTCATCACCCTTGAGCACATGAAGGCCATGAAGGACCAGGCGGTGATCGCAAACATCGGCCACTTCGACAACGAAATCCAGGTGGACCGCCTCAACACGTCCGGCGCGGAACGCATCAACATTAAACCCCAGGTCGACAAGTACCGTTTTGCCAACGGCAATGAGATCTTCATGCTGGCGGAAGGCCGCCTCGTGAACCTGGGCTGCGCCACCGGCCATCCCAGCTTCGTAATGTCCAACAGCTTCTCCAACCAGGTGCTCGCGCAGCTGGATCTCTGGAAGAACCGCGACCTCTACAAGCCCTCGGTCTATGTGCTGCCGAAGCGCCTCGACGAAGAAGTCGCCCGCCTGCACTTGGAGAAAATTGGGGTGAAGCTCACCAAGCTCACGCCGGCCCAGTCGGAGTACCTCGGGGTTTCCTCCGAAGGTCCCTTCAAGCCGGAACACTACCGCTACTAAACAGCTGCGCGCCGGCATCCCCTTCATGGAGGGCCGGCGCGCGCATCCTCCATCAACGGCGCGGCAGCCTCAAAAGAGACTGCCCGCCGTTTTTGGCTTCTGAAACAGAGTTTTCCCCGCCCCGTGCTGATAGCCTTTCACAAGCCTTACGGTTTTCTCTCGCAGTTTACCCCGGAGCCGGGGTCTCGCTGGGGAACCCTGGCGTCGTTCGGATTTCCTCCGCGCGTCTACCCGATAGGCCGCCTTGACGCTGACAGCGAGGGTCTTCTCCTGTTGAGCGACGAACCGGAATGGAACGCCCGCTTGCTGCACCCCTCGAAGGCTCACGTGCGTGAGTACTGGTCCCAGGTCGAACGGATCCCAACCTCCGAGGCTCTTCAGGCCCTCAGCAAGGGTGTTGTTTTGGGTGGGAGGCAAACGCTCCCTTGCCGCGCCCGGATTCTGGATCCCCAACCGGATTTGGCTCCCCGGGATCCGCCGGTGCGCGCCCGTAAAACCGTGGCCGATTGCTGGATTTCTCTCGAGCTCGTGGAGGGGAAGTACCACCAGGTCCGAAAAATGACCGCCGCCATCGGCCATCCGACTTTGCGCCTGCTCAGGGTGCGGATCGGTCTCTTGGAACTGGGGGGATTGTCCGCGGGTGACTGGAGGGAGTTGGATCCAGCCGAACGCCAGAAGGTGAGCCGCGGTTCGACAGCATAGCGGGGGAGAATCCCAGTTCTCCAGACCCCTTGGAGGGCTGCCAAAATACGTTGTCCCTCTGGAGAGTCTTCTTCTAATGTCGCGACCCATCGCGCATTTACCTTGGGCGGCATCGTTTTGACTCTATGAGAAAATTAAAATCCCCCGGTATTTTGGCCCTTGGCATCAGCCTCCTGTGCGCAGGAGCAGCAAGCGCCGCTCAGACCGTATTTCTAGAGGCGGAATCTCTGGAGACGCATGGCGGCTGGGCTTTGGATACCTCATTTGTCCCTGTCATGGGTTCCCCCTACCTGCTGGCGCATGGTCTGGGCAAACCGGTGAAAGACGCCGAGGGAAAGGTGCAGATCAAAGAGGCTGGAACCTATCATGTGTGGGTGCGAACCAAGGACTGGGTGGCTCCGTGGGGCGCCTCCGGAAAACCAGGCCGGTTTCAACTTTTGGTGAACGGCAAGGCGCTGGCCTCAGAGTTCGGTACCCAGGGAGCCGATTGGCACTGGCAGGCTGGCGATGCTGTGAGCCTGCCGCAGGGAGAGGCCACGATCGCGCTGCGCGACTTGACCGGGTTCGACGGGCGTTGCGACGCCATTCTTTTGAGCAATGATCCCCAGTTCACCCCTCCTGACGGCGCCGCACTGGTCGAGGCCCGCAAAAAGTGGTTGAACCCGGCGGGGGCCTCAGACGAGGCTGGCGAGTACGATTTGGTGGTCGTCGGTGGAGGGTACGCAGGGCTGGGCGCGGCAATTTCTGCCGCACGCCAGTCTTTGAAGGTGGCCTTGATTCAGGATCGGTTTGTCCTGGGCGGCAACGGCAGCAGCGAAATCGGTGTCTGGGCCATGGGCGGAACCATGAGGGGCAAGTATCCGCACGTAGGGGAAATCGTGGAGGAATTCGCAGACCGCTCCCCCGACAGTCCCGGACCCGCGGAGCATTTTGTGGACGGCCGCAAGGAGGCGGTCTGCCGGAACGAAAAGACGCTTTCCTTGTTCCTCGGCCATTTTGTGCAGGGTGTGCTTCAGGATTCAAAGGGCGGACAGATCAAGGGTGTGACGGCCTTGGACGTGCGCAGCGGAAGGGAGCGCGTTTTCAGGGGGAAACTTTTCGTGGATTGCACCGGGCACGGGACGGTGGGCGGCCTGGCCGGAGCGGACTTTACGATGGAGGAAAAGGGCCACATGGGGATGTCCAACATGTGGTATTATCAGCAGGAGGATTCTGTTCAGGCTTGGCCGGAAACGCCGTGGGCGTTGCCTCTGGATGCGGGCGATTTTCCTGCCACTCCGAAAAGCAAGTCGCTGGTCGACGGGAAACCCTTTTTCAAGGGGGAGTGGTTCTGGGAGTCGGGCTTCGACAAGCACCCGCTCAATGATCTCGAGTTGATTCGTGACTGGAACCTGCGCGCCGTCTTCGGGGCGTTTAGCGGACTGAAACGGGGCGAGAAAAAGGATGAAAATGCGAACGCGGCGCTGAAGTGGGTTTCCCATGTCGGCGGCCCCCGCGAGAGCAGGTTGCTTCAGGGAGATTTGGTTTTGACTCAGGACGACATTGTGGAGAGACGCGAGTTTCCAGACGGTTTCGTGCCGACCACTTGGGATATCGACCTGCACTATCCCCGGGAACAGTACGCGAAGAAAACGCCCGAGAACCCCTTCATTTCCCGCGCAGAATTTGGCCGTCATGTAGACCGTAAAAACGGCTATCCCGTGCCCTATCGCTGCTTTTACTCGAAGAACGTGCCGAACCTTTTCATGGCCGGCCGCAACATCAGTGTGACGCACCAAGCGCTTGGTACAATCCGCGTGATGCGCACCTGCGGCATGATGGGCGAGATCGTCGGAAAGGCTGCCTATCTGTCTGTTCTGCACGGCACCTCGCCTCGGGGGGTGTACGAGAAGCATTTGCCCGAACTCATCCGTCTTGCCGAGCAGCCCGGCGCCACCCGGCGAGACTCCCTCAAGGGCGAGTCCCGTTTGGATATCAGTTTGCCAGACCCGCTGAAGCTTCCCGTGGGCAGGATGAATTTGGACCTCCCCCAATTTGCGAACCGTTTGAACCTCGGAGACGGGTCTGATTCCGAACTGCTCTCAGGAATTCTTGTGGACGACACCAGCGCGGTGTTTTCAGGCGAGTGGGCCAAAACAAACCTGGCACCCTGCGTCGGGGGCGGATCCCGCTACGCGGGGCCGAAGACCGGCGGATCGGCACGGTTTGAGTTCAAGGTTCCGACTAGCGGCAAGTACGAAGTGCGCCTCATTTGGGCGGGGCACGAAAATCGGGCATCGAACGCGTCGTGTACGCTGGAGCGTTCGGGGCAGGATCCCGTCCTGTCACGTTTGAACCAGAAGGTGTCTACCCCCAAGGGTGTGAATCTGTTTGGGACGTACGAGTTTAAGCAGGGCGTGCCGAATGCCGTGGTGTTCAAGACAGAGGGGGCGGACGGCAATGTGGTGGTGGACGCGGTGCAGGTGGTCGCGGTGCCTTGATTGAGCCGTTTGTTTGCAGGCCTGTTTTGAAAAAGGGCAGTTTTTTGGAGGAATCGTGCCTCCGGAAGATTTCCCAGACGCGAATCAGTGGTACGATGCCAAACGTACGTGCTGCAAACAAAGTCAAGATAGGCGCATGGATGGACAGAATGGACGTCAGGAGGTTGAGGGATTTTGCCGCCAGCCAGGGGCTTCACCTTTCTTCCCTGATTGAGGCCACGGTTCTCTCTGCGCTTCCCCGTTTGATGGCTGAAGCTGCCCACGCCCGCGAGTTGGAGAGGGAGACCGGTTTTGACTCAGTCGGTTCGGAGGACTCTGAATACGGCGAAGTGGACTCTCTGCGCAGGGACTCCGGGCGGGAGCGGGCCACTTTGTTGTTAGATTCAGGAGCACCCGCCCGCTGAACGGCCTGTTGGGAGTGGAAGACAGGGGCGTGCTCGGGATGCCTGAGGCTATGCGGGGTGTCGGGGCTATGTTCTTCCCAAAAACCTCCTCCGCGCCCTCCGCAGCTCCGCGTGAGCCCCAGCCTGCTCGGCTCAGGCAGCCTACGGGGATCTCGGATTCTCGGTTTCCATCGCCGTGAGCATCCGGCGGGCGGTCGCTCCGTTTCTGCGGCTCTCCAAAAGCATGCGGCTCATAGGTTTTGAGCCCCAATCCAGGATCTCAATGTTCACCATTTTGACCCCCCAGGCCCGCATCATCGGTTCGTTCGGCATGTAGAGGTCGATCGTTTTCTTGCCTACGAGCGCGGTGCCGTAGTCTTCGATGACGTAGATTCTTCCTGTCTCAATCAGCCGGAAGCGCGTTCCCATTGGCAACCAGCTCCAGTCTGCCGCCGCCGAGGATACATCGCTGCCAAAACGCAGGCGGCTTCCCACGGCATTTTTGGAACCTCCCGCCTCTGTGTGGGTGTAGGCGGTGGTGCGGACCAGCATCTTGGCGTGTTTCTTGCCCTCCCTTTCCTGGCTTTCAAACGTGGCGCAGCTCTGGAAAAAGATTACCAGTGGCGCCAGAATGGCAATGTTTTGAATGCAACGGCTCATGGGGAGTTGCTCCGGGGGAGACAGGCTTTGAGAAGGGGCGGCGCCTCCTGTGAAACGGGCGAGGAGGCGCAGGAGCTGATTTTAGGGTCGAAAGGGACGGAAAGGAAAGGGACGTTCAGTGGTTTTTGTTCAGGCAGCCGTGAACATTACGCTAAAATGGATTAAGAAGGGGAGGTTAAAACGTCATATGCCGGGGGGGCTTGTGCTGCCTTTGAAAAAATCAGGCAGCCTTTCATTTTTATAAGTCTTTTTTGAACCCCGCATCCGCAGCCGTTGTCAACCAAAGCACATTTGTAGTCGATTGCAGTCAAAGCCTGCGCCGCTGAGTGAGTCTCATGAGAGACTCGGCGTCTCAGGGGAGACTCTGAGAGCGTTCGTCGGATTCCTTCAGCTGCAATCCGTGGTAAGCGCACTAGAAGAGGTCCTTTGAAGCGACTGGAGAGCGGGAGTCGGCCCTTGTGCTGGAGTTTGAGTAGATCAGAAGAGGTCCCTTCAGGGACACGTTCGAAGTTTAACCCTCCATTTTATGAAAAAAATCGCCCAACGCATCGCAAGCGCCCGCAGCGGAGACTGGAGTGCTTTGGACGCTTATCTGAAGGAGGTGGCCCAGTACTCGAATTTGACCCATGAGGAAACTTTGGAGCTGGGCCGCGCATCGCGGAGCGGCGACGCGGCTGCCCGCGAGGTGCTGGTAAAGTCCCATCTCCGGCTGGTGGTGAAAATAGCCCACCAGTATTCCGGATTCGGGATGGCCCTTTCCGACTTGATCGCAGAGGGAAACCTCGGGCTGATGAGGGCGGCAGAGCTTTACGACCCCAAGTTTGGGACGAAATTTCTGACCTACGCCTCGGTGTGGATCCGTCAGCGCATCCACCGTGCGATCAACTCCCAGGCTCGTGTGATCCGCGTCCCGGTTTGGCGCTCCCAGCGTCTGCGCAAGCTTGGGAAAATTCAGGAGGAAATCTCCTCGCAGCTTGGACATTCGGCGAGCGAAGCGGAGTTGACCGAGCGGCTGGGAATTTCAGCGGAGGACCTGATGGAGGTCAACGGGGACAGGGTTGAGGTGGTGTCCATGGACATGACGACCGGTGAGGACGGCGAGCGCAGCCTCGGGGACAGTCTTGCGGACGAGTCGGCGGAGCATCCCGCGGCCCGGATGGACGCGGAGGAGATGCACGACGAGATGCTCGCCTGCCTGGCCGATCTGGATGAGCGGGAGTTTCAAGTCTTGTCCCTCAAGTTCGGCTTGAACGCACCCGCGGCAGTTTCCTTCAGGGAACTCGGGCGCAGGATGGGTGTGAGCCACGAGTGGGTGCGCCGCATTGCTGAGCTAGCTCTCGTGAAGGTGCGCAGGGCTTTTTCGGAATCCAGCGCCTGGTCGCTTCTTGAAAGGAAGCAGAGGCGGGAGAAGGTTGGGAAGCGGGTGCGTGCGTTGA
The DNA here is from genome assembly GCA_947449735.1 of Chthoniobacteraceae bacterium. Lineage (GTDB taxonomy): Bacteria > Verrucomicrobiota > Verrucomicrobiia > Chthoniobacterales > Chthoniobacteraceae > Chth-196. The sequence continues at coordinate 77,044 of CANFTB010000009.1, read as the reverse complement.
GGGCGTTGCCGGAGGGTGGGGCAGGGTTGCTCGCGACTCCGGGGATTGGGCAGACGGCCTGAGTGGAGGGAGGCAGCGCGCGCGGGGGAGGCCCTTCGTGGGCGGCCTGCGAGCATTGGCTGCTGAGACGCCCGTTTGCGCACGACCTTTGAGGCTGCGGCTTGATGTGCTGAGGTGTAGGAGGCGAGAATGGTCGCGTGGCCCGGAGCCCGAATGGGACCGGTCTGCGCAGCTTGGTTGAAGGAACGACAGGAATGAAATTACGCGTGGCAAATCATCTGGGGAGGTCTTGATGCAGTGGTCTTTTCCAGTGGCCCGTATCTCAGGAATCCAGGTCCGGATTCACCTGACCTTTATTCTTTTTTTGGGATGGATCGGTTTTCGCGATGGAATGGAGGGCGGGTGGATGTCCGCGCTGAGTGGAGTCACGTTCATCCTTCTGATTTTCACCTGCATTCTGCTGCACGAGTTCGGCCACGCCATGGCTGCCCGCCGCTACGGCATTCGGACGCCGGACATTACTTTGATGCCGATTGGAGGTCTTGCCCGGCTGGAGCGGATTCCTGAAAAGCCGGGTCAGGAAATTGTGGTGGCGATTGGAGGGCCTTTGGTAAGCGCTTTGCTCGCGCTGGTGTTCGGCGTGTTGTCGGGGTTTGTGCTGCCTCCCCTTGATGATGCGATTCAAAGCTGGAGCATGCTTTGGTCCAAGTTGTTTGCGATCAACGTAGGGCTTTTGTTTTTCAACTTGTTGCCGGTGTTTCCAATGGACGGGGGGAGGGTGTTCCGGGCCCTTCTCGCCATGACCATGAGTTACCAGAAAAGCACACGCGTGGCGGCGGCGGTAGGACAGGGGTTTGCCGTCCTTTTGGGACTGGGCGGGCTTTACCTGTCGGCGCCGATGTTGGTCTTTGTGGCTGTGTTTGTGTTTTTGGGGGCGGGGAACGAGGCGGCGCAGGTGGATTTAAAAGAGGCCTCCAGGGGGCTGCGGGTGAGGGATGCGATGCTGACTCTGTTTACCAGGCTGCCTACTGACGCCACGCTGGCTGACGCGGTGGACCTGCTGCTCCATGCCTCGCAGCACACGTTTCCGTTGGTGGACGAAGGTGGGCACTGTGTGGGTTTGCTGACGCGGAACCGGTTGATAGAAGGGTTGAATCTTGCCGGGCCCATGGGGATGGCTCTGGAGTATGCCAGAACGGATCTGCCCCCGGTTGGGCCGACGCAGTTGCTGTCGCACGCCTGCCGGGTGATGCAGGAACACCAAAGCCCGGCCCTTCCCGTGCTGGATGAGGACGGGCGTCTTCTGGGCGTGTTTACGCAGGAAAATCTCAGCGAGCTCCTGATGATGGACGGCGTCGGGACGGGACGTTTTGGCGGGTGGTTGAGACGGCTACTCCGGAGATAAGGAGGGAGGGTTAGTGTATCTGATCGAGGGCTGGCTATTGATCGGACTGGAAGGAGGTGAAGATGGAGTCGAGTTGGCTGGTGTTCGGTGGCCCGCTTTGGAGGAGGATCCGGTAGCGCTGGGTTAGGGACTGGCCTTTGGTCAGGGTGAAGTTGCCCTTGGTGCCGCGGCCGCCGATGGTGATGGCTTTTTCATTCTCGCGCGGGGCTTCAAAATCACTTTGGCCGAATGGGTTGGCTGCGAAAAGGCCGTAGGCGCGTACGTGCCACCAGGTGGGGTGGCGCAGGTTGGAGGGATGGTCCATCATGGTGATGGAAGCGAGCTGCCCGCGGGGGTCCGGGCCGTAGTAGGCCACCCACTTAGCGCGGGTTCCCCAAGCTGCGGCGTCGGTGGCGCCCTCGCTTGTGAGGATGTGGCCGCCGCCGCCCGATTGATCCAGTTTGTTGGGGCTGGCGGTCATGGTTGGGGCCACGCGGATGCCCATAGTGCCTTCCTTCGAATCCCGGAAGGTGACGTCGCCCTCGGACGCCAGGAAAGTTACTTTGACATCGATCTGCCGCGCGCCCCGGGGAAGTGCGGTGATGACGAACTGGCGTTCATCCCTGAGCACGGCTTCGCCGGCGGATGTCACCCATTTTGAAGAGGCATGGAAGGAGGCGCTGTTGCCTTCGGCTTTACGGTCGGAGAGGGCCGTGGTTTGGATCGAGCCCGTGGTGCCCCAGATGTACCAGAAATTGACGCCGTTCACCCCGTCGTGGCCGATCCAAATGGAACTGTGGTGGGGGTGGTCGACCTTTGCGCCCGGTGCGGGTGGATACTCGCGGGTGAGGCCAGCGCCGCTGGGGCCTATGACGGGGTAAAAGCAGGGATGCTGGGTGTCTTTGGTGACGTACTCGGTGAACAGCGCGCCGTCCACTTCGATGCGCAGGCCCTTCTCCGAAGGGGTGATGGTCACCTGCTGCGCCCGGAGAGTGGTCGTGAGGACGAGAGAAAGAAACGTTCCCGCTGAACGGTATGAGGGCATTACAGAGAGTGGTTGTTCCGGGGGTGCGGAAGGGTGTTGGAAGCAGAGGCAGCCTGTTCAGCCTGCCATAAAGGGATTTAGAGGGAGGCGGGTGCGGGCCACACTTTGTTGCCATTCAACCACGTTTCGTGAACCTGCGTGGCCTTGATGTCGTCCAGCGGGCACTGGAGGATGTCGCGGTCAATGATCACGAAGTCTGCACGTTTGCCTACTTCGAGGGACCCTGTTTCCTTTTCGAGGAATAGGATCTGCGCGTTGTTGATGGTGTACATGCGGATGGCCTCTTCGCGGGAAAGGCCGCCTTCAGGGTGTAGGCTCTCGTTTAGGAAGCGGCTCTTGCGGGCGATGGTTATCCACATTCCGAGCCACGGGTTGTAGGGGTTGATCGAGCGGAGGCTGCCGATTTTTTGCATGTGGTCGCTTCCCCCGCCGACGGCAACCTTGGCGTCAAACAGGGATCGCAGCGGTTGGAAACGGCTCATGCGCTCGTTGCCGAACTGTTTGAGCAGGGTTGCTCCATCAAGGTAAAACCAGATGGGTTGCATGTCGACGACGACCCCCAGTCGTCCCGCCTTCGCGACGCTCTCGGGCGTCATGAAGTTGCTGTGGGTCAGGCAGGGGCGCGAGGCTGCGATGGGCTTTTCCTTGTCGACGGTTTCATACACGTCGAGCAGGAGCTTCACTGCCCCGTCTCCCACGCTGTGGGCGGTGAACTGGAGCCCGGCGTCCGAGACTTTTTTGACCATTTTCACAAGGTTCTCGCTCGGGGTGCGCTGGACGCCCCGGTACTCCTTGTCCGTGATGCCGTAGATGCTGCTGACGCCCCAGGGTTCCTGCATGAGGGCGCTGCCGGTGAGCATGCCTCCATCCAGCCAGATCTTGGTTCCGATGATCTGGAGCATCGGGTCCGGTTTGCAAAGGGGGTGCTGCAGGATTTCGTCGAGAACCGTTTCGGTGGTGCGCCACTGGCCGCCGGTGGAGAAGGTGTGGGAGAGGCGGAGGCGGACGGTCAGGCTGTGCGAATCGAGCAGGTTTTTGTAGAGCTCCACGTTGCTGCGGGAGGCCCCGCGGTCCGCGATCGTGGTGAATCCGACGCTGTTGTAATCGGCGAACAGCTTTTTGACCAGGTCGAGGGTCTGCTGTGCGTCCGGCTGTTTACTTGGCGTTTTGAGCCCGAGCTTTGGGCTGAACGCATGCATTAACCCCGTGGGTTCGCCCTGCGCATCTTTGACGACGACCCCGGTGGCACCCTCCGGCACCTTGAAGTTGCGGTCGATCCCGGCGAGTTTAAGTGCCAGAGAGTTCAGCATCGAGTCAGGACCGGTGCTGAACTGGACGGGGTGCTTCGGAGCCGCCCGGTCGAGCTCCTCGCGGGTTGGATACCGTTGTTCCTTGAGGCGGGTGATGAAGACCTGCCCGATGCCGATGAGGGACCCCTCGGGAAGCGCCTTTGCGCGGCCGGCGACATACTCCAAAAGCTGGGGAATGTCCTCGATGTTCGGAATGGGATGGTCGAACTCCGTGACTGCGGCGCCCACTGGATGGGAGTGCGAGTCCATGAGCCCTGGCAGCAGCATGCGGCCGCGCAGGTCGACGGTGGTTGCTCCGGGTTTGGATTTGGCGAGCGCCTTGGCCTGTTCGCCTAAGGCCACAATCCGTTCGCCTTCGACGGCGATGGCGTCGGATACCGAAAAATTTGCATCCACGGTGAGTACGCGGCCGTTGGTGAAAACAGTCAACGGTGCTGCCAGCAGCGGAGTGCAGCCGAACAGCAGGAGCAGGGGGATCTTGAGGTCGAGCATGGGGGGATGGCGGGGGCGACGGGAGGATAACCTCGCAAGAATTCTCTGGATTAGAATGATTTAGTCCATGGCAAAAGGCTTGGACGCTCGAAGTCGCAACGCAGTTGCGAGCGGCTTTAAAGATGCGGAATGACGGCAAAGCCTTCGCGCGCGGCGCAGTTTGCCAGGTTTTCATCCAAAGTTACGAAGCGCATGTCTCTTATTTGGAGCACCGAAACGAGCTGCGCTTCTGAACCAACAGGGTAGCGAGCGCTGAACTGTCCCAAAATCTCATCTGTCCTCGCGTCTTCCTGCGGAAATGCACTCGGCCAGGGCTGCCTGGGATGCGCATTGAACGGGTGCCCTCCTGGGGGAGCCTGCGTGAGAGTTTCTGTCGTGACGCGGCATGGTCAGGTGGCCCCATTTTCCAAGTTCCGACACCCTCGCTGGCCGGGGGGCATCAGGTAGAGTCCCCCGGAAGGGGACCAAAACGGCGAAAGGTTGATCGCTGTCGAAAATCACGACTTGTCCCCTACTCCTGCGCTTCGTCCGAATGCCCTTCCTTCTCCAGCATCCGGTCGATCGTGGCGTCCAAGAGACTCCTGTAGCTTTCGACGTCGCCGCAACGGGCGTCCGGCGTCCCGGCGGCGCGGAACAGCCAGCCTGCCCCGTAGGGGTCGCTGCTGATGATCTCGGGGTCTTTTTGGAGCTCCGGGTTGCCGCCTTGGAAGGATCCCGTGATGGGCGAATAGAGGTCTGAGATGGCCTTGAACCCTTCCACCGAACCGACGATGTCGCCGCTGGCCAGGGGTTCGCCCGACTGTTTTTCAAATTGATGATCCACCAGGTCGCCCAGCATCCGCGTGGCGAACTTTGTAAAGCCCACGCGCCAGACCCCGGCGGCCTCCGGCAGAAGCCAGTAGTGGCTGGGGCTGAACAGCGCTTCCTTCGGCAGGTGGGTGACGAAAGTGGATCGTTTGTAGAAAACAGTCTGGTCCGCCATGGGAATCAAGCGACGACGGGCTCCTCCGGTTGGGATTGTTCTGCGAGAAGGTCCCAGCGGGCCGTGGCCTCGGCGATGGCGCGCTGGATGTTCATCAGGTCGCGGTTCAGTTTGAGCGCGAGGGAAGAATTTTCGTAAGCCTCTGATCCTTCGAGGGCGGTCGTGATTTCGCGCTGCTGCGCCTCCAGTTTCGTGACCTCCGCTTCCGCGTCCGCAAGCGCCTTCTCGCGTTCGCGCTGGAGCTTGGCCTTGGCGGCCCGCTCTGCCTGTTCGCGCTTGCGGGCTTCGCGAACTTCGCGCATTCCGGGTCCGGGCGCGGGGGCGTCCGGGGCCTGAGAAGCGGGCTTGGCCGGCTTTACAACGGTTCCAGCCCGGTGGTCGGAGAGGCCTTCGCCGGCGGTGAGGGCGGCGCGTGCGGAAGTGGCTTTGGTCTTGTCCAGGTAGTAGTCGTAGTTGCCGGCGTAGGGGGTGAGTTTTCCGGCGGAAATGTGGAGGACGGTATCCGCGATGGAGCGGATGAAGTGGACGTCGTGGGAGATGAACAGGAGGGTGCCTTCGTACTGCTTGAGCGCGCCGATGAGCGCGTCGATGGAGGACATGTCCAAGTGAGTGGTGGGTTCGTCCATCAACAGCAGGTTGGGCGGGTCGAGCAGGAGCTTGACCAGTCCGAGGCGTGTTTTCTCCCCGCCGCTCAGGACGGACACCGGCTTGAAGACGTCGTCGCCGCGGAACAGAAAGGCGCCGCACAGCGAACGGGCCATCTGCTCGGAGACGCCCGTGGGGGCGTTTTCCATGGCGTTTTCGAGCACGGTGGCGTTGGCGCGCAGCATCTCCTGACGGTGCTGCGAGAAGTAACCGACGCGCACTTGATGGCCGAGTTCGAGCGATCCGCTTTGGGTGGGCAGCACGCCCGCGAGCAGCTTGAGCAGGGTGGACTTACCCGCGCCGTTGGGGCCGACGAGGACTGTGCGCTGGCCGCGCTCGGCTTCAAAATCAAGTCCCTCGTAGACGACGAGCGAGCCGTAGGCGTGGTCGACTTTTTTGAGCGTGATGGCGCGCTGGCCGGAGCGTTGCGGTTGGGGAAACTTGAACTGGCCGACGACGCGTTCCGGGGCCTCGGGGGCCTCGATGCGGTCCATCCGTTCGATCTGCTTGAGCTTGCTCTGGGCCTGGGCGGCCTTGCTCGCCTTGGCGCGGAACCGGTCGGCAAACGCCTGCAGGGAGGCGATCTCGCGCTGCTGGTTTTTGAACGCGGCCATCTGCTGCTCCACGCGCGCCTCGCGCTGCACGAGGTAGGAGTCGTAGTTGCCCTTGTAACGGTTGAGCCGGCTGCGGCTCAGTTCCACCACGGAATCGACGAGCCTGTTGAGAAATTCGCGGTCGTGGGAGATGACCATGATAGCGCCGCGGTACATGCGCAGGTGTTCTTGAAACCAACCGAGGCATTCGAGGTCGAGGTGGTTAGTGGGTTCGTCCAGCAGCAGCAGGTCCGGTTCGTGTACGAGGAGACGCGCCAGGTGTGCGCGCATGATCCACCCGCCGCTCAGAGTTTTGGCGGGGCGGTCGAAATCGGTTTCGCGAAAGGCCAGTCCTTTGAGGATCTGCTTTGCCCGGGCCTCGATGCGCCAGCCGTCTTCATCGGAGAAGACTTCAAGCGCGGCGTGCTGCTCCTCCGAGCCCTCGGGCGCAGTGGCCAGGATCCGGTTGGCTTCCGCCAAAGCGGGAGTCACCGCGCACGCGAGATGGAGGACGGTCTCCTCGCCGACCTGCGCGCTTTCCTGCGGCAGGAAGCCATAGTTCGCCCCGCGTTCCCAAGCGACAGACCCGGAGTCCGGCGGCTCGGTGCCAAGGATCACGGACAACAGCGTGGACTTGCCGGCGCCGTTGGGTCCGACGAGGCCGATGCGGTCCCCGCGGTTGATTTGAAGGGAGGCTTCTTGGAACAGCGTCCGGCCGCTGTAGGATTTGGAAATTTGAGAGAGCGTCAGCATGAAGAATCCGGCTTTTTGACGGCATCCGGGGCCGTGTGCAACGCTGGTTTCGTTGCGGCTTCTTGAAGGAGGCGGGCCAGCGAGTCCATCCCCCCGACTTTTTGGAGGACGGTGACAAGGCGCGGCAGGGCGACCGGGATGTGTGAGAGGAAATCGAGGCGGCCTTTTTCGTGGCCCAGAAAACCGTAGGCGCCGAGAGCCTGCATGAGCCGCTGGGCGGCGCAGCGGAGGTAGTTCTGGTGGAAGTCTCCGCCAACGTCGCCGCCGGCTTCGCGGACGCGCTCGCAGTAAAACTCCAGGAGTCTTTCCTGTTCGGAATCAGAGAGATCTACGTAGGGGTCCAGTAGCAGGGAGGCGAGGTCGTACTGGGGGAGGCCGAAGCGCATGCCTTGAAAGTCGATGAAGCAGGGCTCGCCCTTTCTGACCACGATGTTTTGCGATTGGAAATCACGATGGACCAGGCAGCGGGGCATCTGTTCCAGCTCGCCAGCGAGGGCGTGCAGGCGGGCGCGGTCGGCTTCGAGTGCTGCGGGTGGCAGGCCGAGGTGGCGGATGGCGCAGTTTTGAAAAAAATAGTCCTGCTCCCAGCGGTAGAGACCAGCGTCGAAGGGAGGTTGGAGGCCGAGAAGTGCGGCGGAGTCGGCGTGGCGGGAGGCCGCGGTGTGGAGCCCGTGGAGTTGCGTGAGCGCCGATTCGTAGAGCCGCCTGCGCACGGGCCAGGGTTCGTTGCGAAAGGTCCAAAGGTCCTGTTCGCCCATGTCCTCCATCCAGATCCGGCCCGATTCGGGCTCGTGCAAAAACATGATAGGCACCCTAACCCCCGCCTTTTGGAGAAAGGCGCCGATTTCCACGTAGTGGCTGTTTTCCTCCCGCTGCTTTCCGTATTGGACGAAAATCAGGGGCTCACCTGGCGAAGGCCGGATGCGGTAGAACTTCCGGTCCGAGCCGCCTTTCTCAAGGGGTTCCAGGGCGAGCGGTCCGCCGGCGCAGGCTGGGAAGCGGGCGCGGGTAAGGGCTTCGATTTCGGCTAGGGTGGGGTTTGTCACAGGTCGGCGTCGGTGTGTTGTCCGGAAACCAGGGCGTTCTGGGTGACGATGCAACGCCGAAGATGGCTTCCCGCTGAAATCACGGCGCCGGCCCAGACGACGCAGTCCTCTAAAATGGCACCCGCGCCGATGGACGCGCCCGCACCGACGGCGGTCGCGCCCTTGAGCGTTGCATCCGGGGCGACGGAGGCGGAAGAGGCGATCCACGGGGCACCATGGGAAGCCATGGAGGCGTGCACGGCAAGGATTTGCTCGCGGGTTCCGAGGTCCCACCAGTCGCCCGAGTCGATCACGCCGCCGCCCAGGCGCGCGCCCGCGCGGATCATTTCAACAAAGGTTGGCACGACGCTGATTTTCACCCCCGGGGGAATGCGCTGCAGAAATGCGGGTTCGACGAGGTAGATGCCTGTGAAGAGGAACCTTGGTTCCACTTCGGGATGCAGGCGCTTGCCCAGGTCGGTGATGCGGCCCGAGGCGCTGTCGAACCCCACCTGCAGCGGCCCGTCCTTGGAACGGAGCACGAGGGTGACCTCGTTTCCGGCGCTCTGGTGCGCTTCCCAGGCCTCTTGCAGGGGAAGGGTGGAAAGGATGTCGCCGTTGTAGACCCAGAAAGGTTCGGCGCCCGGGAGATGGCCCGATTCGGCCGCGTGCTTAAGCCCGCCGCCAGTTTCGAGGACCTCGGGGGATTCGTGGCTGAAGGCAAGAGGGCACCCCTCCCAAGAACCCTCGGGGAACGCGCTGGCGTATGCGCCTGCCTGCCAGTGGGTGTTGACGACGAAGCGCCGGACGCCTGCCTCGCGAAGGTGGGCGAAGGCGCGGGTGATCAGGGGCGTGTTGCACACCGGCAGGAGCGGCTTGGGCAGGTGTGCGGTGAGTGCCTTGAGACGGGTGCCGAGACCGGCGCCGAGGACAAAGGCTGTGGATGGGGGCGGACGCATGGGAAAAGGAGGCGAATAGATAACTCTGCAATGCGTCCTTAGGCAAAGGGGGAATTCAGCCGACCCTGTCCGGCACGCAGTCAGATTCCTCGTGGGAAGCCCTCAAAAACGGGCGTCACCGGATTCCCTGCCACAATCCGGGGCGGCGCAACCGCATTCACGCTGTCCGATGTTCAACAAATCTTTTCACTGAAGGCCTTGCAGTGGCGTGGTAAACATAAACACCACCTTGTTCCACACCAGACACATCCTTCGTTCACTGCTCACCCGCGGAGGGGAGGTAGACAATCTGTCGATCTGGATCTTGAGCGTTCCGCGAAGGGGGCCGGGTGATCAGCGCTTGCTTGCGAAGAAGGTGTAGTAGCTCCCGGCGGCGAAAAAAGTACCTGCTTCGTGGGAGCTGAGCATGGACTCCACCCAGGCCTGCCCCTCTTTGTCGGGAAGAATCCCGAGCGCGGGGATCAGACGTGCAAAGCCCTTCACGCTTGAGAGCCAAAAATCGCCGCGGCCGCACTCCGAGAGAATCTCAGCACTGTGGCGTTCCAGCTCGAACCCCGTGTGCTTCAAAAGTCTTGGCAACTGGCGGCATATGTTCGGGTGCGTTGCGATCGCCGCCACCAGCTTCTGGTCGGTCTCCCGAGTTTTGGCGTAGTCCGGGAGGCCGTAGGTGGTGCTCGCGTGGTCGGCGTCGAAGACAATCAAAGAGCCGCCCGGCTTTAACGTCCGGTGCGCTTCGCGCAGGAGCACCTCTGGCTCCGCGACGTGGCTCAGAAGAGTGTGCATCACGATCACGTCAAAACTTGAAGCGTCGTATGGCAGAGGGGCGGACTCCAACTTCTCCCAATGAATTCGGGAACCAGGACTGTGCGTCCTTGCCGCGTCCAGAAGCCGGCTGCTGATGTCGGCGCCGATCAACGTGGATTCGGAATGAAGCCGGGTTTCAAACTGCCGTATCACGACCCCGGTTCCGCAGCCCAAATCCAAGATGTGGAGCGGAATGTCTGTGCGCACCTGATTTGCGTAGTTCGCGATCAGCCGGAGAAAAAACGGATGCTGCGCCCGTTGCTCGAGGCGCGTTACCATGGCGTGGATTGTGGCGTCGCTTTGTTGATCTGGGTTTTGATAGGGATCCATTTTCCTGGGCTGGGGTAGAGGTGGGCGATAAACCCTCTTGGTGGGGGAGGTCTTTTGTCCGGCCGTCTCAGGGCGACGGACGCAACGTGTGTTTCAGTATAAAGTCCGCGGTTTTCTCGGCTTCTGCGATGGGGAAATGGTGGCTCTCCAAAGCTGTGTCTGCATCCAAAACGACCAAGTCCATGTCCCATCCCAACACACGGAGCCTGCGCCTGGCTTCGAGGGTGTTTTCCTCGGGTGGCACGACCTTGTCACGGAGGTTGATGATGTGCCGGAGCGGGATGGAAGCCTGCGCGATGGGAGCTAGCAGGTCGAGCGGGTTTCCCTTGAAGGACCGAAGCTCGTCCTCGCTGGTCCAGCCGTAAAAATGCAGCGCGTCTTGAAGCTGGTTGCGCGAGTCGGCGCGCTTCGAGGGCCAGCTCTTGAGGTCCATCACCGGGACATCGGCGTAAATGCAAGCGATCCGGTCGGGGTGCCGTGCGGCGTAACGGTAGGCATGCAATCCGCCGCGGCTCACCGCCTCAAGGGCAGGTTTTGGTGCAAGCTTCCAATTTTCGCGCACCCTCTCGTAGAAGGCGTCCATCAAGTCGAGAGCTGTGTCGGCTCCCAGCATCTTCAGCACGTCGAGGTGGGCGATGTGGTAGCCGCGCTCTAGCAGCAGCAGGTCGACTTCAGGATGATAATCCGGAAACGACGTGCGCCATATCCACGGTCGGCCGGGGCCCGGGCTGTTCGGGGCGACCACAAATCCGGCGTGCTCGCCCATTTTAAACGCGAGCTTGGCGTGGCCGCGCCAGAGGCTCTCGGCAACGGCGGGGAACGGCCTGCCTTCTGCCGACGAATCGTTCGCGGGTGGAGGTGGAACAGCGGCTGCGTTCAGCCGGGCTGCTAGCAGAAGTGCTGTGAAAATGCCGTGTTTCGTGATGCGCAGATGCATTGTGTGTCTGGACGGACGGGCGACCCAACGCCATGTGGTCTGGCAGAGGAAACGCCCGTGGTAAACTGTCGGTTGTTTAGGCGAGTCTTGTTTGGAGTCGCCCTAGTGGACAATCATGTAAACGCGCTTGGCAGCTCCGGCGAGCGTGCGAGGTGTATTCGAGGAGGACGACCCGCCAGCCCGTGAGCAGGCATCGCTCAAACACTGTCACGCAGTGGGGCGGCCTCGACGGCTGCATGGTGTTGTAAAGAAGCGCCATTGGTGGCAGAACATGCATGCAACATGAATGCCGTTGCCGGGCTAGTGGTTGAATTTCTCTACTCGCTGTTTGTCGATGTCCTCCTGGTCTGGACGGGAGAACTGCTGCGGTTTGGATTGACGCTTGGACGTAGAAAACCGTGTCTACAGTTTTGGCAGCGTGGAATGGCTTCCCGGGTTGCGGAGCCAGTGCATGCAAGCCTTCTATTGGGCCTCGTCTTCTGGATCGCGGTGTGTGTGGGTGTCACGATTTGGTCTGTCGGATCGTGACGCCGCGCGCGGCGAGATTGTTCAGAAAGTCGGTCCGTGACGGCGGGCTGACGAGGAAGTTTTTCATAAAGCCGGTCCGCCGCCGCAGCAGGACGATGCGCTTGGGATTGATGGTGTTCGTCCAGTGCTCGTTTACGAGGGTCCAATCGGCCGCGGCCCATTCAATGTCGCTCAACGCCACCTTGCGGACCGTGCGTCCGTAGACGCGGACCCGGACGTGCAAATCGTCGATTGTGAAGGTCATTCCCCATAGAATTGCGTGGGAAAGAAAAAGCAGGATGCCGATTCCAATAATTGTAGGCAGCAAAAGCAGGAAGACCTCCATGACGGCTTTAAAGACAGTTCCCTTTGCCGAGGCTCAAGCTTTAAAACACAGGCACCCGGCCCCCTAGTCGGGCGCGCTGCCTTTGCCGGCGCACAAGCCTCACTCGACCTCGTCGTCTGCGTGCGTGAGTTTCACCATGGGAAGAAGATCTACTTCTTCGACTTCCATCGGAGGATGAATGTGTTCTTCCAGACGTCTCTTCAGTGCAAGAAATTCGGGTGACTGAAATTGCTCTGCACTCCGCGGCCGGGGCACCGGATTCTCGATAAACTCCACGACCCGACCCGGATTCGCCCCCATCACCAGAATGCGGTCCGAAAGGTAGGCTGCCTCGTCGAGGTCGTGCGTGATGAACAGGATGGTGACGTCCACCTTGCGCCAGATTTGCAGCAGATAGCCCTGCATCTGGGCGCGTGTCTGGGCGTCCAGTGCGCCGAAGGGTTCGTCCATGATAAGGATGCGGGGTCCGTTGGCGAGGGCCCTAGCAATGGCCACCCGCTGCTTCATGCCGCCCGATAATTCATGCGGGTAAGCGTTCTCGAACTTTCCCAGCCCCACCATGTCAAGCCACTGGCGGGCTTCTTGTTCTGCGATGGCAGGCGCCTGACCGCCCATCTCCAGACCGAACATCACGTTCGCCTTCACCGTGAGCCACGGAAAAAGCGTGTAGCCCTGGAACACCATTCCGCGGTCCGGGCCCGGCCCGGTCACGAGTGCGCCGTCGAGCAGCACCTCCCCACCGCTCGCCTCGTCCAGACCCGCCACTATGCGCGCCAGGGTCGACTTGCCGCACCCTGAAGGCCCGATCGCGCAGATGAACTCGCGCCGGTGGATGTCCAGAGTGAGTCCCTCAAAGACTGGGCGTCTGTGTCCGTCGGACTCGAAATCCTTGCTTAAATGCCGCACGCTCAGGATCACTGGCCTCTGCCGGATGCGCTCGAAGCGCTCCGCGACACCAGCGGGCTGCCTCAAATAGGCCTCTGGATCCGAGGTTCTAGCGCTCATGGGGTCTGGACAGTTGCTTCCAAGGAGGGAGAAGCACTTGTGGACAAACTGTGCTTCGCGATGCCGGATGTTCCGCGGGATTTGCGCTTCCAAGGAAACAGAACGCTCCCCAGCCAGGCTAGAAAGAGGTCGCTGGAGAAGCCGATGATACCGATCATCGCAATCGCCGCGTACACGTTGTCAAAGTTGCGGTAGCGGGCCTGCTGGTTGATGAAATAGGTGATGCCGGACATTGTCCCGACGACCTCGGCCACGATCAGGTAAGTCCAGGCCCAGCCGAGCAGGATCCGCATGTCGGTGTAGATGTCGCTCACGGACGCCGGGATGATCACCCGCCGCACAAGCTTCCATCCCCTGGCGCCGAGAGTTTGGGAGGCCTCGATCAGGGCCGGATCGACTTTGCGCACGGTATTGGAGATCACGAGCACCTGTTGGAAAAAGGTGCCTACAAAGATAATCGCCACCTTCGGGGCGTCGTCGATCCCAAGCACCGCAACGCACAGCGCCCCGAATGCAGGCGCCGGAAGGTAGCGGAAAAACTCGATGAAAGGCTCCTGGAGCCTGGCTGCGAAGCGGTAGGTGCCGCATAAGATGCCCAGCGGAAGCCCAAGCAGTGATGACGCAACGAAGCCCCAGACGATGGTGCGTATGCTGTGGCCAAGGCTTTGGTGCAGCCACGGTTCATTGGGAAGCCGTGGAGGAGTCTGGAAGGCTGTGACAAAGGCGCGCGCGACAGCGTGCGGCGGAGGAAGGTAAACGGGGTTCACCCGGACACCCTCCGGAAGCGTCTGTCCGGCCGCACGCGCCTTTGCGCACTCGGAGGTGAAATCACCCCGCGGAACGTCGAGGTCCTCCGTGAAATAGTCTACCTCGCCCGGACTGGTGATGCGGACCAGGGGGTGCCATATCCACGGAACGTAGCTCACGACGCACCACAGGCCGAGAGGCAGAAGGAAGGAAAGCAGCGTGAGCTGCGTCCGCCGCTTGCGCGGCAGCTCCGCCTTCAATCCCAACCAGTCGCGGTGCGCCGTGGCCATGAAGGAAACCTACTTCAGGTCGTTGATCAGGTTCGGCAGGACGTAGCTTTCCGGCTTCTGGGCGGACTTATATACCTTGTTCTCCAAGTTGAATTTGTCGCCCACCGTGAGGGAGCCGTAGATGGAGTCGAGTCCGGGCCCCTTTTTAACGGCGGCCTTGGCTTCTTCCAGAGTGAGAAAGTGCGTGCCGGGAACGTTTTTGGCGTAGTCGGAGGCGTCAGCGCCCACCTTCGCCGCCATGATCTTGATGGCCTCCTTCTTGGTCTTCGGGTCCTTCAAGTAATCCACACACTTGTAATAAATACCCGCGATCTTGGCCCACTCCTCCTTGTGCTTGCCGTAACTGCTTGGACTGACGGCGAGTACGTCGTAGATCAGCCCCTTCGCGCTGGCGCTTGTGAAGAGCGCCTTGGATCCCGAGACCTGCTTGAGCGCATTTCCGGAGATGGGATACCACGCCCCCACCGCGGACACTTTGCCGGAGGCCAGGGTCTCGGGCATCTTGTCGGTGGCGGTGTTTACCAGTTCCACGTCCGCCTGCGTCATGCCGTTTTCTTCGAGTGCTTTGAGCAGCAGCAGGTGCTCTACCAGAGTTGTCTCGACGGCGACTTTTTTACCTTTGAGGTCCTTGATGGATTTGATGCCCGGCGCGCCGATGATCATGTCGCTGCCTTCGCTGTAATCGAGGAGTGCGACGAACTTGCTCTTTGCTCCGTTCGCCCCCGCGACCAGCGCGTCCGTGCCCACGATGGTCACCGCGTCTACCTTGCCTGCGGAAAAGGCGTCGATGGAGGGGAGGTATTCAAACCAGACGAGCTCCACGTCTAGCCCGGCGTCCTTGAACCAGCCCTTTTGCTTGGCCAGTTCGAAGATGGTGAACCCCGGCCAGTCGGAGTACGCGATTTTGAGCGGCTCGGCTTGGAGTCCGCCGGCGGCGAGGAGGCTCAACAGCAGTGCGAGTGTGCTTTTTAGTTTCATAGTTTTGAGAAAGGAAGGACTAACCGGGTCAGGGCTATCGCAGCCTGCGTGCCAATGAGGCAGCCGGGGGCGAGAAACAGCGCGTCCACACTGGAAACTGACCGCACCCGGCCTTTAAGCGCGGCTCCAGAGAGCCTTGCTGAGTATGAGGATTCACGCGAATTCTCACACTGTGTTCAAAATCGAGCAGGCTGGGTGGTTAAAACACGACAGGCCGGAGGGGTGGTTCCGGTATGAGGAAAAAAGTTGTTCTTCACACCCGCCGCCGGGGCGGAGCTAGCACGCTGCCTGCTAAAAGAGTGTGCTCATGAGCGCAAAACTTCAAAAGCCCAGCCCGGCGGCGCGCATCAGCATTTCATTGCCTGAGTCGTTGCTGGTAAATCTGGATGCCATGGTGGAGGAGCGCGGCTATGCAAGCCGGTCGGAGGCGATTTCAAAGATGATCAGCGGGCAGCTCGTCCGTCATGCACAGCAGTTTGGCAAGGAGGTGCTAGCCGCCACGATCACGCTCATTTACGACCACGCAAAGCCGGGGCTTCAGGGGCGCCTGATCAGGATCCAGCACCAGTACCTGAAGGAGATCATCACCTCGCAGCGCGTGCATCTCGAGAACCACCACAGCCTGGAAGTCATCCTTGCGCAGGGGCCTGGCGAACGATTGAAGCGCATCGCCGACGAACTGATCGCCTGCAAGGGGGTCAAGCATGGGCACCTCAACGTCACCTCCACGCTTCTGCCTCCCATTTACTAAACCATGGCTGAGATCGACCTATCCCTTGTGCGTTTCATCGAGCAAGTATCTGCCGGTGCGAGTTGGTCACACGTCCTCAAACGCGGGACAACCCTGCGGGTGAAATCGCTGGGTGAGGGGGCCAACGTTTCGGCGCTCTTCTACAATTTTGAGATATTGGGCGAGCGCCTCAACCTGCCCGACACTCTAAAGTGCCAGCACACGGCGCGCCTGACGGCGGGACACTGCCTATATTCGGATATGGGCCGGATCCTTGTATCGATCACGGACGACACGTGCGGCTGGCACGATCCGCTCTCAGGCTGCTCCAGCGAACAGGAGGTGCTTCTTAAATACGGTGCGCTCCGCTACCAGGAGGCGCGGAACGCATTCCACCGGAACGGCCGGGACAGCTTTCTCACAGAACTTGGGAAGTACGGCATGGACGAACGCGACCTGGCGATGAACGTGAACCTCTTCGCCAAGGTGACCGCCGACAAGGAGGGCAGACTGCGCTTTCACGAGGGCCATTCGAAAGCAGGGATGCATGTCGATTTGCGTGCGGAGATGAACACGCTCGTCGTCCTCAACACCTGCGTCCACCCGCTGGATCCGTCGCCGACTTACGCGCCCCAGCCGGTGGAGTTATCCGTGTGGACTTCACCGCCACCTGCCGGGGACGACCGCTGCCGCACTTCCTGTGCGGAGAACACGAGAGGATTTGAAATCACCCGACGTTACTTCCTATGAGTGCATTGATTGAAAGTCCGCTCAACCCGGCTGACGCCGTCTACGAGTTCACGCTTCCCGCGGGCGAGCCGTGGATGCATGGAATCAAGGCGGGGCAGACATTGCGTATCGTCGATTTGGAGGGCAACCAGGCCGCCGACACTCTTTTCTACAACGCGCATGATCCGGCGGAGCGGTACAGCGCCCAAGATACCATCCGCGGGCAGGGGGGGCTTTATCTGAGCACTGGGACGCGGCTAATGTCGACGAGGGGCAACGCCCTTTTAACCATCACAGCCGACACATGCGGGCGGCACGACACGCTTGGGGGGGCATGTTCGTGCGAAAGTAACATGGTGCGTTACGCCCTCGAGAAGCGCTCGATGCACGCCTGCAGGGACAGCTTTTTGCGCGGCATTCGTCAGTGGCAGCCCGGCTGGACCAAGCGCGACATCACCCACAATATCAATTTCTTTATGAACGTTCCGGTCACTGAAGAGGGAGGATTGACCTTTGAGGACGGTGTGTCGGGTAGCGGACGTTACGTCGAGATGCGGGCGGAGATGGACGTGGTGTGCCTCATTTCCAACTGCCCGCAGTTGAACAACCCGTGCAACGCATACAACCCGACGCCCGTGCGCATACTTCTCTGGCCGTGATGTTCTCCAAGGTTCTCATAGCGAACAGGGGCGCGATTTCTAGGCGCATCACACGAACCTTGCGCAAGCTCGGTGTTTCCAGCGTTGCTGTGTACTCGGAAGCCGACTCGCGCTCCCTGCACGTTAGCGACGCGGATGACGCTGTCCTACTCGGGGCCGCCGCCGTTTCGGATAGCTACCTCAGAGTGGAACGTATTCTGGCCGCTGCGGCGCAGACGGGCGCGCAGGCCGTGCATCCCGGCTACGGTTTTTTGAGCGAGAACCCGGAGTTTGCTGAGGCGTGCGAAGCCGCGGGTCTCGCGTTTATTGGACCGACGCCGGCGCAGATGCGCGACTTTGGACTCAAGCACACTGCTCGTGAAATTGCTGCGGCGCAGGGTGTTCCACTGCTTCCTGGAACGGGCATCTTAAGCGGTGTGCCGCACGCCCTGACCGAGGCAGACCGGATCGGATATCCCGTCATGCTCAAGAGCACGGCGGGTGGGGGCGGGATCGGGATGCGCGTTTGCCGGGATGCTGCTGAGCTTGGGGAGGCCTTTGATTCGGTCCAGCGGTTGAGCGCCAGCAACTTCAAGGAGTCTGGGTTGTTTTTGGAGAAGTTTGTGGCCCGGGCGAGGCACATCGAGGTGCAGATTTTTGGAGACGGAAAGGGGCGGGTCATCTCCCTCGGGGAGCGGGATTGTTCCGCCCAGCGCCGCAACCAAAAGGTTGTGGAGGAGACTCCGGCGCCGGGCCTCACGGAGGGGCAGCGTGCCGAGCTTTCGGCTGCGGCCGTCCGGTTGGGAGGTGCTGTGAACTATCGTTCCGCGGGCACGGTGGAGTTTGTTTTCGATGCGGACGCTGGCGCGTTTTATTTCCTCGAGGTGAACACGCGTCTGCAGGTGGAGCACGGCGTGACCGAGGAAGTGTGCGGGATCGATCTTGTGGAATGGATGGTGCGTCTGGCGGCGGGAGACGATTCATTTTTAGCTGTTTACAAGCACGCCCCGAAGCGGCACTCCATCCAGGTGCGCGTGTACGCGGAGGATGCACGCAAGAACTTCCAGCCGAGCTGCGGCTTGTTGACGCGCGTCGTCCTGCCGGAGGCTGTCCGGTGCGAGACCTGGGTGGAGAGCGGGTCCGAGGTGACTCCCTATTACGACCCGATGATCGCAAAGATCATCGTGCTTGGAGAGGACCGTATCGGTGCCATAGCGAAGATGCGCGCAGCGCTCGATGGTTCAGCATTCGATGGAATTGAATCCAACCTCGGATATTTGAAGTCGGTTGTGGCGGCGGAGACTTTCGAAAGAGGAGAGGTGACAACCGGTTACCTCAGTTCCTTTTCTTACGACCCTAGATCTGTCGACGTTTTGGATGCAGGGGCGCAGACGACGCTGCAGGATTATCCCGGCCGCCTCGGATACTGGGCGGTGGGGGTGCCGCCGTCCGGACCGATGGACCCGTTGGCGTTCCGTATTGCAAACCGGTTACTTGGCAATCCTGAGGCTGCTGCAGGGTTGGAGGTCACGATGACCGGCCCGTCGCTGCGCTTTAACGCGCCGTGTCGGATCGCGCTTGCGGGCGCGGACATGGGCGCGACGCTCGACGGGGCAGCGGTGCCGTTGTGGACTGCGATTGTGGTCCCCAAGGGCGGGACGCTCGTGATGGGGGCTGCGGCTGGACATGGGGCCCGGGCCTATTTGGCGGTTGAGGGCGGGTTTGAGGCTCCTTTGTATCTGGGAAGCCGCGCTACCTTCACACTTGGGAACTTTGGCGGCCACGGTGGCCGGGCGTTACGCATGGGCGATGTGCTGCATTTGGGCGGTGCGGGCCGGCCGGCTGATGAGCTTGCGCTGCCCGGGGAACTGGTGCCCGTCTACAGGCGTCATTGGGAGATCGGCGCTCTTTATGGACCGCACGGCGCGCCGGATTTTTTCACGCCAGATGATGTTGAGATGCTGTTCAGCACCGACTGGAAGGTGCACTACAACTCCAACCGGACCGGCGTACGTTTAATCGGCCCGAAGCCGCAGTTTGCGAGAGCAGACGGAGGTGAGGCGGGATTGCATCCTTCAAACATCCACGACAACGCCTATGCCGTGGGGGCGATTGATTTTACGGGCGACATGCCGATCATCCTCGGACCGGATGGACCGAGCTTGGGCGGCTTTGTGTGCCCCGCCTGTATTGTTCAAAGCGAACTTTGGAAGATCGGCCAGCTCAAGCCCGGAGACACGGTAAGGTTTGTTCCTGTTACCATGGCGGAGGCGAACGCGTCCGAACTGCGCCAGGACGCAGAGATCGCCGGTCTCGTGCCGCTGCCGTCTGCTGAGCCTTTGGGACGGCTGAGGCTGCCCGTAGAGGACGCCATTCAATGGGAGCTTTCTCAAACAGACGAACGTCCCGCCGTGTGCTACAGGCGTGCGGGCGACAAGTATCTGCTCGTGGAGTACGGGCCGCTGGTGCTGGATTTGGCGCTGCGCTTCCGGGTGCATGCGCTCATGCAGTGGCTTGAAAAGCATCCTCAGTCGGGGGTGATAGACCTGACGCCGGGCATTCGCTCGCTCCAGATTCACTATGATTCCCGGGTGCTTTCCACCGGGAGGTTGATGGAGGCCTTGCTGCAGGCGGAGGAGATGCTGCCCGGACTGGATGCAATTGAGGTGCCTTCACGCATCGTACATTTGCCGCTTTCATGGGACGATCCTGCGACCCGGCTTGCGATTGATAAGTACATGCAATCCGTTCGAGCAGACGCACCCTGGTGCCCAAGCAACCTCGAATTCATCCGGCGTATCAATGGACTCGCGAGCATCGACGAGGTGCGCGACATTGTTTTCAACGCGAGCTATCTCGTGCTCGGTCTGGGGGATGTTTATCTCGGCGCGCCCGTGGCGACGCCCTTGGATCCACGCCACCGCCTGGTGACGACCAAGTACAATCCCGCGAGAACGTGGACTCCGGAAAATGCCGTCGGAATCGGCGGCGCTTACATGTGCATCTACGGGATGGAAGGGCCGGGAGGGTACCAGTTCGTGGGACGTACCGTGCAGGTTTGGAACACGCACCGCACCACCCGCGATTTCCAGGCGGGCAAGCCGTGGTTGCTCCGTTTCTTCGACCAGATCCGTTTTTATCCGGTGAGCGCCGAGGAGCTGTTGCGGCATCGCGAAGATTTTCTGACTGGCCGCTTTCAGATCAAGGTGGAGGAGACAACCTTCAGGCTTGCTGATTATCAGGCGTTTCTGGAGCAGAACGCTCCGGGTATCTCAGCGTTCCGGCAGCAGCAGCGCGGGGCGTTTTCCGAAGAACGGCAGCGCTGGGCGGACGCCGGACAGAACGTTGTGGATTCCGTCGTCGAACCCGAGCCGCAGATCAGCGAGGTGAAATTGCCTCCGGGAGGGACGTTTGTGCGTGCGCATTTGCCCGGGAGCATATGGGAGCTGCTGGTTGGGGAGGGCGACGCGGTGGAGGAGGGGCAGAAACTGGTGGTGCTGGAGTCGATGAAGATGGAGACGATTCTAGCTGCGCCGTGCGCGGGCCGGGTTCACCAGGTGCTATGCAGCAAGGGAAGTCGGGCAGAGCCGGGTCAGACCCTCCTGGTGCTCGTGGCCGGCGGAGGTGAACGGAGCTGAAATCTCAAAATTCTGGATTGTCCTATGCTGGAGAAAGCCGCTTTTACCATCGCCAACCTGCGCCAGATTTATCGCGAGGGCCGTGCGTCGCCTGAGCAGGTGGCCCTGGAGAGCCTGCGCCGTGCGACGGCCGGGAGGCACCCGAATGTATGGATCACGATGCTGGACGAGGAAGCGATCATCGGGTACGCGAGTCGTCTGGGTCGTGTCCAATTTGAGAAGCTTCCACTTTTTGGAATCCCCTTCGCCATCAAGGACAACATCGACCTGGCAGGCGTGCCAACGAGCGCGGGTTGTCCTGCGTTCGCCTTCCAGCCGGAGTCCTCCGCGACGGTGGTCGAGCGTCTGATCGCGGCCGGTGCCATTCCGATTGGAAAGACGAACATGGACCAATTTGCGACGGGTCTGGTTGGCACCCGTTCTCCCTATGGTTCGTGCGCCTCGGTGTTTCATTCGGCCTACATCTCGGGAGGGTCGAGTTCCGGGTCGGCCGTGGCGGTGGCTTCGGGGCAGGTGGCATTTGCCCTCGGGACGGACACCGCGGGGTCGGGCAGGGTCCCCGCAGCCTTTAACCAAATCGTGGGCCTGAAGCCGTCGCTCGGAGCCTTGAGCACGACCGGAGTGTTTCCCGCGTGCCGCTCGCTGGACTGTGTGTCGATCTTTGCGGGGAGCGGCTATGATGCGGGCATCGTGATGGATGCCGCGGCTGCGGAGGATTCCACGGATCCTTTTTCCCGCGTACTGGTGCCGCGGACCCTACCCCGGAAGCCGCGCATCGGCGTGCCCTCGCCGGGGGACTGCGAGTTTTTCGGAGACGTAGCGGCGGCGGCGCTTTTCGAGCGGGCCAAGGAGCGAATTGAGGAGGTGGGCGGCTATCTGGTGGAGATCAACTTCAAACCGTTTCGTGAGACGGCGGAGCTTTTGTATCAGGGCCCGTGGGTCGCGGAGCGGTTGCATGCGGTGGGTGCTTTTTTAGAAAGCCACGAGGCGATGGATCCAACGGTGCGTTCGATTATAGCGGGAGGCGAGCGGTTTAGCGCTGTGGATTGCTTTGCAGCATCCTACAAGCTCAGGGCGCTTGCGGCCCGGACGAGGGTGGAGTGGTCGAAGATGGACGCGCTGCTGCTGCCGACGACGGGAACCACATATACGCACAGGGAGATCGGCGCAAAGCCCGTCGCGCTGAATTCAAATTTGGGCTTTTATACCAATTTTGTTAACCTGTTGGATCTTGCAGCCGTGGCGGTTCCAGCGGGGCTGCGACCGAGCGGGCTGCCCTTCGGTGTGAGTCTCATTGCCCCCTCGGGCTGCGACCGAGCGCTTCTTGCGTTGGCGGACCAAATGCACAAGGCTGTAGGAGGTGCGCTTGGGATTACAAAATCTATGATCGTGGACCAGCCCGACGTGCCTGTTCCGAAGGAGGAATCGGTGCTGCTGGCGGTGGTGGGGGCGCATCTGACGGGACAGCCTTTGAACTGGCAGCTAACTTCGCGGGGAGCACAGTTTGTTAAGGCGGGACGGACTGCGAGGAACTACCGGTTTTTTGCGCTTGCGAACACAACGCCGGCCAAGCCCGGACTGGTACGGCAGGCGGGCGCTGCTGGCGGAGGGATCGAGATCGAGCTCTGGTCGCTGACTCCGTCAGCGTTCGGTTCGTTTGTGGCGGAGGTGCCTCCGCCGATGGTGATCGGGAGTGTGAGTCTTTTGGATGGAACGACGGTGAAGGGCTTTTTGTGCGAACCCGTGGCATTGGAGGGTGCTACAGAGATTACCCACCTCGGCGGGTGGCGGGCCTATCTGGCGAGTAGAGATTCTGCATAAAAAAGCGGCTGGCGTGGGAATGGGTTTTTTTTGGAAGCGAATGGAATTTCGACTGGGTCGATTGCGAATAAATCCGAACCTAAAATAGGGAGCAGTAGCTCAAACTTCTGCGCGGCTGAATGGCGCTACTTTGAATGTATTCGGTGGTTTTTTTGACCTTTTTGGGCTGTTGTGCAGGTCCATTTTAGACCTAATGGGAAATAATTAAGTCAAAGAAGGGCATGTAGTTGCAGGCTTTGTAACGCTGCTGCCTCTTAATTGTTGCAGTAAAGCTTTTGCTTGCTGTGAGCGCCGGTGGCTAAACAAATGCCGCCCTATGAAACGCGCTCTGGCCTCATTTGTTTTTCTCACTGCGGGATGTTTGGCGTTTGCAACGCTGCCCACCGCTCCTGCCCCGACGGGTGTTGCGGGCAAGACGTTGCTTTACATCAATAGCAACTACTACCAGCCATTTTCGTCGACGCTTCCTGCGGGGACTATGGTCTACATGGATGCCGATGCCTCCTTGCTGCGGGCGACTCAGCGTTCCTTGGGTTTCCGGGAGGTGGTTTACAAAAAGCAGTTCTTTGGTTCCCTTTCGTTTACGGCCGTTACCCCAGAGACCGACGCCTCGAACAACACAGTTTATAACTACGGGACGTTGAGTACGAGCAGCACCCTTGCGGGGTACTGGACCAAGAAGAACCTCCCCATCGTTCTTGGGATAGACGGCAACGGGTACATCACGGACGGCCATCACACGACGGCTGGATACTTGGCAACCGAGGGCAGCCCTTTGATCGCCGGCAAGAATCACATCGTTCTGGGGACAACGGTGGCTAACCCGTCCCCGGGAACGGCCGTCGGGGACCAGATGTGGACCAATTTCGCGACGACCAACAATGCCTATCTCTACGGGGCGTCCGGCAACCAACTGGCACAGCCGGGGGATGCGGGGTACTCAGGGCTTCGGCCGATCATGCCGTCGGCGACTGTGATGCCTACCACTCCGGGGACATCCTCAATGATAAATGACCTATACCGCTCTCTGGCCTGGGGTGCCGTGGATGGGATCGTCAAAACCGCAACCAATGTCAGCGGAACGAAAATCGTCGGATACTCCAAGGTTGACTCGACTTCATCGCTCAGCTCAAAGCCCGATGTCAATTTTATCGAATTCTATTGGGCGGACTTTCTTCGCAACAGGGTGGTGTGGAATGACAACGCTACCGTTACGAGCGAGAACTTGATCAATGCTCCGGTCGAGTTTTTTGCAGCGACGGCGAACGCGATCGCTTTGGCCAAGAGTGAACTTTACACGGACCAGTTCGGACGCAGCCTCACCGACTACACGGGTGCTCAGTACTCCCAAAACACGCAGACATGGGCGAAAGCGAGCCTCCTGAACGGTCTTGCCGCCCGCGGGGACACCTACAACATGTTCCTCACTGATGGGGCGACGGTTCAGGGCGACTTGACCCCGTCGGGTATCGAGGGTGTGGTCAACAATCTGAGCATCAATACGGATTCCGGCACCATCATTACCGGGGCGCTGGCGAACTTCAGTTCCATCGCCGTAAACACCGGTGGGACGATGACCATCAACTGGAAGGATTCCGCGGTGAACGCGGGGACCCAGAACTTTTTGCTG
The DNA here is from genome assembly GCA_947449735.1 of Chthoniobacteraceae bacterium. Taxonomy (GTDB): domain Bacteria; phylum Verrucomicrobiota; class Verrucomicrobiia; order Chthoniobacterales; family Chthoniobacteraceae; genus Chth-196. The sequence goes on along the minus strand of CANFTB010000009.1, from coordinate 52,726 downwards.
AGTATTCCCGCCGGAACGGGCGATGTCACATTCGCAGGCAATAACGACTTCACCAAGCTGGCCAACTTGCAGATTGGCTCGGGAATGTTGACGATCGACTCAACAAATTCGGTCGCGGATCAGACCATTTGGGGTGTCATCTCGGGTGCCGGCATGCTTTGCAAGACGGGGCGGGAGACGTTGACTCTTTCTGGCGCGAACACCTTTTCGGGAGGGGTTTATTTAGACCAGGGTGTGCTTGTGCTGGCTTCCTCTTCGGTGACGGACGGGTCCACGATAGTGTCGTCCCCGATCGGCACAGGTGCTCTATGGATCAAGGATGGAACGACCGTGGCTTTTGATGAGAGCGTTCGCTTGCTGAACTCGATCAACGTGGAGTCAGTGACTGACGGCATGGGTGTGAGAATACACGTTGGGGACAATTCAGTCGAATTAGCCGGAGCACTTTCTGCCAGCGGCTCGCTGTTGATCACCGGTCAACCAACGTCGGTCCTGACCTTTTCTGGAGCCAGTGATGTTTCCGGTGATGTGACAGTGGAAGCTGTCACTCTCAGGCTTTCGAATGCGACCGGGATTTCGCCTCAGAGCTTCACGCTCGCCGCAGGAGGTGGGATACAGGCTGGTTCAGACACGACACTGTCGTCGAAGATCATCCTTCTGGACGAGGGTAAGCTGGACGCTGGAGAAAACGTTTTAGAGGTGAGCGGAGTCATTTCAGGCGACGGTCGACTGACTCTCGCCGGGCAGCCGTTCGGGACAGTACGGCTCAGCGGCTTGAACACTTATACCGGCGGCACAGAGATTACCGGAGGCGGTAATGTTGAGTTCACTAAGGATGCCAACTTGGGAGACTCCACCGGACCGGTGACGTTTACGCGGGGCGGATTGCTCTACAGCGGGACCCAGGACCTGACACTCGCGCGCTCTTTGATCGTGAGTGGTGCAGGCTTGCTCGATATGGGGTCAAGGACGATCACGGTATCTGCTGGCATCTCGGGAACGGGAGTGCTGGAAGTGGGGCAGTATGGATCGACTGGAACCCTAGTTGTCGGCGGATCGAGCGCTTCGTTTGCGGGAAGCCTCGTGATCAGTGGAGGCTCCGTTTCGGTAACGCATGCCGACGCTTTAAAGGGGGCCACGGTCAACGTGTCCTCCTCTGGGGGAGCGCTCAAGTTCACCACGTCAGAGGCGAGTCTTGGAGGTCTCTCGGGGGACGGGAGTGTCGCTCTGCCAGCCAACTTCAAGTTGACGATTGGCGCGACTGGGAAGAGCAGCATCTACGCAGGATCGATCTCCGGGACTGGCGCTACACTGACCAAGGCCGGTTCGGGTAAGTTTACACTCGGCGGAACGGCTGACTTTGTTTCCGCTACTGTCACCTCTGGAGAACTAGCCTTAGGTGCTACGGGTGCGTTTTCCTCGGCTGTCAAGTTGAGCATCTCCAAGGGCGCCACCTTGTCAGTCTTTGGAACACATGATCTGGTCGGTAATTTTAATCTCTCGAATCTCGATTCGATCGCACAAGGGGTGTCCATCCTTTTTGACGGCGAAACAGGCTCCGAGCTCCGCTTGCCAAAGGCCGTTGCAGACAAAGTTTCTTTGCTGAATGTCGGCTCTGGTCGAATTTTAACGGTGTCTGCTACTGGCGAAGTTGCTGTCGCTCAGTTGAAGATGGCGGCTGGCACTGAGCTTTCGTTGTCCAAGGCATCCGGGGCCACCCAAGTGGACGACGGTGTGAAAATCAATCTGGATACGACTTCGGGCGAGGTGGACATCAAGAATTTCTCCGGCTTGATTGGAGGAGGGAGCTCCTCGTTTATCGTGCTGTCGTCTGGTGGAGTTCTGAACTATTCAACAACGCTTACTGGCTTTTCCGGGACTCTATTGACGGAAGGGACGATCAGTGTTTCGTCAGGCGCGGGAACGCAGACAGCATTGATGCCGGTGAAAGGGAGCGGGTCTATCAGTGTGGTCGCCGGTGGAAGCGTCAAGTTTGTGAGTAGCCCAGACTACACGGGCACAACCTCTTTGGGATCGGGCGCCGTCGCAGAGCTCACTGGCAGTTTCAACAAGTCCGCCACGATTAGTTTGTCGGGCTCGTCCGTGGTGAACGTCAACCCGACGGGAACCTCCACTCTAGTGCTCCCCTCGCTTTCTGGCACCAGCGGGCTTGTTTCTCTGAACAGCGGTTCTGTGAAGCTTGCGGGCAGCAGCGCCACGTTCGCTGGAACGCTCGTGGTTGAGAAGGGGGTGAGTGTCACTGTGACCGCGGATCTGCCTGCTGGAACCGTCAACCTCAAGGACCCGACGAAGCCGATGGGCGTGGATACCTCCGCGGGGAACATCAGCCTACCTGGTACGGTCAGCGGTGATGGTGTGCTCGCCTTGTCCGGCTCTGGCAGGGTTACCATGGGCACTTCCGCATCGATTCGGACTTCGGAATTGCGCGTCGGTTCGGCTGCCGCAGATCGCACGGTGCTCGATGTAAGCCAGCTTTCGTCCGGCCTCGTCTTGGCCGGTTCCCAATCCCTAATGGGCGGCGGTACCATTGTCGGCTCTGTGCGCACGGCTGGAGCATTCAAGCCGGGGAATTCGCCTGGATTGTTCACGGTTGCGAAAACCACAGGAGCACTTTCTGGTGGCAATCTCTCTCTGGATTCCTCCTCGGTAACGCAGATCGAGTACGGTGTCCGTGCGGACAACGGGCAGTACGAGTGGGATCAGGTGGTCGTTGGCGGGACCTTGACGATCGCAACTGGAGCGAGAATCGTGGTGACTCCGTACACCGGCACCGACTCTCGTGGCGTGACGTTTATTGCCGGGGTGGTGCCGTCCTCGATCACCTTTACAAACGTTTTTAGCGCTACGACGTTGACGATCGGAAGCGTCCTGCCGGAGCTTTCGAATCCGGGTTATCTTTACACGACCTCTTGGGTGACCTCGGGGACCACTCTGGGAATCTTGGTAGAGAAGGCAAACTATGGCCAGAAGGTGTCGTCGCAGCGCCTGCAGAATCTGGGTTACTACCTGAGCAGCGCCTCTTTTGCATCACCCACGACTTCATTTACTTCGTTGATCAATGTGATCGATAGCTCCACGAACCAGGCTCAGTTGGAGGCTGCATTGAAGTCCATCTCCTCCACCGTTTATTCTGAGGCCCAGCGCCTGTCCCTGCGTCGCACATCCGCCATTGATGAGACGATTCAGAGACGCCTGAGCCCGCAAGGAGTTGCCGGCGTAGACGGTTGGTCTGCATGGAGCGAGGCCTATGGGTGGTCCTTCCACAAGAACTCGGCGGGACTTTCGAGTTCATGGAACGGAGATACCTTTGGCGGCGTCGTTGGAGTTCAGAAGACTGTGAAGAGCCTCACCTTGGGAATTGTGGGAGCGACGGGCCACTCGTCGGCCACCCTCTCCAATCCAGGTTCTTCGCTTGCGGTGGACAGCTTCCATGGGGGCTCCTACGCAAACATTGATCTGGGAGTAGTGTTCTTCAACGCAGGATTTCTGGCGGGAAGCGCTGACCAGTCTGTAAAGCGTGATGTTTCGCTGGGAGGCCTGGGAGGAACGGCTCGCTCAAAGTTCCAATCCAGCGAGTACTCGGCGCATGCGGGCGGTGGCTTGAACTTCAGCAATGTTCAGGGCTTCTCGATCGTCCCGTCCTTCTCTCTGGTCTCGAGCGGAGTGGTCCAAGATGGACTGAGCGAGAGCGGCGCTGGGCCTTTGTCGGTTTCGACCCAGAGGAAGACACTGCATACTTGGCAGACGAGGATGGGGACGGAGGTATCTCGGAAGTTCAAGGTGGCCGGTAACGGGCTTGGGCTTTCTTCCTCTGTGAACTGGGTACACGATTTCAACAGCAAGCCGCTGGGCACGATGACGCAATTCACAGAGGCCTCGAGCGCTGTGGGAGCTTACCAGTCGCTCGGTTCCCGGATCGGTGCGGACGCGATTGAACTCGGAGTGGGTGCGACCCTCGATCTGAGTGAGCGGACGAGCGTCCGGTTGAATGGCAACTGGCAGATTCGGGACGGCAGCAACCAGCCGGGTGCATCTGTCGGGTTCAGCGTTCGGTTCTAGAGGGCTGTTCTGGCGGACCCTTGCTGCTGACAGCTGAAAGGCACCGAATTTTTCAGAAACATGGAACCTTCTGGCCCTCAGATTGTAACGTTCGCCTGCGACGCTCCCATCCTACCGTAGTTCTTTTTTCCTCAATTCAGTAATCCATATGAAATCCAACACAATCCTCAGCTTGTTTCGGAGCCGACCACAGGTTCCGGGAGTTTTAACTGCATCAGTCCTTGCGGTGAGCCAGGCGTTCATCTGTGGCGCACACGCGGAAGTCATTCCTACCGTTGCTCCGACGGCCACTACTCCTGCAGACACGACAAAGACCTACTGGGCTGACGCCGGCAAGGCGAAGCTTAACCAACTCAAGGTCGATTCTTACAAGCTCAACGCGACCCGGGCTAAGAACGTGATTCTTTTTGTGGGAGACGGCATGGGTATCTCAACGATTACGGCTGCTCGCATTTTGGAAGGTCAGAAGGTGAAAGGCTCTACCAAGGGTGAAGAGAATCTCCTGTCTTTTGAGCAGTTTCCGAACTCCGCTTTTTCGAGGACTTACAGCGTGAACCAGCAGGTGTCTGATTCCGCTCCCACCATGACTGCGATGGTGACTGGGGTGAAGGCGAACGACGGAGCACTTTCCGTGACCGCAAATGTGACGCGTGGCACTGACGTGACATCTAACGCCCAAAACTTGAAGACCATTCTTGAACAGGCCAAGGACCGCGGAATGGCCGCTGGCATCGTGACCACCGCACGTGTGACGCATGCGACCCCGGCTGCCTGCTACGCGCATATCAGCGACCGTGACCGGGAGCACGATCAAAAGCTCACCACAATGACCACAAAGGACATCGCTGCCCAGCTTCTGGACTGCGATGCAGGCAAAAGCATCGAGGTTGTGCTCGGTGGAGGACGCACCTACTTCATGCCCTCTAATCAGTTTGATCCTGAGTACACCACCCTCGCTGGAAAGAGGAAGGCTACAACCGCTGGAGGCCGGGATTTGATCAGCGAGTGGAAGAAACTCCCCTCCCGTGTGGTCGATCCCACCACAGGTGCGGTTTCGTCCGCAACCATAGCAGACAATTCCCGTTCTGCCTATGTGTGGAACAAGACTGGTTTTAACGCAGTCATCCCTGCGAATGTGGACCGTCTTCTCGGACTCTTCGAGCCCAGCCACGTCCAGTACGAGGCTGATCGCGAAAACGACCCTGCGGGTGAGCCTTCGCTGACAGACATGACGACAAAGGCGATCGATATCCTCGCCAAGAACCGGAACGGGTACTTTCTGATGGTTGAAGGTGGTCGTATCGATCACGGGCACCATGCGGGGAACGCCTATCGCGCTTTGACGGATGCGATTGCCTTCTCGAATGCGGTGAAGGCCGCGGCCGAAAAGGTTGGCCCTGACACACTCATTGTGGTGACTGCTGACCACAGCCACGTGTTCACCATTGCCGGGTATCCGGACCGTGGGAATCCGATTCTGGGATTGGTGAAGGTGGGCGGGACCACGACGAAGGACATGCTTGGACTGCCCTACACCACATTGAGTTATGCAAACGGGCCCGGGTACACCGGTGCTCTGACCGGTAGCTCGGCTACGTCCTATGCATCCAACAAGGCAGAGGGTTTGAAGCTTCAGAAAACCGTTCTGTCTGAGGGTGATGGTGGTGCGACCTATTACGTGTCATCCGTGACTGGGATTGCGGCTGGACGTCCCAATCTGGCCGCCACTGGAGTGAACACTGAGGCCCGTGACTTCATGCAGGAAGCGACCGTGCCTCTCTCCTCCGAGACGCACGCTGGTGAAGACGTTGCGATCTTTGCAAAAGGCCCGAATGCTCACCTGTTCCGCGGTACTTTGGAGCAGTCGATGATCTACTGGATCATGGCTGATGCGCTCCGCTTTCCGCAGATCAATGGCACTGCAATCTGGCCGCAGAACTAACTCTGCTCTGGCAGTTTGAATGAATTTGCGTCCCCCGGGTTATTCCCGGGGGACGCTTTCAATTTTTAATCATGAAGACTTTTTTGAACGTTTTTTTCGCGCTGTTCCTGTGCGCGACCTGTCGGGGAGCTTCCGATCCGGCCGCGGTTTCGGTGGAGACAGCTTTTGAGTTTGAGACACACTTTTTGCCCAAGGGTGATGCTCCCTCGGACACTTTGTCCAAGTGGAGGATGTGGCGTTCCAAGACGGAGGTTGAGATATGGCAGATTGGCTCCAAAGACGGTGAAGTGTGGGGCCTTGACGGTGCCGGAGGCGTGATGTTTAAACGGATCTTTCATCCCGAGCGGACCGAAGTAGTCTTTACCGCGATGGATCTCAAGGTCATCGGACATCCTGTGGATTGGGAACGTTGTTTTTCGTTGGTGTCCAGGAAGTTCATCGAAGAATTCCTAAAGCCCGCCGGCAAGGAGAGCTTTCAGAATCAGGAACTGGAGTGTTTCGAAGGGGATGCCCAGGGTTCGCGTTGGAGAGTTCTGTGGAGCGACTCCTTGCACATGGCGGTTCAGGTCCGTGTGGAAAACGACAAGGGGACAAGCATCACGAAATTGTCCGAGTCACATCCTCTGTCAGAGCAGCCATGGCAGAGATTGCGCGAGCGAGGTTATCAGTCCATGGACTTCTCGGATTTAGGGGATAGCGAAAATGATCCCACTGTGAAGCGTTTGATGCGTCGCATGGGAATGAAATGCACCCACGGCAGCTGTGGCTCAGTATGTTTGATTCCTAAATAGAGGACAGATTCTCGATGATGTTAGGTGTGCGTTCGCTAGCGGACGCCCATTTTTTTGTAGCCTTCGACGAAGGCGCGTTTTAATTGCGCTTCATCGCGGCCGGCGGCGATCAGGTTTCCCAGTTCCAGGCCGCAGTTCTCGGAGCGCGGCTGGGCGGGAAGAGGCAGGCTGGTGGGATAGGAAAAGGAACCGTCCGGGTTGCGTTTGACGGCGGGGTTGTTGAGGAACTCAGCCCAAGCGTCTCGCGCTTCGCGTATTTTGTCGAAGTAGACCAGGAGAGGGGTGCCGTGGCCGTCGCCGTCGAGGTGGCAGAAAAAATAGATAAGGAGGCAGGAGGAAAAGTAGAGGCGAGACTGCTCCCTCGGTCCTTTGTCGGCGCGGTTGTGCCATTCCTGCCTCGTCATTTTCATGAGCTCAGTCAGCGAACCAATGTCGCCCAGGGATGCTGACGAGCGCATCTGGTAGGATTTGATGTATTCCTTGATGCCCTTTTCGTGGAGGGCGCTGCTAAAGGTGCCTGACTTGAAGGGAATCATGGCCGTGTAGTCGGCGGTTCCCTCGGTGACCCAGATGGGGAGGAAGTCCAGAAAATCGTGCATCATCTGGTGGGTCACCTCATGGACGATGGTGTCGTTGCGGTAGTTCTCGTTTTTAAACCAGGTCTTGCCGCGCATCTCCAAACCCAGGCTCTCAAACGGGATTTTGAAGATGCGCTCCCTTCTCATGTAGACGCCGCCGGAGTTGGCGGGGGCTCCGTCGTCCGTGTAGTGTTTTCGGTCGACGTAGAACTTGGCGCGGTAATAGCCGAGGTCTGCCGGGGGCTTGGGTTGGATTCCCCAGGGCAGGGCGTCGGCGAGGGTCCGCGTGGCTTCGAAGGTGCGCGCGATTTCCTTCATCACGGAGCCGGCAAGCTTGTCCTGCGAGACAAACTCAAAGTTGCGGGAATGGTATACATACTGCTGGTCCGAGGTGGCTTCCGAAACCAGCGTGACATCCAGAGCCTTTTCGTCCGGCGTGACTTTCTCAGGCCAGACGCGCTTGGCCGCGGGGAGAATGGGGCGTACGGCGTCGACGGGCGCCTTGGGAAGGGCGGTCTGCGCGGCGGCGCCGAGTTTGGTGCGGACAAAGGCCTGGTCCGCAGGTGAGAGCTTTTGAACCGGGATCGTGCCGGTCTGGCCGTTGGCCATGCGTAGCAAGACCAGAGCGCCGTCCGTGTTCACGAAGGACGCTTGGAGGAAGCGGCCGTCGCTGATCGACCAGGTACGCAGCGGATTTTCCGTTTGGGCGGCTTTTGGAGCGGGCGCGCCCGGCTGAGGGGTGGGAGACTGGGCGTCGGCGGGCGCAACTACTAGGCCGGCAGAGAGAGTTGCACAGAGGAGTGCTGCGAGCGAAGGGAGGGGGCCTGGGGGACGCATGGGGCAGAGGTTAACCATAGGATGTGACACATCGGAACCCCGAAGGTTGCTGGATGTGTTTTTTACCGAGAGGGTTTGGACCTGCTTTTGGATTCCTCCAGCGCGCGCAAAACGTCCGCCTTCGACTCCTCCTGACGGACCTGTTCTTCTGCGCGGTCCAGGGCCTGTTTGAGCGCCGCGGAGACCGGGGGCCTTTCGTCGAGGATGCGGTAGAACTCCTTCATGCGCGGGCTTTCATTGCGGGGGGCGGCGACCGCCTCGAACCAGTTCATGTGGTCCCGGATGCGGGAGAGGCGGGCGGAAACGCTTTCGCGCTCCAGCGTGGCTTGCCGGAACCTGGCGGCGACGCCGCTGGTTTTGCCCTGCGCCAGGTCGTTGCAAATCGAGGCGTAGGTCGCGGCGACCTCGGTGTAGAGGAAATGGCCTTTTTCTCGGAGCGCGATCCATTCCAGCTGTCGGGCGAGGAGGACCTGCCGGATTCCCTTCAGGCGTAGATAGTCGGCGAACTGCTCCATGGGAAAGGAGAAGTACTGGCCGGATTCGAGGTCTGTGATCTCGAGTTGGAGGAGTTTTTGGATTTCGGCGTCCGTTCTTGGGCCGTTGAAAGCGACCATTTCGTGTTGGGTGCCGTAGCTGGCGACGGCGAGGGTCCATTGCCGCTGGAGCTCCTCTTCTGTTTTGCCAAGCGCGGGGAAGCACTTTTGGACCGCGTAGAGCGGGGAAGTGACGCAGTCGGTGCGGAGCAGTTGGAGAAGGCCCGCGCGGCCGTCTGCTTGGCTCAGGAAAAGGGAGAGCAGGCAGCGCGCGAGGTCGATTTCCTCCGGAGACGAAGGCGTGGGGTCCTGTTCCGGTCGGATGAGGAAGGGGAGCGGGGAGGGAATGGCCCCGGACTCCAGCAGCGGCCTCAGTAAGATCGGGTAGAGCACCGGATCCCGGTGGTGGTGCTTGTGGTGGAGGGCATCCACGAGCCACCGGGGGGCGAGCGACTCTGTTTGCGTGATGGTGGATGGGGAGCGCGGGTCTGGGCGCAGGGCGAGTTCCGTGAGCAGGGCCGCAAGGATGGAGCGTTCGGTAGGGCCGTCTGCCGCTCTGGGCGGCGCGGGTTGTCCGATTTTGATTTTGATGCCGCCCGGGCTTTGGAAGGTGGTTTCGTTGGACGGGGCCTCCTCCAGGGGTGGCAGGGGGAGGTGTAGTTTCAGTCCGCCCGGATCTTCAAGGACCTGGAATTTGGGCGGGGTGTCCTGCTTCGCCTGAGTTTGAATTGAAAACAGCAGTGGCCTCGCGACGGGATAGCTTTCTTGGGGGATGCCGAACGCCTGAAGCACGGTTTCCCTGAGTTCTTCTGCGAGCCGCAGGACGGCGACGCGCTGGGCGAAGGCGCCGCCTGTGACGAGGAACTGCTTGAATTGATCCGAGGTGCGGACCGGTTTGGCGGGCGGGGGTGGCTTCTGGGCAGAAGACGTCTTGGACAAAGATTCCGCCGAGCAGAGGCCTGCCCCGCCGGCAAGCAGGCTGAGGACGATGGCGGCGGAATGGCGCACGGTCAGGAACCGCTGGATTCGCCGTCCCAGCGGGAGTTGAGGCTTTGCTCGAGGTAGGAGCGGTACTCACTTTTCGGGAGGCCGGCGATGAGGGACTCGAGTTGAGGCCGGTCGATGTAGCCTTTGGAAAAGGCGATTTCCTCGAGGCAGGCGATCTTAAGGCCCTGCCGGTGTTCAATGGCGGCGATGTAGTTGCTGGCCTCCATGAGGCTGACGGGAGTGCCTGTATCGAGCCAGGCCATGCCCCGGTTGAGGACGCGCACCTGGAGGCTGCCTTCGCGCAAATAAGTGAGGTTGACGTCCGTGATTTCGAGTTCGCCGCGGGCGGAGGGTTTCAGGTTTTTGGAAATTTCCACCACGCGCTTGTCGTAGACGTAGAGGCCGGGAACCGCGAAGTTGCTGCGCGGCTGGAGTGGTTTTTCCTCGAGGCTGATGGCTTTGCCTGTCTCGTCAAACTCGACCACGCCGTAGCGTTCCGGGTCGCGCACCGGGTAAGCGAAGACGCAGGCGCCGGCGGGGAGGCGCAGGGCGTCCCGGAGGAAGTCGAGGTTGCCGTAGAAGATGTTGTCACCGAGGATGAGCACAGAATGGGTGGCGTCCTTGAGGAAGGCCTCTCCCAGGATGAAGGCCTGGGCGATGCCCTCGGGTTTGGCCTGCTCTAGGTAGGAGAGGCGGATGCCGAGTCGGGAGCCGTCGCCGAGGAGTTCCTGAAAGCGAGGCAGGTCGTGCGGGGTGGAGATGATGAGGATGTCCTGGATCCCCGCCAGCATGAGGGTGGAGAGCGGATGATAGATCATCGGCTTGTCGTAGACCGGCAGCAGCTGTTTGCAGACAATCCGGGTGAGCGGGTAGAGGCGAGATCCGGCTCCGCCTGCGAGAATGATGGCCTTGTTCATCTACACTAGAATCGGCTCGCGGGAGCTCCTTGGAAATACCAAATGTTCGGGTCCCTTGAGAGAGGCCTCCAAAGGGGCGGATTCGGAAACAGAACGGCTGGTCTCAGGCATGAGAACAAATCTCAGGCAGGAGATAAAAGGTGAAGGCCTTCAAAGAGGGGTTTCCCCGTCAGGCGTAGATCGAGGGAATCTGGACAGAGATCGATTTGGTGGCTGGAGTGAGCAACCGCGACGGCTTTGCCTTCCGCCCCATCCCGGGGTTTGGCCCGCCAGCACAGCGGGGAGCGCTGAAAACATTTAATTGCGGGCGCCTCTTTCCGGAAGGCGCTGTTGGCCGGCGCCTTTTAGGAGCCGCCAACAGCGATTCATCCACGGCGTTATTTTTTTGCAGGTTCCTCGATGGCCATGTTGTTGACCACGCGCTTCACCCCATTGATGTCCATCACCAGCTTGGTCACGAGGTCCCTCTCGGCAGCGTTCCGGGCGTGGCCGCTCAAGGTGACCACCCCATCCATGGTCTCCACTTTGGTTCTGAGCACGCCGGTCGAGCGATGCAGGAGCAAAGACGATTTCACCTGTGCGGTGATGGAGGAGTCATCAATGCTTTCGCCCAGCGTTTGGTCCGGCTTCTCCGGGGTCTTTTCCACGGTCATTTCATTGTCAACGCCCTTGACTCCCACCACATCCTTGACTGTTTCAGTGGTCAATTCCTTCTGGGCTTGGTTGGCCGCCTCGCCTTTCAACGTCACGTGGCCGTCCTTCACGTAAATCTCAGTTTTATGTCCATTCACGCTGCGATGGTACATGAGCGCCGTTTTGACCCTCATGCTGAGCCATTTATCTGAGTTCTCAGCAGGAGCCCCGCTGACTTTAATCCGGTTATCCACACTCTTGACCCCGGGCAGCGCTTCGGCGACGTCCTGGGCCATCGGTTTGTGGCTGTCGTTCCAAACGGATCCATCCAGGGTGACTACGCCATCCTTGGAACTGATGCTGATGTGCTCGTCCTTCAGATAGGTCTTGTAGACGAAACTGTTTTTAAACGAAGCCTCGATGCGATCGTCCGTTTCGGACGCGCACACAGCCGTGAAGTTACCCAGCAGAACGCTGCCAGCCATTAAAAGCGCCATTGAAACTATGCTGCCTTTCATACTCTCTTCCTTTCTGTTGCTGCGGTGGTGGTTTTAAACCGCGAGCAACCTAAGCGATGCAATAGCCAGCCGCTATCAGGCAAAACCCTGCTGCGGATATTGGTGGCGGGCGCGCAACAGGATCGCCGCGCCCGTCTAAATGGCCCTCTGCGCCAGTGTTTTATCTCTGGCTTTGGCTTTGGGTTTGGCTTTGGGTTTGGCTTTAGCGGATCCTGTGGAAGACCCGGCTCAAGTACAGGCCCTCGGGGGGAGCGCAGAAGGAGGTGCGGCCGTTTTGCGGGGCATCCCGAAAGGCGCTCAGCCAGGCGAGGTCGGTTTTTCCCTGCGCAACTCGGACCATCGAACCGGTCAGAAGACGCACCATCCGGTAGAGAAAGCCGTTTCCGTGGAATTGCAGCGCGAGCAGGGGGCCGCTTTGCTTGAGCGAAATTCGGTGGATGGTGCGCACCGTGTCCTCGTCCGGGCGGCCCCGGTTGGCGGCGAAGGCGGCGAAATCATGGGTGCCGCAGAACAGACCGGCGGCGGCACGCAGGGCGTCCACGTCGAGGGGCGAGGGAATGTGCCAGGCGCGTCCGAGTTCGAGCGGGTGCAGGCAGCGGGCGTTCCAGATACGGTAGGTGTAGATTTTGCCGGAGGCGCTGAAGCGGGCGTGAAAGCGGGGGGAGGCCTTGCGGGCGCTCAGAACGCGCACGGTTCTGGGGAGGTGGCCGTTTAGGGCGCCCTCCCAAGCGGCGAGGGGGAGACGGCCGGCTGGAACGTCGACGTGGGCCACCTGGCCCGTGGCGTGGACGCCGGAATCGGTGCGACCGGAGCCGTGGACGGTACGGCGTTCGCCGGCAAGCGTCAGTACCGCGCGCTCCAGAGCGTCCTGCACCGTGTTGCCGGAAGCCTGGCTCTGCCATCCCTCGAAGGCGCCGCCGTCGTAGGCGACGAGCATTTTGAGCCGGATCATGCCCGGGGCCGGAGGGGAGCCTTCGCCCCGGGGTGGTTTCGGGTGCGGCGCGGACATCAGGGGGCTAGGAAGCTTTGGGAATCGAGCCAGCTTTGGAGAATCATCTGGGCGGCGACCTGGTCGATCACCCCCTTGCTTTGCTTGGTGTTGCGCCCGGCTTCATGGAGGGCGCGCTGGGCGGCGAGGGTGGTCATGCGCTCGTCCCACAGGATGATTTTGACCTTCGGCACCCGCTTTTGCAGGTCCGCGGCGAACGCCTCCGCCTTTTGCGCGGCGGCCCCCTTGCTGCCGTCCATGTTTTTCGGAAGCCCCACCACCACCGTGTCCACGGACTTCTGCTGGATGACTTCGGTGATCTGGGCGAGGGCGGCCTTGCCGGCGGCGACCGTCTGCAGCGGATGCGCCAGCATGCGGAGTTCATCCGAGAGGGCGAGGCCGATGCGGGCGTCGCCAGTATCCAATCCGAGTGCGCGGTTCATGCAGGAGGGATGGACGGAGCGGGGCGCCGGGTCAAGGGGGATGCGATGAACGTTTTCAGTTCTGGCCAAGCGGCATCTAAGGTGGCGCACTATAGGGGAGTCCGATTTTAACCTATGTCCACCCGCGCTTCCGTTCCATGTCGGCAACGTCTCCTTCCATCGGGGAGGCTTTTTCACCTGCCTGCCTTTCTGGTTCCGGCGCTTTGCTTGGTCTTCTTCCACGCCGCCTTAGCCCGGGCACAGGTGCCTGCTGCGGGGGTGTCTGAAACCGCGGAGTCCAAGGCTTTGCTTTGGGAACCGAAGCCAGGGCAGCGCATCGCAATCGTGGGCGGGGCGGGGGCGGAGGCGTTCTGGCAGGACGGCTTTTTGGAGGCTCTCTTTCACGGAGCTTTTCCAAAGCACCAGCTGGTTTTCCGTAACCTCGCGGTGTCCGGGGAATCGGTGGTGCGGCGTCAGACGGGCGAGGCGGAGCTGAGGGAGCAGTGGGTGCGGGCGGTGAAGGCCGACGTGGTGTGGCTTTTTTGCGGCGCGGTGGAATCGGCTGCGGGCCCGGAGCGGCTGGCGGATTTCACGGCGGACGTTGCGGCGTTTGTGAAAAATCTGAGCGCGTCCCCTGCGGACGGGAAGGCGGCTGTGCGGGTGGTGCTGGTGGGGCCCTCCGCGAGGGAAACACGCACGGAGCCCTCGCCGTCCGAGGCGGACCGGGCCAATGAGAACTTGAAGGCGTACTCCGAGGCGCTGGCGGGTGTCGCGCGGATGGCGGGCGTGCCCTTCGTGGATTTGTACAGTGCCACCCAGCGCATGTTTCAAACGGGTCCGCAGCGTTCGGCTTTGCTGCCCAAGCGCTGGGGCGCGCCTCGCAGCGCTTTGAGTGTCTACGGAGGACGCCTCACGGAGGAGTCGCACCGTCTGTTGGCGTCGGGATTGTTTGAGGTGCTGACTGGAAGGACCGCGCAGGCGGGGGCGGATCTGGAGTCCCTGCGGCGCGCGGTGCTTTTAAAAAATGAAGATTGGGTTCTGTCTTACCGTGCGCTGGCTTGGGGTGCGCCGGCAGCCGCGTCTCTTGCGGCGTTGGAGGAAGGCTTGCGCCCGCGCGAGAACGGGGTGTGGTCTGTCGCTGCGGGGGGGGCCTCGGTGGAGGTTCAAAATCCTCCGGCCCGCCGGGTGTCCTCCACTGCTCCCGAAGCGACGGCGCCCCTGAGCGTCGCGCCCGGTTTTCACGCCGAACTTTTTGCGGATGACGGGCGTTTTCCCGAACTCGTGAATCCGCTGCAGATGGACTGGGATGCGAGGGGACGGCTCTGGGTGTTGTGCGGCGAAGGGGCCTCCGGAGAGGCTCCGAGGCTTTTGGTTTTTGAGGATGCGGACACTGACGGTCATGCGGAGAAGGCGAGGGTGTTCGCCGAGGGTTTGCGCGGAGCGTCGGGATTTGTGTTGTACCGGGACGGCGTGTTGCTGAACCAGGCGGGGGACGTGTGGCTGCTGGGAGATCCGCGCGGCACCGGGCGTGTGGAGGAGCGGGAGCGTCTGTGGAGCGGTTTGGGAGTGACTGAGTCCGGGTTGGGGGGAACCCGGATGGTTTTGGATCCGAGGGGCGGCGTGGTCTTGAGCGCTGGCAGCGCGTCGCGGACGCGTTTGGAGACGGCTGCCGGGGTGCTCGAGGCAATGGGCGGTGTTTACCGTTTCGAACCGTCCAACGGGCGCGCTGACGTCTTGGTTTCCAGCGGGCTTCCGGAGGGGCCGGGCATTTTGCTGGACGGGTTGGGGAACGACTTCTTTTTCGGAGCCAAGGATCCCTGGTCGCAGGCGGGACCGTTTGCCTATCTGTGGCCCGAGAAAACGAAGCGGACGGCGGATGGAACGGCGTTCCGCAAGCAGTCGCCTGTGCCCGGAAACGGGATGTTGTTTCTGAGCAGTTCGCATTTTCCCGAGGAGGCCCAGGGCGGACTTTTGGTGTGTACGGACGCCGCTCCCGCCGGGGTGCGGTTTGTGAAAATGCGCGGGGAGGGTGCGGCTCGATCCGTGGACGGCGTTCAAGAGTGGGTTTCTTCTAAGGAGCCTTCGTTTCACCCGACGTGTCTCACGGTCGCTCCGGACGGGGCGCTTTTGTTCGGCGAGGGGTCGGGCAAGAGCGGCAGGATTTACCGCGTGACTGTGGAGGGGCGTCCG
Organism: Chthoniobacteraceae bacterium; assembly: GCA_947449735.1. Taxonomy (GTDB): domain Bacteria; phylum Verrucomicrobiota; class Verrucomicrobiia; order Chthoniobacterales; family Chthoniobacteraceae; genus Chth-196. The sequence continues at coordinate 37,310 of CANFTB010000009.1, read as the reverse complement.
CTGGTTCAGGCGCCGCGGGTGGCTGGAGAACCCTTGGATGCATTGCTGGAACTTTTGAAGGCGCCGGAGGAGGGAACCCGGCGCCGCGCGCGGAACGCAATCGCGACTTTTTCTGCTGTCGAGGTGCTGGGGGCCTTGCAGGACTGGGAAGTCCGGCTGAATCCCCAGGGTCGCGATTATGAGCGGCACCGGCTTGAGGCGTTGTGGCTGAGCCGCTGGTTTGACAAGGCTGATGGCGTGGCAAACCGGGCGCTTTTGGACAAGACGCTGCACTCCTCTGATGTCCGTGTGCGCGTGCAGGCGGTGCGACTGCTGGCGGGATTGCGCCGCGCGCTTCCGGATGCGCTCAAATTGCTGGAGGAGGCGGCCTCCGATGCAGACGCAGGTGTGCGGATGGAGGTCTTGGGGGGGGTCGGGTTCTTTCCCGCCAACGACGCCGGGGCGGTGCGTGTGGTGCACCGGGTGCTGGGGCAGCCCTTGCCCGGCCAGATGGAGGGCCTGGCCTTGGAAACGTTGCGCCGGCTCGAGCCAGAGGTGTCGCGGATGCTTTTGCCTGAAAACGCGGCGGTGCTTGGGTGGATTTTAGAGCGTTTCTCCAACGCTGAGCTGGCGGACGTTCCCGGGGCCGAACTCGTTTGGACGGCGCAGGTGGACCGGCCCAGGATGGACGGGGCGGTGCGAGAAAAGGCGTTGTTGTCGCTGGCGGCTGCGCATCGCGGCACGCGGGCGTCGGAGCTGGCTGCGGCCGTGGAGCGGCTGGAGGCGGCGGGTGATGGAGCAAAGGCGGTCTCCGACGAGTTGATGCAGCTTTTACTGAAAAGTCCGGCCGCGGAGTTGCGGCGTTCTGCGGCTGCCGTCGGAAGGCTGGCGGAACGTGTGAAGCGCCCGTTGCTGCGGAAGAGCGCGCATGCCGCGTGGATTTTAGCGGCGGAAAGTCCGGCGCATTTGTGGAAGGAGCTAGCGGGCGCAGCGGAGCGCCGGGTGGAGGTGCTGGAGGCGCTTCCCTTGGTGGCTGATGCCGGGGTGCGAGCGGCGTTTCAGCCGGTGCTGGCCGGTGAACTCCAAAGCGAGGCCCGACCCCCGGGTCGCGTTCTCGAGGCGGCGGCACTGGCGTTGCCGTGGACGGGGGATCGGGAGGCTCGCGCCAATTTTGAACTGTTGTGTCTGCAAATCCTGCGCGGCCGGGTGCAGCCAGAGGCGACCCAGGCGCTGGCACAGCTTCCCGCCCCGGCTTGGAAGGGATGGGAGGTCCAGAAGCTTTCGGTGGTGGTGGCCTCCTTGAGCCGCTGGCTGGAGTCGGTTCCTGAGCGCGAGCGGGCGGCTGCCCGTTTTGCGACGGCGTGGCAGGTGGCCCGCCGGCTTTCTAAAAGTCTGGAGGAGCAGGCGGCATTGGATCTGCGGCGGTTGTTGGAGTTGAAGACGCCGGTGCGGGTCGTTCGGGCCGTCTTTGGTCTGGGACGCTTTGACACCGAGCGCTTGTGGGCGGAGGCTGGCGAGGCGCTGGAGCTGGTCTTTGAAAACGAGGATGCGGCCCCCCAGAATCTCGTCGTGGTGAACCCAGGCGCCCGCGAGGCCGTTTTGAAGGCAGCGGCCAGCATGTCCCCGGCGGACGGTGATTCAGGGGGCAGAAGTTCTGTTCGCAAGATCCCAGGCATCGTGGCGGCGTCCAAGGTACTCGCGCAGGGGGAGAGCCAGACTTTCAAATTCACGGCGCCCTCAACACCGGGGGCCTACGAGTTTTTGAGCACGGTGCCCGGAAGCCCGGCGCTGCGTGGCATCCTTCAAGTGGGGAACGGTGCGGACGGCCGATAGCAGGACGGGACTTGCGATGCAAAGTGCCCCGGATCGGGTGGTGCGAGGGCCGGTTTCAGGGTTTTACTGCCGGTTTTTTTGCAAAGAGGGCTTGGATGCCCGGAATGATGGACGTCTGCCTGTAAGCCCATGTAGTGACCCATATAGGAAGACCACGCTGGAACTTAACGACGCCTTGCTCAAGGAGGCCAAGGCTTTGGCAGCCAGACTGGGCACCACTCTCAAAGCCGTTATGGAGCATGCTCTGCGCCGGGAGTTGGCTCCCGCGCCTGAGGCTGCTAATCCGGAGCCTGAAAAATTTGAGGTTGGCCCGCTGGGCTTTCTGGTTCTCAAGAGGAAGCCGGGGGAATCCATCACTCTGGAGCAGCTCGATGCGATCCGGCGGGAGCTCGACCAAGAGGAGTTTCAACGCGGGGTACATCCCCGAAGACTATGATTCACTTGTTAGATGTGAATGTTCTCATCGCCCTATGCGATCCCGCCGAGGGGATTGATGCCGGCCTCGTTTACGGCGGCCCGGCGGCCTACTGCCGCATTCCCAGTCCATAGCATCAGGAACCTCAAAGGTTGCGGGCGAACTCCTCAAGCGAGTCGGACCGGAAAGCGCTCTCGTGCAGCCTGTCGAGAACGTCGGGATCGTTCACGCCTTCTAGCACCTCGCGGATTCCCTCCGGGTATCCGCCGTGGCGGATTTCCACCGCCCGCAGAACGGACTCCCTAAGCGCTCGAAGCCGCCCCTCGGCCAACCCCTCTCGCTTGCCTTCGAGTTTGCCTTCGAGTTTGCCTTCTTCTCTGAGTCGATCTGCGAGTGTCATGGCTTTTGCTTTCAGGGGTTTGGCGTGGATTTTGGCAATGCGCTCGCTCAGAGCTGGCACTGATAGCTCCGCATTGAGAATGTAACGCACTAGTCGCTCCAATGCATCCTCAGATATCGAAAACAGGAGCGATTCATCCCAGAGCGGGTCGGCCAGCAGTTCATTGACTGGTTCCGCCTTGAGTGCCCTCAATGTGAGGATGCCTTCCGGCGTTCCTTCGATGGCCTCGTAGGGGATGCGTAGCAGTTCAATCAGATGGTACATCAGCGCCGGTTGCCACGGGCGGAGAACCTCGGTGCACTCGGGCGGCAGGTCGATGAGATCCTCTAGGCGCGGGGAGGTCTTCCACGCGCGCCGGCCTTGCGCCAGAACGATGGGAAGAATGGCTGGCAGTTTTGAAGGTGGCGGCTTGTCTTTTGCGAAGCGCTCCCAGATGCGGAGGATATACGAGAGCATGCGGAGGGCCATGCGGGGATCTTCGGAACTTTGGTGTTCGAAGAGCAGGTAGAGGTAAGCGTCGCTTTGATGCAGTTTGATGCGGAAGAGGAGGTCGCTTTCGGAACCGGCAAGCTGCGGATCGACGAAGGAGCTAGGTTCCAAGGAGAGGGTGTTCCAGTCGATGGCTGCGGCGAGGTTTTTTGGGAGATGGTTCGCAAAGAAGGCGCGGGCGTTTTCGGGGGTGGAGAATGTGGCTTTGAGAAGCTTGTCGTTGGGTTGGTGGATGGCGTTTTCGGGCATGGCGCGCGGACGACGTGTTGACGTACGCAGACAACCTCGATTGGCAGTGCGTCAAAGGACGTGTCGGACCTGGGATTGCCTTTGATTATGGGGATTAGGCCTCTACCATTTTGAAGATGCACTCCTGGTCACTCACCCTCCACGGCCCCGGTGGAATCCTGAGCCGGTTCGATTCGCAGGAGGCGCAGTTTGTCCTCGGGACGGAAAGCGCCCCCGATGTGCTGACGGTCGCCGGCGAAGGGGTCGCCCCGAAGCACGCCTGGGTGTGGCTCGCGGACTCCGCGATGCAGGTGGAGGACCTCGCCGGCGGGACTCTGGTAAACGGGCATCCCATCACGGGGCGGGTGGAGGTAGAGTACCCGGCGTCGGTGCGGGTGGGCGACGTGACGCTCGTGGTGGAGGTAAAAACGGCGGCGGTCGACACGTCCACGCACGCGACCATCCCCCAGCGGACGCCTACGCGCGGCGGGACTGCAGCGCGGAACGAGGCTGCTGGAGCGGGCGTGTCCGACAAGGCGCCCCTGACAGGCGCATACACCTTGGTGAAGGAGATTGCCCGGGGCGGGATGGGGCAGATTTATTTCGGCGAGGATCCGGTTTTGAAGCGTCAGGTGGCGGTGAAAGTGAGCAGCCTCAGCGAGGGCGGAGTGGATCCGCGCTTTTCGAAGGAGGCCGAGGTGCTGGCGCATCTCGCGCATCCGAACATTGTACCGATCCACGCCATGGGGGTGGACTCTAAGGGGCGGCCTTTTTATTCGATGAAGCTGGTGAAGGGGCGCACGCTCCAGGCTGTGTTGGACGGGATCCGGGCGGGGGATGTGGCGGCGGTGAAGGAGTACAGCCGGGCGGCATTGCTGACGGTGTTTCGCAAGGTGTGCGACGCGCTGGCTTTTGCGCATTCGAAGGGTGTGCTACACCGGGACTTGAAGCCGGAGAACGTCATGGTGGGGGAGTACGGCGAGGTGCTTCTGATGGACTGGGGACTGGCCAAGGTTCTGGGGGGGGAGGAGTCCCGGGGTGTCGTTCAAACCCCGGTGCGGGACACGGGCGATTACGGGATGACGCTGGAGGGCGAGGTGATGGGGACGCCGCAGTACATGTCTCCCGAACAAGCGGAGGGGATGGTGGCGGAACTGGACGCGCGTTCGGACATTTACAGTTTGGGTGGGATTCTGTACGCGATCTTGAAGCTCAGGCCGCCCATTGAAGGGACGACGTTGAACGAGGTGCTCACCAAGGTGAGAGGCGGCCAAATCAGCTCGATGGCTACCAAGCGCGGGGGCAAGGGGGCGGTTTCCGCGGCCGCGCCGGCGGCGATGGGACTGGATGTGCCGGAGGCTTTGCAGGCGGTGACGATGAAGGCGATGGCCACGGACCGTAGCAGGCGTTATCCCAGCGTGGAGGCGTTTGCGGCGGACATTGACGCTTATCAGAACGGGTTCGCAACAAGCGCTGAAGATGCGGGGGCATGGAGGCGTGTGAAGCTTTGGGTGGGGCGCAACAAGGTTCTGGCGGGGGCGGCTGCGGCGATGCTGGTCGTGGTGAGCGGATTTACGGGGAAGGTGGTGGCCGAGGGAAGGAAGGCGACGCTGGCGTTGGTACGCCTGAAGGAGACGGCGCCCACGTTTGCCAAAAGAGCCGAGGAGACGCTGCGGGAGGGCAACTTTGAGGAGGCGCTCAAGAGCATTGATTTTGCCCTGGATCTCGAGCCGGCAAACAGCGAGTTCCACGCCCTTCGGGGGAACGTACTGCAAGTGCTCGTGCGCTGGCCCGAAGCGGTGTCGGAGTACGCGGCAGCCCTGCGCTGCGGCGACAGCGAAAGGGCCAAGGAGAACCTGCCGTTGACGGAATCCCTTTTGGCGCAGGCGAGGAAAGACGGCGAGGCGAAGGCCAAGGGCGCCTTGTTTGAGGAACTCAACAGACAGGGGCGGCAGTACGAGGCGATGGCTTTCGGCAAGCAGCTCGGGGATTTTTGGAAGGAACGAAAAAAGGATGCGGGCGCGTTGCCTGAACTGGTGAAGCGGTTGGAGGGGGAGTTGCTGCCTGTACCCGGCACTGGAGTGCTCATGAGCAAGACAGAGTTCACGGTGGGAGAGTGGAAGCTTTACCTCAGATCTGAAGGGCTGCCCGACTGGCAGCAGCCGAGCAAACAGTGGACTCAGACGGACGAGCATCCGTTGGTCTCCATCAGCTGGGGCCGGGCAAAGGAGTTTTGCGAATGGCTGAGCCGCAAGACTGGGGACGAGTGGCGTCTGCCTACAAACGCCGAATGGGAGGCCGCCGTGGGGCCTTCCAAGTATCCGTGGGGAGAGTACTTCCCTCCGCACTGGGATGACGGAAACTACGCGATTGGCGGGGACGGGAAGGACGACCCCAAGAAGGTGGGAGTGGACGGGGTTTTCGGGACGGCCCCCGTGGCCTCGTTTCAACCGAATGCTTTGGGGTTTTACGACCTTGGGGGAAATGCGGCGGAATGGATGGCGGACGGGGGGGACAAAAAGAAGGGCGAAAGCATCCAGCGGGGGGGCTACTGGAATTTCGGAGCGGAATGGGCGACGTCTGCCAGAAGGTTTAGCTGTTCCCCGTTTATGGTGACGGACTGTTGCGGCATTCGTTTGGTGCGTGCACGTCCCTGAGATGGTTTGGACGCTTGTCAGTCCGCGCCAGGCTCGTTTTGATTTCCAACATGAAAACAAGCCGCCCCCGCCTCGTTTTGGTGACCTTGCTCCTTGTCGCTTTCGCCTCCGGATGGATGGAGCGTACGGTCCGGGCCCAGACGTCGACCATGATTTGGAATGAGGCTATTGTTGAGCAGGATGCAAAGTTGAATGCGGTCTATAAAAAGCTAATGGCCGCGATTCCCACTGCCGCACAGAGGGAGAATTTGAAGGCCGCTCAAAGGGCTTGGCTTGCTTGGCTCGTTAAGGAGGAGTGGATGGTGTTCGAGCTGCAGAACCAACGTTCCGGGCTTTCTGCCAAGCATGATTTGCTCGTCGCCCGGACTAAACAATTGGAGGATTTGCTTCGGGAAAAAGAAAGCTTTTCTGGCAGTAAGTAGCGGCGACCGCTGGGCGCAAGCGTGGAGGGGAGGCCCCGGCCTCAACCGGGCATTCCCGGCGTTGTCTTACTTCTGAAAGTGAACTGGCAAGGCCTCGACAGGCGTTTGCAGAGGGACTGTGGCATCCTTTATCTGGCGGGCCATCACCGGGGTGTCCTGGCTGGGTTTCAGCAGGAAAATCGCAGCCAAGCCGAGGGCGAATACCGCGGCCAGCGAGAGTGCAAACGTGGGCGTACTCAGGCTGTGTTCCCCCCAGAACGTGCTCAAACGCTCCCGGGCGATCTGCCAGAGCGACCGCTGCAAAAGTTCCGAGCGCTGGCGCTGGTGGAGGTTGCGCAGCAGCTTTTCAGTGTAGTCGGCGGGCATTTCGACATGGGCGCGCGCCCTCAGTAGCGCCTCAAGTTGTTCCTCGTTCATGCGTGGGACGTGTTGGAGGTTGGATGATGCATGTCTGCCAGAAAGCCCTGCAGCTGGCGGTGTGCGTAGAAAAGGCGCGAACGCACCGTGCCCTCGGAGACCCCGAGGATCTTGGAAATCTCGGCGTGCGCCATGCCCTGAATGTCAAACATGGTGACGACCGCCCTGTGGTCGGGGCTCAGCTTGGCGAGCGCCTCGGTGAGCCGCCTTTGCAGTTCCGACAGATAAGCCTCGGAACGGGGCGTGTGCGGGTTGATCAGCAGGGCGTCCGCTACAGGGTTGCGTCCGTCTTCGGAGTCCGGCGCGTCGAGGCTGACAGCCTGGCGGCGGGTGCGGCGCTTGAGAAAGTTGATGGTCATGTTGACCGCGATGGAGTGCATCCACGTCGTAAACCGGGAGGCACCGCGGAAGCCGGCGAGGGAGCGGTAGATCTTGGCCCAGATGTCCTGCAGGAGGTCGTTGGTGTCCTCGTGGTTGGAGGTCATCTGGAACACCAGTCCGTAGAGCTTGCCCGTGTGTTTGACCACGAGGGCGTCGAAGGCCTGCGCGTCACCCGACTGGGCACGGCTCACCAGGGCAACGTCTTCCTGATGGAGGGCTGCTTCCGGAGAAAGATCAGTGGCCTGGGCTGCTTTGGGCTCCTGTAAGTCGCGCACGTGCATGAACTCGACTTTTCCCCTAGCAGGGATTCCAAAGGACTGGAATCGCGAATCCGCGAATTTGCTCGCGCCGGTCGCTTTAAACAGGGGTGGGTAGGAAGTGAGGGCGGCTTGGCTCATGGGCTCCTTTGCCTACTCTGACAGCAGGTGTTGGCCGGCGTTCAAAACGCGGGCCTGAATTTCCCCGCGATTCAAGGGTTGTCTCCATCCCCTCTCCCGCGGAACATCCGCCCATGATCCGCCATGACGGCCGCCAGGCCGACCAACTCCGCCCCCTTTCCTTCACCCCGGGCATTGCCCCCAATGCCTCCGGTTCCGTGCTGGTCGCCTTCGGCAACACCCGCGTCATCTGCAGCGCCATGCTCGAGGAGTCCGTGCCCCGCTGGATGAAGGAGCAGAACGTGGTGGGCGGCTGGCTGACGGCCGAATATTCGATGCTTCCGTACTCCACGGAGTCACGGAAGGCGCGGGATTCCTCCAAGGGAAAGGTCGACGGACGCAGCGTCGAGATCCAGCGCCTGATCGGGCGTTCGTTGCGCGCGGTCGTGGACCTCGCTTCGCTCGGGGCGCGGACGCTCTGGGTGGATTGCGACGTGCTTCAGGCGGACGGCGGGACGCGCACGGCCTCGATCACGGGCGCCTGCGTGGCGGCCGTGCTCGCCTGCCGCAAACTGGTGGAGGACCGCAAACTGCCCCGGTTGCCGATCCGCCAGCTGGTGGGAGCGGTGAGCGTGGGAATCGTGGGCGGCGTGCCGCTTCTGGATCTGGACTATCCCGAGGACCGGGACGCCGAGGTGGACATGAACCTCGTGGTCACTGAGGGCGGGCATTACGTGGAGGTGCAGAGCTCCGGGGAGGAGGCCGTGTTTTCCCCTGAACAGTTTGACGCCCTGCTCGCCCTTGGTCGGGCCGGGACGGCGCAGATCATCGCCGCGCAGCGTGTGGCGCTGGGCTTGCCGGCGGAAAGCGCTGGGCTGTCTTAAATGCGGGCAGGCTTAAAATCCCTTCAACCACCCGAGGCGTCCCTTTCCATTTTCCAGAGAGCCTCTATTCCCTGTTTTTGCTATGCAGCTGCTTCCCGGTTTCCGCGATTTTTACCCCGAGGATTGTGCCCTCCGAAACTACACGCTTTCGGTGTGGCGCGAGGTGGCCTCGCGGTATGGTTTTCTGGAGTACGACGGTCCCGTGCTGGAGTCCATCGACCTGTACAAGAAGAAGAGCGGTGGCGAGCTCGTCGGGCAGTTGTTTGATTTTGTGGACAAGGGGGAGCGGCACGTTGCGCTGCGTCCCGAGATGACGCCGACGCTGGCGCGCATGGTGGCCGCCCGCGAACGCGATTACAAAAAGCCGCTGAAGTGGTTTTGCGCCCCTTCGTTTTTCCGTTACGAAAAACAGCAGCGCGGCAGGCTGCGCGAGTTTCTCCAATTGAACTGCGACATTCTGGGCGATCCCTCGCCCGCGGCGGACGCCGAATTGCTCGCGCTGTTGATTGATATCTTGCGCGGATTCGGACTGGGCGCCGGTGATTTTGTGATCCGGTTGAGCGACCGGGACGCCTGGATGCAGTTTGCCATGGGCAGGGGGGTGGCTCAGGAGCGGGTGCTGGATTTTCTGGGGGTGGTGGACAAGCTGGAGCGGATGCCGGAACCCGAAAGCCGGCGGAAGCTGGGCGAGTTTGGGATCGAGCTGGAGGCGGTGCGGGCGTTTATCGCCGATCCCAGCGCGGAGGCTGCGAAGCTGCAGGGGATCCTGGCGGATCTGAAGGCGCGGGGGCTGGAGGAGTATGTTGCGGTGGACCTCACCATTGTGCGCGGCCTGGCCTATTATACTGGGCTGGTTTTCGAGGTGTTTGACCGCGGCGGCAAGGAGCGTGCGCTGGCGGGGGGCGGCCGTTATGACGCGCTCTTGGAAGTGATGAGCGACGGCAAGGTGCGCATGCCTGCGCTGGGTTTTGGGATGGGCGACGTGGTGCTGGGAAACATGCTGGAGGAGGTGCCCGCGGCGAAGGCCCGGCGGGATGCATGGATCGCGGCGCGGCGCGCGGCGGAGGTGTATGTGATCGTGGCCGAGGAGGCGCGGCGGCCCGAGGCGCTGGGACTGGTTCAGAGGCTGCGCGAGGCTGGGTTGCGGACGGATTTCGCGCTCTCTGCCGCGAAGGTGGGCAAGCAGTTTCAGGCGGCGGAAGGGCTGGGCGCGCAGTATGCCGTCGTGGTCGGCGCCGAGTGGCCGCAGGTGAAGGTGAAGGAACTGGCCACGCGCGAAGAGCGCACTTTGCCCGCCGAGGGGCTGGCGGCTTTGTTGAAGGGCTGAGGCGGTGGAGCTGAGTTCGTCCTGAGGGGCCTGGGAAAAGGCGGGGTTCGCGGCCTCGCCGTCTGCCGCGAACGCGTCAGGTCTTCGAGGTGAGCGCGAGTTGCAGGCCGACTTCGTCGCCCTCGGAGAGGCCCATTTCCTCGAGCTGCGCGCGGGTCATGTCGGCGTCCAGCGTATCGCGGCTGTCGGTGAGTCGGAGGCTGAGCCTGGCGCTGGGGCCGGCCGCGAAAAGGTGCTCGATTTTCGCGTGGAACTCGGCGGAGGAATCGCCGGCGAAAAGGATGCGCACCTCGTGGGGGCGGACGTAGAAGAGGTCGGGGCGGCCCGGTTTGCGGACCTTGTTTACGTCTCCCAGAAACTCGTAGACGAAGGGGGTGGCGGGGCGGTCGTAGACTTCCTGGGGGGAACCGGTTTGTTCGATCTGACCTTGGTTCATCACCACCACGACGTCGGCGAGTTCGAGGGCTTCCTGCTGGTCGTGGGTGACGAAGACGGTGGTGACGCCGATTTCCTGGTGGAAGGAGCGCAGCCAGCGGCGGAGGTCTTTGCGGACCTTGGCGTCGAGGGCGCCGAAGGGCTCGTCGAGCAGGAGCACTTTTGGGTCGATGGCGAGGGCGCGAGCAAGGGCGACGCGCTGGCGCTGGCCGCCGGAGAGTTCGGAGGGGAGGCGTTGCTCGAGGCCGTCGAGTTGGACGAGACGGAGCAGTTCGAGGACGCGGTCGCGGATGGCCTCCTTTGAGGGGCGGGTCGGCCGGGGGCGGACTTCGAGTCCAAAGGCGACGTTTTCAAACACGCTCAGGTGGTTGAAGAGGGCGTAATGCTGGAAGACGAAGCCGGCTTTGCGGTCGGCGGCGGGTTTTTCGGTGACGTCCTCGCTGTGGATGGAGACGGTGCCGTTGCCGGGGTCGGGGAAGTCGAGGCCGCCGATGATGCGCAGGAGGGTGGTTTTGCCCGAGCCGGAGGGGCCGAGGAGGGCGACGAGCTGGTGGTCGGCGATTTCGAGGTTGATGCCGCGCAGGGCCTGAAAGGTGCCGAAAGTGCGGCGGATGTTTTTGAGAACGATAGACATGGTCAGCTGTGGCGGCGGCGGAGGCCGGCGCGCCATTCGATGAAGGTTTTCAGGGCGAGTGTGAGGAGGCCGAGCAGGCTGAGGATGGAGGCGCAGGCGAAGGCGGCGGCGGAGTTGTATTCGTTGTAGAGGACTTCGACGTGGAGGGGGAGGGTGTTGGTCTCGCCCCGGATGTGGCCGGACACGACGGAGACGGCGCCGAATTCGCCCATGGCGCGCGCGTTGCACAGGATGATGCCGTAGAAGAGGGCCCATTTGATGTTGGGCAGGGTGACCTTGCGGAAGGTCTGCCAGCCGGAGGCGCCCAGGCTGAGGGCGGCGTATTCCTCGTCGTTACCCTGGGATTGCATGAGGGGAATGAGTTCGCGGGCGACGAAGGGGAAGGTGACGAAGACGGTGGCCAGGACCATGCCGGGGACGGCGAAAATGATCTGGATGTTGTGCTCGTCGAGCCAGGGGCCGAAGAGGCCCCGGGCGCCGAAAAGCAGGACGTAGACGAGTCCCGACACCACGGGAGAAACGGCGAAGGGAAGGTCGATCAGGGCGAGGAGCAGGCTCTTTCCTTTGAAGGAAAACTTCGCGATCGCCCAGGCCGCGGCGACTCCGAAGACGGCGTTCAGGGGCACTGAAATCGCAGTGACGGTCAGCGTGAGCTTGATGGCGGAAAGGGCGTTTTCCTCGGTGATGGCCTCGGCGTAAACTTGGAGTCCTTTGCGGAGCGCCTCGGTGAAGACGAGGGCGAGGGGGACGAACAGGAAGAGGGTGAGGAAGCCGACGGTGCCTCCGATGAGCAAGAGACGCGTCCAGAGTGAGTCCTGTGATGGGCGGGCGGTGGCACTCATGCGCGGTTTTTTCCGAGGCTTTTGCGCTGCAGAAAGTTGATGAGCAGAAGCAGGGCGAAGGAGATCAGCAGCATCATGGCTGCGAGGGCGGTGGCCCCCGGGTAGTCGAACTGCTCGAGTTTGGTGATGATGAGCAGGGGGAGGATTTCGGTTTTACCTGGCATGTTGCCGGCGATGAAGACGACTGAGCCGTATTCTCCAACGGCCCGCGCGAAGGCCAGGGTCGTGCCTGTGATGAGGGCGGGGACGATTTGGGGAAAGACGACCCTGCGGAAAGTCTGCCAGCGGGTGGCCCCTAGGCTTGCGGCGGCCTCTTCCTGCGCGATTTCAAAATCCTCAAGGACCGGCTGCAGGGTGCGGACGACGAAGGGCAGGCCGATGAATACGAGGGCGATCAAGATACCGGCGGGGGCGAAGGCGATTTTGATTCCGTAGGGCTTGGCGAGCGAGCCGAGCCAGCCGTTGGGGGCGTACAGGGCGGTGAGAGCGATGCCGGCGACGGCCGTCGGCATGGCAAAGGGCAGGTCGACGGAGGCGTCCAGAAAGCGGCGGCCCGGGAAGCGGTAACGAGTGAGCACCCAGGCGATCATCAGGCCGAAGATGCCGTTCAGCAGTCCCGCCAGAAGGGCGAGTCCGAAACTGAGTCGGCACGCGGACAGGACGCGGGGCGTGGCGAGGGTCTGCCAGAAGCCGCTCCAGCCGAGACCGGAGGCGTTGAAGAAGACCATGATCAGGGGAAAAATCACGATCACGCCCAGATAGGCGACCGTGAATCCCAGACTGAGGCCGAATCCGGGCAGAATGCTGCGTGGACGCTTTGAGGACATGGGCGTGGCGGGATGCGGCAGGGAGCGAAGAGCCGAGGTATGGGCGCGGATGCGCTAGGCTTTTTTACCCGCGGAGGGCTTGGATTTTGACGGCTCCTCCGTCAGTACCGAGCGGATGCCGAGCTGGGAGAGAAAGCCCTGGGCGGGGTCTGCGATTCTGCGACCGGGTTTGGCGCAGGGGGCTGGCGCCGGAGCAAAGGGCATGGCGGCGTTGTCCTGCCGCATTTTCCGGATGGTGACCTCCACCACGTCGCCGAGGGTGTAGCGGTCGAGGATGTCCGCGATGGCGTTGCGGACGTCGACCATGAGCATGCGCAGGCCGCAGTGTTCCTCGTCCGGGCAGGAGCAGCGGGCGTAATCGGTTTCGCTGGCGCAGGCGATGGGGGCGAGGCGGCCGTCGATGAGGCGCACGAGTTCGCCCATGTGGATATCCTGCATGGGTTTTGCAAGCATGTAGCCGCCCAGCTTGCCGCGCTGGGTTTCCACGTAGCCGGCTTCCCGGAGTTCCAGAAGGATGCGTTCGACAAACTTGAGGGGAAGGCGGTTGCTGTCGGCCAGTTCGGAGACCGGCACCAGGGCTTTGCCGAGGGACTTGGCAAGGCCGAGCTGGATCATGGCGCGGAGCGCGTATTCGCCTTTTTTGGTGAGGGTCATGATTGGGTCCGGTTAAGTAGATAGATCTGGTAGGGTTGATCTACGGTGATTGCAAGTGTGTTTTAACCCGAACACCGAAGCACTAGAGAACAGGTGATCTCACGCGGAGCCGCGGAGGGCGCGGAGAAAAATCATGTAAGCCAGCGACCCAAAATTATTTATCCCCCTCCGCCGCTCGTCTCAGCGTGAACCTCTGTTTTCAGTTTTAAAAGCCGCCGGCCGCGACTGCCGGAGATTGGATCTCGCACTGCGGACGTCAGCCGTTCAGCCAAGCCCCCCTCCGAGCCCCTCAACGTCCCAGCCAGCTTGCCGCCACCTCCCACACCGCAAGGTTCACCCTCCAGAAACCCGAGCCTTGGGGCACGCAGTCCGGCAGCTGGAACTTACGTTCCCTCCCCCTCCAGTCGCTGCCCACCGGTACAGGAGCGAAGCCCGCTCGGCTGCACAGTCGGAGGATCCGCGGCAGGTGCCACGCCGAACTCAAGAATCCCACCCGCTTCCATCCTGCCTCCTGTTGCATTCTGCGAAACGCCTTCACCTCGTCGGCGCTGACCCGGCAGGCCTCGGGCACGACGCGGATGGCCTCCTCGGGAATCCCGAGACCGAGCCACACCTGCCTGGTTTCCTCCCCCAGGTTCCGTATGCCGTCCATGGCATCCGCCGAAACGCCGCTGGCCACGAGCAGTTTGGTTTGCCCTGAATGATAGAGGCGCGCGGCGGCGACAATCCGGTCCCCGCTGCTTGCCAGTTGGGCCCTTCCGTAAAGATCGCGCTCCGAACCTCCGCCGAAGACGCATGTGGCGTCCAAGGGTTCGGTTTGAAAGACGGGGGGCGGGATTTGTGTTTCGAGGCTGCGCATCAGGGCGTGGCCGACGTGCACGTTTCCCGCCAGAGTATAGAAGACGGTGGTGAGCCCCAGCATTGCGGCGCCGCCCCACCATTTTTTGGCGGATGCGCGCAGGGTGCACCAGATCAGCGCCAGCCAGAGGAGGCCGGTGGGTGTTACCAGGAGGGAGAACGTTTTTTGAAGTGAGAGCAGAAGTGGCATGGGTTAACTTGAGACTCGTTTGGGAGCACTCCTTAGGTTGTCCCGCTCCTTTTGAACAGATTCATCGGAGAATGCCGGGTGGGTTCAGCCTGAGACGCCATAGGGCTCCAGAGGCCGCCGCGGGGAGTTCGATTTAAAGTCACAGCAACGCTACAAAATGAGTTTTTTACCCAGCGAAATGCAGGCGCTCGAGCGGCGGGTCTTCGCCGACGGGCTGCAACCGGAGTCTTTGATGGAGGAAGCGGGCGCGTTGATGGCGGGGGCGGTCGCGCAGTTCTGCCCGGTGCCGGGTGTTTGCGTTGCGGTGTTTGGAAAGGGGCACAACGGGGGGGACGCTCTGGTGGCTGCGAGGCTGCTTTCGGAGAAGGGCTGGAAGGTTTTGCTGGTGGCGGCGTTCCCCCAGGCTGAATGGGCGCCGCTGACCGCCTTGAAGTGGCGCCAGGCGGGCCGGTGCGAAACTTTGGACGTCGGCGACTGGTGCGGGTGGAGGCCCCCGACGGCGACGCCTCTCGCGGTGTTGGACGGCCTTCTCGGAATCGGCGCGCAATTTGCCGGGGGAGGCCTGCGCGAGCCGGTGCGGGGATTGTGTAAAGCCATCAACCAACTGAGAGAATCCTCGAACGCGAGGGTGTTTGCGTTGGACATTCCCACCGGGCTGGACGGCGCCACCGGTTGTGCCGCTTTGGATACTGTCGTGGCGGATGTCACCTTGACGGTCGGGTTCGTGAAAACAGGGCTGTTGGCGGACGGCGCCGAGCGCTGGGTCGGGCGCCTCGCCGTGCTTCCCCTGGCGGCGCTCAGCGCTGCGGCGGAGGATCAGGACCCGATGGAAGTGGCTTCGCCCGCTGCGTTGCGGGAGCTTTGGGGCCGGCGGCGCGCGGACATGCACAAGGGGGACGCGGGCCGGGTGCTGCTGGTGGCGGGCGCTCCAGTGACGGTGGGTGCTGCGGCGCTGGCCGCGCTGGGGGCGTTGCGGGCGGGGGCGGGGCTTGTGACGCTGTGCGTGCCGGAGGCTGCCTATGGGGCAGCGGCGGCCATCGCGCCGCTGGAATGCATGGTGCGGTGCGTGTCGGACGTCCGTGAGGCGCTCGAACTGCGCGCCGACGCGCTCGCCATAGGGCCCGGGCTTGGGCAGGGCCAGCCCGAGGCAACGGCGGAAGTGATTCGTGATTTTGTCGGCCCGGCGGTGGTGGATGCGGATGCGCTGAATGTTTTGGCAGGAGGGCGGATGGAGGTGCTTTCGCATTGCGCCGGTCCGCGTCTGCTGACGCCTCACGCGGGGGAGATGCAGCGTTTGGATCCGGAGGGCTGCGTGCTCGAGCGCCGGCGGCGGGTGGTGCAATTCACGGAGCGCTGGCCGGTGGGGTTGCTGTTCAAGGGGGCGCGAACGATCGTGGGCGTGCGCGCGGATGGTGGCGTTCGTTTGTCCTACAACACTTCGGGAAATCCGGGGATGGCTTCCGGGGGGATGGGCGATGTGCTTTCGGGAGTGTGCTCGGCTCTTTTGGCGAGGGGACTGGGGGTCCGGGAGGCTGGATTGATGGGGGCGTGGCTATGCGGTCGGTCTGCGGAGGCGCTGTTGGCAAGCGGTCGGTGCAGCGAGGAGTCCCTGCTTGCCTCCGACGTGGCTCACGGGCTGGGCGCGGCGTTTGGAGCGTTGCGCTCAGGAGGTTGCTAAGCGCCGAGCCGGTGCGGGGATGCCGCTTGGAGAGGGCGGCGCAGGGATGCCGGCCCCCCCCTGCGGACGCTATCTGCGGTCGGTGCCATTGACTTCCCCCCTAGGGATTCTATCTTAGGGGAACGTGAATCCACCGCCTGAACTGGAGCCGCCGCTCGACAAAACACTCGCCCTCAAGAAGGCCTTCGAACCCATTTTGGAGGACCTTTCGAGCGTAGAGCAGCGTATTCGCGACCAGGCGCGCGCCTTCGACCCGGCGGTTGAGATGTACGTAGCCTACGCCATCGAAAGCCACGGCAAGCGTTTGCGCCCCGCGCTGGCGCTTCTGGCCGGCGGGGCGACTGGTGCGATTTTGCCGGACCATGCCAACTTGGCGGTCATCGTGGAGCTCATCCATGCCGCGACGCTGGTGCATGACGACATTTTGGATCATGCGGACCAGCGCCGGGGGCAGCCCACTGCAAACGCCAAATGGGGCAATTCCCTGGCCGTGCTCCTAGGGGACTGTCTTTTTGCCCACGCCCTCCGGCTGGCGGCTGCGTTTGAAGACAACCGGATGTGTCGCCGCATTGCGGAGGCTGCGAGTGAAGTGTGTTCGGGTGAAATCATCCAGACGCAGCGCCGCTTTGATCTGAAGCTTTCCGTTCCCGACTACTTCCGGATTTTGGAAATGAAAACCGGAGCCCTTTTTGCCGTGGCCACCCAGTTGGGCGGGCTGTTGAACGGCGCCTCGGAGGAGGCGCAGAAAAGCCTTCACGACTTCGGGATGCGCCTCGGCACAGCCTACCAGATCTATGACGATTGTCTGGACCTTGCGGGCGATGAAAACAAGGTGGGCAAGACCCTGGGGAGCGATTTGAGGCGCGGCAAACTGACCCTGCCCGTGCTCCACCTTTTGAACACCAGTTCTGCCGAGGAACGCGAGAGCCTGGGCGCTTTGATCCTCGAGGGACGCGAGGAGGAGATCCGGAACCTTGTGGAGCAGGCGGTTGAGAAGGGTGCCGTCCAGTATGCGGTCCAGACAGGGCGCCGGATGCTTGCGGAGGCGCGGGACGGTCTGCTGGTTTTGGACCAGTCCGTTTATCTTGAGTCGCTCGTGGGACTTTGTGACACCCTGGATGCGATGATCGCGCCGCTGGGGGGCGTTGCGCTGGCGGGCTCTGCGTAGTTTCCCCCTCTCTGGCGTCGGGGGGAGGGCGTTGCGTGTTTTCGTGCCCCGGTATCCGATTGTAATGGTGTGGGAGGGGACGAAATCAAGGAAGCGGGGGAGGTGCGTCCGGCGGAGAAGCTTCTGGCTCAAGGGCACGGAGCGCTCAGCGATGGTGAACTGTTGACCGTTTTATTGCGGCGCGGGGTGATGGGCGTCGGGACGTTCGATCTGGGGCAGCAACTGCTGAGGAGGTTCGGTTCGCTCGGGGCGCTGGGGCGTTGCTCGGTGGCGGAGTTGGCGCGGTTGAAGGGCGTGGGGAGCGCCAAGGCGTTGCAGCTGGCGGCGGCGTTCGGGCTTGCCTCGCGATTGAGCTCCGAGTGCGTGCGCAAGGAGCGCATCGACTCGCCCGAGCGCGTGTTTCAGCTGCTCGGGATGGAGATGCGCGCGCTCACCAAGGAGTCCCTGCGCGTGGTGCTTCTGGATACGCGCTACCAGTTGATGCGGGTGGAGGAAGTCTCGCGCGGAACTATCAATGAAAGCATCGCGCATCCGCGGGACATCTTCGGCCCCGTCTTCACTGCGGCCGCGTTCGCCTTCATTCTGGTGCACAACCATCCATCCGGCGACCCCAGTCCGAGCGAGGCCGACCGCCGGCTGACCACCCGCCTGAACGAGGCCGCCCGTTTGCTTCAGATCCAGTTGCTGGACCATGTCATTTTGGGGACTGCCGACAACGGGCGCACCCCGTGGTTCTCATTCAAAAAGCTCGGGCTTTTGTGAGAACGCCAAACGTCCGGGGCCGGCAATCTATCTCACGCGGGGCCGCGGAGGACGCGGAGAAGATTGCCAGGACAAAAGAAAACAAGGCATTTGGTTTTCCCCGCCCGCCGCTCGCGAGGGCCCGGTGGAAATCTGTTGTCAAGCTCCCGACGGAAGCGAACGTCGTCCGTCGGCTGAACTGAGTCTTGGTCGTTCTCGTGTGATCTCTTTTACGTTTATGAACAATTAAAGGACCTCAGCCCTCTGGGGCTCTGCGCTCCCGGGGAAAAGGACGAGTTTCCTCAAGGATTTGGGATTACTCGCTGACCCACTCGGCTTGGCGGTCCAGAATTTCACCGGTAAACCGGTCGATAGCGATGTACACCCAAACCCGCTTCTCACCGGTTACGTTGAAGTCGCCCAGCGCGCTTGTGTGCGGGGTGAGACTTCCGGTTTGGACAATCAGGTCCAGCATGACGTTCCAGACGCGCGTTTGACCGCTGTCCGCGAGCGCGCGCATTGCAGCCTCTCTCAACCGCTGCGTTTTGCGATCCCGGGTGCTGGTGAGTGCCTTTGCCAAATCGGCTGAGAAACCAGTGAAATGCCAGGTCAGCTGGTTCTGTCCGGTTGCGATGTCGGAGTTCCGTTTAGGCTCGGTCGACGTTCTGTAAACGACGGAAGTATAGACTGGGTCGGAATCTGTGATGCCGGTGAGGTCCCTGCCGAAGAGTTTTCCGGCTAGCTCTGCGTTGTTTGTGAGGGGCCCAAGCCAAGGTTTCGTTCCCGTGGTACGGTCGATCAGCGCCTGGGCTGCCTTTGCCGCGTCGACGCCTGCTGCAAGCGTATCGCTGGCCGTCAGTTCGTCTTTGAGGGCACCCGCCATTAATGCCTTCAGTACTCCTTCCTGTCGTGTGTTCAGGCTGACCTTTCCGGCGACCAGAGGCGCATTAGAGGCGGCGAGGCCGGTTGAAGAACTCGTGATCTGCGGGGGTTCTGAAATGCAAAAAATATCCAGGAGGGCTGCATCCGCCGTCTCCGGCAGAGAGAAGTCCAGGTGCTTCCAGGGCGTCCCGCGGAAGGCGTAACTCATCTCCGCAACGGACCGGAACGTCCGGTTCAAAATCACGGGCCGGGTCGCAAGTTTGTCCGTGTTGCCCTGGCTCATGGGCAGTCCCTCGGAAACATTGGTGTAGCCGCCTACCGAAGCAAGGGCGCCGGCGGCGCGCCGCACCACGTCGTCGGGATCCGAGTATGCCTGCCGGTATGGGGCGTTTGGATCGGTCGTCGTGCTTGCTGCTGGGGCGATGTTTTCGCTGAAGTCCCCGATGCGCAGCGAGTCTGCGTAATTACTGCTGATGCCGTCTTGAAAAAAGTGGGCAAGGTTAGCGTCCGGACTGACCCCGGTTTTCAGGTTGCTGTTATAGGTGGCAGGCACGGGGGTGGCCCCAGCCACGGTGGATTTGTAAAGTCTGGGCTGCCATCCGTAGTCGAGGGCGTTGCCGCTCGGTTTCTGAAATAAGAGACCTTTTGAATCCTTGCCGTTGGCCCACCAATAAATGTCCCCGGTTCCGTCCGCCGGGGTCTTGCCGACTGCGTATTTATAGGCGGGATCGTATGCAGTGCCATTGAATCCCCCGAATGCGAAGGACCTATTCCAGGCCGCTGGCACCATCCATCGCGGGGTGACGGTCTGCGCCGTGGTCTTCGCCACGGGCAGGTCGACAACCCCGTTGCCGGGGCGGTCCGTCTTGTTGCCGCCCGTCGGATACAACGCCGAGGGATTTGCCACGGTCGCGTTCACCATTTGCAAATCTCTGGCAGTCGTGCCCCGCACGGTGTTCGGGTTTGTGTATCCCGCCCGCATGGGTTGCCCGAATCTGGGTGTGCGCGGATCGTAGGAGGTGACGAACGGGTAGCTCCAGCTGAGCGGCCGGTTGTTGTCCTTCCAGGCGACGTTGCCGTACGCGTCTTGCGTGGGCACGGTCTTTACTGGCTGGATCTCCGATTTCCCAAGAACGGGCCCCGAACTCCACCTGCCATTATCGTCCGGATTGATGTCGATCATGCGTTCGTCGTAGGTGACCCAGAGCCCGTTCGGATCCTTGAATTGGAGCCGTATGGTGAACTGCGTGCGGCCCACGCCGGCGACTGTCACCGGGACTTGAAAATAGCGCGCCTTGAAAAAGGGCTGAAGCTGTGTGGCGCCGGCGGGAAGAGCGAGTGGGATCTCGCCAAGCTTGTTTTGGGTAAGATCCTGCGCAGGATCGTCTTTATTAAAGTTCCATTTGATGCCCGCCGATGGGAATGCCGCGTTGGCGTACTGGACGACTTTGTTTCTTTGCGAAAGCTTGGCCGCCAGAATGTATTGAGAAGGGATTTCTCCGAGAGAGAACCCGACCCAGTTCTGGCCGGAAGGATCCTTCAACGCCCCAAGATAAGGTTTGCCCGAGAAGAAGTTGTCCGGACCGGCTTCCAGCTTGCTTCCCGAGGGAAGCCCGGGTTGGCAGAGCGTCGTGGGTTCGCGGAACAGAGTGTTGTCCGCGATGGTAAAGAGGAGTTCGGTGCCCCTCAGATCGATGGTGCGGTTGGACTGCGCGTTCCCTCCGTTGGTCGCCGGAGTGCCGGGAATGGATGTCAAAAGCGGAGCACTTTGAAACACCCTCCGCTGAATTCCTGGGGCGTCTGAGAGTGCGCGCAGATAATACTGGTAGGGGGGGAAGGGGTTTGGAACAGACGCGCCTGTACTGTAGTTCAGGCCGCCATCCCGTACGGTGTAGCCGGACGTCAGGGCGACCTTGGACGTCTCGGGCGAAAAGGCATAGTTGATTTTTACGTAAGCCAATCCGTCCCAGGTGTAGTAGGTGTACGGCGACGCCTCTCCGACCTTGTAAAGCTTTGCGTACTCGCCGGGGGTCGGAAACTCCGACAGCAATTTAGCGGTGATGATCTTGTTTTTGAACAATTCCGTTCCCTCCGGCCATGTGGCAGAGGGGGCAGGCTGGGCGGGAAATGTGTCGTCGGTAAAAGTTTCTGCTGGAATCTTCCACATCGGAGCAAACGACATCGAGTAGCTCGGTTGCTGTGAATCGAGCACCAGCGTTCCGTCCGAGAGAATGGGTGTGCGGTTCCAAAAGAGCCCGTGTGCCCGGTAGTCTATGGCGGCGGTTGTGCCAACCGCCGGGGTATATCCGAAGTACAGCGGCTCCAGATTGTCGGACGGCCAGTCCCAGGTTTGATTGTACCACCTGTAATACGGCGGGTTTGGATTCGAGTGGAGGCCGTATGCACTGGCCCAACTCAAGGTGGTGGAGTTGTTGTTGCCGTAGCCGAAAAAGCCCATCGGCCGGAGGGTAAAGTCGTGCACTCCCCCATTGATGAGGTCTACCCAGACCTGGGAGGTTGGCGATACGTTTGGAAGTCCTCCGAGTTTCGGAAGTGTGGAGAGGCCTTTGTCCGAGGCATTGCCCGTGTTCTTTGGAGGATCCACAACGTCTTCAGGAGTTTCGCTCGCAGCCGCGATTCGGAACTCGGAGGGCGCGGATTTGGGGTCAAAGGTTTTATTGGGATCCTTGGCGTGTGGATTCCACAGCTCGGGAAAACCGATGACTGCGGTGGTGCCGCACTTGAAATTGCCCCCGGCATAGGCTCCAAGATTACCGGTGATCTCCGTCATCGCTCCAGGTGCCGGAAGCGGGATGTTCGGGCGGTCGTTGCCGTCTTCGATTCCGCGCCAATGGAAACGGTAGAAGTAGGGCAGGTCTTCCACGCCGCGGGCCGTAAACAGCGCGGGGGCGTAGCGGACGGCCTCTGCGGTGAGGTTGGGGTCCGGATTCGGCAGCTTGATGATAGTTGGAAAATAATCCGCGTCATTTTGGTCGATCAGGTTTGCCCCGATTTCGAGGATCTGAAATTCGGTTTTGCGGTCCCGCGCCTGCTGGTAGGTCGCCACGTCCCAGGGGGCTCCCTCCCGGTGGCTGGCGACGGCGCTTTTTCCAAGAGAACCCGCGCCGATGCCGGCTTTTAAGAGTTCGAAGAAGTCGGGCTCCCGGGGGCGCCCGGTTGCAGTGTCCTCCACGATCAGGTCCTCAAGCTTGAAGATCCCGCCGGTTTTGCCGTGCGAATAAGCCCAGAAATACGAGCCCGTGGCGGACTTTTTCCACGCGAGTCCGAAGCAGTCGAGGATCGCCTTTGCGTTCCCGCGGGGATTGTAAAGCGGGTCGCTGGTCGTGAGTTCTGCGCTTGGGCCCTTGTAGGTGATCCATGCAAGGCGTTCCAAGGGAAAGCGTCTTTTCACGAGCGGCTCCTGGGGCAGCGCCTGAGTCCCGTCCTGCCGGAGGAACCCCTTGATGACACGGACTTCCAGCAGTCCGGGGTTGATCACGTCCTGAAGGGGCCGCTCGTCTGTCGACGCGCCTCCGCGCTCCGCGACCGTCCCCCAAGCGTCGTTGCCGCCACGGTTGTTGCCGAGCGCCATCTCAAACGGCAGCTTCCGAATGACCCGTACGTCGTTTTGATAAAGTTTTCCTGCTATGTTTGAGGTTGCTGTGGGAACGCAGTTGATCGGGTAGATGGCATCGTCGACGCGCCCGGCTGGCGGCACGATGGTGGGGCGGATGAAAACCGGACTGAGCGGAGTCGACGTTGCCGCCGAGGGATCGTAAAAGCCGGGACGGAAGGAGGGTTGTTCGAGGCTGCGGGAAAAATGGGTGAGGCTTTGGAGGGATTCCGCGAGCTGGGCCTTTTCCGCATCGTTTCCCGCAAGGCTTTTAATGAACTGAAGCATCTCCAATCGGCCGTGAAAGGCGCGGTTTCGGACGCTCGCATCGCTTGCACTGCTGGCGACGCGTAGAAATCCGAGGTTGTTCTGGCCGTTCAGCAGAAAGTTCACATAGCGGTGGCCGTGCAGGCCGGTGTCGCTTTCATTCAGCGTGGCCGGGTTTCGGTGCGCCAGAAGTTGTTTGAGGTGCGCCGGTTTGAGTCCGATCTGAGTCAAGTCGGCAAGTCCGGCGCTTCCGCGTCTGGATGCCACTAGATCGCCAACGACTTTTGGGTCGGGGTCGTAGCCGGCGACGTTCGCATCCAGCAGGCCGCCGATGTCATACATCTGGAAGGCGTACCTTCCGACTACTGGGTTGGTTTCCCCAGGACGCATTCCGTTTGCCCACTGAAGGGGCCGTGCTCCATCAGCCTGTAGGTAAACCCATTGCGGCGCGGTCCATTGCCATTTGGTATTCGGATCGCCCCCGATACGCACCGGACCTGTCGCGGCTGGAGTCAAGTTGCTGGGCGAGCTTGGGTCAGCCCGGGGAAGCAGCATGGGCTTGTTCCATCGCGCACCTGAAATGTTGCCGCGGCCGCTTGCTGTCGACTCTGCGCTGGCGTGTGGAACCGACGGATAAGTGGCCGCCTGAGGGTAGACCAACTGTTTGTTAAACGTCAGGGTGTCGTTGTAGAATGGTTTTCCGAAACTGCTTTGCTTGATCAGGTTTGGAGGGGTCGTTGCAACGGGGTTTGCTGCTGCGGATGCACTGGACCGGTCAGGAACAGCGCTGAGAGGGGTGGCGGGATATAAGACCGGGGTGTTCGAATTTGTGAGAACGGGCGAAATGGAGC
Organism: Chthoniobacteraceae bacterium; assembly: GCA_947449735.1. Lineage (GTDB taxonomy): Bacteria > Verrucomicrobiota > Verrucomicrobiia > Chthoniobacterales > Chthoniobacteraceae > Chth-196. The sequence continues at coordinate 13,861 of CANFTB010000009.1, read as the reverse complement.
CTGCCTTGACTTCGTTCACGAGTTCTCTGAGCACTTGGCCCGTTGCCAGAGATGCCAGTTGGCCGGTTTGGATCTGGAAGGTCGTTTTTGCCGCGGCATCCACTTGGTTTGTCGTGGCGCCGAGGAAAATAAGGACGGTGATCAGGAGCAGGGCGGTGATGCCGATGACGAGGACCAGCGCGGCCCCTTGTTTGTTGGTGTGTAAACGGGCAGGGGGATTCATGGGCGGGGAACGGGTTGGGGCTTCCGGCCGGAGGAGGAAATGGGGGGCGGCCACTCCCTGAATCGCGGCAACTCCATGCTGCGGTTCTGTTTTACCGTCTAAGAAACCGCCTGATGCGCGGTTCGGCCCGGGGCTTTGCGCGCAGCCTGCCTGCGGCTTAGCGGTTGTGTTTGGGGTCATTCGGCCCCATAACGCCCCCATGTTGGAAGTCCGTTACAGGGAGGGGGTGGAACTGCCTTCGCATGGCCTTTGGCTGGACCCCCGCCGGCGGAAGCCGCTGGCGTTTGTCTCCCATGCGCACAGCGACCATATCGCCGGTCATGAGGAGGTTTTTCTGACTCCAGCGACTGCGCTTTTAATGCGGGCGCGCCTCTCTGGAAAACGGATCGAGCATCAATTGCCGTATTTTGAGTCGGTGGAGCGTCCCGATTGCAGGATCACGTTGCTCCCGGCGGGGCACATTTGCGGCTCGGCCCAGTTGTTTTTGGAAGGCGAGGCCGGTTCGCTGCTCTACACGGGCGACTTCAAGCTCCGGGGGTGCCGCTCGACGGCGCCCTGCGCCTGGCGCCGCGCGGACACGCTTATCATGGAGACCACGTTCGGGCTGCCGAAGTACCGTCTCCCGCCGACGGAGGAGGTGGAGGCGTCCATTTTGGACTTTTGCCGGCGGACCCTCGAAGCTGGCGCCGTACCCGTGTTATATTGTTACTCGCTCGGCAAGTCGCAGGAGGTCGCATGGCTGCTGCTGGAAAACGGCCTGATTCCAATGCTGGCGCCGGCTGCCTACCGGATGACCCAAATTTGTGCCGACATTCAGCCGGGTTTTCCTGAGGGGTTTCTGCCGTTGGATGCGGAACAGGCCGGCGGCAAGGTGGTGATCTGTCCGCCCGGGCGGGTTTCCAGAGAGCGCCTCCGGGGTGTGCCCCTTCAAAAGACGGCAATGCTCACAGGCTGGGCCATGATCCCCGGGGCGCGTTTCAGGTACGGATGCGACGAGGTTTTTCCCCTCAGCGACCACGCTGACTATCCGGACCTTCTGAGGTACGTTGATCTTGTGCAACCGAAGCGGGTATTGACGCTACACGGTTTCGCGGCTGCTTTTGCCGCAGATTTGAGGGCGTGCGGGATTGAAGCGTGGGCGCTTTCTGAGGAGGATCAGTTGGAACTGGCGCTTCAGTTGGGGCGCTGAAATAGGGCGAATCTGGCGGGTGGGGTCTCTTACCGAGGGACGGGGCGGTTTTTGGCATGCCCTGTGCTCTGACCTGTATTCAAATGAACGTTGGCAGCTATAAAGGAGCCTCAGCACTCGCAGCCTATGAGAAGTGGCAGGAAACCATTTCTCAGAACTTGGCCTCTGTAACCGTCAACGGTTATAGGCGGAATGAAACAAGTTTTGCCGGCGTAATTGGCGACGTCATGAAGATCAAGTCAGGGGATAGCGTGATCCAGACCCAGAACGGTGTGATGCCCCAGGCAAAGCGCACGCTGAATATGACTCCCGGTTCCTCGACTTACACAGGGATCGACACCAATTTTTCTGCTGAGGGCGAAGGTTTTTTCCGAGTGCGGTTGCCCAGCGGAGAGGTGGGATACACGAGAAACGGCAATTTCCGTCTGAACACCGAGTATAACTTGTCCACGCAGGATGGAAACATCGTCGAGGGTGACAACGGTCCCATCACATTCCGTAAAGAGGGCGGGATTGTTTACATCAACGGGGAGGGGTTGATCACCCAAGGGGACCAGCAGATCGGCAAGCTTGCATTGTTTACATTTCAGAAGCCTGAGGAGTTGAGGCGCGCGGGCGGCGGCCTGCTCGCCCCGGAGCCGGGTAACTTGGCTACTCCAATTGAACGTCCGGCGATCATGCATAGATGTATTGAGGCAAGTAATGTGAAGCCGATCGAGGAAATGATCAATTTGGTCTCTCTCGGTCGCGCCTATGAGTCTGCCAAGAAGGTGATCGACTCCAGCGACGACGCGGCCGGCAAGGCGATCCAGTATTTGGGAGGACAGGGCTAGTTTTTGTTTTTAATCGATTAACCGTTACTCAATTTTCATATGATCCAATCCCTCTATTCCGGCGCTTCGGGCATGGAAGCCCAGCAGCTCAACTTGAACGTAATCGCCAACAATCTGGCGAACGCCAACACGACGGGTTTCAAACGGAGCAAAATTGAATTTCAGGATTTGCTTTACCAGAAGCCGCGTACTGCGGGTGCGGATGCAGGGAACGGGAATCTTTTGCCTACCGGTACCGAGTTGGGCAACGGGACCAAGGTGGTTGCCACCGCCAAGATGTTCACGCAGGGTCAGCTCAAGCAGACCGGTAACGAACTGGACATTGCGGTTGAGGGCGATGGTTTTTTCAAGGTGCAGAAGGTGGACGGTTCAGAGGCTTATACCCGTGACGGCCAGCTCAAGATTGATTCACAGGGAAAACTTGTGACGAGTGACGGTCTCCCCTTGGTGGGCCTCCCCACTCTGTTGGGCGCGCAAAATATCAACCTTTCGCGACAGGGTAAGCTCAGTTATACGGATGCCAAGGGTGCAGCGGGCACCGGAGAGCTGCAATTGTTCCGGTTTGCGAACCCCAGCGGTTTGCGCAGCATCGGCGGCAATCTTTACGACGAGTCGGCCTCCAGCGGGACCGCCGAAACTGTGGACTTCGTGGCAAAGGGTGCGCCCACTGTGGTTCAGGGTTTTTTGGAATCCTCCAATGTGAACATTGTTGAGGAAATGGTGAACATGATCCAGGCCCAGCGCGCCTACGAAATCAACTCGAAGGCTATCACTACTTCCGACGAAATGTTGGGGCAGTTGGCCCAGCTCAAACGATGAGTTTCTTTGTTCGGCTGTTGCTGCTGGCTTCCATTTCTCTCTGGGAAATGGTTCCGGCGTCGCATGCCGATTTCGACAAGCTTCTGGAACCGGTTCAGGCGGGAGGCCGGAAACCCGGCTCCTTTGGAACGGCTCAACCGGAGGCGAAGTCAGACAAGACCCCTCCGAAGCAGGCGTCGGAGGCTCCCTTGCTTCTGACCGAGGGAGAGTTGATTGCCGGCATCGAAAAAGACTTTCCAAAAAGGTATCCAATCAAGGGAGAGTTGCGTGTCAGTCTGGCCAAGCCGTGGACGGCCCTGCAGTTGCCGTCAGCGGATTTTTTTGCCGAGTGCATCCAGTTGCCCGCGTCCGGAATCTCGTCCCAGATGCCTCTCACCGTCCGGGGGGTAAGCGGCGGAAAAATTGTGGGCGAGTGGCCGCTTCAAGTCAGGGTGCAAGTGTGGCAGAATGCCTGGGTCGCGGCCCAGCGCGTCGAGCGCGGTCAGGTTTTGTCCCCGGGGGTTTTGTCGGTCCAGAAGGTGGATGTGCTCAAGGAGCAGAATCCGGTTATCCCCGAAGATCAGGAGATCTCAGGAATGGAACTCGCCCAGCCTCTGATGCAGGGGCGCCCCGTCACGAGGCGTGATCTGGTGGAGCGGACCATCGTTAAAAAAGGCCAATTTGTAGATGCGGTGGGTAATGAGGGTACCTTTTCGGTGCGGATGCGTGCGGTTGCAATGGAGTCCGGTCCGGCCGGCGCGGTGATCAAGGTGCGCAACATCGACAGTAAGAAAGAGTTTTTTGCACAGGTGATTAATGAAAACCAAGTCCAAGTCCGTTTTTAAGGCGCTGCGGCGTCCGTTGCTGCCCGTGTTTCTGGGATGTCTGCTGGCGCCCGTCTCAGGATTTTCCGGATCCCTGTGGCGCGAAGCGGTCACAGACGAGCGTGGGATGTTTGCTGACAAGCGCGCCCACCGGTTGGGGGATATTGTGATGATCCAGTTGGACGAGGTTTTTAACTCAACGAATACACTGACCCTAGATACCGCGAAGAAAGACACTGGTGGCTCGAAGGGAGTTAGCAATTTTTTGTACAATTTGGTGAACGGAGCTAAAGATTCACAGGGTCAGGCCCAGTCAAAGGTGGGCAAGTTCCCTTCCAATTTGGTGCCAAACCTTGTCAATGATTGGAGTTCCGTAAAGAGGCCGACCTACCCAGACAGTTCGGACAAAAACACCGCCACTGTATCGAACAAGCAGACTCTAAACAGCCTGGGCATGTCCGTGCAGATCATTGATGTCCTGCCGAATGGTAATCTCGTGATCGAGGGGATCCGGGAAATCGCGTTCTCCAATGAAAGGCAGTACGCTTCGGTGAGGGGGATCATTCGCCCGGCGGACATCAAGCTGGGTAACACGATTTCATCGAACCGTATCGCTGACGCCCGTATCGACGTGGTTTCCGAGGGGGACCTCTCCACCACCCAGAAAAAAGGTTGGTTGAAGCGTTTGGATGACAAGATCAGCCCCTATTGAGCGCTTTTTGTTTAGACATCATTTTCACTGACATGCGTCAAACTCTCTTTTTTATCCTCAGTCTGTGCTGCTTCGCGGTTCCGTCTTTTGCGGCCCGTGTGAAGGATGTTGTGCTCATCGAAGGCGGCCGCGACAACCAGCTCGTCGGCTACGGCCTCGTCGTGGGTCTGGCAAACAAGGGCGACAGTAAATCCGACGGCATCGTCCGCACGGTCGCCAACTCACTCCAGCGCTTTGGTCTGGATTTGCAGGGCGCACAGCTCAAGTCTGACAACGTGGCTGCGGTCATGGTGACTGCCGACATTCCGGCCTACGCCAGGGCGGGAACCCGCATCGATGTGACGGTGGCTTCCATAGCGGACGCTAAGACCATTTCTGGGGGCATCCTGCTCCAGACGCCTCTTTTGGGGGCCGACGAGACTGTTTATGCCGTCGCTCAGGGAGCAATCGCGGTTGGCGGCTTTTTGGGAGGGGAAGGGGGCGTTGGCGGTGCCACGATCCAGAAGAATCATCCGACGGTCGGGATCATCAGCGGTGGGGCGCTAGTCGAACGCGAGATTCCAGCAACTTTTGTCCGCGACAACAATGTAGAGCTCATGCTGCTCAACCCCGATTACACCTCGGCAGCGCGCATTGCCCAGGCCATCAATCTGGAGTTTCCCCAGAGTGCGATGGCAAAAAACGCGGGCTCAGTGAATATCTGCGTGCCCGACGACTTCAAGGGGTACGAGGTCAATTTCATCGCAAGGATGGGTTCGATTGAGGTGGAGCCGGACGTGCCTGCGCGGATCGTCATCAACGAGCGCACCGGAACCATCATCGCGACTTCAAATGTCAGGATCTCTACGGTGGCCGTCAGCCATGGATCCCTCACGATCAGCATCGTGAAGAATCCCGTGATCAGCCAGCCAAACCCCCTCACCCAGAGGGCCCTCGGCGTTGCTGCTACGGATCCCGCAGCAAACATTACGGCTTTGAACGGGGCTGGCACGGTTGTCGCCAACACGACCAAGTTGGACATCAAGGAGCAGGCCGGGAAGTTCGGTGTGGTCGAGGACAGTCCCACCATCCAGCAGGTCGCTTCCGCTTTGAACGCACTCGGTATGAGCACGCGCGACATGATGGCCATTTTCCAGACTATGAAGCGCGCAGGTGCGCTTCAGGCAGAATTGATCCTCAACTGATTCTCTCTATGAGCATCGGACCCATCCTCGCCGCAGCCGGCGCTCCTCCCATAGCCTCACTCCCGCCGCCTTCAGGAGATTTGAATCCTGCCAACGGCGACAATGCAGCGAAGCCTCCCGCCAATCCTACTGAGGTGGCCCGGCAGTTCGAGGCCATCCTGGTGCGCCAGATCCTTTCTGAGAGCATGAAGTCGCTTCTGGAGAACGGCAAGGACGGCCAAGTGTACGGATATTTTATCACCGAGGCTCTTGCTGATGGAATTACCAAGGGTGGGGGTCTGGGGCTCAGATCTGTGTTGGAGACACAACTACGCCAATCTGCCGGCCCGAGACCGGATGCCGGCACGGCCGTTTCCGGCGCGCCAGCTCAGTCGGTCGAACAGGCGAGCGCCCAAAAAGGGTACGCCAAGCGCTCGATCCGCTAATTTTTAACACTCCCATGCCTCCGCCCTCTCCGATCCGCCGCCCCATGGGGCCGCGCGGTCCTGGATCCCTTCAGGACCAGGTGGTGGCCTGTTTACGCATCGAGGTTCAGGAGCACGGCGCCTTGCTCGCGCTTTTTGCCGAACAGCAGAAAAGCATCATGCACCGCCAGTCGGACCGCGTAATGATGCTTGTGGACGCCATTCAACGGCAGGTGGATGCCCTGCACGCCGCCCGCAGTCGCCGAGAAATGATCATGTCCCAGCTCGTTCCGAGATCCCGCATTTCCCGGACGACGCCGCTGTCCGAGCTGGTAAAGCGTTTCCCCCCGCCGATGCAGCCGCTTTTAAGAGCACTGGTGGAGGAACTGGTCCGGATTTCGGATCATGTGAGGCGGAAGGCGAATCAAAACCAGGTGTTGCTGGCCCGGTCCATCGAGGTGATCCGGGACCTTCTGGAGGAGATCACCCCAGTCAACGGGGCTAAGACCTACGAAAACGACGGACGCGTCAAAATATCTTTATCTGGGACGGCGGCAGTTTATAAGTCATAGGAGAAATTTATGGGCGGACTTTTTGGAAATCTAGTTCAGGCGAGCAAGGCGCTGATGGCTAATCAGGTCGCGATTCAGGTGACCGGCCGAAACGTCGCTAACGTCAATAATCCTGAGTATGCCAGGCAGCGGGTGAAGTTCGGGGATCGTTATGAGACTTCGACACCCCACGGCCCAGAGGGGAGCGGCGTCGAGGCGCTTCAAGTCCAGCAGCTTCGCGATGCATTTCTAGACGCACAGGTAGTCCGTCAGATTTCTGACACCTCCCTTCTGAACGCACAGCGCACGGTGCTTTCGAATTTGGAGCTGGTGCTGGGCGACAAGCTGGATTCGGCCTCGTCTGCTGCTTCTGTCACCGACACAAAGAATTCCACGACTGGAATTGGCGCCGCAATTGACGACTTTTTTAGCGCCTTTTCGAACCTTGCGGCGAATCCGTCGGACATTCCCTCACGGAGCGCAGCCTTGTCTGCTGCGTCTGCACTTGCAGACCGCTTGAATCTTGCGGATGAGCGCGTTGCCGCTGCGCAGGTCGATCAGGAGGGGCAAATCACCTCGGACGTGAGCAATGCCAACCGTCTGCTCGCAGACATTGCCGAGCTCAACGCCCAGATCCGCCAGGCGCCCGATGTCGAAAGCGGCGGTGCTTCTCAGCTGATTGACACACGGCAGGCCAAACTCGAGCAGCTTGCCGCACTAGTTAAACTCGACATCGTCAAGGATCCCAAGGATCCGGTGGAGCTTAATATCAGCTTGGGCGGCGTTGCCCTAGTAAGTCAGGGGCAACTTGTTAACCAAATCAGCTACCTGACAGAAAAGCAGGCTGCGGAACTCAGCGTTGCTGGTTCGCTGGGCACGCGGACTCAGGGTTTTGAAGTTGGAACCTACGACCAAGCGGGCAGCTTTACCCCGAGTCTTGTCTCCGTTGGCGGTGCATCAGCTCTGCGTGTTGCCGATATTGTGGCCGGAGGCAACCTGCCTTCCACAGGAACGACGACAATTGTGGCGCGTCTCGATGCTTCGACGGTTCAGCTGAGCCAGAAGGCGACGACGACGGGTTACTTTGCCCTCACGGTGAACGGAGTGGCCAACTCCCGGATTGCTTACGCTACGGCTGGCAGCAATATTGTAACACTGAGTAATTCTGCGAGTTACGAAGTGGTTCCCGCAGGCGGCTCGGCCCAGGGGCGTTTTCAGGCTGTGTTCGGTTCGCCTACCGCCTCCGCGATGACCTCCAAGGGCATCCGCTCCCAGTTGGCCGATTTCGCCGCCGCCATCAAGACGCAGGTTAATAGCATTTATAATCCGGGCGGCTCCGGAACGAATTTGTTCAGCAGCGTGGATGTTTCGGTGACTGGACCCGCTGTAGGGAATACCACGACTGCCGGCAGCAGAACGGTTTCGGTTGTTAATACAACGGGCTTGGTTGTTGGCATGCATGTGAGTGGCACAGGAATTCCTGCCGGGGCTACGGTTGCCGCGATTCTTGGAACGAACAAATTCGCTCTTAACATCCCTGCTACGGCGGACTCGTTGACGCCGGCGACGATTCTGGCATCGAGAAACCTCTTGAGTGTTGATCCGACCATCACTGCGAGCTCCCTTCAGGTGGCAGCCCCCGGTGGTCCGGCGGGATCCAATGCCATAGCAACGAGGATTGCCGCTTTGAAGGATGTTGCGCAGCGGTGGAACTCCCCCGTGGGTGGCGGTTCTCAGTTCAATGCGAATATCAGCGATTTCAGTCGCGGACTGATGACCGGCCTGGCCCAGACGATACAGTTGGTAGGGACCCGCGCGGATGAATCCGAGGTTGTTGGCAACGCGGTGAAGGCTCAGCGTGATTCGGTCAGCGGTGTTTCTTTGGATGAAGAAACTGCGGATCTGTTGCGTTTCCAGAAGGCATACCAGGCGAATGCCAAAGTGATTTCGATTATTGATGACATGCTCAGCTCCCTGATTTCGATGGTTAGGTAGAGCTTTTAAAAAAGGACTATTAAAAAACAAATCGTATGCGCATTCCTAACCTGACGATCTCCGAGGCCTTGGTCTCCCGTCTGAACACGCTGAATTACAAGCAGAACCTCTATAACGAGCAGCTCTCCAGCGGTCAGCGCATCACTCTGCTGAGTGAAGATCCGCAGGCTGCCAATCGGATTCTCCGTTTGCGTTCTGAGCAGGCTGCCGTGCAGGTCTATTCAAAGAACAGCGATCGTGCGTTGAGTGTGGCGCAGGCGTCGTTTTCTGCGCTGGATCAAATTCGCAGCCTGAATGATCGTGCGGGCGAGCTGGCGACGCTGGGAAGCAGCAGCACCGTGTCTGCAGCGGAACGCAAGGCTTATGCCGTGGAAGTGAATCAGTTGATCAAGCAGGCTGTTGACGCCGCCAACTCGAAGTATCAGGGCGAGTACCTGTTCAATGGGAATAAAACAGACCTGCAGCCCTTTGCTGACGACGGAACCGCGACGCCGTTAACGTTGTCGAGCGTTCCCGGAGCGGCTGTTCCGCTCACAGGGGCAACCTATTCTGCGGATTCTACAGGTGCGATCACCAAGGTGACTGTGGCGAGTACTGCCTCGCTGGCGGTTGGGATGACGATTTCAGGGACCGGCATTCCGGCAGGCACTACGGTTCTTTCGATTACGAACGGAACGGATTTCGTGCTGAGTAACGCAGTGTCCGCTTCGAGTTCTGCATCCATCACCGCTTCGAATGACGGACCGCTGGTGTCGATGTCGGATTCTGTTCAGGTGTCTCCGTTTACCTCGGGTGCCAGCAACACTAAGATTGGTGCGTTGATCACTAATTTGATGTCTCTTCGTAAGGCGCTCGACAATGTCGCAGGCGATGCGGATGGCGGGACGGCTGCGATCAGTGCAGCCCGGACCAGCTTGCTTTCTTCAGAAAACGACATTATCGGAGTGATTGCCGACAATGCGGCGCTGCAGACGCGTTATGAGTCTTTGAAAGCCCAGGCAGACGCCCGGTTTACGAACTCGCAGTCCTTGATTTCGAAGGATGCGGATGTCGATGTTGCTCAGACGATGGTCGACTTGACGCGTACGAGGACCTCGTATCAGGCTGCGCTTGAGGCGGGTGCCCAGGTGATGAAACTTTCCCTGCTGGACTATATCCGGTAGTTTGAAAAAAGTTGGAGAAACAGCTTGTTAACGGCCTCAGAGCCGCTAGCATGCCCCTCCCTCGCAACAGTGACCCTATCGTCCAGTGGCCTAGGACACTCCCCTTTCACGGGAGTAACACGGGTTCGAATCCCGTTAGGGTCGCCATCCCTCTCAACGACTTACGTCGGAGAGGTTGACGCGGATGACAAAAGGATGACAAATCCCGAGTCATCCAGACCCGCACAAGCGTCAAAGTCGAACAGCCGAAACCACCTCATCCGTTCAGGTTCGGTCACCCTCAAAATCTACGAGTGCCACAAAAAGGATCGCCAGTATTTCACTGTCGCCTGGCACGTCGGTCCAAAACGCCACCGGCAAAACTTTAAGACGCTCGAAGAGGCAAAGGCGTTTGCAAAAGTTGAAGCTGAGAAACTCGCTGCAGGACAGGTACACGCCCCCAACGTAACAGTGGCGCAGGCGCAGGACATGAAGGAGGCCCTACGCCGGCTCGGGCCCGTACAAACGCCAATCCACGTCGTGGCAGGCGAATACGCTGATGTCGTGAAGCAACTTGGGGAAACCGGAACGCTCCGGCAGGCCGTCGAGTTCTTCCTGCACAATGCCATCCGGCCGGACATGCAGCGTACTGTTCCGCAGGTTTTCGACGAGTTTCTCGCCTCCAAGCGAGCCAACGGTTGCAGCCGGGTATATCTCGAAGATTGCCTGTGGCGCCTCCGGCGCTTCACCCGGGACTTCCAGATGCCAATCGCCCACGTCTGCACTCGCGACATCGAGGAATGGCTCTGCAAACTTTCCACGAGTCTGGTCACGCGGAACGATTTCCGGCGGCTGATCATCACGCTCTTCAACTTTGCGCGTCGCCGGGGGTATCTCCCGCGGGACCGCGAAACCGAGGCGCGCTGGCTCGAAAAGCCCAAGTTGAAATCGAAGCCGATTCAAATCTTCTCTCCACAGGAGTTATGCGAATTACTCTCGGTTGCAGAAGGCCAGCCCAAACTCGCCATAATCATTGGCGCCTTCACGGGCATTCGCTCGGCCGAGATGCTTCGACTTCGTTGGGAAAACTTCAACTGGGAGGAGGGCGTGATCGACCTGGGGTGCGACCAGACCAAGACCGCATCTCGCCGTCTGGTGCCCATTCTGGAGCCTCTGTTGGCATGGATGGAGCCCTTCGTGAAGCGTGAGGGGCCCGTGCTAGGCTATAGCTTGCCGGTCTGTCTGGCGGAGGCGTTCGCAACTACTGCCAAAAAGGCCGACAAAGCCCGTAAGCAGCGGGAATCGGAGGCTCCAGACCTCAAGTGGAAGGCCAACGGCTTGCGCCATTCCTACGCCAGTTACCGGCTAGCTATGATCGAGGATGTCGCCAAGGTCAGCCTCGAAATGGGGAATTCGCCGCAGAAGGTGTTCAGCAACTACCGGAAGGTGGTGACGAAAAGCCGGGCTACTGCCTGGTTTTCCATCCTGCCAGCAACGCCAGACAATATCGTCCCGCTCAATGCGGTTGCTTGAATGAATCCGACGCTGGGGCGGCTTTGACACGTCGCCCTCAGCATGGATAAGCAAACCCCGGCAAATGTTCCTCTTCCCGACGGCCTCCTCACCGAAAAAGAAGCGGCGGCATATCTTCGCATCAAAGTCCGGCAGCTCTATAACTGGCGTGTTTCAGGGCTGATTCCCTACATCCGGATTGGCAAGGCGATTCGCTATCGAAAGAAGGCCATAGACCATAAGCTGGAGCTCTTTAGTTGTGGTTGCTCTTGAAAGCCGCCAGTACAAAAACAAACCTTTGTGTTAATGTAAAATCCTGCCGTAATTTTAATTTACTTCTTATCGCTGGAAAAAGCATGAACGCAGAACAGTGAACGATCGGAAAGGATGCGAATATGGTTTGGCGGTTTACTCAACTGAAGCGATCTTTGCGTATTTAATTTTTAAGCAATTCGCTTCGGATGACTGAAGCGTCTCTTATGAGATAACTTAAAATTGGAGCTAAGGGCAAGGTGAAGCGTTGAATTGAAGCACTCAACCATGCGAGAAGATAATATAGAGAGTTGGCACTATTGCCAGCGGGCTGATTGTATCCGCATACTGATTTTCCTTGCGTATCGAGAATCTGCAGTGCACCTTTACCCTCTCCAAAATTGATCAACGATTTGTCAGAAAGAATAAAAATAGCGTCAATTTGTTCAGTGATTGGAAGATTGTGATCGCGGTTCCATTTTTCTATTCTATCCTTAATTGTGCTAATTGAAATTCTAGATTCAAACGCGAACAAGAACGAAGGTCGCTTGTCTAAAAAGCGAGAAATGTCTTCGGGATTGCTGTGAATCATCGTGCCTGCCTGTGATTTAATTGATAAACGTTTAAAGCAAAGTGAGTTCTCTAAAGACCGCTCAAGTTCGATCCCAGTAAGTATACTTTTCACCTCACCAACTGCAGCGACTCCTTCGATAATGAACGTACTCGGCTTGGAAAAGTCATTTATAAATGGATGATGTTCATTCGTTATGATCACATCAATCTGGCGACTTATTTGACTATTTTGATCGACTACTTCTCCTTCTCCAACTCTGTTGTAGGGAGGCAAAAATTGACGCAAAAACTCCCTTAAAGCCTCCTCTGTAGAGGCGCCTTTGATGCCGCTGTGTTTTTGAGATAAGCGTATTTCTTGAAGGCGAAGCTCCATTTGCTTTTCTAACAAGGCAAGGCGTTCCTTTAACATATTGTTTGAAGGTTTAAAACCGAAGGGTGGTGGCTGACTTAAAGCAAAGCGCCAAGTTTATCTCGCATCGCCGGGTTGAAATTTAGAGCGAAATGTGAAAAGAGAGAAGTTCAAATGTTAATTGCTCTCAAGTTTAAGTTCTCGTCCTAATTACTGCTTGAAGAAAATAAATTTTAAAAAATGAAAATCATTTTTCGGCTGGATTGTAGCGTAAATTCCAGATGCGTCCGTTGATTGGAGGGAGTGATAGTTCCTGGCGTAACTCATCCCTGAAGGTATTTAATAGATCGTCCATCTCGATTAGCTCTTTCCTAGACTCTGCTACGGCAAACATTTTTGCTGCGTCGATTTGTTTCTGCGTTCCCAATAGTTGAATATCAGCAAGAATAGATTCGATCTCGATTGCTAGTTCTTTGTGATCTCCATTATTTATATTGGCTCTTTTTGATAAAACGCGAAAGGCGTTAACTAGATAACTGATGCGTATATCTCGTTGTTTTCGTAAAGCATCGAGCGATTTGTCGTAGCTGTGCTTTACGCTGGATTCTATCTTAGCCTTGATCCATAAGGATGTCAGAAAATGAATTAAGGTAAATGCAATTAGTATTGAAATCATTTCAGCACACATTGTTATGCTTAATGCGTAATTAATCCATCTGCAACCTGATGGCTATTGGATTGTAAAAATTATTGGATGAAAAATTCAATGCTGCCTACGCAAAGACAGTTAAGGGATTGCAGATGAACCCCAACTGCATTTTGTGATACCGAGAGAAAAAGTATCGAGGGCGCGATGCATGACTCCACACAATCGACGTTATCGATTTGCGTTCAGGAATGCTAGGATAGATTGGTGAGATCGCTTAGTTTGCATAAAAGATTGTTTCAACTTGGTATGTTACACCCTACCCAGAAACTTCAGAACTGCCACCACCCCCACGACGATTCCCGGCAGACTGGTGCCGATTGAAATCCACCGGATTGCCTTCTGCTCGAAGGCATCAAATCGCTGACATAGTTCGGTGAGCTTAGCCTTCATCCCATTCCTGCCGTCTTCACCGCGGACCACAATTTCCAATGCGAGCAGACGGCGATCGAAGGAGGCGAGGCGCTCGCGCATCTCGTCCCGGTACAGTTCGCAGCGTTGAGTTACTTCCTGCATTTGCTCTGATTGAGCGGACATAAAAAGATGTGTCCTGTTCCCCGTCAGGACTTACGGAGCAACAGCCTTTAGCTAAGGGCTGCGAGGGCGGTTTGGAT
>CANFTB010000008.1 GCA_947449735.1 Chthoniobacteraceae bacterium | reverse complement strand
GCCACGGTGACGTACAGCTCGCAGGGCAAGGTGGCGGGTCTTGGGAATGTGTCGCCGCTGCAGGCGAGCCAGACGCTGCTGGTGAGCGGCACCGTGTATCAGGCTGGCACGCTGTCCCTGAATTCGGACTACGCGACGCTGGGCTACATCGACATCGGCCACGTGCGCTTAAACACTGCGGGAACTTTCCAGACCGGAACGGTCACGCTCACTAATGGGGCGCAGATTGGGGTCTACTCGGATGATCTGATCATCACGCCAACGGCGGCGGGTTCGCTGGCGTTGACGGGTGGCGGTTCGTTCGCCTTGGGTGCCGGTGTGGGCGGACAGCTGGGGGTGAGCTATACAGGCACCCTAAATACGTCGGTCGCCGGACTCACTATGGAGACCGTGAATTTGGCGCTGGTGTCCCGCTCGCCGGTCGGCCTGCAGGATCTGGCTCTGGGCTGGCGCACTTTGCAGGTGCAGGGGCAGGTGTACGACGGCAAGTCCGTGTGGGTCGGCGGCCACGCCGGCAATCTGTGGAGTGACTGGCGGAATTGGAGCGCAACCGGTGGCCGTCCGGGGATGGACGGTTCGCAGAGCATCGCGTATGGGGACACGGCGACGCTGAATTCGGGTTCTGTAGCCCTGACCGTGGCGTTGCCTGAAACGCGGCTGGAACTGGCCGGGTTGAGCCTGGCTGGCAGCGGTGGAGTGAGCCTCAGTAGCGGTGGCACAATCGCCCTGAGCGGCTCGCTTGGCGTGACGGCCGCCGGAGGAACTCACTCGGTAGATGCAACGGTCCTGCTGTCGCAGCCGACGGTGTTCAACGTGGGGACGGGATCCAAGCTCACGATCACGGGCTTGGTGAGCGGCAGCACCGCCGGTGCGGGCCTCAGCAAGGAAGGCGCCGGAACGCTCGTCTTGAACGCAGGCTATACCACGATGGCGGATACTTTTGTGAAGGCGGGTCTACTGCAGCTCGGCTCAGGTGCCGGCGCACCGTCGGTGGGAGACACCTCAGGCCTTGAGCGGACCATCAACCTGTCTCTGGGAGCAAAGCTGGCTTTCAACGTCGGACAAAATATTACCCTGCCGAACCTTCTGGTGACCGGCGATGGCGCGGTGGACGGGGTGTTCAGCGTAAATTCTGATTACACGGTCACCTGGAATAACGGGAGCAGCGAGAGAAGGATCCTGCCTGGGGAAAGCGTGAACATGGGCAGCCTCACATCGAATGTGAACTTCAGGATCGTTTCGGATGCCACTTTGCAACTGTCGGGGGGCACCTCGCAATCGAAGTCGAACAAGATCATTCTGTCTGGCGGCAGTTCCAATGCACTGACTCTGGATGTGTCCAGCGGCAGCACCCTCGCTCTCACAGGAGTGGTGAGCGGAACTGCGGGACTCATCAAGGCAAACAGCGGCGTCGTGGTGCTCTCGGGCACGAACACTTACGCAGGCGGTACCAAGATTGCGGCCGGCACGCTGGAGGCGTCGAACACGTCGGCGTTGGGAACGGGCGCGGTGGTTCTGCAAGGATCGGGCTCTGCGTTGAACATAAACCTCTCCGAGGCCGGTTCCTTCGACAACGCGATCTCTGGGGCTGGTGCCTTGGTGAAGAGCGGGACCGGGAAGCTTGTGTTGGGCGGCACCGTGGTGAGTGCGAACAGCTACAGCGGAGGCACCAGGGTGTCCGGCGGAACGTTGGAAGTGCGCTCCGGAACGCCGCTGGGCAGCGGCGGTGTGTCTGTCGACTCGGGCGCGTCGCTGGAGGTCAACGCGGGCTCAGGAGTGTCGATGGTGCTGGCCAACACGCTGAGCGGGTCCGGTGAGTTGATGAGCAGCGGGTCTGGTGCGTTAGTGATCTCCGGCAACAACGCGTTGTCTGGCGGAGTGAAGATTTTGAGTGGGACGGTGCAGGTGGCCTCGGCGGCTTCGCTGGGCGCGAAGGTGAGCATGAGCGGCGGGAATCTCGGGCTGACGGCGGCGGTGGATTTACAGGCGCCTGTGGTGCTTTCAGGGAATGTGGGAGTGCAGGCGCAAAGCGGTGAGAGCATGTTTGGGGCGGTGACCGGGGCCGCCGGCGGGAATCTGACGAAGACAGGGAGCGGAATCCTGCGCATGACGGCCGTATCCGTGGCGGCGGGAACCTTCACGGCAACGAATGTAAGCGGAGGAGCTGCCGGGTTTGAAAAATCCGGAGCGGGCACGCTGGTTTTGGCGGGGGACGGCACGATGCAGGGGACAACGAAGGTGGGCGAAGGAGTGTTGAAGGTGACCGGTTCGCAGACCTTGGGCAGTCTGACGAAGACGGGCGGCGGGACGATGGTGGTCGGAGGCGCCTCGGTGGTGAGCGGCCCGTCCGTGGTGCTGCAGGAAGGTGTGCTGGCCGTGGAGAGCGTTACGGCGCTGTCCTCGGTGGGAACGATTGTGGTGGGCGGGCCCAAGGCGAATGGGAGCCTCGACTCGAAGCAGTCTATATTGGATGTAAGCAAGCTGGCTGGGGGACTGGAAGTCGTGCAGAATCAGACCATCCAGGGGCGTGGCACGGTCAACGGGGCGTTGCGTCTAGTCGCCGGAGCCACGCTGGCGCCAGGGAACTCGATCGACACGCTGGCCGTCACCGGGGACTTCGTGATGGAGAGAGGCGCCGTTTACAAGGCGGAGTACAACGGAGTGGCGAGTGATATGGTGTTGGTGGGTGCGGGGTCGGCGAAGTCTGTGGGAGGGACAGTGGTTCCGGTGGCTTTGGTGGACGACAACTGGCGCCGGATTGGTGACTTCAAGCCGCAAATTTCCAGTATTTTGCGCTCGGATTCCGCGGCGGTGAACGTGCGGTTTGAACAAATCGTCTCAAGCGCAGCCATTCAGGCTCGGCTGGAATACCGCGACCTTTCCAACAACATTGTGACGGACCCGTTGGTCGCGATTGGCACGGTGAACATGATTTTGCAACGCGTGCCCTACGAAACGCTCGGTGGCCGCGGAGTGCGCGGCGAGGTTGGGCGCGGACTGGATTCGATTCTCTCCACCAAGGACGCGCAGCTGGGGGGTGTGCTGGATGCCCTCGATGGGTACGACACCCAGGAAAAGGTGCGCGTGGTTTTGGATCAATTGAACCCGACGGCCTACAACGAGGTCTATGCCCTGGCATTGAGCCGGATGCAGGATGTTCAAAAGACAGTATCCGACCGCCTGAACTTGCTCGGCACTGCGCTCGGCACGCCCGGGGAGCAGGAGGTGCTGTCGCAGTCGGTCGGTTCCGGCAGCGAATGGACCGCGTGGACCAGCGTGTACGGGAACTCGACCACCCGCCAGGCGAATTCAGGCCTGGGTGACGGAGGTTCAACGCTCAGCAACGGAGGAAACGTGACGGGTGTGGAGCGCCGGTTTGGGCCGCTTACGCTGGGTTTGATGGGAGGCGCTGGCACCGGATCGACGCAGATGAACCAGCCGAATTCCAAGATCAGTTCCGACAGCTGGCATCTCGGTTTGTATATGAGCGAGCCCCTTGGCCGACGGGTTTTCATGGATACGGCCGCGTTTTACGGAGAGTCTGAGAACGAGATCAAGAGGACCCAGGTGCTGCCGACTGGCACGGTGAGCGGTCGCGGCAGGATGCAGAGCCAGGAGTTTCTCCTGCAGGCGGGTCTTGGCGCGCAGTTGGCCGCCAGCGGGAGTCCGTGGAGCATCGTGCCGAGCGCGCGTATCGCCTACGCCGGGGTGCACCAGAACAGCGCGACAGAGGAGCGTGCCGGTTCGGTGGGCGTGCGCTCGAACGCGAAATGGAACTCCACGGCGCTTTCGAGGACCGGGCTGGATGTGTCGCGCGAGGGCCGGATCGGACGGGTGCCGACGCGCATGAGCGCAAACGCGGCATGGGTGCATGACTTCGCAGGGGATCCGCGGAAGCTGGGCGTGCGCTGGCTAGGGGAGCAGGGCTCGACTTGGACGATCAGCAGCCGCCGCCGGGCCGCCGATGCCCTGAAGCTGGGCGTGTCGTTGGAGATTGGGTTGGGCGACAGGCGCACGCTGCGTCTGTACGGGGAGCAGGAATTCCAGCAAAACGCCAAGATTACCCGTGGCGGCGTCACGTTTACGATCGGCTTTTAAGCGGGAAACGGAAGTTCACGCGGGGCCGCGGAGAGGGATTAAACGGTTTTTGATGGCGGGCTGCGGGCTCTGGATCTTTCCCAGCTTTGTCGAACAACCGAAGACGTCAGTCGTGCAGAACAAGGTCCACCGGTTGGTCATGGGGTTCTTTCGGCAGGGCTTCGAGCAGCTGGAATTCAAAGCAAATACCCGCGCGGACTGTTGATTTTGGAAAATGGCGGAGCGCACGGTCATAAAATCCGCCGCCGCGGCCGAGTCGCAGACCACGCCGGGTGAAGGCCAGTCCGGGGACCAGCAAAAACTGAATGTTCTCCTCCGGCACAACCGGTCCGCCGCGTGGTTCCCTGAGGTTGGGCATGCCGGGCTGGATGGTGCAGAGGTCTTCCTCGTTTCTCGCGGAGCGCCAGACCAGTGCGTTTCCAATGACACAGGGAAATGCGAATGTTTTGTTTGGAATACGCATGAGTTCCAACACACCAGGCTCGTCTGGCATGGATGCGAAGAGTCCGACGGTATGAGCCGCACGCCACTCCGGAAGTTCCCGGATACGGTCGCGCAACACGCTGCTGCGGCTTCTCAAGGTGTCCTTGTGGGCCCGGAGAAGGGCCCGGATGGTCTTCCGGAGTGTGTCTTTGGAGAGGTCCATGCGGGGATTGGGGAGGGCGTGGCAGGGGAAAAGTTAAGGTTTGTTTTTGATCCGAGCTTAAAAATGAGTACCGTATGACGCCAGTGGTGAAGATTGCGCGCAGACCTTTAAAGTCAGAAATTCGCAAATCGACTGGGTTCGGGGGAACCCACGGTGCGCACGGGCAGCCGTCGCTGCATTTGGACTCCCAGAGTGTAGGGCTCAAACCCGCAGCCGGTTGGATGCAACGGAATCCCCTGACGGAGATCGTTCTGAACTCGTTGTTTTCGCCGCGGCACGGGATTTCGCTGCGTCCGGACTGGCCGCCGCTCAAGGGAAGCGAGCTGGCGCTCACGTGGATCGGCCATGCATCGTTTTTGTTGCAGGCCGGCGGGATGAACATTTTGGTGGATCCGATTTGGAGCAGTTGGGTGAAGGGGATCAAGCGAATGCGCCATCCGGGTGTGGAGATGGCCGCGCTTCCGGGCATCGATTTGGTGTTGGTTACGCATGCTCACTTCGACCATCTGGATCGAAAGACGCTCCGGAGCGTGGCGGACAACCAACCGGTGGTGGTTCCGCGTGATGTTGGAAACCTGGTGCACGATCTTGGTTTTCGGGTGGTCCAGGAGCTTGGTACCTGGGAGAGCGTTGAGTTCGGGCCTGTCCGCGTCACGCTGACGCCTTGTCGTCATTGGGGGGCGAGAGTGCTCCATGATTCGCACAGGGGTTTCGGAGGCTATATAATAGAGGTCGGCGGCAGGGTGATTTATCACTGTGGAGACTCCGCGTATTTTGACGGTTTCGAGGAGATCGGCAGGCGGTTTGCGGTGGACGTGGCGCTTCTGCCGATTGGGGCTTATGATGCCCCGAGCCTTCGGGGCGTCCACATGAACCCTGAGGAGGCGCTGCAGGCCTGTGTGGCCTTGGGGGCGAAGCGTATGGTGCCGATGCACTACGGGACATTTCGTCTGTCCTACGAGCCTTTGGACGAACCTCCCCGTCGGCTGTTGTCCGCCGCGCTCGAATCGGGTCTGGAGGAAAGGATCGCGTGGATGGAGGAGGGGATGCCGGAGGTATTCTAAAATAGGCTCTCGCTTTCAAATAACAAAGAACCAGGAACGAAGAACATCCGTGTGATTACGGTGGTTGCGCTGCCCGTGCGGGAGTAGAAGTGGAAGAAGCGGCAGTGCTTGCTGCACTGAAAACGATTTTGAACACCCCACCCGCCCGATTTTAGGATGAACTCACTAATACATTCCGGCACCCGCCGGGACTTTTTCGCGCAAACTTCACGCGTGCTCGCAGCCTCTCTGCTGGCTTCAAGTCGGAATGACGCCGCAGGCGCGGGCGCCACCGTGGTGGAGACAAAGCTAATTTCGAAACAGTCCGAATTTTATCACGGCTGGCCAACCCTGACCCGTCGGCAGAACGGAGATTTGTGGCTGGTCTGGTCGGGTGGTCGGGATTCGCATGTCTGCCCCTTTGGACAGGTCCAGTCCATGGTGTCGCGCGATGGCGGGGAGACCTGGACGTGGCCTCGGGTTCTCTTGGACAGTGCGATTGACGACCGGGACAGCGGGGTGCTGGAGACCACTAAGGGCACGTTGATTGTGACGACTTTCACCTCTCTCGCCTACCAACAGAGTCTCAAGGACGGTGAGATGCTCTACAAACACACCGACAGGGAATGGCAGAAGAAGAAGCTCTCCGCTGCGCAATTGGCCAGATGGAATGCAGCGGACTCCCGCCTTTCCGAATCTGAACACAAGGCGGACTTGGGAGAGTGGTGTATCCGGTCGACGGACGGCGGGCTGACATGGTCGCCGAGAATCGCCACGGTGGTGAACAGTCCGCACGGACCGATCCAACTCAAGGACGGGCGGCTGCTATACGCAGGCAAGCAGCTGCTGACCGCTGAAAAACGCGTCGGGGTAAGCGTGTCCAGCAATGAGGGGCAATCCTGGGACTGGCTGGCGGAGATACCATTGCGCAAGGGCGATGTGCAGCGCTATCACGAATTGCACGTAGTCGAGGCGGGCGACGGGACGCTTGTGGCGCAGATTCGCAATCACAACGAGGAGCATAAGGGGTGGATTCTGCAGTCCGAATCGTCGGATGGTGGCGCGTCGTGGAGCGAGCCGCATCCGATATGTTACGGGTTTCCTTCGCATCTACTCAAGTTGCGCGACGGGCGGCTCGTGATGTCCTACGGCTACAGGAGGCCGCCGTACGGAAACCGTGCCCGGGTCAGTGCCGACAACGGCAAAAGCTGGGGTGAAGAGATTTCGCTGTCGGAAGACGGCCCCAACGGGGACCTTGGCTATCCGAGCACCGTCGAACTTGGGGATGGCGAGCTGCTGACGGTTTGGTACGAGGCTTCAGCCTCAACCCAGCTTGGTATGCTGCGTCAGGCGAAGTGGCGTTTGGCATAAGCCCGGCTCCTCGCCTTGGCGACGCAGTCGCTAAACCTCATTCCCGGGTGTCACACTTCGGAATGCCGGATGTCCTGTGCGTTTACGAGGAACACGACTTCCTCCGCGATGCTTGCAGCGCGGTCCGCCGCCCGTTCGAGTGCCTTTGACATGGTAAACAGGTGGATGCCCGCGCCCGCCAGGGTGGGTTCCGCGCTGATCGCCACCTCGAGTTCGCGCTTGGTCTCCCTGTGCTGGGTGTCCACGAAGTTGTCCTGGCGGATCACCTCAAGAGCGAGTGTGACATCCTGTTGCACGAAGGCCTGAATGGCCTTTTGGACCATGGACTGCACCTCGGGCAGCATGCTGTAGATGGCTGTGGACTGGGTGAAAAGCGGCACTTTATTCAAGTGTCTGGCGCGTCGGGCGATCGTGGTTGCCTGGTCCGCTATCTCTTCCAAGGCGGTTCCAAGTTTACTCGCGATAAGGAGCGAGCGGCAGTCCTGTCCTTTCGGGCCGTGGGTGGAGATATAAGAGACAACGAAGTCATCGATCCTGATCTCGTACTGGTCGATCTCCTGATCCTCTTCTTCGACAAGGTCGGCCAGGGAATCGTTGCGCTGTTGAAACGCCTGGATGGCGTGTTCGAGATTCTGCTCTACAAGGCTTCCCATTTTTAAAATGAGATCGCGGAGCTCTGAAAGGTGATTCTGCCAATAGACTTTCATGGGCTCCGTTTATTGAACACGTTTTCGAGTTGCAGCAAACACGGGATCAGATGCGCGAGTGATCGGTTTGTGAGATTATAGGGAAGGACTGTTTTCGATGCAGCGGCAGACTTTACAAAGCTGTGCGGACTGCCGAACGAAACGAACCGCAGATTATGGATATTATCTGGGGGGCAAAGGATACTCTTCCAGAAAGCGTTTATTGTTCGCCAGCCAGTCGGGATCATCAAAGGACAGCAGGCCGGTCGACTTGTGAAACAGGTGGATAGGATAGACGCCGAGACTTATGCCCTTGCTCAAGGCATCTAGACAGGCGGCCAGGTCATAGTGGTGAAAGTCGTACCGTTCATTGAAAGCCCAAGATTTTTCAATGACGGTGGGTAGATGCACCGCCATAAACACGCCGTCCAAAAGGGAGACACGTGAAGGCGTGGAACCAAACCAGGCTGTGTGGAGGCTGCCATCTTCCATTAAGTTAAAAATCATGCCCCGCAGATTCGCCACCTGACACAACTGGTGCCAAGCCGCTTTATAAAAGGCTCTGGGGTTGAGGCCACCCGCCACCCCTATGATTTCGTACCCAAGCGCTTCATGTGCCGTCCGGATCTTTTTGCAGACCTTCAGATCATCGATGAAAACGTCGTCATGAACAAAAACGAGGTATTCCACACCGGAGTCCCGGTGCTCCTGGATTTTCTTGTTATAGACCGTGGGCAGACCCTCTTTGTTTTCCCAGACCATTTCGAGTTTCGCCTGCTTGCTAATTTCCGGATCCTGAAAGGACTGCACAATCAGTAAGCTGTCAGCGTTCGAGGCAGGCTGCCGCGTACAGGAGACGAATAAAAATGGCGAGGACATGTGGTGTTTGGACTGTTGGCCGCCGGACGGTTTGATTTTAACGCAGGCAGTTAGGCTCGGTTGTTTTTTAGGGTGATTCGAAGGGTCGGCGAACTTTACTTTTGAGCGCCGAGGTACTCAAGCAGATCGGCGGCTTCTTGTGCTGTCATCCCCTGCAGGAGCCCCTCGGGCATGGCTGATATCTTCGAAAGGTTGGTTTTGAGCACTTTCGAAGTGGGTATCGTTTCACTGGTTCCCCCAGCCACTTTTAGCACCGTGGTTGCGGCGGTTTTTGAAACTTGAAAGCCGGTTTTGGAATCCCCTCCTTCCAGTTCGAGCGTTGCGGACTGCCACTGGGGGTCGATCAGCTTGGAGGGATACACGATTTGCTCCAGCAATGCTTCGCGATTCCACTTCGAACCAATGTGGTCCAGCGCGGGTCCGAAATCCACACCGGCAGCGCCGATCTGGTGGCATGCGGCGCAGAGGCCCGCGAACACCGGCTTTCCGCGTTCGGCGTCGCCTGTGCGGCGGAGTACGCTTTCCGGATTGAACCCAGCGCCCAACACTTTGCGCCGCTGTGACTCGGGAAGGAGCCTCTCAAAAAGATCCCTGCGGGTGGGATCGGTGAGCGCCGCCCCTTTTGTCACCGCCTGGTTTCGGACGTCCGCGGGGAGCGAGCCTTCCACGACCGCAAGCAGGATGTCGAGTGCGCCGCTGTTTGAGGCAAGCAGTGCTTCCAGCGGAGCGTGATCGCCCGCCTTGAGCTTCTGCAAGTTCTCGCGTTCGGCGGCGCGTCGGGCGCGTGTTTCGGGTGGAATGTCATTGGGGTCTTCGTTCATGCCGTTGATCCAGTCGCGCACCACGAGGAGGCCGTGTTCATCAACAAGACGGCCTCCGAGGTAGGGCATGTGTCCCCGGCCGCCTGTGGCCATGCGGTAGAGAAGCACGCTTCGCGCAGCGTCCCCGCGCGCAACGAGGCGTCCATCGGGAAGTCCAAGGTCGCCCTGAACCGGTTTGACGTTCAGGACCTTCATCTCTTTCGCCGGGATCTCTATGTTCAGGTAGACTGGCACTGCCCCGCCTCCGTTTTGGCGGTGGCATGTGCTGCAGTTGGCGTGTAGATAAGAGCGGGCTCGGAGTTCGGGACTTCCCTTGTCGCCGAAGGGGTCGGCGAGACGGGGTTCCTCTGGTATAAGCCCGATTTTAGCGAGAAGATCTGTCTGGCGTCCCGGCGCCTCCCCCGTCGTGCGGTCAAGCTGGAGAGTGTTGAAACCCGGGGTGAAGTTGGTCCACATGGAGTGGCAGCGGCCGCATTCGGACCTGCTGAAGAAGCGCCAGGTTTCGTGGGTTTCACTGCCGGTGACGGCTGGGTCCTTCACGGCGAAGGACGTTTCATCGCCGCGCGCGGGAACGAGGTCGGCGTCTGTCTGAGCGGCGTTCCACCGGTAGCTGTATGCACCCCAGAGGCTACCGTCGTAGTAAAGGATCTGCGTCTCGATGCGTTGCTTCGCCTCCGGCTTGGAGCGGTCTGTGGCGAGAGAGTACGTCTTGGCCAGCACCGCCCCCTGTGGGAAGCGCCACTGTCCGCGCTGGAGAACGCCTTTGGACACCTCCGAGATGGTCACGGCGGCGGCGCCAGGAAACGCGGCCCAGCGTTCTGAGGTGGCGTGGTCAGCCCAGCGGGTGGCGTTGATGGAGTAGGGGACAACGCCTGGGGCGGGGGTCTGCGCGGCGGTGTTTGAAAATAGGCCGGTTTCGCTGAGCTTCCTGGGGAACGCGCTTTGCTTGCCTGCATTCGGGTTTTCGCTCAGACGCCATATCCCTCCACCGAGATGGTCGCAGATGAGAAGCTCGCCGGCTGCGTCCTTGCCGAAGGAGACCGGCATCAGCGAGCTGCGGCAGAGTTCGCGGTGCTCCACCACGCGGTCTCCCTCCGTTTTGAGCGACCAAAAGGTGCCCGTCTGCCAGTCGCCGTAGATGTAGCGTCCGTTGAGAGAGGGCAGGCGGGTGCCATGGTAAAACTCGCCTCCCGTGATGCTGGCGGCTTCCTCGTGGGAGTGGGCGATCAAGGGCGGCGACACAGGCGAGGGACCTCGCAGTCTGTTGGGAAGCACGTCCTGGCGGCTGCCCTCGGTCAGGCTCCAGCCGTAATTACCGCCCGGTTTGATGCGGTAAATCATCTCCCACAGCTCCCAGCCCACGTCCCCGACGAACAGGTCGCCAGATTTCGGATCAAAACTTATCCGCCACGGATTGCGGAGTCCGTAGGCCCAAACCTCGCCGCGGGCTTTCGGATCGTTTGCAAACGGATTGTCTTTCGGAATGCCGTAGGCGCGGCCGACCTCCGGATGATCGACGTCGATGCGCAGGATGCTGGAGAGCACGTCGCTGATGTCCTGTCCGGTTGCCAGCGGGTCCGGGGGGTCGGGAGGTGCGGCGTCTCCGGTGGCGATGTAAAGCATGCCGTCGGGACCGAAGCGCATGTTCCCGCCGTTGTGACCGCCGGACAGCCAGGAAAAAATGGGGGTGGCGCTGCCCGGATCGATTCCTGGAACGGGGCCGTTGGTGACCTTGAAGCGGAGGATGCGCGTGCCGTTCTCGCGGTTCTTTTCACCCTTGAAATCTAGGATGGTCCAGATGAACACGTAACGGTTCTCTAAAAAACGGGGATGGAAGGTGAGGGCGTAGGTCTGGATGATTTCCGGGTCGCAGGCGGGAAGGTCCGCAAAAAGGTCTGCCTGGCCGGAGGCGGAGGCCGGGTCGAAGGAGAAGATCCGGCCGTTTTGTTCGGCGACGACCAGCCGTTTGGTCCCCGGCAGGATGGTGATGTCGAGCGGATTTGAGAATGTCAGGTTTGGAACGAGGCGCTCCGTGACAAAGGGAGGGGGAGGTTCGGGGGAACCTTGGATTTTGGAGCCGGTCCAAGGGGTTCTGTCGGCCGCAAAGGCGTTCAGGCAGGCGAGCGCGCTCAGGCAGAGGGTTGCCGCGTAGGAAGTGCCGGCTTTCGCTGGTAAAGTTTTCATGGGAGGTGCGGGCGAAGTTTGCAGGAGCGTTCCTGAAAGGGCTGGTAACGCATTCAGCCGAAGGCAGACAGATGTCAGTGAACGGTGCACCCTCTGCTTCTTCAAGCTCATCCTTGGCTGGTGGAGAAACTTGATAAATCGGACGAAACCCAAGTTTTAAGATTGATAAAGATTTGCCGGTTAGGGCATCTCACGCAGTTCATTCAGCAGCAATCTACCTTCGGGGAATTCTTATGCTCATTATACTTGCGAACGCGGCAGCTCCGGAGGTGACCCAGGCGGTCGCTCAACACGCACCCGCCGCGGCGGAAAGCGTGGCAACGGTTGGGCGGATTGCCATGGCGGCCTTGTTGGCGGCCATAGCGATGTCTTCCGTGGTGATCGGGGCGTGGCTGGGACTCACTTTTAAGGCAAGTGACAAGACGATCGCGAACATTCTGGCGTTCGGTTCTGGAGCCTTGGTGAACGCCCTTGCCGTCGACCTTGCGTTTGGAACAACGCAGCATTTGGTGAATTCGGGAATCCCGAATGTGAAGGCGTGGTCGATTGTAGCAGGAGGCTTTCTTGCCGGCGGGCTGATCTATTACTACAGCAACATTCTGGTCGACAAATTCGGCGGTGCGGCGCGGCACAAGACGAACGCCCGCAGGCACGCGATGGAGGAGAAGCGGGCGGGGCACGCCGGTTTGCTGGAGCGGTTGTCCAAGAATGCGGTGATTCGTACGTTGCCGCCCACCGAGATCGACCACATTTTGCCCTATTTACGGGACTGCAAATTTGAGTCCGGCCAGGAGCTGTTCCGGCAGGGGATGGAGCCTGAGGCAATGTACATCATCGACGAGGGGAGCCTCGGAGTTTTCCTGCATGGCGCGGGCGAGTCGGGAATCGGAAGACGGATTTCAGAGGTCAAAGCGGGGGACATCGTGGGCGAGATGGCTTTGGTGTCCCACACCGTCCGGGCCAACACGGTGGTTGCGGAGACAAACGTGTCCGCGATGAAGATAGACAAGGATGACTTCGAGCACCTGATAAAGGACTCCCCGAAGATCCGGGAGGCGATCCTGAAGCTGGCCGAGCACCACACCTTGGAAAGTATCCAGAAGCAGGCGGGGGTGATGGACAGCGCGGAATGGGAGGAGATGGCGGCCGCGAGCATGAAGCGCCTGCATGCGGGCGAAATCCAGCAGACCCTCTCGGAGCACGAGGGGGGGAACCCGCTTGCGATCTGGATCGGCAACATTCTGGACGCCATCCCGGGCTCGCTGGTGATCGGTGCGACGTTCATGGGGATTTCGACCTTCAACCCCACACTCCTGGTGGCGATTTTCCTGGCGAACCTCCCCGAGGCGATGGCCAGCGCTAACACCATGCGGCATGCCGGTTATTCCAACGCCAAGATCTACGGCCTCTGGGGGTCTTTGATTTTCATCGCGGCG
Organism: Chthoniobacteraceae bacterium; assembly: GCA_947449735.1. Classification (GTDB taxonomy): domain Bacteria; phylum Verrucomicrobiota; class Verrucomicrobiia; order Chthoniobacterales; family Chthoniobacteraceae; genus Chth-196. The sequence continues at coordinate 100,369 of CANFTB010000008.1, read as the reverse complement.
ATTTGCGGGGCTGTGGGGAACGCATTCCTGCCGAGCGCGCCCGTCGAGGTGCTTGCGCTTTGCGAGGCTGTTTCCGGCGGCGCGATTCTGGCTTTGGTGGCCCAGGTCATGTTTCCGCATGCGTATGAAGAGGGAGGGGACGTGGTGGGACTCACGACCATTGGTGGATTTTCAGTAGCCTTCTTCCTGACGGCTTTGGAAATCGCACGGGTCGCCCACTGAGCCGTCCGTCCGTCCGATTTATTGAGGCGAGGAAGTCTGCAGGGGATTGCCTTTGCGTCGGGCCGTGTCTGCGCGTGTAGTGGAGCAACAGCGATCCTATGACTGCAGTCCTTTCTGAATGGTTTCCAGGTTTCACCTTGCCCGGGCTGGCTGAGATCGCCGGGGCCGCGCCGGTCATTCTGTCCCTCATTATAATCGAGGGGCTGCTGAGCGTGGATAACGCGCTCGCCATCGCCGCCATGGCAAAGCACCTTCCCGAGACCCAGCAAAAGCTGGCGCTTCGGTTCGGGATCCTCGGGGCCTATCTTTTCAGGGGGATCTGCATGGCTCTGGCTGCCTGGATCATTGCCAATCCCTGGATCAAAATCGGCGGCTCGGTTTATCTGGTGTACCTGATGTGCAAGCACTTCACGGAGGACGCCGAGGCGGACTCGGTGCACGACGCAGGCCGGGGCGGGCTTGTTTCGACGATCATCGCCATCGAGATCATGGATCTCAGCCTCAGCGTGGATAACGTGGTGGCCGCGGTCGCCATGAGCCCCAAACTCTGGGTGGTTTGCACCGGAGTTTTCATTGGAATTCTGGCACTCCGGTTTGTGGCGGGCGCCTGCATCAAGCTGATCGACAAGTATCCAATTCTAGGGGACGTGGCGTTTTTGCTCATCGGCTACGTCGGCTGCATTCTGGCCGTAGAACTGCTAAGCGACCCCCACAGCGGGCTGCAGGTCCTGCCCGGGCCCGTGCACGTGAGCGCGTTTGAAAAGTTCATCGGGATCGCGATGATTGTGGCCGCCTCACTGTTCTATTCAAAGCGGCCCGGGCTGCAGCGAGGGCTAGCGCCCGTGTTCCGCATTCTGCGTTTTCCCATGTCCTGGGTGGCAGGCTCGGTCGGGCTGGTTTTGCAGGTCCTGCTGCTGCCGGTGACGATTCTGCGGCGCTTGGTGGGGGGACGCCGGGGCTGAGGCGGGCGGCTCCTGGTAGGCCTTGGTGTTGGTCGGTGAATATTGCGCTGGCAAAAGAGACGGACGGTGGATAGCTCAGTATACAGTCTACCGGACCGCCTCGCTCACATGCGCCTCTCCTCCACCGCCGCGTTCTGTTTTTCCGCCCTTTTCGCCGCCGCAGAGCTCGCCGCTTCGGCCGCCGACGGCATTCAAACCAAGACCACGTATTCCGCCGCCTACGGAAAAACCAATCACGCCGTGGCGCTGGATCCCTCCAAGGAGTTGCCGCGTTATCCCGCTGTTGCCCCGGGGGACGCCGTCGGGACCTGGAAGGTGAAGCCCAGCTTCCGGATGCAGCTTGCCGCAAGCGAGCCGCAGGTGAGAGACCCCATCGCCATTTGTTTCGACGAACGGGGCCGCATGTTTGTGTGCGAGATGATCGACTACTCGGAGATGCGGGACGTCACTCCGCACTTGGGGCGCGTGTCGGTGCTCGAGGACCGGGACGGCGACGGGGTGTACGAGACGAGCAGGGTGTTTGCAGACGACATTCCATGGCCGACCGGCATTTTCTGGGCAAACGGCGGGCTCTTTGTTGCCGCAACGCCCGACATCTGGCGGTTTGAAGACCGGGACGGAGACGGTCGGGCAGAGGTGCGCGAAAGGGTGTTCACCGGGTTCGGCACGGGGTTGAAAATTCTCAACGTGCAGGGGTTGCTGAACAGCTTTCAATGGGGACAGGACAACCGCATTCATGTGCTTTGCGGAGGCGGCAACCGCGGTGAGGTGCGCTGTTTGAAGCGGTCCGAGCTGCCTGCCAAGGAAATCGGCGGTCGCGACTTTTGGTTCAATCCGCTCACTTATGAGTTCGGGTTGGAAAGCGGCGGCGCACAGTACGGAATGAGCTTTGATGATTTTGGCCGCAAGTTCGGATGTTCAAACTCGGACCATCTCCAGCACTGGGTTTACGACGCCGAGCGCAACGCTTCGGACCCCGCGTGGCCTTTGCCCCCAGCCCGGCAGAGCGTTGCAGCGGATGGGGGCGCGGCCGAGGTCTTCCGGATCAGTCCGGACGAGCCGTGGAGGATCGTGCGCACGCGCTGGCGCGTGTCGGGGGCGGTTCCCGGGGCGGTTGAGGGCGGCGGGCGTGTCAGCGGATATTTCACGGGAGCTACTGGCACTACTGTATATCGCGGGGACGCTTACGGTGCCTCTTTTGTGAACAATACGTTCACGGGGGACGCCGGCGGACAGCTTGTGCACCGGAAGGTCATCCAGGCGTCCGAGGATGGAGTGAGCGTGACAGGCGCGCGGCCGGTGGATGAGCTGGCGTTCGAGTTTGCAGCCAGCACGGACACGTGGGTGCGGGTGGTGAACTTTGCCAACGCTCCGGACGGCTGTCTGTACGTGTGCGACATGTACCGCGAGGTCATCGAACATCCGTGGTCTATTCCGGATGAGATCAAGAAACACCTCGACCTCAACAGTGGGAACGACCGGGGCCGCGTGTACCGAATTGCTCCCGAGAACGGAGCCGCGCGGATTGGGCGGCCGGTCTCTCTGGGGGGCGAGCCCTCGGAGGAGCTGGTGCGCACTCTTGCGCACAGCAATGGGTGGCACCGGGACACCGCTCAGAGGCTTCTTTACGAGCGACAGGACAGGTCGGTGGTTCCTTCGCTTGAGACCTTGCTCAGGAGCGGAAGCGGCGTTTCAAAACTGCATGCGCTGGGTGTTCTGGAGGGTTTGAATGCCTTGAGCGAAAGCAGCCTGGCCGCGGGGCTACATGCTCCGGAGGCGGCCGTCCGGGAGCGCGCCCTTGCCCTGTTGGAGCGGCGAGATCCGCCGCTGCCGTCTGCTTCCAGCGTTTGGGCGAAGGCGGCCGCGCTCTTTGCGGACGAAAGTCCGCGTGTGCGCTTTCAACTCGCGCTGACGCTTGCGAGCGGGTTCAGGCGCGGAGGCTCTCTCGCGATGGACGCGGCTTTGCTGCAGCTGGCGCGGCGGGACCACCGACACCCGTGGATTGGCCCCGCGCTGCTGAGCGCTCCGGCGTCCGTGGTGTCCCGGGTCCTGTTTGCACCGCTGTCGCAGGATGACGCGTTTGCGGGCGAGGCGGCCCCTTTTCTTGCGCGCTTATTTGAGGTGCAAGCCGCGTCTGTTTCGGAATCCGGACGCGAGGAGTTGGTGGAGTTGCTGGCGAAGCGGCACCCCGAGCCCGAGGTGCTGCAGGCGGCATCCGAAGGGTTTCGACGGGCGGGAACGACGTTGGAAAAAACTGACGGGCAGGGTGTTTTGACGGCGGTATTCAAGACCGCGGCGGCTGCGGCGGCCGACGGAGGCGCCTCCGGGATGGACCGTCTGTCTGCTCTCCGGATGCTTGCTGTTGCTCCGTCTGCGCTGGGCGGTCCCGCATTGAAGGCCTGCGTTGCTGCCGGACAACCGGATGAGGTCCAGGCAAGCGCTGTTGGATTTCTTTTGGGGCAGACGGCGGCTGACGGGGCGAAGGCTGTTCTTGGAGAGTGGGCGGGATTGGGCGCGCGGGCTCGGGACGCGGCGCTTCGGGGCCTGCTGGTAAGGGAGCCGTGGACTGAGCTGCTTTTGGCGGCGGTTGCCGAGGGGAAGCTTGCCGCGGCTGATTTCAGCGCGGCGCAGGTCCAGTCGCTTGTGCGGAGCAAGTCGGTGAAGATAAGCGCGCTGGCAAAAGAGTCGCTGGCATCCGTGCTGCCCCAGTCCAGGGAGGCTGTCGTGGAGAGGTACAAGGAAGCCGCCTCGAGACGGGGGGATTCAAAGCGCGGGCATGACGTGTACTCGCAGAGGTGTCTGGCGTGCCACCGTGCAGGGACTGAGGGACTTCAAGTCGGACCGGACCTTGTCACGGTCAAGACCAAGGGGCGTGACGCGTTGCTGACGGCTATATTGGAGCCGAACAAGGAGGTCGCCGCCCAGTACCTCGTTTTTACGGTACAGACCAAGGACGAGCAGAGCTTCAGCGGCTTCATTGCAGAGGACACGGCGGAAAGCCTGACCTTGGTGATGCCGGGAGGCATCCGGCAGACGGTCCGGCGCTCCAACATCAAGGGGACCAGTTCGAGTGGCCAGAGCCTCATGCCCGAGGGGATTGAAACTGGCATGAGCGTCGAGGACATGGCGGACCTTCTGACTTTCATTGAGACGCTTCCGTAGTTTTCCTTCCGTTCGTTACAGTGCCATCTCTGTCCCCGTTCCCCCCCATGAAAAACCAAGCGCGGATTCTGATTTTACTGGTTCTCCTTCTCTCCTCTTTCCGTTTGTTTGCGGCGGAGGGGCTGCGTCTGGCGGTATTTGATGTGGATGCGACGCCGCCGCTGGGGTCGGCGATGGCTTATGATCCTGTGAAGCGCTTGGACGAGCTGACCCTGCGTTGCCGGGGAGTGGTCCTGCTGGGGGCAGGGCAGCCGGTCGTGTTGTGCGCGATGGACTGGATCGGGATCGCCAACGAGGGACACGACGCGTTTCGTGCGGAGCTTGCGAAGGCTGCGGGCACTGTCCCGAACCGCGTGGCGGTGCATGCCCTTCACCAGCACGATGCGCCCGGCTGCGATTTCACTGCCGAGAAGATCATCAAGGAGCTGGGCGTGCAGGGATACAGCCGCTTTGAGGGGGAGTTTCAAAGGGTGGTGCTGGGCCGGGCCGCCGTTGCAATTCAAGAGGCGCTGCCCAACGCACAGTCCGTGACGCATTTCGGATACGGCGAGTCGGTGGTGAAGGAGGTGGCCAGCCAGAGGCGCATCCGGGGTTTGGACGGGCGGATCCGGGCGACGCGCACGAGTTCGACGAGGGATCCGGCCATCAGGGAGGAACCGGAGGGCGTGATCGACCCGGTGGTGTCGCTGCTGAGTTTTTGGAACGGGGACAAGCCGCTCGCACTGTTGAGCGCCTACGCATGTCATCCGCAAAGCTATTACCGGCTCGGTATTCCGAGCCCCGATTTTCCGGGAATTGCGCGCTTCATCCGCGGGCAGGATTTGAACGGAGCCCTGCACGTGCACTTCAACGGCGCGGGCGGCAACGTCACGGCCGGCAAATACAACGACGGCGCGCAGGCAAACCGGATGATTCTCGCGACGCGTCTGGCGCAGGGAATGCGGGAGGCATACGAGAAGACGGAAAAATTCGTAGCGACTCCCGGTGAAATCGGCTGGGAAAGCGTCCCCGTTCGGCTGCCCATCGCCCCGCATCTGGATGATGAGGAGCTTGTGGGGAAGCTGCGGGCGACGCCGCCCAAGGGTTATATTTCGTTTGCCGACCAGCTTGCCTGGCTCCGGCTGTGGAAGGCGGGGCGGCAGCTGGACGTGACGTGTTTGCGCGTTGGAAAAACCCGGATGCTGCATTTGCCCGGCGAGCTGTTTGTAGAATACCAGCTGAACGCCAAGGCGATGCGCCCCGACTTGCATGTGATGATGGCCGCATACGGGGACTACGGTCCGGGCTACATCGGTACCGCCGCCGCGTATCCGGAGGGTGGCTATGAAACGGGCCCGACTTCTTCCAGTGTCTCTCCCGAGGCGGAGGCGGTTCTGCTCGATGCCATGCGGAAATTGCTCCAGTAATCAAGGGCAGTCCCGCCTGCAGAAGCATGCTCCAACCGAAAACAGTTAATCCGATGAAGACATTTTCAGTCGATTCCCTCCAAGTCCGCTCCTTTGCTACGCGCGCCGAAATGGATCAGAGTGCCGGCGCCGAAGCGGGGCGGGCGATCTCCGAGGCGATTGCTTTGCGCGGGCGAGCCCGGGTGATTCTAGCTAGCGCACCATCGCAGACTGGCTTTTTGAAGGCGCTGCTTGCCTGCGGGATAGACTGGGAAAAGGTGGAGATTTTCCACATGGATGAATACGTGGGTATTGATGCCGAGCATCCCGCAAGCTTCCGCCATTACCAGCAGGAGCATGTCCTCTCGCAACTCCGCCCCGCAGTTTTCCATGGAATCCGGGGTGAATCGGCGGACTCCGCCTGGGAGTGCGCCCGCTACACGCGGCTTTTAAAGGAGGCTCCCATCGATGTGGTGTGTGCGGGGATCGGTGAGAACGGTCATCTGGCATTCAACGATCCGCCGGCCGACTTGGAGGATCCTGAGAGCGTTAAGGTGGTCGAACTGGACCTCGCCTGCCGTCAGCAGCAGGTGAACGACGGCTGTTTTCCCGATCTCGCCAGTGTGCCCAAAACCGCCATCACTCTGACTGTGCCGGCCCTTTTGTCCGGGGGACGGATGTTCGTCATCGTGCCCGGACCGAGGAAGGCGTCCGCGGTCAAGGAGACGTTGTCGGGGCCCGTTCACGGCGGGTGTCCCGCCTCGGCGCTGCGCCGGCACCCGGCGGCAATCCTCTACATCGACACCGAATCCGCCGCCCTGTTGTAGGGAGCCGGCTTGCTCGCGACTCTGTGGGCGGTAGGAAAATGCCGTGACTGGCTGCAGCTTTGTTTGAAGCGGGGTTGAAAAACGGCCGGTCCGGGAGTTTGCTGTGGCTACGATGGCAGGATTTCGACTTTTTGACCTCAACCCCGAACAGCAGAAGGCGGTCCTTACAACGGACGGACCCCTTTTGATCCTTGCTGGCGCGGGGACTGGCAAGACGCGCGTGATCACTTCGCGGGTGGCCTATTTGATTTCCGAGGGCGTGAGTCCGTCGAACATTCTGGCGGTGACGTTCACAAACAAGGCGGCCAAGGAGATGCGGGAGCGCTTGGCGGCGATGGTGGAGAAAAGCGCCGCGTCGAAGGTGCTCATGAGCACGTTTCACGCGCTTTGTGTCAGGATTTTGCGCTCCGGCATCGAGCACCTCGGCTACAAGAATAACTTCTCGATTTACGACGAGGGGGACCAGCTGGGGTTGATCAAAAAAATCATCACGCGCACTGCCGCGCAGGATGAAAAGCTGGACCCGCATCTGGCGAAAAACCTGATCTCGAAAGCGAAGAACAACGGCTGGCGCGAGCCCGCGCCCGGCGAGGAGAAAAGCCTTGTGGGCGCGGTATTTGCCAGGTACCAGGCGGAGTTGAAGACTTTGAACGCGGTCGACTTTGACGACCTGCTGCTGCTCGCGGTTCAGCTGCTGGAGGAGCACGAGGTGGTGCGCCGGAAGTGGCAGGACCGGTTTCACTATTTGATGGTGGACGAGTTTCAAGACACAAACCGGCTGCAGTTGCGCCTGATCACCCAGCTTGCCGACGAGCGTAAAAACGTGGCGGTCGTGGGTGACGACGATCAGTCCATCTACGGGTGGCGGGGCGCGGAGGTGACCAACATCCTTGAGTTTGAAAGCCACTTTCCCAATCCCACGGTGGTGAAGCTGGAGCAGAACTACCGTTCCACGAACGCGATTCTTCAGACGGCTAACATCCTCATCCGGAACAATCCCCGCCGGCGCGTGAAGAACCTCTGGAGCGCCCAGGAGGGAGGGAGCAAGGTGCGTCTGATTGCGATGCCCGACGACCGGCAGGAGGCCCAGTTCATCGGGGACGATATCCAGAACCTGCAGATGACGGAGGGGGTCAAGTGGGAGGACTTTGCCGTGCTTTTCCGGATGAACTCCCAGATCCGCCTGGTGGAGCAGGTGCTGAGGCAGCTCAAGATCCCGTACAAGGTGGTGGGCGGGAAAAGCTTTTTTGACCGGCGGGAGGTTAAGGACCTGCTGGCTTATGCGAGTTGTTTGCTAAACACCGATGACGACGTGTCCCTGTTGCGGATCATCAACACGCCTGCCCGGGGATTGAGTCCGTCGCTTGTTGAGCAGGCCACGGCGCACAGTTCTCGGATGCGCTCCAGCGTGTGGAATGCGCTTAGGGACGCGGCGTTTCAGGCGGGATTGACCACGCGCTCCCGGACTGCGGTGCAGGCGTTTGTCGGTTTGGTGGACCGCTATGAGACGTTGCTCAACCAGCCGCTCTCTGACCAGCCTGCGCTGCTGCGCGAGATGATCGAGGAGGTGGGGTATCTCGAGGATTTGCGCCGCACGTGCAAGACTCCTGAGGAGGGCCTTTCGAGGGAGAACAATGTGAAGGACCTTCTGAAGTCTTTTGACGAGTATGGTGAGAAGTCGTCGGAAGGGTTGCGCGGCTTTTTGGATGAGATGATGCTCCGGCAGGAGCGGGAGGAGGAGGACGAGGATGACAAGGGCTCGGGTGTGTGGCTGATCACCCTGCACGCGGCCAAGGGCTTGGAGTTTCCTTACGTGTATCTCGCCGGGCTCGAGGAAGGCGTGATCCCTCACGACCGTTCCAAAATGGAGGGAACGGTGGACGAGGAACGACGGCTGTTGTACGTGGGGATCACCCGTGCGAAGCGGAACCTGGCGATTACCTGGTGCCAGCAGAGGATCAAGTTCGGGAGCGTCACGCCCTGCAATCTCAGTTCTTTCGCAAAGGAACTTCCTGCCGAGTTCGTGGAGCAAAAATCACTCGTTCAGATGCAAAACACTCCGGTGAGCGCGGAGTCTGCAAAGAGCCGCTTTGAAGCGATGCTGGCGATGATTTCGAAACTGTAATCCGAAAAAGCTTACGGCAGGGGGGCCTCGGCCGGAGGTTCCTGAGGCTGGATACCAAAGGGAACAAGGTGCTTGTGGAGCGCCTCCATGGGGAGCCCCACGACATTGCTGAATGAACCCGAGTAGCTTTCAATGATCGCACCTTCGTCGTCCTGCGCGGCGTAGGCGCCCGCCTTGTCGAGCGGCTGGATGCGTGCATGGTAGGCGGCGCGTTCTGCCTGGGTGAGATTGCGAAAGCGGACACGGGTGGTTTCGACAAAGACGGTTTCCCTGCCGGTCGCGAGGTGGAGGATGCAGACGCCTGAATGCACGGTGTGCTCTTTTCCGTTGAGGTCTGCCAGCATCGCCGCGGCTTCCTCCAGATCGCGCGGCTTTCCAAGAATTCGGTTGCCAAGTGCAACCACAGTATCGGCTCCCAGCACGACCCGTTGAGGATGTGCCCCGGCTACGGGAAGCGCCTTCATCCGGGCGTTTTCAGAGACCATTCTCTGGGGACCGAGCGACTGGTCGTTGAGTTCTTCGACTGGCGAGGCGATGACCTCAAAGGCAAAGCCGTGCGACTGGAGCAGGTCTTTGCGCCGCGGCGAAGTAGATGCCAAGACTAGGATAGAGGTCTGAGTCATGGCACCGAAACTAAACCCGAAAACGGAAGTTCACACGGAGGAACGGAGCAGCAGAGGGGAATCAATGATTCTGCTTTATTCGTTTAGATGACTTTTCTGCGCGCCCTCGGCGGCCCCGCGTGAGATCCCCATTTTTCTAGGACTTCGGCGTTTGGGCTAAAAGGTTGGCCTGCGTTAAGCGGGTGCCGAAGAGGTCTTGGATGCTAGTGCTGGCCAAGTTGTTCCGCGTACTGCTCTGGAGTCTTTAGAGCGGACAGGTCAGCATCTGGTGCGAGGTCCAGTTTGAAGATCCAACCGTTTTCATAAGGGTCGTTGTTCACCAGAGCGGGATCTCCACCGAGGTTTTCGTTCACCGCAGTAACGATACCTGAAGCGGGGGAGTAGATGTCGCTGGCCGCTTTGACGGATTCGATCACGCAGACCTGCTGTCCAGCTTCGACTGTGGCGCCGACCTTGGGGAGTTCAACGTACACAACATCGGAAAGTTCATGCTGCGCATGGTCTGTGATTCCGACGGTTGCGGAGGCGCCGCTGCTGCGGAGCCATTCGTGGGAAGGGGCGTAGAGTAGGTCTGCTGGGATGTTCATGGCAAATTCAGTGTTGAGCTGCTGAGGCTGGCGGTCTGCGGTACATCGGACGCTTTACTACCGTTGCAGGGAAGCGCCGCCCGCGCACTTCGATTTCGAGCTGGGTGCCGGGTTCCGCGCATGCCGTGGGAACGTAGGCCATGGCGATGCCGCGGCCAAGCGTGGGTGAAAGGGAGCCGCTGGTGGTCTCGCCGAGGACAACGCCCTCGTGCAGGACGGGATAGTGCGGCCTCGGCGGCGGTGTTTTCTCGGGCATCATCAGTCCGACGAGTTTCCGGGTGACGCCTCCTTTGAGTTGTGTTTCCAGAGCAGTCGACCCATTGAAGGGACCCTTCCCGAGTTTCACGAAGGAGGAAAGCCCCGCTTCAAGAGGGGTGTGGGTAGGGGAGAGGTCCGAGCCGTTGAGCGGCAGTCCGGCTTCGAGACGGAGCGTGTCGCGCGCGCCGAGGCCGCAGGGGAGAAGCCCGAGATCCGAGCCCGAAGCCAAGATTTTATCCCACCAAAGCGCGGCGGTCTGGGCGGGGCAAAACCATTCGAAGCCGTCCTCTCCCGTGTAGCCCGTTCTGGCCACAAGCACGGGACCGTTTGGAATTGCGAGGCTGCTCACGGAGTTACGCGAAGGAAGGGGCACGTCCGGTCCGAGCAGGCGGGCAAGGATGTGTGCCGCCTCGGGTCCCTGTAGAGCGAGTCCTGCCCAAAGGTCGCTTTGGTTTTCAATCGAAACGTCCCCCGATGCGTGAGACTTGATCCAGTCGAAGTCCTCCTCGATTTTAGACGCGTTCACAAGAAGCAGGTACGAACCCGTTTCCAATCGGTAAAGAAGGAGGTCGTCGATCACGCCGCCTTCTTTGTTCAAAAGGAGGGTGTATTGACCCTTGCCGTCGAGAAGTGTCGAGACATCGTTGGTGAGCAACGTGTTAAGGAAATGCTCGGAATCGGTGCCGCTCACAAAAATCTGGCCCATGTGGGAGATGTCGAAGAGACCCGCGGCGGATCTGACCGCCCTGTGTTCGTCAAGGATGCCCTTGTATTGGACGGGCATCCACCAGCCCCCGAATTCCATCATGCGAGCTCCCACAGCTTCGTGTACTGGGGCGAGCGGGGTGAGTTTGGGTTTGGGCTCCATGAGATCCCGCAGGCTAAAGAGGGAGGAGTCTGTGTCAACCCCATGCCGTTGCAGCCTTGCTTCGGAGCTTGTAGGCATGTTGTTTGGGAGTGCGCGGAAGTTACCCCCGCCACCCCTGATTACTTCGCCATGAGATGGATTGATTCTGCAGAGCGCCGCCTGGGCCATTTAGCCGTTCCACATTTGTTGAGGTACGTGGCTATCCTGAACGGACTGGTATTTGTATTGTGCCAAGTTCGCCCAGGGTTCGAGAGCCTCCTAGTGATGGACCCCCAGGCCGTTATGGGCGGGGAGGTTTGGCGGCTTTTCTCCCACATCTTCGTGCCGTCCCTCGGGGGGATTTTCCCCTCCTGGATCGGGGCCGCCTTTTACTTGATGTTTCTGGTGTGGCTGGGGGATGGGCTCGAGCAGGCGATGGGATCCTTCAAGCTGAACCTCTACTACCTGCTGGGGGTGATCGGCACCAGTGCCGCCGCCTTTCTCTCAGGCCACAGTGTCGGTGGGCTCCACCTGAACAACTCCCTCGTTTTTGCCTTCGCCGCCTTCTACCCCGACATGCGGATCCTGTTCTTCTTCGTGATCCCCATGAAAATCAAATGGCTTGCCTGGCTGGATGCCATCTTTCTGCTTCCCTCGCTTCTCTTCTCCAGCTGGGGCTACCGGGCCGGAGTCCTTGCCGCGCTGACGAACTTTCTTCTGTTTTTCGGACCCGCCTTTTTGGAGGGCCGCCGCCGCCGTTCGGAGCAGGCTGTGCGAAAGGCTGAGTTTGAGGAGGCTAATGCTCCTGAAGAGACGCTGCACAGCTGCAGCGTTTGCAGCCGCACGGAGGTAAGTTCGCCCGAATTGGACTTCAGGGTGGCAAAAGACGGCGAAGAATATTGTTCGGATCACCTGCCGGGGGGTCTGGCGGCAGGAACCAAGCGTTAGCGGAATGGCGCGGCGTTGTGCGGAGCTTCGTTTGTCTCAAGTTCCTTAAGACACGGATTAGAGGAAGCGTGCACCGTTTACAGGAGAAAGCCGCTTCAGATTGTGAAAAATTTCACAATCTCGCTTGATTAGTCAGCCCCGGTTGCATTGAATTGATCCCCAATTGAGATCCAGACGTATGGTCTTCCAGCGTGCTCGTCACTATTAACGTTAAGAATACAACCGTCGCATGGCGAACATCTTTCCACGTTGGAGCAACTGGCTCCCTCTCAAAATCGCATTCTGTCTGATCGTCCTTGGCGGGGGCGTCAGCGCAGCATTTTTGTACTACATGAATCCGGAGTACATGCGCGTCGGTTACCAGCCTGCGCAACCGGTACCGTTTTCGCACAAGATTCACTCCGGCCAACTTGGCATGGACTGTCGCTACTGCCATTCCTTCGTCGAGACGTCCGCCTATTCCAATATCCCGACGACGCAGGTCTGCATGAATTGCCATTCCCAGATTCAGCGGGAAAATCCGAAGCTTCAGCCTGTCCGAGATTCTTGGCAGACGGGCAAGCCTATCGAATGGGTGCAGATCCACAAGACCCCGGAGCACGCCTACTTCCACCACTCGGTACACGTCAACCGGGGTGTCAGCTGCGTCAGTTGCCACGGGAAGGTTAACGAAATGGAGGTTGTTTCCCATGCCGAGTCCCATTCGATGGCATGGTGCTTGAACTGCCATCGGAATCCAGAGGAATTTGTTCGGCCCGTGGCGGAAGTAACGAATCTGGATTGGGTTCCCGCCGAAGGGAAGACCCAGAAAGAAATCGGTGCCGAACTGGTAGAAAAGTGGCACGTGAATCCTCCGGTCAAGAACTGCGCCGGTTGCCATCGCTAACCCAAATGAGCAAGCGCATTTTCCAACACCCCGCAGAAGCCCAGACTGGCAAGCGTTATTGGCGTTCGCTGGGGCAGTTAAAGGACACCCCTGAATTCCGCGGATGGCTGCAGCGCGAGTTTCCCCAGGGAGCTTCTGAATTAGACTCCAGCGACGTGAGTCGCCGCGGTTTCCTCCAGTATATGGGAGCCTCCGTAGCCCTCGCAGGGCTGAGCCTTGCTTCCTGCCGTAGGCCGCTGAAGAATCTCGTTCCCTTCACCAAGGCGGTGGAATGGTCGGTTCCGGGCAAGGCGCTCTTTTTCACTTCCATGATGCCCGGCCGGAACGGTGGCATGCCTCTGGTGGTCACGACCTTCGACGGACGTCCCACGAAGATTGAAGGCAATCCAAACCACCCGGTAAACAAGGGTGCGACGGATGTATGGGCCCAGTCGTCCGTGCTCGACTTGTACGATCCGCAGAGGTCCCGGGATGTTCTTTTGGACGGCAAGAAGTCTGATTTTGCGAGCTTCGAGAAGGAGCTTGAAGCCATTCTGAAGGCCGCGGGTGACGGTGCTGGGCTTGCGTTTTTGAGTGACGGGATCGTGTCTCCGACTCGTGATCGTTTGCGGCGCGAGGTGCTGAAGAAGTTCCCGAAGGCGAAATGGGCGGCGTATGATCCGAACGGCAATCCGCTAGAGCGAGCTGCTGCGGAGGCCGCGTTCGGCGCTGGGCACGAGGTGGTTCCTCGTCTGGATCGCGCGGACATTGTTTTGACGGTCGACCGTGACATTCTGGGAGTTGAAGGAGATATCGCATCGGTGAGGGGCTTCGCCGCCCGCCGGAAGGTAGACGGCCCCAAGGCTCGCATGAACCGGTTGTATGTGGTCGAGAACCGCTACACCCTGACCGGAGGCATGTCAGATCATCGCCTACGGCTCGCGGCAAGCCGTTCCGGAGCCTTTTTGAAGGCGCTGGCGAAAGAGGTGGCCAAGCTCTCTGGCGAGCAGTCACTGGGTGCTCTCGCCGGAGAACTCAAGGCCTCGGAATTCAAATTCAAGGACCGCTGGGTGGAGGAGTGCGCGGCCGATCTCTGGGCCAACAAGGGCAAGGCTCTGGTGTTGACCGGAAGCAAGCAGCCCGCTGCTGTTCAGGCTCTTGCGATCGCCATCAATTCGGCTCTTGGAGCGCTCGGCAAGACTCTCGAAGTGCGCAAATCGAATGCAATGCCGTCCGATTCGATTGAGTCGCTGGCCGTGGAACTGCGCAAGGGAAAGACCGCTGCGCTCTTTATTTTGGGAGGAAACCCCGTCTTCAACGCCCCTGCGGATTTGCGCTGGGCTGAGGCACAGGCTGCAGTCAAAACAGTCGTTCACCTTTCGATTGAAAAGAACGAAACCTCTGCGAAAGCCCAGTGGCACGTGCCTGCCGCCCACTATTTGGAGCAGTGGGATGACAGTTTTGCCTCTGATGGAAGTTACGTTGTCGGCCAGCCCGTGATTCTTCCCCTTTACATGGGAATCAATGCGAACGAACTGCTTGCACGTGTTGCCGGAGTTGACGCTGAACCCTTGGGCTTGGTTCAAAAGACATTCTCGGACGCGGCCGGAGGAAAACTGGAACCCGCCTCCTGGGCAAAGACGCTCAAGGCAGGTTATTCTGCCGGTTCGCAGGCCAAGCCCCTGGCTGTGGGACTAAGCGCTGAGACTCTTTCGAAGCTGGTTTCCGAGGCTGCGCCAGTGCGCCTTCCTGACGGAGAGTTTGAGCTGGTATTCATTGCTGACTCGAAGGTGGACGACGGCCGTTACGCGAACAACGGATGGCTTCAGGAACTCCCCGATCCCGTTACGAAACTGACTTGGGACAACGCTGCTCTGGTGAGCCCTGCGACGGCCAAGAAACTCGGCGTCGAAACTGGGGATGTGGTTCGCATTACAGCGGGTGACAAGAGTGTAGAAATTGCGGCTCTCATTCTCCCCGGCCATGCAGACGATTCCGTTTCCGTTGCGCTTGGCTACGGCCGGAGCGAGGTGGGAAGCGTGGGCAAGGGAGTGGGAGTCGACGTGTTCGGGTTGGTGACTTCCAGCGAAGGCCGTTTCCGGGTTGGTGTGAAGCTGGCAAAGACCGGCAAGCGCCACGCGCTGGCGGTCACTCAGGAGCATGGAGCTCTGGAGGGACGCGGAGCAGATATCACCCGGCAGGCTACCGTCGCCGAGTGGCAGGAGCACTCCGAGGACAAGGATTTCTTTAAGAAGATGGGCATCGACGCCCATGCGCCGCCGAACTTCTCGCTGTACACCCATCCGAAGCTGGATGATGTGCACGCTTGGGGAATGACGGTGGACCTGAACAGCTGCATCGGCTGCGCCGCCTGTATGACGGCCTGCCAGGCTGAAAACAACATCCCGATCGTCGGGAAAGAGCAGGTTCTCAACGGCCGTGAAATGCACTGGATGCGCACAGACCGTTACTTTGCCAGCGAGCAGGGCGCCGAAGACGAGCCTGAAATGGTGAGCCAGCCGATGATGTGCCAGCAGTGCGAGAACGCTCCTTGCGAGACGGTGTGTCCGGTCAATGCAACGGTTCACTCAGAGGACGGCCTCAACGTGATGGCTTACAACCGTTGCATCGGAACGCGTTACTGCGCGAACAATTGCCCGTTTAAGGTGCGCCGCTTCAATTTCTTTGATTACAACCAGCGTTCGATCACCGAATTGTACCGCTGGAACCTGATCAGTGAGAAGGGAACGCCGGAAACGATCCAGATGCAGAAGAATCCGAACGTGACCGTCCGGATGCGCGGCGTCATGGAGAAGTGCACCTTCTGCGTTCAGCGTATCCAAGAGGCGAAGATCGCCGCCAAGGTTCACGCCAAGGACAGCGGCGTGCAGCCCCGTGTGCCTGCGGATGCCTTTACGTCTGCCTGCGCACAGGTCTGTCCCACGGACGCCATCGTCTTCGGAGACATTCGCAACCCCGAGAGCCGGGTGTCGAAGCTTAAGGAGGAGCAGCGCGGCTATAGGTTGCTCGAGTATCTCAACACGGAAAACCGAGTTTGGTACCTGGCCAGAATCAGGAATCCCAACCCGAAAATGCCCGACGCCTCGCGCGCAGGGGCGGCTTCGAGGGACGCTCACGGGCATCCTGCCGGCCACGGTGCTTCAAACGGAGGACACGCATAATGGCTAAATCGACCGTTACTTTAGAAACGCCTCCGGAACTGGTCCGGCCCCCTCTGGTCAACAACGACAGGTCAATCCATTGGGTGACCCAGAACGTTTCCGACATCGTGGAGTCCCGAACCCCGAAGTGGTGGTTCCTGTCGATCTGCATCACGTCGCCCATCGCGTTGATGGGACTCGTCTGCATCATCTACCAGATCTCCAACGGCGTCGGAGTTTGGGGTGAGAACCATCCGAACGGATGGGCTTGGGATATCACCAACTTCGTGTTCTGGATCGGTATCGGGCACGCGGGGACTTTGATTTCCGCCGTGCTTTTCCTCACCCGGCAAAAGTGGCGCACCTCCATTAATCGAGCGGCCGAGGCGATGACGCTCTTCGCTGTTGTGTGCGCCGGGATTTTCCCGGCCATCCACGTAGGACGCGTCTGGTACGCTTGGTTTCTGGCGCCTGTGCCGAACACGAATGCGATCTGGCCCAATTTCAGGTCACCGCTCCTTTGGGACGTGTTCGCAGTCTCGACTTACTTCTCGGTGTCGGTGCTTTTCTGGTACGTCGGTTTGATTCCCGATCTTGCAACCCTCCGCGACAGGGCAAAGTCCAAGTTGGCGAGAATGCTTTACGGCATCGGCGCGCTGGGCTGGAGGGGCGGAAACCGCCAGTGGAGGCACTACGAGATGGCCTACCTCTTGTTGGCGGGCCTTTCGACGCCGCTGGTGTTGTCTGTGCACTCCATCGTGTCCTTCGATTTCGCGACGTCGATAATGCCTGGCTGGCACACAACCATCTTCCCTCCCTACTTTGTGGCGGGTGCCATTTTCGGGGGCTTTGCAATGGTGCTCACAATCATGCTTCCCGCATCGCGGATTTTCCCGCAGTTGGGCGACATGATCACAAGGGAGCACGTCGACAAGATGGCGAAGATCATTCTGCTGACGGGTTCCATCGTGGGCTACGCGTATTTGATGGAATTGTTCGTGGCCTGGTACAGTGGAAACAAGTTTGAGGGTTTCACGTTCTTCACGGCACGTGCCAACGTCGACGGCAAGGGATGGTACCAGTGGTCCTACTGGATCATGATGTTCTGCAACGTCATCTCCCCCCAGATCTTCTGGTTCAAAAGCATGCGCCGCAATTACATCGTGGTGTTCATCGTGAGCCAGTTTGTGAACGTCGGGATGTGGTTCGAGCGCTTCACGATCATCGTGACCTCCCTGGCCCAGGACTTCCTGCCGAGTTCATGGGGGAAATATTCTCCGTCTACTACCGAAATACTCACCTTCGTTGGAACGTTCGGGATCTTCCTGACGTTGTTCCTTCTGTTCATGCGGTTCCTGCCGATGATCGCCATTTCCGAAGTGAAAGGCGTGACTCCGGAGGCTGACCCGCACCACCATCACCCCAAGCACTAGAACGCTCATGACGCATTCACGCAAAGTGTATGGCCTTGGAGCCGAGTTTGAAAGCGCAGCGGCATTGATGGCCGCCGCTGAGAAAATCAGGGACACGGGCTTCTCCCATTGGGACGTGCACACACCGTTTCCGATCCACGGAATGGACAAGGCCATGGGCTTGGGCAAATCCAAGCTGAGTGCGGTCGTCTTCGTCGGCGGGCTCATGGGCCTGTTGACGGGAGTAGGACTTGTGACGATCCCCTCCTTGTACATTTATCCAATGATTGTGCACGGGAAGCCCTACACATGGGCGACGCTTCCGGCGTTTTTCCCGATCATTTTCGAGCTGACCGTGCTCTTTTCCGCGTTCACCGCGGTAGCCACCATGCTCGCTTTGAACCAACTGCCGCGCTTCCACCATCCCGTGTTCAACTGGGACCGGTTCACGAAGTTTACCGACGACGGTTTCATGATGGTGATTGAAGCCAAGGACGCGAAGTTCTCCGAGAGTCGCACCAAGGCGCTTCTCGAAGAGATCGGGGGCAAGAACGTTACCTTGATTCACGACTGATTATGGTGCGCTACTTTCTCTCATTTTTCGTTCTGGTGTTGCTTGCCGTGGTTTCGATGGCCGGTTTTCGCGGGCAGAAGTTCACGAACACACCTCTTCAGGTGACGCCCGACATGAAGCACCAGCCGAAGGTCATCACCCAGCACGCCAGCGGTTTCTTCTCTGATAATCGCGGGGATCATCCGCTGATCCCGGGGACCATTCCAGTGGGATACAATCTTGCGGGGCGTTACCTTCAGTCCGGTGTGAACAACCTCGCCGCTGACTCCGCCTTCACGAGCGAGCTCTCTTACAAGGACACGGGAATCATGGGGGATGTCTACGGAAACGGCATCCCGATTGCAGTAGACGCAGCTCTGCTGGAGCGTGGTCGGGAGCGCTATGACATTTACTGCTCCGTCTGCCACGATCGTACGGGAGGCGGCAACGGCATCACCAAGGCTTACGGACTCGCAACCGTCGCATCGTTGATTGACGACCGCATACAGGCCCAGCCCGATGGACAGATCTTTTCGACCATCACGAATGGAAAGAATACCATGGGAGCCTACGGCCCGAGTATCGCTGTTTCTGACAGGTGGGCCGTCGTCGCGTACGTCCGCGCTCTTCAAAAACGCCAGGCTGTGAAGGCCGAACTGCTCTCTCCTGAGGCGAAGGCACAATTGGAAAAGAAGTAATGAGCCACTCCACGGAATCCTCCCATTTATCAGCCGAGCACTTTGATGCGCCGGCCGCGAAGAAGCTGAGTTCTTTGAGTTTCGGCATTTCAGCTCTCGGCCTGCTGGTGAGCGCGTTTGGTCTTTTCAATTCGAGGGAGCAGTTCGCCTTTTCTTGGCTGTTCGGGTTCGTGCTTGTGTTCACTCTGTGCGTAGGTGCTCTGTTTTGGACCATCCTTCACCACGCAACCGATTCTGAGTGGGGAATTCTAGTGCGGCGCCAGATGGAGAATCTCGCAGGGATCATTCCCGCGCTTTCAGTCTTTTTCCTGCCGCTGCTTTTCTTGTGCGCTCCCATCTTATGGAAATGGTGGAATGTTGCCCCTGGCGCGGACCCGCTGCTCGACGGAAAGGCGGCGTTCTTGAACCACACCTTCTTCTCGCTGAGGTTCGTGCTGTACTTCGTTGGACTGGGTGGAGTGGCGATGGTGCTGGTTAGCCGCTCGAAGGCCCAGGATGAGGACGGTTCCTCCGCTCACACCTTCGCCATGCGGAAGGCCGCGATCATCGGCCTGCCAGTGCTTGGGGTTTGCCTGACCTTTGCCGCAGTCGACTGGCTGATGGGCCTCGACTACCATTGGTTCTCCACCATGTGGGGTGTTTACATTTTTGCAGGTGCGGCTGGCAGTTCGATGGCCTTGCTGGTGCTGATCATCACCGGTTTGCGGAATAGCGGTTACCTCAAGGCTGTCAACGTCGAACACTACCACGTGATGGGCAAGTTCATGCTGGCCTTCACTGTTTTCTGGGCCTACATCGGCTACAGCCAGTACATGCTGATCTGGTACGCAAACATCCCTGAGGAGACGATTTACTTTAAGATCAGGGCAACGGAGAGCTGGCATATTCTCAGCACGCTTCTGGTGGTCGGCCGCTTCTTCATTCCGTTTCCTTTCCTGTTGTTTCAGTCCACAAAGAAGAACCCCAAAGTTCTTTGCTTTGTAGCAGCCTGGATGATCACGATGCAGATCCTCGACCTGTACTTGATTGTCCTTCCGTCGCTTCACCAGACCGGCCTCGCGGTGAGCGTCTATGATTTTGCCGCTGTCGCGGCTGTTGGCGGCGCTGCAGCCGGGCTATTTTTCAAGCGTCTCCCGATGACGTGCCTCTTCCCCAAACGCGATCCGCGACTGGCCGGGTCCGTCAACCTTCACAACTAGCCATGAGTCAATCTCACGAATCTTCAGGCTTTTCGCCGGGCAACTTCCTTTGGGCGACGCTCAGTTTGTTTCTAGTGCTGGGCGGTGCCTTGGCTTTGACTTTGCGTGTGCGACCAGAGGTGGACGTGGATGCCAAAAGAGGCGAGCGCCGTCTGGAAGTCCGGAAGAAGATCAATGCTGATGAGGCAGCTGCTCTCTCGGGAATGGATTGGGCGGACAAGAAGGCTGGTGTCGTTAAAGCACCTTTGGCCGTTGCGCTCCCGATAACGGTCAAGGAACTTGCGTCCAAGGAACCGACAAAGTCCGCGATCAAGGTGGAAGAGCCCCTCGCTGCTCCTGCAGGCGACACCCCCGCATTGCCGTCAGCCCCAGCCGGAGCCAGCACGATCCGCTTCCCGCTTCCTGCTGCACCCGCACCGGCACCCGCACCGGCACCCGCACCCGCACCCGCACCCGCACCCGCACCGGCATCACCCACTGGCAACTAGACCACGCTTGAAACTGCTAAGCCTTTACCACCATGACTGAAGTTGCAAGCCATACAGCCGCATCGCATACCGCTGAAGCAGGGCATGCTGCCGAAAATCGTTCCGCCATTGACGCCGCGGTGCGCCCCGTCGTTGTCAGCCTATTCCTTTCGGCTGTTGGTTGGTTGCTTCTTTCGAGCCTTCTTTCTGCCATCGCCGCGGTGAAGTTGCAGTGGCCCGGATTTCTCAACTATTCCTTTTTAACCTACGGAAGAGTCGTCCCGGCTGCTGACGGGGCCTTTACCTTCGGGTGGTGTTCCACTGCATGCTTAGGAGTCGCAATTTGGGTGGTTTCCCGTCTCTCCGGTCGGGCGGCGCCAGGTGTCAAGATTGCGTCGTTCGGCGCCTTCCTGTGGAACGGGGGCGTTTTGCTCGGCGTCGTTTCAGTGCTGCTCGGTCGTCTCCGTCCTTTGAATGGCATCGAGTTTCCTTTCGGCGCCTTTCTGATCATGTTCTTAGGGCTGTGCGCCATTGTGATGTGGCTGGCGATCACTTTCCGTTCGGAGGAACAGATGAGCTTGTCGATGATGTTTGTAGTGGGTGGCGTGGCATGGCTGGGCTGGAGCCTGTTCACCGGAAATCTTCTGATTGAACTCAATGCTGTGCGTGGAATCGTTCAGCAGATTCTTGCAGCTTGGACGGCGAGCGGCGTTCTCTGGCTGTGGATTGTTCCAGTCGCCCTTGGTACGGCGTATTTCCTGGTTCCGAAGGTGACAGGGAGCCCTCTTTTCTCAGGGCCGATCGGCCGCGCGTTCTTTTGGTTGTATTTCATCACAGCGGGTCTGGTGTCGTTTTCAAGACTCTCGGGAGGTCCTGTGCCCTTGTGGATGGTTTCGGTTTCAGCAGCCTGCGGGATCTTGCTTTTAGTTCCTGTGTTGGGAACGGCTTACAACCTTCTTGCCACTGCGCGGGGCTCGTCTGTTCTCGGCACATCGCCTTCGATGCGTTTCGTGTTCTTTGGATTGGGCATTCTGTCGGTGGGGACTCTACTTTTCGCCGTTTCAGGGCTGCGCTCCTTCGGATATTCGCTTCACTTCACCATGTTTGACTTTGGAGTGCGCGCTCTTCTGTTGCAGGGGGGCGCCACGATGGTTCTGTTTGGAGCCATCTACTACATCATGCCTCGCCTTTCCGGATGCGAGTGGCTCTCCTCCAGCCTGGTTTCGTTTCACTTTTTGGGATCCGCCTACGGGTCAAGCTTGGGATCTGCGACGCTCATTGTGAGCGGTCTTGCTGCGGGCTCGGCGCTCGGGGATCCGGAGTCCAGCTTCTCCCAGGTTCTCGAGCTCGCCTACTCGTATTACTGGGGGCGCACGCTGTCGTATATCCTCCTCTTTGCCGGATATCTGGCCTTCGCCCTCCATTTCCTTCTGATGGCGGTCCGGATCGGGCAGCCTGCTGGCGAGGCAACGCTCCTGCGGACTCAGAACGAGCACTAACTGGATGAGATAACTTCTTTATGAGTCGTTCCGGAACATATTTTACAGGCCTGCTTGGTTGCTTTGCTCTTTCTTTCGGAGTGGCCGTGTTGGCGCCGCACCTTCAACTCGGTCCGCTTTCTCCGTCATTCAAGGAGGAGGATGGCCAGATTTCTGAGATTTATCCGATCGCAAACACCAGTGTGACTGCCGGCCGGGAGGTCTATGTCTCGCAGGGCTGTCAGGCATGTCATTCACAGGTTGTGCAGGGGCCGGAGGCTGCGGATATCGAGCGTGGATGGGGAGTGCGTCGGACGGTAGCGAGAGACTATCTATTCGAAGAGCAGCCAGTGGTGGGTGCCAGCCGCTTGGGGCCGGATCTGACAAACGTGGGATCTTCTACATGGCGCAACGAGCCTGAAGCAGACATCCACAGGCCAGCAAAGCGCGACGCAGCCTGGCAGCTGTTGCACCTGTATCACCCAACCGCAGTCATCGATTCTTCCGTGATGCCTGCTTACCCGCATCTGTTCCAAAAGCGCAAGGTGTCTGGCCAGCCGTCTCCTCTGGCTTTGAACCTTCCCACAAAGCTCGAGCCCGAGCCGGGATACGAGATCGTTCCGACTCCCGACGGCAAGGCGCTCGTTGCGTATCTCGGTTCTTTGGACCGGTCTCATCCCCTCAAGGAAGCAGGCGCCATCGCCAAGGCTCCCGCCGCTAAAAAGTGAGTGTAGACAGCGCTCTCCAGCCCATTTTCAACGATGTCTAATCATTCAGATCCCAAACACTCCGGCGATTCGCACGAGCACCTGAAGGTGACTGCCGCGGCGAAGCGGGAAAATCCGGACCCTTCGGAGGGCAACCAGCAGTTGCCTCCCAGCTTGCTGCTAATCTTTGCTCTGATCATTGGTTTTGCAGGAGTCTATTTTGGCATCTATCACGGGGGGTTTGATGGCGCTGTGTTCAATGAGGGAGATTCAACTCCGGCGCTGTTTTCAGACAGGAAGCCGGGGGCGGGTTCCGGGGACGTGGCAGCTGTGGAGCAGACGCTAGTGGAGCAGGGGAAAGCCGTTTACGCCAATTGCCAGCCATGTCACCAGGCCAGTGGCCTCGGGATCGCGGGACAGTTTCCCCCGCTGGTCGGCGTGGACTACGTGGTGGGATCTGAAAAGCGCCTGATCGCCATTCTTTTGAAAGGGCTGGGAGGGCCGATCACAGTCAACGGAGCGGCTTACAACGGCGCGATGCCTCCCTGGGAGAAGGCTCTATCGGACAAGAAAATTGCGGCGGTGGCTTCGTATGTGCGCGCCACTTGGGGGAACGCGGCGCCTGAGATCACGCCTGAGAAGGTCGCGGCTGCCAAGAAGGAGTTCGCCGATCGTTCTGCACCCTGGACGGAAGCGGAGTTGAAGGCCATGCCTGCCGACGCAAAGATTGAAGGAGCTGCTGCTGCGGCACCTTCACCCGCGGGAGCGCCTCCACAACCGGCGCCTGCCGCCGGAGCGCCGGCTACTGCCTCGGCGGCGGTTGATCTGGACGCTGGTAAGGCCCAGTACATGGCTATCTGTGTGGCCTGCCACCAGCCCACGGGCATGGGGCTACCGCCTGTTTTCCCGCCGTTGGTGAACTCGGAATACGTCAAAGGGAATCCAGAGCGGATGGCGGCGATAATACTGAGCGGCGTGATGGGGCCGATCACTGTGGACGGCAAACCCTATAATAACATGATGCCTGCTCAGGGGGCGGTTCTGACAGACACTAAGATTTCCCAAGTGGCCTCCTTTGTTCGCGCCACCTTTGGTGGCGGCGCAGGCCCTGTCACTGTTGAGGACGTTAAGTCAGCTCGCGCGAAGTATGGTTCGAGGGCCACGGGCTGGACCGAGGCGGAACTCAAGGCCTTCCCAGAGAAAAACTAACTTACTATGAAGAAGTTTCTTTTAATGGCGGTCGTGTTGATGACGCAGACGGCGCGCTCCGAGGATCAAATGGAGCAGGGTAAGGCTGTGTACATGCAGCTTTGTGTCGCTTGTCACCAGCCCACTGGAATGGGTTTGCCGCCTGTGTTCCCGCCACTCACCCAGACTGAATATGTCACTGGATCTCCAGAGCGTTTCGCTGCGATGATTCTCAAGGGAGTGATGGGGCCGATCACAGTCAAGGGGCAACCCTACAGCAATGTGATGCCTCCCCAAGAGGCGATGTTGACCGACGAAAAGATAGCTGCGGCGATCACCTATGTGAGGGGGAGTTTTGGAAATACCTCGCCCGCTGTTGCTCCGAGCGTAGTAGCTGCAGCCCGGGCGAAATTTGTGGAGAAGAAAACAATGTGGTCTGAGGCTGAACTGAAGGCCTGGCCGGAGGGAGACGCTCCAGCAGCAAAGTAAGCAGGGCTGAATGTTGTCACCCCGATTTTAATCAGATAAACTAATGTATCGCTCTAGAGCGCTGCTCTGGAGCCGCCGGTCAGTTTAAACGAACAAACCTATGTCGACGATCGCCACAGCAGATGTCGGGCATCACGGGGGCACAGCCCCTCACGATGATCACCACCACCATGAACTGGGCTTCCTCCAAAAGTGGGTGTTTTCCACGGATCACAAGGTCATTGGGCTCCAGTACGGAGTCACTGGACTCGCGTTCCTTTTCTTTGGGTTCCTATTGATGCTGGTCATGCGCTGGCAGTTGGCGAATCCGGGACAGGCGGTCCCCGTCGTGGGGGAGGCGCTTAGGACGATCTTCGGTCAGACCGTGATGACCGACAACGGGGCGCTTACCGCAGCCGGGTACAACGTATTTGGAGCAATGCACGGCACCATCATGGTGTTCTTTGGAATCGTGCCTGTTGCCGTGGCGGGGTTCGGAAACTACGTCGTGCCGCTCCAGATCGGGGCGCCGGACATGGCCTTCCCCAAGCTCAACATGGCCAGCTTTTGGTGTTTCTTCACGAGCTGCGTCATCATGATGGCTAGCTTTTTTGTCCCAGGGAGCGCCGCAAAGTCCGGGTGGACCGCATATCCGCCGCTCGCTGGCATTGCCGACCTTGAGGGTGGAAACCTCTGGCTCAACGGACAGACCGTCTGGCTGATCGCGATGGTGTTCAACATCACCGGGTCACTCTTGGGCTCGATTAATTTCATCACGACGATTATCCAGCTGCGCGCTCCCGGTCTGACGTGGATGCGCCTGCCCTTCTTTGTCTGGGCGCAGTTTGTGACGGCCTTCCTCCTTGTTCTGGCATTCCCTCCTCTGGAGGCGGCTGGCTTCATGCAGTTGACAGACCGAGTTCTTGGGACAAGCTTTTTCATGCCGACAGGCTTGGTGGTCGGCCAGACGGTTGCGCAGACGTGGGCCGGCGGAGGGAGTCCGATTCTCTGGCAGCATCTCTTCTGGTTTTTGGCGCACCCCGAGGTATATGTGCTCATTCTTCCGGGTATCGGGATCATCGCCGAGGTGGTGGCCAACAACACCCGCAAGCCTCTCTATGGTTACAAGGCAATGGTGTACGCCATTTTTGCCCTCGGCTTCCTTTCGTTCATCGTTTGGGCGCACCACATGTACATGACCGGCATGGGTGCCAAGGTTGCAGCATTTTTCCAGGTGACGACGGTGATGATTTCGGTGCCCTCTGTGGTGCTTCTCACTGCTCTGCTTCTATCGCTCTGGGGCGGTGCGATCCGGTTCACTGTGCCAATGTTGTTCGCAACGGCGTTCCTTCCGATGTTCGGTATTGGAGGACTCACTGGAATCCCCCTCGCCTTCAATGCGGTCGACCTGTTCCTCCACGACACCTACTATGTGATCGGCCACTTCCATTACGTTGTGGCGCCGGGGACCATTTTTGCACTGTTTGCAGGTGTTTACCATTGGTATCCCAAGGCAACGGGCCGGCAAATGAACCAGTTCTTGGGTAAGGTCCATTTCTGGGGATCTCTGGTTTTCATCAACGGTCTCTTCTTCCCGATGTTTTTGCAGGGGATGGCAGGGGTGCATCGGCGCTGGTATGATGGCGGCGCCACCTACGAGCTGACCGCCCCCGTTTTGCACTGGAACAAGGTGATGACCGTGTCCGCTGGTATTCTTGCGCTGTTCCAGCTGGTATTCATCTTCAACTTCTTCACCAGCTGGCGCACTGGCAAGAAGGTCGGCCGTAATCCTTGGGATGCAACGACACTGGATTGGGATACACCGACGCCTCCCCCGCATGGCAATTTTGACAAGCCTGTCGAGGTCTTCCGCGGGCCCTACGAGTACAGTGTTCCCGGTCACCCGACCGATTTCCATCCTCAGTCCCAAAAGTCCTAGCAGACGTGGAGGCGATGGCGCTCCTGCGCCTTGCCAGCAGTCGAATTTTCAAGAGTCCTATGTCGAATCCGATCCTAAAATATCTCCCGTTTTTTACGGACGCTGAAGTGCCGCACACGGTGGCAGCGCGGCCTGACACGGGACTTTACAGTGCAAAGCTTGGAATCTGGCTCTTTTTGGCGTCGGAAGTGATGTTGTTCGGGGGGCTCTTCTCAGCGTACATCTTCCTTCGCATTGGAGCTGAGCCCGGTTACTGGCCGTCGGGCCTTCTGAACGTCCCCGTGGGCACGATGAATACGGCAATCCTGATCGTTTCTTCGATCACGGTGGTGATGGCGTGGGCAGCTTTAAAGATGCGGCAACTGGGCAAGTACAAGTTCTACATGGCCATCACGATCTTGTGTGGACTGATCTTCCTAACCGTGAAGCTCAGCTACGAGTGGCCGGCGAAGTTCAACCATTTCGGTGTTTTCATCAAAAAGGACGCTGCTTCAAAGTATGAGGAGTTCTTAGGCAACAAGCATCTCGAAGAGGCCGGGCAGAGCCCCCGCTGGGAGATTACCGGGCATCTCTTAGACGCACCGAAGGGTTCGTCCTACGAGCACCAGGCCCAGCATAACGCCGAGCACTTTGCCCACGAAACCGGCCGACATGATGCCGTGACCCCGGCGGAGGACGACTACGTGATCCAGCTGGACGCGGTAAATGCGAATCCTACGGATAAGACCAACGATCGTCCGCATTTCTGGCCGGTGCCGATGAGTAACAAGATCGCGGTGATCAGCGCCAAGGATGTGGAGTCTGCCAGCGTGTTTGCTCCGCGCCACAGCACCTACTTTGCGACGTACTTCCTGATCACCGGGCTACACGGGTTGCACGTTCTCGGTGGCATTTTGGTGTTTTTGTACCTCTGGCTTCCGGTCAAGGGCGGGGTGAATTTGTACAAGACCAATCCTGAGCATCTCGCGAATCGTGTCGAGATTGCAGGCTTGTTCTGGCACTTTGTAGATCTTGTTTGGATCTTTGTGTTCCCCATCTTCTACCTCCTCTAACCATGGCTGGATCTCACTCGCATTCTACTCCCGACCAGACCCACGCTTCGACTAACGCGGCCGATCACGCCGCGGCTGAAGCGGCAGACATCGCTTCGCACATCGGAGCGTATGTTAAGGTTGGCGTGGCACTTCTGGTCCTCACAGGAATCACCGTGGGATTGTCCTACGTCGACTTTGGTTCCCGCAGCATGAACATTGTGGTGGGGATGATCGTTGCCTCCATCAAGGCGGGCCTCGTCGCGGCGATTTTCATGCACCTCAAGGGGGAGAAGATCACGATCTGGAGGTTTCTTTGGATGACCACCATTTTCGCGATAGGCCTCTTTTTCCTGACCTATCTGGCGCATAGCGATCCGATCAGCGGCACCACGCACAGCACCCACTAACCAATGTCGCTCAAAGCTTTTCACCTCGTATTTATTTTCGTTTCCATCCTGTTCTGCGCGGGAATGGCGGCGTGGTCTTTCAAAACCGGCGCTTCGGACGGGCTCGGCTGGGGATGCGGGCTCGTGTCGGTCTTGATGTGCGTTTACGCGGTGCGTTTTATCTCCAAAGCGAAGTCCATCATCACATGAAGACCCTGAAGCACGTCACTGCCAGTCTGGCGCTGTTTGTTTCGGCCACGGTTTCGTCTGAGGCCTGCTCGGTTTGCATGGGTGGCGGCGGATTGACAGCCGAGGCCGCCAATGGAGCAATTTTTGTGATGCTGGGTGTGCTTGCCGGAGTCCTAGGACTGATAGTCCTCGCAGGCTACAACCTTGTGAAGCGGGGACAAATGCCGATTCCCCCGCACGCCGAGCTGGTTCGCTCGCTTTCCGAATCTAATTAAATAAACTTATGCTAAACAGGTTGATGGGGATTATTCCCAACGCTTCTGAGCACGGTCGTGGGGTGGAGCACATGCTTGAGGTGTGCCATTGGTTCATGCTGGTGCTGTTCATCGGCTGGGGCACTTTCTTCTTGGTTTCACTCTACAAGTTCAACAAGGCGCGCCACCCCAAAGCGGATTATCAGGGGGTACGCAGCCACGGTTCCACACACGCCGAGTTTGCGGTGATTTTCATCGAAGCCGCCCTTCTTCTGGGCTTCGCCATGCCACTTTGGGGCAAGCGCGTGGTGGACATCCCGAATCAGGCGGAGGCGATGCGTGTTCGCGCAGTGGGTGAGCAGTATGCGTGGAACTTTCATTACGCCGGTCCGGATGGCGTTTTCGGCCGCCAGAACGCCTCCTTTGTGACCGCGAGCAATCCCTTGGGTTTGGATCCCCAGGACGAGGCTGGCAAGGACGACGTAGTATCCAAGAATGAACTGCACGTGATCAACCAGCGGCCAGTGGTTTTGGAGGTCACTTCGAAGGACGTGATCCACGCGGTCTCAGTGCCGCAAATGCGCATTGCTCAGGACGCCATTCCCGGGACCAAGGTGCCGCTGTGGTTCCGCCCGATCAAACTTGGAAAGTACGAAATCATCTGCGCCCAGTTGTGCGGAGCCGGGCACTACGCCATGCGGTCCGTGCTGATGGTGGACAAGCAGGAGGATTTTGAAGCTTTCCAGAAAGAACTCTTCTCGATGCAGCATCCGGCGCCCGCGAGTGCCAAGTAGCTCCTCTGGAGGCTCTCCGGTTTCCCTGTTTCGGAGACCGTTTGACGCGGGGATTCCCGACTGGGGGAGGCCAGCTGATTTGGTCCTTCGGGAATCCTTTCGAAACTCTTGAAGATTAAAAACCTCAACTGGACGGCGCGCTTTGCCGTAGCGTTGGTCTTCTGCCTGATCTTTGTCGGCGGATTGGTCACCAGCTGGCAGGCGGGCATGGCCGTGCCCGACTGGCCCCTGAGCTTTGGAAGTTTCAATCCCGCGGGCTGGTGGGCTAATTTCCCCGTCCGCTTGGAACACGGCCACCGTCTGCTGGCGGCATGTGTGGGGATTGTCGTTGGGGTGCTCTGCGCAGCCGTCTGGGGCAACTGGCGTGCGCTTGGAGTTGCGGTGAATGTGTCCATCGTTTTCGCCGCGGGAGGGTCACTGTTAGGTGCGCCACCGTGGCTGAGGGCGCATCTGGGGATTTGGCCTGCAGCCGCAGCCTTTGTTTTGTGTTTAACAAAAATGAGGGACCGCAATGGAGAGGTTGGCTCGGCGGAGCGCTCATTGGCTCTGGGGGCGTTTGTGCTCGTCTGCTTCCAGGCGACACTTGGTGGCCTCCGGGTGACGCAGGAGACGGCCGGATGGGTGAGCATCGCCACAGTTTTGAGGGTGGTCCATGGGTGTGTGGCGCAGGCTTTTCTTGCGGTACTCATCGCGTTGGCTGTTCGGATTTCCCTTCTGGCAAAGCCGTCCATCGAGGCGCCCTTGCGGAATGCTGGTGGGGCCGCACGCCGCGTGGCGGTCGCTGGTTTTCTTGTGTACCTGCAGCTTGTAGTGGGAGCGAGCATGAGGCACCTTGGCGCCGGGCTGGCGATCCCGACCTTTCCCGCAGCCAATCCCGAGGGCGGATGGCTCCCCAAGGTGCACAATCTTTATACGGACTTGAATTTTACGCACACGAGGATCGGGGCATTAATTGTGACCGGTGCCGTCCTGTTCGCCGTTTTTTTTGTTTTGAGAAACGCCCAGCGAGGGCAGGTGATACGGCGGGCGGCTGCAAGAAGCGGCGTGATCGTGGTTTTGCAGGCTACGCTCGGAATTCTCGTAGTTTTGCATCAAAAGCCGAAGACGCTTGCGACTTTCCACGTTGTCTTGGGGGCAGCGTTACTGGCGAGCTTGGTTGCGCTCTTTGTCAGGATCCTCGCCGAAGGTGAGCGGGCTGTAGCCGGGGAGGGCCATTGATTGTGAAGCGAGACGTGCCTCCCCAATCGCAAAATGACCCTGCCGACGGCCAGCAGCCTGGCAGGATGAGTGATTTTGCTGTGCTTGTGAAGGCGCGCTTAAGTTTGCTGGTTGTCTTCACCACAGCCATCGGGTTCCACGTTGGCGCTGGAGGTTTGAAGCCTCTCTCGGGATTTTTCTTTGCTGTTCTCGGAACCGCATTGGCAGCCGGGTCTGCCGCGGCTCTGAACCAGTGGATGGAATCTGACGTCGACCAGATTATGGAGCGCACGCGGAACAGGCCGCTCGCGGCAGGCCGATGGGGCAGGACATCGGGGCTTTGGGTGGGGATCGCCTTTGGCGTCGCCGGGGTGGGCGTTATTTGGGCGACACTGCCGAGTCTGGCGGCTTGGCTGGCTGCAGCGACCATTCTTGTGTATCTAGCGTTTTATACTCCGATGAAACGCCGCACATGGTGGTGTGTTTTGGTCGGGGCCGTCTCGGGCGCCCTGCCTCCAGTGATCGGCTGGGCCGCGACCGGGTCTACAGAGAAGTGGGCCGCGTGGGTGCTCTTTGGAATTCTGTTTTTCTGGCAGATGCCTCATTTTCTGGCGATCGCCTGGATGTACAGCGAGGAGTACCAGAAGGCTGGTTTTGTGATGTTAAAGCCTGGCGACACGGATGGGTTTGCAACCGCATTGCAGGCGCTCGTTTACTCCGTCCTGCTCGCCGCGGTGACTTTCGTGCCTGTGTTGCTTGGAAAGACCGCTATTTTTTACTCCTTCGCCGCGGGGCTTTTGAACCTGATGTTTTGCGGTTCAGCACTAGTGTTTTTTGTAGAACGCTCGCGGGTGAGTGCGCGCCGGCTGTTTTTCATGTCGATCGTGTTCCTGCCCGTGATGCTAGTGATGCTAGCCTTTGCCTGGAGGTACTGATGCGCCGCCTTTGCCACGCCCTGTTTCTTGGAATGTTTTTGGTCGGCTGCAAGCCGGGCGGAGACCGGGCTGCCGTGACTGCGCCCCTGCCGCAGGCGGAGTCGGAGAACGGGAGCCTGAAGCGCTACTGGAAGGTGCCGCAGTTCTTGTTGGTCGATCAGGAGGGCCAGCCCTTCCGTGATTCGGACATGGTTGGCAAGCTATGGGTGGTGGATTTCTTCTACACGACGTGCCCCGGGCCGTGTCCGGCTCTCACGAGCCGCTTGAGCGAGGTGCACAAGGCTTTTGTCGGTGAGGACCGGTTGGGCTTCCTTTCCATTTCAAGCGACCCGGAGAAGGACAGGCCGGAGGTGCTCAAGCGCTACGCTGAAAAGTTCGAAGCGGATGCGCGTTGGCGGTTTTTGACCGGGGATGTGGCGGGCGTTTTCTCGCTGGCCAATGAAGGTTTCAAGCTTTCGATAACCAAAACGGAGGGCGGAGCCGAGCCTGTCACGCACAGTACGCGACTTGTTTTGGTGGACTCGGAGGGGTTTGTGCGCGGATTCTATGAGGGTGTCGGGGAGGAAGGAGCCGACGGGGCTGCCAGACTGACCAAGGGCATCCAAACCTTACTCAAGGATCTCAAATGAATGTCCAAGATCTACCGCTACTTAACGCGAGCCTGAACGGCACCGCCACTGCCCTGATCGTCGCCGGGTTGATCGCCATAAAGTCAGGGCGCACAGCGCTGCATCGCGCATTGATGTTCGGCGCGATTGTGGTCTCGGCTGTCTTTCTCACCAGCTATCTCATCTACCACTTCAACGTGGCGGCGGTCACCAAGTTCACCCATCCCGGGTGGCCAAGGACTGTTTACTATTTCATTTTACTGACCCACATCCCGCTAGCTGCGGCGGTTCTCCCGCTTCTGGTCCTGACCGTGGTGCCGGCCGTTCGCGGTCGTTACGACGCTCACAAGCGCTGGGCTAAAATCACTGCGCCCGTATGGTTGTACGTGTCTGTCACAGGTGTGTTGGTGTATTTGATGTTGTATGTTTGGTATCCGCCCGTCGTCGTCTGACGGACGAAGGCCTCTTTCCTTCCTATGATTTCTCCAGCAAATACTGACGTTCACGAGGGTGGAAGTGCCGTGCGGCCCCGCGTGCTGGTTGGAATGAGTGGCGGTGTGGACTCTTCCGTGGCGGTGTGGCTTTTGAAGGAGCAGGGATACGAGGTAGTGGGCGTGACAATGAAGGTTTGGCCGCAGGACTGCATGTCGCGCGCGGAGGACAAATGCTGCGGCCCGCAGGCGATTGCTGACGCCAGAGGTGTCGCTCACGCCTTGGGTGTGGCTCACTATGTGGTGGACGAGGCGGAGGCGTTCGAGCGGCAGGTCATTGATTACTTTACGGCGGAATACCAGGCGGGGCGGACACCGAACCCCTGCGTGATGTGCAACGAAAAGGTGAAGTTTGGCAACCTCTGGACGAAGGCCAAGGCGATTGGTGCCGAGTACATTGCCACGGGCCACTATGCGATTGTCGACCATCTGCCAGCCCGTTCTGTTTTGCGCAAGGGCCGGGATTCCAAGAAGGACCAGAGTTACTTTCTCTTCAGTTTGAGACAGGAGCAATTGACCCGCTCCCTGTTTCCCCTAGGTGGCTTGGAGAAGGGGGAAATCCGGGCCATCGCCCGCAAGCTGGGGCTCAAGACCGCGGACAAGGTCGACAGTCAGGAAATTTGCTTTGTTCCGGGGAATGACTACAAGGCCTTCCTAAAGGGCCACCTCGGAACAGACCAGTTCAGGCCCGGCGGGATTTTCGACAAGCATGGAAACCGGCTTGCCGATCACGAGGGCATCGAAATGTTTACCATCGGCCAGCGCAAAGGACTGCCGGGAGGCTCGCCCAAGCCGATGTACGTGATCGACATCGATCCGGAGTCCAGAAGCGTCGTGGTGGGGGAGGCGGAAGACTTGGTTGTGGATGAGTTTGAGATCGACCACTGTATCTGGAACACTGACGCCGCCGTGACGGGCGGTTCTTTTGAGTGCAATGTGAAGATCCGCTACGCCCATCCAGGTGCCGACGCCACCGTGCACCCCGGGGAGAATGGAAAGGCCCGTGTCGTGCTGCGCGAACCGCAGCGCGCAGTGACTCCGGGTCAGGCGGCTGTTTGCTACTCCGGTGACGAGGTTCTCGGGGGAGGCTGGATTGCACGCGCCACTTCGGGGCGCTCTTTCGGAACGGTCGGCGCGTCTGTAGGCGCGTCTTCGTGACCGTACTTCCCTTCTGTCCCTATGCGCGCCAAAAAAGCGGCGATAGTTTTGGTGACCTTTCCCAGTATTGAGGAGGCCAGGCGTATCGTGAACGTTCTTGTTGAGGAACGGATTGCGGCGTGCGCCAATCTTTTCCCGGGTGTCGAGTCCGTCTACCGCTGGAAGGGAAACGTCGAGAGTTCTGTCGAGGTCGCGGGGATTTTAAAGACTTCGGAAGGGTGCCTGAACCGCTTGGAGGTCCGATTAACGGAGCTCCATTCCTACGAAGTTCCAGAGTTTCTGGTGCTGTCTCCTGAGTCAGGGTCCGAAGCTTACCTCAATTGGATGCTATCCAACGTTCCTTACTAGGCTGCCTAACGCACTGAACAAAACAAGATGGTTGGCTGGCGCCAACCGTTTGTTATCCAAAAGGAACTAACTCTTCCCGTTGCGGGCTAGAGCTTTTCCTCGAACTCAACCAATCGCTGCAGTGCTTCCAAAAACTCACGGAACGCCGGAGCCGGAAGCATGATGGTGTCCCGGCGGCCACCGACATCCTCCGTGATCTTCAAAAAGCGCCCGCGCTGGTTTTCCTTCAAATCTAGAAAAAACACTTTGCGCTCAAACGTCACCTTTTCAGAGGCAATGGGCTCTGGGCTCGTCCTCTCACCGCTTTCACTCGAATTCATCATATCCTTTGAAAGAGCACAGGCTTGTGCCCTCCATAGGCTGCCTGCGAATAGCAAAACCTTAGGTTGGAAGGTCACGTTCGCAAGACAAAAACCGCAAGGTCCATCAAAATGAATCGTAGCGGGTCGCAAGGCAGGATGGGTCGAGTTGGCAGAGGCCCAAAAAGAGCAACCATCCAGCCGCCTCGGCCCTGGAATAACCGACCGCGGGTGCCCTGCCATCCGCTCTTGCCAGTCTCGCTGGTTAGTCTTCAGTCTGTATGGATGCACGAGACATTGGAGAAAAACGCGTCTTTTTCGGCCGCCCTTCTGCAGCGCCCTTTGGATGCTTTTAAACGCAGACACTTGGGGGCTGATGAAGCGGAAATCGCTTCGATGGTGCAGCATCTGGGCCTGCCGTCCTTGGACGCGCTGATAGATGTCACGGTCCCGGCTGACATTCGTTTCCGAAAGCCCCTGAACCTTCCGGCCGCCTCGGGCGAGCATTCGGCGATTTCCGAACTCCGGGCCCTCGCCGCCCGGAACCAGCTGAAGAAGAGCTTTCTTGGACAAGGCTATTCAGACTGCGTGACGCCGCCGGTCATCCTGCGGAACATTATGGAGAATCCGGCCTGGTACACGGCCTATACTCCTTATCAGGCGGAAATTGCGCAGGGCAGGCTGGAGGCGCTGGCGAACTTTCAAACCATGGTCACCGACCTCACCGGCATGGACATCGCCAACGCCTCGATGCTGGACGAGGCCACCGCTGCGGCCGAAGCCGTTGGAATGGCTATGGCCGCCACCAAACTTTCGGATCCGACTTCTGTGTTTGTCGACCTTGGCTGCCATCCGCAGACCCTGGCGGTTGTGCGCACGCGGGCAGAGGCCTTGGGCATAAAGGTTTTGGTTGGTGATGCTCAAAAGGACAGCCTCCCAACGGGGGTTTTCGCCGCGCTGGTTCAGGTGCCCGACACTTTCGGGAGAATCGCCGACTTCAAGCAGTTTGCAGAAACGGCGCATGCTGCTGGTGCTCTGGTCATCGCAGCAGCGGATCCGCTGGCCCTGACACTGATCCAGCCCCCGGGGGAATGGGGGGCCGACATCGCCGTGGGATCGACCCAGCGTTTTGGTGTACCCATGGGATTTGGGGGGCCCCACGCCGCGTATCTCGCTACGCGGGAAGCCTATAAGCGACTCATGCCCGGACGCCTTGTGGGGCTTTCCCACGACGCGCAGGACAGGCCGGCGTACCGCCTCGCGTTGCAGACCCGCGAGCAGCACATCCGCAGGGACAAGGCCACGAGCAACATCTGCACGGCCCAGGTGCTGCTGGCGGTGATCGCCTCCATGTATGCCGTTTACCACGGCCCGGAAGGGTTGAAGGCGATCGCCCGCAGGGTGCACGGCCTGGCGCAGGTTCTGGCCCTCGGTCTGTCTCGTTCGGGCCGCCGCCTGCACGCCGACCGTTTTTTTGACACCCTGCATGTACTTCTTCCTCAAAGTGAAAGGGACGCGTTGCTGGCGGATGCTTCGCGCGCCGGGTTCAATCTCCGAAGCATGCAGGAGGGCGTTGCAATCTCCCTCGACGAGACCACAACGCTTGAAGATGTCGCCGATCTTCTAAAGGTTTTCGGCGTTTCATTGGAGGAGTCTTTGGATTCTTTGATCCCGGGGGCGCTGGAGGCTGCGGGGAGACTGGAGCTCCGGACGACTTCCTTCCTTACTCATCCTGTCTTCCACAAGTATCACACGGAGACGGAAATGCTCCGATACATGCGGAGCCTCGAGGCGAAGGACATCTCTCTGGTGCACTCCATGATTCCCCTCGGTTCGTGCACCATGAAGCTCAACGCTACGAGCGAGATGCTGCCTGTGACCTGGCCCGAGTTTGGAGGGTTGCACCCGTTTTGTCCGCCGGAACAGGCTGCCGGATATCGGGAAATGATATCCCAGCTTGAAGGATGGCTCGCTGAAATCACGGGGTTCGCCGCCGTGAGCCTCGAGCCTAACGCGGGTTCGCAGGGAGAGTACGCTGGCCTGCTCGTCATCCGCGCCTATCATCTCTCCCGCAACGAACCGCAGCGGGACGTTTGTTTGATTCCTTTGAGCGCCCACGGAACAAACCCTGCCAGCGCTGTGATGGCAGGAATGCGCGTGGTGGGCGTTGCCTGCAGTTCAGACGGAAACATCGACGTCGCGGATCTCAGGGCCAAGGCGGAGCTTCATAGCGACAAACTTGCGGCCTTGATGATTACCTATCCCAGCACCCACGGGGTGTTCGAGGAGGGGATCCGCGAGATTTGTACGCTGATCCACCAGCACGGCGGCCAGGTCTATATGGATGGCGCCAACATGAATGCACAGGTCGGCTTGTGCCGGCCAGGGGATTTTGGCGCGGATGTTTGCCACCTGAATCTGCACAAGACGTTCTGCATTCCGCACGGCGGCGGCGGACCCGGGGTTGGTCCGATTGGAGTCGCCCCGCAGCTGGTGCCTTTCCTTCCCGAGGTGCATCGCGGCGGTTCCTCCGACCGCGTCAGCGCTGTCTGCGCGGCTCCCCAGGGCAGCGCCAGTATCCTCGTGATTCCGTGGATGTACCTCCGCATGATGGGCGCCGACGGCCTGAAGGAGTCGACCATGCTGGCGATTTTGAATGCCAACTACATCGCCAGGCGTCTCGACTCGTATTTTCCGGTGCTCTTCAAGGGAAGTTCGGGGTGGGTTGCGCACGAGTGCATTCTTGACCTGCGGGGCTTCAAGGCGACCACGGCTGAGGATGTTGCGAAGCGTCTGATGGACTATGGTTTCCACGCGCCCACTTTGAGCTGGCCCGTTGCCGGCACGTTGATGGTGGAGCCCACGGAGAGCGAGTCCAAGGACGAGCTGGACCGGTTTTGCGAGGCGATGATTCTCATCCACGCAGAGATGGCCGCGGTCGAAAACGGCTCTGCCGACCGCGCAAACAATGTGCTCAAAAACGCGCCGCATCCCGCGGTGGTCGTTTGTTCTGACGCATGGGAGCGTCCCTACTCACGCGAGCAAGCCGCGTTTCCAGCGCGCTGGGTGAAGGAGCGCAAGTTCTGGCCGTCTGTGGGCCGCATCGACAACGTCTGGGGCGACCGCAATTTGTTCTGCGCCTGCGCTCCGATGGAGGAATAGGGCGGACAGTTGTTTGTGCGTGCCGTTTTTAATGGTCCGGTTTTATCCTTGGATATGAGCGTCTTTCAGAAAGCGGTTGATGATGCAGTCGGAACCTTGGAAAGGATTCGATCTCTGGAACCCGCGTTGCTGACGGCGGCTGAGTTGGTTCGCAACTGCCTGCTGGCTGGGGGGAAGCTCCTGGTCTGCGGAAACGGCGGTAGCGCGGCCGACGGGGCGGACTTTGCCACGGAATACACATGCCGGTTTGTGCGTGATCGCAAGGCTTACCCCGCCATCAACTTGAGCGCCTGCGGCAGCCTGCTCACCGCCCTTGGAAACGACTACGGATACGAGCGCAGTTTTGCCCGGCAGGTGGAGGCCTTTGGCAAGCCCGGCGACGTGCTGGTGGCCATTTCAACGAGCGGCCAGTCTGCCAATATTCATCAAGCTCTGGAGACGGCCCGCGCGTCCGGGGTTCGCACGCTTGCACTGCTCGGCAAGGACGGGGGAAAATGCCGAGGTCTTGCCGAGGTCGAACTCATCGTTCCCTCGTCGATGACTGCAAGGATCCAAGAGGGGCACAAGTTCCTTCTGCACTCCATCTGCGAACAGGTGGAAGACTCGCTGGCCGCCAAATAGCGCAACGCCGGCCGGCCTCGGGGTCGTTAGGCGCGGTGTCTGGCTGCCAGCACGGCCGCCGCTGCGACTCGCGCGTCGGAATCCGCGTGAAGGATTTCGTCCAAACCCGGATGCGTTTCATGGCGGTGCGACTCCATCACGGCGGCCACCGTTTCCCAGATTGCAGGAAAGGAGCAACGCCCTGCCAGAAAGGTGTCCACGGCAATTTCGTTCGCCGCGTTCAGCACCGCGGGGAGCGTGCCGCCCTGTTCCCCGGCTTGACGGGCCAGGTTGATCGCGGGGAAGTCAGCGGTGCGCGGCGCTTCGAATTCGAGCTTGGAAAGGCGGGCGAAATCCAGCGGAGGCAACCGGTTTGGCACTCGCTCGGGCCACGTCACCGCGTACTGAATCGGAAAGCACATGTCCGTGGCGGACAATTGTGCCAGGACCGAGCTGTCCACAAATTCCACCATGGAGTGGATGATGCTTTGCGGATGCACCACGACCTCCACTCGCTTCATGGGAATGTCGAAAAGCCAGCGCGCTTCGATCATCTCGAGGCCCTTGTTAAAGAGTGTCGCGGAATCAATTGAGATTTTGCGTCCCATGTCCCATGTCGGGTGTTTCAGGGCCTGCGCCGGCGTCACCGTCGAGAGAGCCTCCGCCGGCCACGTGCGGAAGGGCCCGCCGCTTGCTGTCAGCAGGAGCCGCGAAACCTCCTCCGGTCGGCGGCCTTCGAGGCATTGAAAAATGGCGTTGTGTTCGCTGTCCACGGGAAGGACGCGCACTCCTTTGCGGCGGGCGGCCTCCATCACAACCGCCCCCGCCATGACCAGGATCTCCTTCGACGCGACGGCGATGTCCTTGCCCGCTTCGATTGCTGCGAGCGCTGGGCGCAATCCGCCGGTCCCCACAATGGCAATGAGAACGAGGTCGGCCTCGGGCAGCGTGGCCAACGCGCATAGCCCGGCTTCGCCCTCCAGAATTTCCGTGCCTGACGAGCCCAGTAGCGCGCGGGCCTCCGCTGCCGCC
Source organism: Chthoniobacteraceae bacterium (assembly GCA_947449735.1). GTDB lineage: Bacteria > Verrucomicrobiota > Verrucomicrobiia > Chthoniobacterales > Chthoniobacteraceae > Chth-196. Next base: position 61,801 of record CANFTB010000008.1, on the reverse strand, counting down.
GCCGCGTCTGCAAGTGCGGCGCACTTTGGGCGCCATGCGCGCACCTGTTCCACGAAAGGGCCGACACTTTTAGAGGCGGCGAGGCCAACCACTTCCATGCGCTCAGGAATGTCGGCCGCAACTTTAAGGGCGGACTGTCCGATGGAGCCCGTGCAGCCGAGAATGACCACGCGGCGTCTTGTGAATGTCTGGGATGAAGCGGCGTCTGACATCAGAGAGCGGTGGCGTAACGCAGATACAAATAGAGCAGGGGACCGGTGAAAAGCAGGGAGTCTATCAGATCCATCGCCCCGCCAATTCCGGGAAGCATGCTGCCCGAGTCCTTGGTGTGCGTGGACCGTTTGACAAGTGATTCCGCGAGGTCGCCGAGAACGGCGACGAATCCGAGCACCAGACCGATGATCGCGGCGTGCAGGGGAGAGGCGATGAGAGAGAGTTGGGTAGGGAAAACTTTCACGAGCACAACGGCGGCAATCACCGAGTGGGCGAGGGCGCCCGCGAAGCCTTCCCAGGTCTTTTTCGGCGAAATCCGGGGAATCATCGGATGCCGGCCAATCAGCGAGCCCGTTAGGTAGGCGCCGCAGTCTGACATCTTGGTCACGACCGCGAGAAACAGCAGGTAGTAATGTCCGGTCAAATGGCCGTCGGCGGCCCTCGGCGTAAGATAAAGCAGGTTGATAGTGCTGGCGGCCAGAAAAGGGATGTAGATTAAGCCCAGCAGGGTATAGCCGACGGCCGCAGCCGGGTTGGTGTCCGGATTGCGGTGAAAAATCTGGCGGATGAAGATCCACAGTATGCCCAGAAGCAGCGCAGAGGTTTCAAAAATAAACGCGGCATCAGCGCCCTTGAGTGAGCCTAGGGAGAGAGCCCCAACGGTCAGCACGGCCCCCAGAAACAGTCCGGTGCGCCGGAAATGCGGGAAGCCCGCCGAGGCGAGCATCGAGTAGAACTCCATCAACCCTGTAAGGATGAGCCCCCCGATAAGGATCCGGAGGCCGGGTTCGTAGGCCCAGTACATGGTTGCCGCGCACACGCCCCAAAGCGAGAGGGTACTCAGGGAGCGGGCTAGAAAGGTTTGTAATGCGGCACCCATGGGGACCATCAGAGGCTTCCCAAACCGCGCTTCGAAAGCAAGCTTGGCAGCGTGCGCTGATCGATTCTTCAAGACTTGAATTCAAAGGTTCCATCCACCGCGCGACCGTTCCGGTGCATTGCGCAATTGCTTCAGGATCGGTGACACAACACATCACCGGGTAAGAAAGTGGACCATTGAACAGGGCTTTTTTGATTCCATCGGCCCGATGTTGGTACCGGAAGCCCTCCAAGCGGAGATCTTATGCGCGGCGAAATTCTCCATTTTGGCGACGACAACAATTTGTCACTCAACCTAGCCAGGGGTTGTTTTATCAGGCTGAGCTCAATGCCAAGAGACACGGCATCAGAGTCAGCAGAGAGAGACATTTAGTGCGCACCACCTCAAGGGTACGAAACCTCAGGGGAAATTGGAAAATTGGCGTACACGCGGGGCGCGAGTCAGCACCGATATACAGCGGTCGAGGTGGATCCCCAAGAACCATGCTCGACGCCCAACGCCATGCTCGTAAATACCTCAAAACCCTCCGTCCAAAGCCGCTTCTTTGGAGCCCTAAAAGCAGCCTCAGTATTGACCCTCGTACTTCCCTGGGGGCTGGTGATGGCTCAGCAAAGTACTGCCCCAAAAGCTCCAGTACTTAGCATAAATGGAGGCACTTTTGCCACACAGCAGCAGGTCGTTGTTTCTACACCAGACGCGGGTGTAACATTGCGTTATACAGTTAACGTCCGCTGACGGTTGAACTCAAGAACCCCAATGGCGCTTCCGTGCGCTCCACGGCGTATCAGTATTCCGCGGATCATCACTCCGTGACGACGGTTCTGGGAACCACCGGAGTGCAGAGCACAACCTTTACTGATTTGCAGGGTAAGCCCGTGATCACATGGAATGCAGCGGGCGGCGCTGCGGTGTCCCTATACGACGTTTCCGGAAACCTCACAAGCAGCACGGATGAACTGAACCGCACCACGAGCTATGTCTACTACGCTTTGAACCGCATGATCCAACAGGCGTTGCCCGATGGGGCGGCGACGAAGTTTGTCTACGATGCGGGTGGCAATCTTTTGCAACGCCAGATGCCGGCACTTACATTTCAGTTCTAGCGCAGAGCCAGTCGGGCGGCGTACACGTAAACAGGAATCCCAACCAGGATGTTGAGCGGGAAGGTCACGCCGAGGGACATGCCGAAGTAGAGAGCCGGACGCGCCTCGGGGATGGCGAATCTGAGGGCGGCCGGCACGGCAATGTAGGAGGCGCTCGCCGAGAGGATCATGAGCAGCGCACCGTCCCCCTGGGAGAGCCCGGCAAGCCGCGAAACTCCCAATGCCGCTGCCGCGTGCACCACCGGGCCTAGAGCCGCGTACGCGATCACCCAAGGCGAGGTGCCCTTCGCTTGGAGCGCGTTTCTGGCCGCCATGAGCCCCATATCGAGAAGGAAAAAGGCGAGCATTCCTTTAAAGAGATCTCCGGAGAAGGGCTTCATGGCTGCTTTGCCAGTGTCTCCTGTCACGAAGCCCACCACCATCGAGCCAAGCAGCAGAATCTGGGCTCCGTCGGTCAAAGATTCATGCAGGATCTTGAAGACGGATCCAAAGCCGGTTGGTTGCGCAGGGCCTGACGCTGGATTTTCCAGCGATGTCGAGATTACGGCTGATCCGGGTGCGCCCTGTTTGCGCAGCGCGTTGGCAAACAGCACCGCCATCACGATAGCCGGTGATTCCATCAGCGCCATCGCAGCGGCCATGTGACCGCCGTACGCGAGATCGTGTGTTTCCAGGTATTGGGTTGCGGTGATGAAAGTCACTGCGCTCACCGAACCGTAGGTGGCTGCAATCGCGGCTGCATCGAAGCCGCAGACCATGCGCTTCAAAAGCAGGTAGCCCGCTGCAGGAATGGCAATCGCAAGGAAGACGGCGCATCCAAGGCTGCTGACGACCTGAGAGGTGAACCCGGAATGAGAGAGAGCGAACCCGCCTTTCAATCCGAGTGCCATCAACAGGTACAGGGATAGGAAGCGGGAGATTTGCGGAGGAATCTCGAGGTTGGACTTGAGGACGCCGGCCAGAGCGCCGAGGACAAAGAACAGGATCGCTGGGTCTACGAGGTTTTGCATGGTGAAGGCTCCGAGTTGGTGGCGGAGCCTATCGCCTTGCATTTATAATCCATAATCGATTTAAATGCAGCATATCATAACCAAAAGAATATGAACGTCACCTTCCGGCAACTCCAACTCTTCCTCGCGTTGACCGAAACCCGGAGCGTCACGGGGGTTGCCCGCTGGCTGCATGTGAGCCAGCCCACGGTGTCCATGCAGCTTCGGGAACTCGCGGAGAGCGTCGGGCTGCCGCTTTATGAAATCACCTCCAAGCGCCTCGCTCTTACAGCCGCAGGGGAGGAGTTGGCAAGGTCTGCGCGCGCCATGGTCGGAGAGTGGTCGGCGTTCGAGCAAAGGATCGCTGAGATGCGAGGGATGACGCGCGGGCAGCTCCGGGTTTCTGTGGTGAGCACGGCGAAATACTTCATTCCGAGACTGCTTGGTGCTTTTTGCAGGGAGTATCCTGAGATTGAAGTCTCTCTGGAGGTTCTGAATCGGGAGGGAATTGTAAACCGCCTTCGCGGGAATCTGGACGACTGTTACGTGATGTCCATGCCCCCGGCTGATTTGGATGTGGAAAAGCGCATTTTCATGGCCAATCCGCTTGTGCTGATTGCGCCCTGCGGGCACCCGCTTGCTAGGAAGCGTCGCGTTGAGCTGCAACAACTCGCGCAGGAAAGGTTTATTCTGAGAGAGCGCGGTTCGGGGACGCGTCTCGCCTGCGACAAGTTCTTTGCCGAGCAAAATTTCCAACCAACGGTGCGCCTCGAATTCGGGAGCAACGAGGCGATCAAACAGTCGGTTGCTGGAGGAATGGGGCTCTCCGTGATCTCCCTTCATGCTTTGGGCGAGCACTACGCCGCGGACTCTCTGGCCGTCCTTAATGTGGCCGGTTTTCCGATCCACTCAAACTGGTATTCCGTGACGCTCCTCGGAAAGCGGCTGTCACCGCCAGCCGTCGCATTCCTAGAATATCTCGCCGCGCATGCCAGCCAAGTGGAGCCCCGGAAGAGCGCGCCCTCAAGGACCCATCCCCGCTAGTCTTCTACACGCACTCCTCGCCTTCAATGCTGTACCCTTGAGCTGGGTAACGAGAGCTTTTACCAGCGCCCGGAAGTCCCCGTTTATTGTCTTAACCCGCGGCCATTCCCCACCGAATATGCAAGTGTCTTGGGCCATCACCCTCTAAATCAGTCCCTTGTGCAAACTAACGGCAGGTCGCCAGCTGCGCCCGTTGTTTCTTGTGCAGTATAGTCCACAAGCTGCGAGTGCAAGACGACACACACTGACCTTGATAGGCTGGTCGGCATATGAGTTTTTGCAGTTCTGCAATCATTCCTCCAAATGGTGACCCCGCTCCGCTCATCTGGCGCATACGACTAACGACTTCCCTCGCGTACTCCCTAGGAACAATGCCATCTGACAGACAGGAACCACATCCATGAAAAGCACACCCCTCGCCCTCCTCTCATCAATGCTGCTCGCGCCGATGTGCGCATTCTCGGCGAGAGACGAAGTTACCAACGCCCAAAGCACTGGCTACATCCGCGACGTGCGGATTGTACGTGCTGCCGACCAGGAACCAAGGGCCTCGCTCCTTGGTCAGCCCACCATAGCCTTGTGGAAGGAAAAGCATCTCGTCGTCGCCTATCAGAAGGGGATCGCAGGCAAAGGGGACATGGGGAGCATCGATGCGATTGTCTCCAGCAATGACGGCGCCTCCTGGAGCATTCCGAGTGCCATCTTTGACCATGAGCAGCGACATGGCGCGATGCAGTTTGCCTACTGTAATGCGGTGCTCTACAAACCGCCAGGGCAACAGATCATCTGGTGTTTTGCGATGCGATGCCCGCTGAACTATGGAGACAGCGAGGACTCGCATCTCGCGGCAGCCTACAGCGGCGATGGGGGCCGTTCGTGGAATCCAGTGGAACTGGCGATGCATTACACCGGCCCGCTCGTCATTCTAGGCGAAATTCAGCGGATTGTTGAAAACGGACAGCCCGTATATCTGCTGCCCGCGCACCGGAACACCAAGCGCGCGGACCCTCTGGGTCAGCGCGAGCATTTCGTGCTGCGCAGCACCAGCCTGCTCGACTGGAGCCTCGGGGGATATGTGCCGCAACCGGAGCCCGGGAAGATATTCCTGCACGAAGGCCAGATCGCGATCCTCAACGAGCAGCAGCACCTCAAGATGGTAATGCGAACTTCCGAAGGCGGCAAGGAGGGCGGCGCTCTCAATCCTCCCCGCGCCTGGTCCAGCAAAAGCACCGATGGAGGCAAGACGTGGAGTGTGGCTCAGGAGGAACCGGAGCTCTACAACAGCGTTTCGGAAGGTTGGTTCGGCCAATCGCGTACCGGCTCGCAACTCTACGTCTACAACGACGGTCCAGCGTGGAGCCGCATGGCGCTGCGCTACAAGCTGAAGCCTGCAAACGGCACCTGGAGCGGTGAGCAGACGTTCTTCGACGCCGGCATCCACAATTCTTACCCTACGCTTATTGAGACCTCCCCCGGCGAGTTTTGCGCCGTTTGGGACAGCGGTGATGAGAAGCGCCACCGACGCTCAATCCGCTTCGGAAAATTCTCCCTCAAACAACACCCGCGGGGCACTTGCCAACAGGCCTAACGTGGCAATTCCTCAATCACGATATCGTCCAAAAGCAATGGCGCAAACGCGATGAAAGCAACGGTCTCCTTTTCTGCATCCGAATGCTTCATCACCTGCGTCAGAACTTCTTTTCCATCGATCCAGAGAGTCCACTGGGTCCCGACATTCTCCACCACAAATTGATGCCATTGTCCTTTTACTAAAGCGGCGGGAGATTTGCAGCTGATACCGGGCGCGGAGTAGGCGAGGTAAGGCTTAAAGATGTCCGCCGGACCGTGGTCCTTTTTCTTCCCGACCAGGCGTGGATCGTTTTCATCGTACGTGAAATCACGCTCTACGATGGAGACAACTGGGTCCGTTGGATTCCGCGGAAGACGAGCATACACGTCTCCGATGTGCCACACGGGAATTCCTGTTTTTGCAGGGAAAGGTGTGTTAATCAGCATCGAAAGACGCGCCGATTCGGCTTCAAATTTCACACGGTAGGAGACCCTGACGTCCCTCGCTTTGATTCGCGGGCTAATAGAGGTGCCGTGTGCTTTTCCGGGGTGCTGTTTTGAGTCATAGATACTGGCAAGCGCGCCGTCCCTGAGTTCCCACGTCTCCGGGATGTTCCAGGAAGAGATTCCAAACATCGCTTTATCGACGACATCGTTGCTGAAATCAGCTTTCACAAGAACAGTTCCTTTGGCCGCGCTTTGCGCCATTACACTTGTCGTGAGCAGGGTAAGCGTGAGAAGGAGTGGCGTTGTTTTGTGCATCGGGGTTATTTCATCTGGAAATCGGGGCTTTCTACCAAGGCGTGAAGGAAGGTTCTGACGTCGAAATCTTGCTTCTGGGATTGTTCCAAAATCCGAACAGCGAGGTCTTCGTCGGAGAACCCAAAGGGGCGTCCCAATCCAAACTCGATCAGCGCCTCGGTGAGCCCTCTTGCGATCCGCTCCGGTTTCGCAGCGATCAAATCCCGCAGTTCGAAGTAATCCTTAAAGGCAGGCCCGTTGTGAAACGCACCCGCGGGTTCGATGGGCCACTTTTTATTTCCCACGCCCTTCTTTTCGTATCCGTCTTCTGTCCGCCACTTGCCGACGGCGTCGAAATTTTCCAAACCGAAACCGATGGGGTCAATTTTGCGGTGACAAGAGGCGCACTGTGGCTGTTCCTGATGCGCCGTCAGGCGCTCACGCGTGGTGAGGAGTTTTCCCTCGAGGCGCGAAAGTTGCGGCACATTCGGCGGAGCAGGAGGCGGGGGCTCGTGCAGGAGTTTCCGAAGGACCCACGCTCCCCGTTCGACTGGGCTGGATTCCTTGCCGTTGCTGCCCATCGCTTGGATCGCGGCCATTCCGAGGAGCCCGCCACGAGGAGAGTCCGGAGCTAGTTTTACAGGCCTGAAGGCGTCCCCGCTGACGTCTGGGATGCCATAATAATTCGCCAACAGTCCGTTGATGACCACAAAGTCGGACTTGAGCAGGTGTTTCAGGCTTTTGTGGTTCTGCAAAAGAGACGCAAAAGTCTCGTATACCTCCGTCCGGGCGGCAGCTTTGGTGCCCTCGTCAAAAGCGCGGTGTACTTTCGTATCAAACTGGAAGAAGTCGAGACGGTCCAGACCGAGCCACTGGTGAACAAAGGCGTTCACAAAAGCCGAGCTCCGCGGGTCTTCTATCAGCCGGTCGAGTTGTTTCGAGAGGATCTCGGGTTTAGCCAGGTCTCCCTTTCGGCTGAGGGCCAGTAACTCCGCATCCGGTGGAGCGCTCCAGATGAAATACGCGAGACGGCTTGCGAATTCGCGCTGTGTGAGGCGGCGACGGGTTGGGCCCGAACTCGGTTCGGCAAGATACAAAAATCCGGGAGAGGCGAGGACAACGCTCAGGGGCTCTTTCAGCGCATCACGAAAAGAATCACCAGCTTTGCGCCGGACCTGAAACAACTCCATGAGCCGGTCCATGTAGGCGGGTTCCGGTTTGAGATCCCGAAAGGCGCGCACGGCGAAGCGCTCGAGGAGCGCTCGCGCGGTCTGATTCTCCGGTGTTTCCGGATTCTGCGCTACGAACAACTCGGCAATCGCCGGAGGGTTGGGCTCCGCGATTGGCCCCTCCCATTCCACCCAATCAATCCAGAGCGCCGGTTCAGGGCCGACACCAGTGACTTTACGCGCAGCGGTGTAGATTTCATTGTCGAGCTTCACATCGCGTTTTTCGCGGACCACAAAAGTGCGCGGGCCGTTCCCGGTGATGTTTACCGGGACTTCGATGATCTGCGGTTCTTCGATTGTTCCGCTAATCTGAAAGGTGTGCATCAAGCTGAAATCCTCTGTTCCAGAGGAACGGCTTCCGAGGGCGACAAAATGCCTCTCTACCGGAGTGCCTTTTACAGAACCAATTCGGAAGCGCAGTTTGTATCTGCCTGGCTCGACGTTTTCGACTTCATGTTTTGTTTTGAGCCAGCCCGAAGGTTGATCAGGAGGCAGGGTGATTGCTTCCTCGGTGTTGACGTTGAAAATGTTGAGGTACGCACCTTTCTGCGTGAGAGGATCGTTTAGGTAGCGCTCAAAGGACGGCCCGTGCTCGTCGAAGACTCTTACGCGGAACTTTGCTTCTACCTCATCGGCGATGCCTTTGCCAAAAGCGCTGGGTGGCTTGCTCCGGTCGCTGTCGAGGTAGGCTTTTGCCACACTGTACCCACCTTTGTAATAGCCGTTGTAGGTGCCACCAACCTTTGCTTTGGCGTGTAACTCGACCTCGCGGCGCTCTGTGATCGTCCTGGGCGGGGATTCCTTTTGTTGGGCTGACACCCCGAGTGCGCGAGCAAAGCTGTCATCGACCGCTCGGCGGCCCAGTGCCAGGTATTGTTCGAACTGATCGGATGACATAAACAGCGCGGCCCCCACCGTGTCGAAGGCTCCGGATCCGCCGTCCTTTGGCAGATCATGAACATCGATTTCCACGCCCAGTAGTTCGCGAATTGTGTTTTTGTATTCCCGCTGGTTCAGGCGGCGCATCGTGATGTTGCCGTGTTGATCGCTGAGTGTTTTCCGGGCGACCACGAGGGTGTTGGCAACGGAGTCGAGGAATTCGGTTTTCGCTCCTTGTTCTGGTTGTTTGGACTCATCCGGAGGCATTTCTCCGGAATTGATCTGGTTTAGAATTTTCTGCCAACGCTCGGCGCTTTCTACGGAGTCGAGTTTTAGCGAAACGTTGTCGAGGCGCAGTTTGCCTTTTTGTTTATCGGCGTTGTGACACTCGGTGCAGTAGCTCTCGAAGAACTCACGGTGTTTTTCTGGAACGACTGCTTCATTCGCAGGAAAGGCCGGTGTGGCCGCCAGGAAAAAGGCGGCAAGCCAAGGGGCGCGTTTCATCGTCTGGGTGGCTCGGGAGTGGAGGCCTTAGGCGAGCAGTTCCTTCGCTACACCGGTGCTGTCGCCGTGGCGTTCTGCCGGCACTCCGATGCCGCGTAGTAACGTCAGCCAGACATTGGCGAGGGGCGTGTTTTTGGGCAGGACGATGTGTTGGCCGAGCTTGAGGCGCGCGGCCCCGCCGGCAAGGACGGTTGGGCAGTTGTCCAGATAATGGATTGAGCGGATGTTGCTGCCGTAGGCAACGCAGCTGTGATCAAATAAGGAAGATCCATCTGCTTCCTTAACCGCTTTGAGTTTATCGAAAAGTCCGGCCAATAGTTCGCTCTGGGCGGCATCCCGTTTTTGGGAAGCTTCTGTGCGCTCCCCGGGCGTGTAGTGGCTCATGTCGTGGGACGCGACTTTGGACCCGAGGCTTGCCAGCAGGGTCTGAACGGGCTGGCGGTAGGTGATTACTCGCGTGGCGTCGGTTTGAAGTGCGGCCACGATCAGGTCGTACATCACTTTAATTTCCTCACGGCCGGCGAGTCCTGGTTTGGGCTCTGGCATCGGCGCTTTTGCTTTCGGAACCGTGAGCCATTGCTCGTCTTTGCCCAGACGTGTTTCGATGTCGCGGATGCTTTGGAAATATTCGTCCAGTTTGTCAGTGTCGGACTTGCTCAGTCCCCGTTGGACGCGTCGGGCGTCTTCGAGGACGGTATCGAGTACGCTGCGTTTTTGCTGGAGGGCGGCCTGGCGTTGTTCCAGAGGGAGCGAGTCGTCGGAGAACAGTCGGTGGTAGGCGACTACAGGATTATCAAGACCAGCCACGGGTTTGCCTCGTTGATCCCAGGCCAGCGAGAGCCCCGGTCCATGGCCGGAATTTTGGACGTCCGGGGTGTTGAGTTGAATGGAGGCGTAGCGCGTATCGTTCCCGAGAAGGCCTGCGGCTACCTGATCCGCAGAAATGGAGTTGTGGAAACTCTGGCCCGGCTCCGCGTAACGGTTGGCGCCGGTGAGCCAGAATGTGCTGCCCCAATGCGCCTCGTTGGCGAATTTGTTCGTGCACCCTTGGACGACGGTGAAGTCTTTCCGGTGGCGTTCCAGCGGGGTCAGACCCGGAGGCAGGGTGTAATCGGATCCGGTTTGTGTGAGCTCCGGAAACCACGTCTCATTTGTGACGCCATAGCCGAATCCTAGAAAGACCATGCGTTTTGGAGGCGTGGTCGACTTTTCCTGCGCGAATGCGCGGAAATCCAAAGAGGGAAGAAAGGGCAATGCGATGAGGGAGCCCGCGGTGCTCCGCAAAAAACGACGGCGCGAGAGTGTGGATGGTTTCATGGGGCGGAAGCGTTCGAAGTATTATCCGGCGGGCAAGGCGGACTTAGGAGGCGATTTTGGAAAACGAGTATGTCTATGCATTGCCTAATTGGGGAAGGAGTTCGCAATGCTTCTCGATAAAACGTGAGCCAGGCGTGTTTTGTGAAGCAGCGTGTGCATCCGTTGTTTTTCCTTCAATGCATGTTTGCAAACGCATAGGTTGCACCGATGTATCCCGCACGCCTACCCCTCGTGGCCGCCCTCTTTCTGTCGGCAGTCGCCCCTGTCTTCTCCGCCGACGCTATCACGCCCACTGCCAAAGCCGAGCTCTTCAACGGCAAGGACACCCTCGGTTGGGTCGCTTTTCCGGAAGCAACCTCCAAGGACACCTGGAGTATCAAGGACGACCTTCTCGTATGCACCGGCAAGCCCAGCGGCTTCCTGCGCACTGAGAAGAGCTACAAGCAATATCGCTTCACGGTGGAATGGCGCTTCACCAAGCCCGGTAATACCGGAGTGATCGTCCACATGACCCCGCCCGACGCTGTCTGGCCGAAGAGCATCGAGTGCCAGGGCATGCACGACCGGCAGGGAGACTTCTATTTCTGGAACGGCGCCACGGTTAAGGACGGCACGGAACTCAAGGACAAGAATACGGGCGCGGTCCGCGGCTACCGCATCGGCCGACCCGGCGAAAGCGCCGAAAAGCCTGTCGGCGAGTGGAACACCTTCACCTGCGTCTGTGACAGGGACGGCGTCACGATCATCGTGAATGGCAAGGAAGTGAACAAGGCCGCCGGCGCCAACCTCAGCGAGGGGTTTATCGGTCTGCAAGTCGAAGGCGCCGCCTTCGAGGTCAAGCGGTGCACCCTGGAGCCCCTCTAATTCCGGATCTGCCCGCACACTTGAAGCGGGTGGAAGCCCTGAAAAAAATCAGCAGTAATGCTTTGCCGCCGGAACAGTTGTCTCATCTTTTTGAGCTCGCCCCCCTGAAAAGAGCGTCTTGCGCCTGCTGTAAAAAAAGGGGCGGAGGCGCATTCGCCGATTCCGGTTTGTTGTTTCAGGCCCTAAGAATGTTTTTTCCGGGAACTATTCACTGGGCGCGCAACCCCGGTCGTTCTTCAAACAAATGTTTCCCAAACGCCTGTCTTCCTTCTCACTCTCCACCAACTTCTGGAGGGGAATCTTGCTCGCGAGTGTGGTTGCTTTTTCCCGCCTCTCCGCTGCTGAATCTCCGGTCGGGAGTTTTCAACTTGGGGAAGGAAACGAAGTGGTCGTCACCAAAGGGTTCGTGGTCCGCGAGGTTCCCTCGCCTGAGCCCGGAAAACGGCCCTGCATCGCGGTGGGTTCGGCTGATGGAATTCACTACCTTTACGATCCGAACCAGTTTTCGATGCAGTCGATCTGGACCGGCCGCTTTGGGCAGGAGAACGCGGCGGGCGTCTTTGTTCCCGGGACTGCTAACTTGAAGTCCTTTTCGCTCAGGGCGGATCCCTGGACTTTTGGAGAGAAGCCGCGTCGCAAACTCGGTCATGAATGGGTCGGAGTCGAGGGGCGCGATGGAAAGGTATGGTTCCGGTACCGTTTGTCGGACGAAAAGACGGGCCTGTCTTGGGAGGTGGCGGAAACCTTTGAAACGGTGGATGAACAGCAGCAGCGCTTGTTTTTTGCGATCAAGGCCAGCGGGCAGACAGACGAGTATTTAAACTACTGGGTGCGCCAGACCGATTTCCGCCGCTTGTCCACCGACGGCCAGCAGAACCAGAGGGACACACTCAAGAACCTGTATCCAAACCAGGAGTCCTTCACGATTACGTTCTACCGGCGCAAGGAAACGCCCACCATGCCCCACGGGTACTCTGTGAGGGAACTCGCGGTGCCTGCTCCCGCGATGCCGTCCCGGTTTGAACCCACGGGTTTTGGATTCGCCCCTGACGGCTCCGTGTATGTGTCCACGCGGACGGGCGGCGTATGGCGGCGCAAGAACGAACAGTGGTCGCTGTTTGCGGAGGGGCTCCACGAGGCTAATGGCGTTCAGGTCGCCCCCGACGGGGAGGGCGTTTATGTCATGCAGAAGCCCGAGCTCACCTTGCTTCGCGACACGGATCACGATGGGGTTGCGGACGTGTACGAGACGGCAGAGGACCGTTTTCGTTTTTCCGGTCACTACCATGAGTTTGCCTACGGGCCCCGGATGAACTCGCGCGGGGATTTGTTTTTCTCCACCGGACTGAGCGCGGGAGGCCATTTCAGCGCGGCACCCAAGGGATACCCCAACCAGATGACCTCCTCGCTCGGCTACCGGGGATGGGTGATGAAGAAGGACGCCGCGGGAAACCTCACCCCGTTCGCCTCGGGCCTGCGTTCTCCCGCGGGGATTGGGATGAACGCGAAGGACGAACTGTTCATCACCGACAATCAGGGCGACTGGGTGGCTTCCTCCTATCTCACCCAAGTCGAGGAGGGCGATTTCCTTGGGCATCCAGCCTCGCTCTGGGACCGCCCGGAGTTCGGGCTCACCCCGCGCCTCCTGGATTACAAGACCAACGCGCTTATCCCCAGAGAGGTTCCGCCCTTGGACCCTGAGAAATTTACCAAGTTCCGAAAGCTCCCGGCGGTGTGGCTGGCTCATGGGGACCTGACGAACTCTCCGGGGCATCCTTCCTTTGCGCCGAAAACCGGGTTCGGGCCGTTTGGGGGCCAGGCGTTCATTGCCGACATCTGCCACCGAAGCGTGGTGCGGGTGTTTCTGGAAAAGGTGGGCGGGCAGTATCAGGGTGCCGTCTTCCCGTTCATCCGGCCCCTCAAAAGCGCTTCATATTCAACGGCATTTGATCCCGAGGGCAACCTCTGGGTCGGGTCCGTCGGGCGGGGGTGGACTGCGGGCGATCCGGCAATCGAGGTGGTCCGCTTTGATCCCGGGGCGGTGCCTTTTGAGATTCAGCGCATGGAGCTGACCCGTTCCGGCTTTGATCTGGTTTTGACGCTGCCCATGGACTCGAGGGGCATTTTGCCCCGCGACATTTCTGTGACCGAATACCAGTACAACTACTGGGACGGGTACGGGTCGGAGCCAATCCATGAAATGAGCGTCCCCGTGGAGGAGGTGGCCGTGTCTGCGGATCGGACGGTCCTTTCGCTTAGGTTCCCACGAAAGGCGGAGTTTATTTATCAGATCCAGTTGCCCGTTCTCACTTCGCGCTCCGGGCTTCCGTTGGAGAACAACTGCGGCACATACACCCTCAACCACCTGCTGCCATGAGACTTTTAAAGATAAGCAGCCTCCTCCTGTGCCTGCTCGGCGGAGTGGCGTTGGCTCAGAGAGAAACGGACGTTGTCGTTCGGGACAAAACGGTGGTGCAGCGGTGTGTGTTGGTAGGAGCCTCCGCCCGGATGGTGGCCGTGGGAATGCCCGGCGGATTTAACTACGCGTTTGACGGAATGCGGTGCGCTCCTGTGGAGGTGTGGTTCGGGGGATTTCTCGACTTTAACGGGGAAACCAACGGCCGCGGGGGCAACGGCTGCAAGCCTCTGGGAGCGCGCCGTTCCCTTGGAATGGACCCGGTTCCGTTTCGTTTGCGCGACCCTGATGCGCTTCCCGATTCGGTTCTCTTCCGCGGGTACCGCCGGAATGCACAGACGGGAGAGCCGACATTTCTTTTTGAAGTGGACGGAGTTCGGGTGGAGCAGAGGGTGAGCTCTTCCGGCGCGGATTGCGTCACCCTGGAGCTGGTTTTTCCGGGAGGCGAACCGGTGGAGAAGTTTTACAGGCTCAACCCCAGTGCGCATGTGTTGGTCGAACTGGGAGAGGGGATCCGCTGGAGCGGACCGGGCATCCTTAAGATTGCGGCTGCGGTTCGGAAGGCCGAAGTGAAGATCCAGCTGAAGGCGAGTGGCAAGGCTTTCGTACGCGAGGTGGTGGAGCTGACGGGAGCGGACCTGTATCGTAATTTTTGCAGTGCGTGCCATTCCACGGACGGCACGAAACTGATTGGGCCGACCTTCAAGGGGTTGTGGGGCCGCGAAGAGGTGGTGACCCGGAATGGAAAGTCTGGGAACGTGACGGTGGACGAGGCGTATGTGCGCGAATCCATCCTGAATCCGCAGGCCGCCATTGTGCAGGGCTATGAGCAGGTCCCGATGGCGAATTTTTCAGACGTGCTGACGAAGGAGCAGATCGAGCGCCTGATGGACTACCTGAAGGGGTTGGAGTGAGTGGGCGGCCCCGGATTGGGGGCGTTCATCTTTGAACGTGGCGCTTTCAAAGACGAGTTCAGCGCTGGGAAAAGGCTTCCGTTGCTGTTTAGGGCGCCCCGCGACAGCGCCGGGTGCGAACTGCTGAATCGTACTGCAAGAGGCGAATCAAGCCTCGGGTCCTTGTTCCGGGTTTGGATTGTTGAAAGTCTGTCCGATGCAAAAGCTTGGTTTGTGAGGAATCCTCCTGCGTTTAGCATCCTTCGGAACCAACGCCCGCCGTTGACCCCGGCCCTCGGATGCATCAAAACAAAGCGGCAACCGCCCCACCCCATGAAGCATATCCCAGCAGCCCGCCTTTCGCGCCGTCAGTTCCTGCGGGGCGCTGGCGTTACCATTGCGCTTCCCTGGCTGGAGAGTTTTTCACGGGCTGCTTCGCAGTCGAGTGTGCAGCGCTTTGTCTGCGTCGCAAACCCGTTTGGGATGATTCAGGACGCCTTCTTTCCGACGGAGGAGGGTTTGAAGGCGGCGCTGCCGGACAATCTGGCGCCGTTTGAGCCGCTGCGGGGGAAGTTCACCGTTTTCTCGAATCTCGACCACGGTTATAGCAGCGGCCACGGATCGACTCACACTTTCCTCTCGGGTGTGAAATCCTCCGAGGTCTCCGCCATGCCGGATGGAAACATCTCGCTCGACCAGTTCCTCGGGCGGCAGGTGGCTGGCCAGACGCGGTTTCCCGTGCTGAACACCGCTGCCGGCCCGGTCGGTGGCGGCGGGGTGGAGCTCTCCTGGACACGCACTGGCGTCATGGTGCCCCCAATCCAGCAGGTGTCGCGGGTTTTCAAAATGCTCTTCGTGGACGATCCGGAAGAGTTATCCGCGTCGTTGGGCGCCGACTACGAACAGCAGGGCTCCATCTTGGATGCGGTGAACAGCCAGGCCAAGGGCATGGGCAACCGGATCTCGGGCCGCGACCGCGAGAAGCTGGACCAGTACTTCACTGCCATCCGAGAGGTGGAAAAATCGCTCTCCCAGGAGAAGGCCTGGCTCTCGCGCCCCCGCCCGCGCGTGGACGTGAAGGAGCCGAAGGACGGCACGGTGAGCCAGCAATTGCCGATCCTATTCGACCTCGTGGCGTTGGCCCTGCAAATTGATTCGACGCGTGTAGCTTCGATAGAAGTGCCTGGTTCCTTTGACACCTCGGCCATGGGGATTGAGGAAAAGGGCTACCACGGGTACTCGCACCACGGGAAGGATCCGGTGCTCATGGCCGGCATGAAAAAGGTGGAGCATTATCAGATGGTCCATCTCGCGAGGTTCCTCACCAAGCTCGACGAGTACGGGCTGCTCAACAGCACGCAGGTGCTTTTTGGGAGCGGCATGGGAGATGGCAGTGCCCACACCAATAAGAATCTGCCGGTGCTCGTTGCTGGTGGTGGTTACAGGCACCGCACCCATATGATTCTGCCGGAGCCCAAAGAGAAGCGGGTGCCGCTGTGCGATCTCTACCTTTTGATGGCGCAGCGCTTTGGGGTGGAGGCTTCCGCGTTCGGCAAGAGTAAGGGCGTCTTTGGAGAGCTCTCATGAGGCAGGCAAGAGCTCTCTTGCTGGCACTCGCCGCCTTGTTCGCTGGCGCGCATGCAGGCGTATGTTCCGAACGTGGAAATCCGGCTGCTGGCAAGCCTGCTGCAATCAGCAAAGAAGCGGCCGAGTTCGTGTCTGCGCACTGTTTTGACTGCCATGATGACGCCAGCAGGAAGGGCCGCGTTTCACTCGAGGCTCTCGGTGCATCGGTGACAGAGGCCACTGCAAAGGGATGGCTCCATGCTCTGGAGCAGATCGAACGGGGTACGATGCCACCGCCCGACAAGCCCCAGCCCACGACCGATGAGCGCCGCGCCGCAGTCTTGGAACTGGAGAGAACGCTCGTTGCTTATGCGCAAAGCAGGCCCGCCGGTGACAACGCCGTGTTGCGGCGACTCAACCGCACTGAATACCGCCGGACGCTTGAGGATTTGCTGCACCTCGATCTCGGCCGGCGCGATCCCACCCGCGATTTTCCTGATGACATGCGGTCCCATGGATTTGCATCGAACGGTGAGAGGCTGGTGACTTCGAGCTACCTGCTGCGGCACTACCTTTCTGCGGCGAAAGACGTGGTGGGTCGTGCGGTCCACTTTGAGGCACAGCCTGAGGTCCGCACCCTGTCGCTTGTGCCACCATTCGACAGGACGTCCCTGGGGCATCGCCATGCCGAGCGGGAGTGGTATGCCAAGAGGCTCCGCCAGCCCCAGCCCTACCAGACGCTTGAATATCGCGACAGCAGCGTGCCGATGGAAGATTTGCGGGAGGGCGTTTCGGTGGCAGGCTGGTATGGGATCCGTGTTCTTGCCGAGGCGAAGTTTCGTTATGCGGACATGGACTCAAAGAAGATGTTTGGCGGCGGAGCGCTCATTGACCCGAGCCAGCCACATCGGCTGGCGCTGACGGTGAGTTCGCTCACGGGCATCGATGCGGCGAACAAAGATGCCGTCAGGGATGCGTTGATAGGCCGCTACGGCGAGATTGTCTCAAGTGGAGGGCGCGCGATCGCCACCTGGGACGTGCCCGACGACATGCCTGCCTGGCTCGAATGCCGCGTGTGGCTGGACGCGGGTCAGTTCCCCAGGCTGTCGTTTCCGAACGGTCCATCGAACAGCAATTTCCGCATGACCACCTTCGTGAAGGAGAACATCTATACGCTGTTCGACAAGAAGCAGCTCGCAGAATACGAGGCGGCCGACATGGGCGGCGACGGGGGGCTCTTCATCTTCTTCGAGACCCCGCGAATTCGCATCCACAAGGTTGAAGTAAAGGGTCCGCTTAACGAGCAATGGCCGCCCGCTAGCCATCGCGCCATCTTCGGCGGCGTTCGCTATGAGTCTTCGGCGGCTCCCGGTGTGCTGCAGAAGTTTGCGGAGCGCGCCTGGCGGCGGCCGGTGACCGCTGCCGACGTGGAGCCGATCGTGCAAATGGTGCGTGCTTCGGAAAAGGCCGCGGCCGATGCGGGCACGGCCCCGGAGCAGGCCGCCCAAGCGGCGATCACGCAGGGCGTCAGGGCAGTGCTCTGTGCGCCGGAGTTCCTGTACCGTGAAGAGCGCCATCAAAGGCTGGATGGCTACGAGATCGCCTCACGTCTTTCTTACTTTTTGTGGTCGTCACTGCCCGACGAGAAGATGCTTGCCCGCGCCGCTGCGGGGGATTTCGTCCGCCCGGAGGCGCGCCGGGAGGAGGCCCGGCGGATGCTTGCCGACAACCGGTCGGATACGTTCGTGAGCGAGTTTCTCGACGGCTGGCTTGCGATGCGCAAGCTCGGTTCGATGGCTCCGGTGTTTCCGGTGTATTTCGACGACAACCTGGAGCCGGCGATGCGCAAGGAGACCCTGCTCTTCTTTAAACGGCTGCTCCAGACCAACGGCCCGATCGCTGATTTCCTCGATTCGGACTACACCTTCGTGAACAAGGCGCTTGCGAAGCACTATGGCATCCAGTGGAGGGACGCCGAGCCGGACCTCGGAACGCCTGTGCAAGGCCTGAAGCCTGAGGACCTCCGGTCGGACGGCGCTGGTGATGCTCCCTCGCAGGGCTTCGTTCAAGTCAAGCTCACCGACAAACGCCGGGGCGGATTGCTCGGCCACGCGAGCGTACTGACACTCACCGCCAACGGAGTGGACACATCGCCCGTCATCCGCGGCGCGTGGCTGTTGGAAAACATCCTCGGCGCACCGCCCTCACCGCCGCCTCCGAATATCCCCGTGGTCGAACCCGATATCCGGGGAACGACCACGATCCGGGACCGACTGCAGAAGCATCGCGAAAACCCCTCGTGCCTGAGCTGCCACCGGCAGATCGACCCGCCCGGGTTCGCTTTGGAGAGTTTTGATGCCATCGGCCGCTGGCGCGGACACTACTCGGTCAACAACAAGGCTCTGGCGGTCGATCCAAGCGGCGAGTTCGGCGGCACCCCGTTCAAGGACGTGATCGGTTTCAAGCAGGCGCTTCTTCAGCGCCAGCCGCAGTTTGCCCGCTGCCTGGTGGAGAAGCTGCTCACCCATGCGCTGGGCCGCGAACTGACCGTAGCCGACCGGCCCTTCATCCGAGGCATTGTGGAGAGGGCGGCCGCCGGCGGTTACCGGCTCCGGGACCTCGTGCTCCTGTGCTGCGAGAGCGACCTTTTGATTCAAAAATGAGGGCGATGGAAATGCACTTTGCAGGATTCTGCCGCTCCGTGTTGCTTGCCTCCGTACTGGCCGGCATCTGCCTGCCAGCGACTTCGTCGGCACAGGATTCCGGAAAATTTGCCCTCCTGACCTTGGAACAGGCTCGTGAGGTAATGAAAAAGAAGCCGGCTATCGTGAGTTCTTTAGAAGGGGCGTTTGGTTCGTTTGACTCGCTCACTAACCTCACACCTGGGGTTGCCGAAGTGCTCGTCAATCATGAGGGGGCGCTGTCCTTCAACGGCCTTGCAGAGATCTCCCCGGAGACGGCGGCCGTGCTCGCGAGGCACAGGCCCGTTAAGCAGTTCGGATATGCGGATCTTCGCCTTAACGGCCTCAAAAACATCGATCCCAAGGCGGCGGAGTATTTTGCCGCCCATCAGGGCAAGGTGCTCATGTACGGTTTGGCGAAACTCGATTCCATCCCCCTCGCTCAAAAGCTCGCGCGGCAATGGGGAGAATTGAGGCTAGGGATTAAGGATTTGTCCCCGCAGATCGCTGGTGAACTGGCAAAACATCGGGGCACCGACGAGGACAAGACGCGTCCGGGCGTGGTTTCCCGCCGTCAGGATGGAGCGGCGTCGGTGCTGCGGCTGGACGAGATCGCGGTCCTCTCCCCTGAAAGCGCCGAGGCGCTTGCAGACCATGAGGGTGTGCTCGTGCTGAACGGTCTGGTATCGCTTCCGCCTGCGGTCGCCATCTCCCTCGCCAAACGCACCGGCAACAGCAAGACCAGGCGCACCGGTACACTGGTGCTCAACGGCCTGACCTCGATTTCTCCAGAGTCTTCCGCCGCCCTTGCCGCCTTTCCGGGCGAACTCGTGCTGAAGGGCATCACCGAGCTGACCGCTGACATCGCCGCTGTTCTCGCGAAGCATAAAGGGCGTCTTCACCTGACAGGTCTCACCAAACTTAGTCCTGAGGCCGCCGCCGCCCTGCAAGCCCACCCAAACCTGCTCCTGCCGCGCTCGCTACCCGATAACGGGGTGCTGCCGCAGAGGAAACCATGAACGCGCGCTCGATTCGACACTTCATGAAGCAGTGTGCTGTTTGCTTTTTAGGCAAGAGGGGTGCCGTCGGGTGAAAGAAGAAAGTTTTGCTAGCGCGGAATCTGCTTGGCACAATGGATCCTCCTTAAAGTTTGTCGATTTGCCCCTGAAGACAGGTTTTTTGGTGAAGTTCCGTTGAAGTAACGCCCTTTCCATCCCGATCATGAGATCCCGCTTTTCTGCCCTGATTCTGGCTTTTCTGAGCATTCCTGCCTTTGCGGCTATGCCTCAGAAGTCCTCCTCGAAAGGTAAAAAGGTGGCTCCCAAGAAGCCCACCGCTTCGGACATGGTGGACTCCGAGTCTTCTCTTCCGTCCCCGATCAAGCCCCTGATGCCTGTGGCTCCCGAGGAAATGGCCTCCCGCTTTTTCAGGGAGGCCCTCAAACCTTACGGGGAATGGATCACCCTGGGAGAGTATGGGAAATGCTGGAAGCCGTCGGGAGTGGGCGCCCGGTGGGCTCCCTACACCGTGGGCTCCTGGGCTTATTCAAGGCACGGCTGGACTTGGTTGAGCAACGAAAACTTCGGCGGCATCGTGTACCATTACGGCAGGTGGGTGCGCAGCGTGGAGGAGGGCTGGTGCTGGCTGCCCGATCTCGAATGGGGCGCCTCCTGGGTCGCGTGGCGGTACGGTTCCGAGGCCATAGGATGGGCGCCGCTCCCCCCAAAAACGCCCTGGGAACCCGCCGTGGGCTTCGGCCCCTGGGTCGACCGCGAATTTAACATCGGTCCCGAAAACTATTCCTTCTGCGCGATCGCTGATTTTGACGACGTCTCCTTGAACGAGGTGATTTTGGGTCCGTCCAAAAACGACGAATGCTTCCTGCGCACCGTCAACACCACGAACGTTGCCGCCAACGGGAAGGCGATTTTTGCGGGCGGACCCGCCTACAACTGGGTGGCGGCCCGGGTGAAGGGCAAGTTGCCCGTGATCCAGGTCATCAAGGAGCGCAGCCTCGTCAAATTCCGCGAACTCTTAAACGAGTCGGTGGATACCCCCGCCAATTTCCGAAGCATCCTGAACGAAACCAAGCTGACGCTTGTGGCTCCGGACTGGGGTTACCTGAGCGACCCCCGGAAGGCGGACGCCTTGGGTTTTATCGGTGAGGAGGACGAGAAAGTTAAGAAAGTGGTCTGGTCCGAGGGGCCACCGGAGGGGAAAGAAAAGGATGCTTCCAATGCCGAGCTTCCTTCCGGGGAAAAGCCCGATGTGATGCCCGAGATTCTAGTCTACACCGGCTGGGAGGGGGTGAATCCCCGGATGCTTTCGGAATTGCGCGCCAAGGTGAGTCGCGAGGTGGCCGGCATGTATCCGCGGACGCATCCCGCCCAGCCTTTCAACCAAGAGCGTGATTTTCCCGTCATTCGCTAGAGCTTGAGCGGCGTGGAATCGCACTCTTTGGGCGTCTTACTGGAGGGCTTGTCAGTCCTTCCTCGTCTGCGGGCGGGAACCGGGATTGCAGGCGGACGCGATGCCTCCAATGTTGTCCGGAGTGTCCTTCTCAAGGTTTTCGGGCAGGAACCCCGTTTTTCAGGAGGGAAGGCCGCCGCTCTTGATCTGTGGAAGGGGGGGCTGTTCTACGCCCTCGACGATCTGGATTCGGCGCACTGCTTTTTTCAGGAGGACGGGTCCCCGGAAGGTTCCTACTGGCATGGAATGCTTCACCGAAGGGAGGGGGATTTTGGCAACGCCCTGTACTGGATTCGGCGGGCCGGACGGATCCAGGGTGCCGGTTGGGAGTCCGGTTTCGACCCGGTTGCTTTTGTCAGGGCCTGCGAAAAGGCGGCCGGAGTCGGGACGGACCCGGAGCCTCTCCTACAGTCCCAGCGCAGGGAGTGGGAGGCCATGATGCAGCAAGCTTGGTTAAAAATCACCCCCGGCCCCCTCCTGACTCCGCAGGACCCGTGAGGCCCGAAAGGGCGCGGGGTGTGCATGAAAAAGGGGGAAAGGGTGGTAAGGAGGGGCTCAGGGGTGCAGGACCACCTTCATCAGGCCTGCCTCGTGGTTGTGCAGTCTTTCGAACCACTGGGCGCCCTCGTCGATGGGGGCGAAGGCGCTCAACATGGGTTCGACTTTGATCAGCCCCGCCGCCAGCAGGTCGATGCAGGCCGGAATTTCGCCGCTGGAGGCGCAGGATCCCTGAAGACGGATCTGGCGCGTCACCACGGATTGCAAGGGCAGGTCGATACGCGGCGAGATGTTGCCCACAAGGGTCACCGTGCCGCCTTTGCGCGTGCTTTCGATGGCTGACTCCACGGTCGGGGTGGCGCCTACGCATTCAAAGGCGACGTCCGCACCCCGGCCTCCGGTGAGGGAGCGCACCACTGCCGGAACGTTGCTGGTTTTGGCGTTGATGATCTCGGTGGCGCCCAGTCCCTGAGCCGTGCGCAAGCGGCCCTCGTCCACGTCCACAGCGATGATTCGCCGGCAGCCTGCCAGTTTTGCGGCCTGGAGGGTCAGCAGGCCGATCATACCAACACCCACCACCACTGCTGTGTCGTTGAGGGAAACCGGCGTGAGTTCCACCGCATGGACCGCCACTGAAATCGCTTCGATCATCGCCGCTTTTTCAAAGGACAGTGCGTCCGGCAGGGGGTAGAGGATCCTGGCTGGGACGGTGACGTACTCGGCGAAGGCCCCCGCACGGCGGTAGTCGCCGCAGGAAACGCCCAGCACCTGCCGCGCATCGCAAAGGTTGATTTGTCCGCGCTGGCAGAAGTGGCAGTTGCCGCAGGAGACGGTGGAATCAAAGGTGACCCGCTGGCCGACTTGGAAGTTGGTCACGCCGCTTCCCAACTCTGCGATGACACCTGCCGCCTCGTGGCCCATCACGAGCGGCGGAATGCGCCGTCCGGTGCTGCCGTCGTAGCCGTGGACGTCGCTCCCGCAGACTCCGCAGGCCTTGACCTGGATGAGAACCTCTTGCGGTCCGGGTACGGGTTTTGGGACGTCTTGCAGTTCCAGTTTGCAGTATTCGGTGAGGACGAGTGCTTTCATAGGGAATCGGAACGGGAGTGTGTGCGTTTGGAGCAGGTAAACTTGTAGGGGAGGGTTTCCGGGAAACGGAGACTTTCTCTGAATCTGCCCTCTGGAACGGGTGGGATTCGAGAACGAAACGGGGGCGGTTCGTTGAAAAAGTTGCCCGGCTCTCCGCGAGGGGGATAAAAGAGGCGCATAAATCCGACTGGAAATGATGAATTTTAAAGAAGCGCTGGCATTTGATCCGTTTTATCAGGAGCGAATTTGGGGGGGACGCGCTCTGCAGCACCGGCTCGGACGTAGCCTGCCTGATAAGGGCGTTTTCGGAGAATCCTGGGAACTGGTGGACCGGGCCGAATTTCAGAGCACGGTACGTGGCGGGCGTTTCGAAAACATAGCGCTGAATACGCTCTGGAGCGAGCACCGGGAGGCTGTTTTCGGGGGGGGCGCCGGTGCCTGCAAGGCGGCACGCTTCCCGTTGCTTTTCAAAATTTTGGATGCGCGGGAGCCTCTTTCCGTTCAGGTGCATCCCCGGGACGCCGGGAGCGGCCCGGTCCCGCTCGAGCCCAAAAACGAGTGGTGGTACATCCTCGACGCCGAGCCGGATGCCGCGGTTTACGCCGGGTTCAAACCCGGGGTGACGCGGGCGGGTTTTGAAAGGGCCGTGGCGCAGGGGGGTGTCGAGGCTTTGTTGCACCGGATCCCTGTTAAAAAAGGAGATTCCCTCTACGTGCCCGGCGGTCGCTGCCATGCCATCGGCGCCGGCTGTTTGATTGCCGAGGTGCAGCAGAACAGCGACACCACTTACAGGGTCTACGACTGGGACCGGCGTGATCCGCAGGGGTGCCCCAGGGAACTGCATCTTGAGGAGTCCTTGAAGTGCCTTTGGTTTGAGGATGTCGAGCCGGAGTTGGATGTCTTCGGCCCGGGGCGTGCTTTTGAATGCCCGTTTTTTCGGGTGAGCTGGGTGGAGTTTGAGGGGGCATGCCGTCCCTCCGGGGCGGGAGGGGCGTTTTATTTGGTGCTCTCTGGGAGGGTGGCTGCTGGCGGGGCTAGTTTTGGGCTTGGGGAGGTGTTTCTGCTTCCGGCGGAGGGGGCCGATTGGGAGCTGGTTTCGCAAGGGGGCGGGGCGTCCTTGCTTCAGGTGAACCTGCCCTGAGTCGTTTGGGTGGGGGAGCGTGGGCCTTCCCGTGAATTTGGTCGGTTAGGGATGGGGCGGGGTGGAAATCGTGGGGGGACTTTTATTCGCCGTTTGGGTCCTCCGGCCCGCGATTTACCAATGTAGGGACTCGATGATCCCCGGCGTGGGGGCTGTTTTTAAGCGTTGGAATGGGGGGCGGTCTTGGGGGTGGGAAGGGAAAAGTTTATGGATATCCAGGTGGGAAGGGGTGGAAAAGGGTTTGGCGCTGCGTTGCTGCCATCTCTGTTGGCTGGCGTCGTGGTGGGAATTTGGGTGGAACGGACGGGGCTTGGAAGGTATCCAACGGCGTCCGGACAGGCGGCTGTTTCTGTTCAACCCCAAGCGCCGGCCGTGCGGGTGGCTGGGGAAGGGGCGCCGGAGTCGATCGCTGAGATTTTGAGGGTGGATCCGGGCGGCTCAAGCGCCGAGGATCGGGCGCCGGTGTGGGCATTTTTGAGGCAGCTTTGGGGGAGGACCTCCGAAAACAATCTGGAGTGGCTTTTGAGTGCGGACGAGGCGTTGAACTGGCTGCGCGGGGCGGGCCACGCGTCTGTAGAAGTGGAGAACGGGTTTGTGGATTTGGCGGGGGATAGGAGGCTTCCGGCGGCGCTTAGGGAGCAGGCTATGCAGCACTTGGGACAGTGGGCGGAGGCCCGGCCTGCTGGGGAAAGGGTCCGGGAGGGGTTTCGTCTTGCCGTGGAGGAGGAGAAATCTGGGGCGATCGCGGGGGTGGCACTTCTGGCCCTCGCCCGGAGTCGATTTGCGCCTGCCGAAAAAACCTGGCTATGTGCGACGGCTCTGGCCTGCGTGGGGGCTGAGGGTGTGAGCGGTGCCTTGAGGGAGGCTGCCTGTGAGGTGGTTGAGCGGTATCGGCTGCATGAGGCCGAGCCTGAACTGAGGAGGGTTTCGCAGGTGGGTGTGACGGCCGGGGAGCGGCTCTCGGCGCTTCGGGCTTTGGGAGAGGTGGGCACTGTGGAAACAAGAGAGTGGCTGGAGGGGGAGCTTTTGACGGGGGCGCCTTTGGAGGTGGATGCGAGAGTCAAGGCCGTGGAGCGCATCAGGGTCCGCCTAACGGCTGCAGGCGCAACATCGCATTAGGCCTCTGGGGATGGCTCTCGGTTGTGTCCTTTCCGGCTCTGCGTACTGTTTCGTTGTGACTACATGCTTGGCGGTGAGATTTGAGGAAATGGAGCGGCGGGGTCTGCGGGGAGCGGCCCTTACAGGATCTGTTTCGGCCCTGATTGCCGCGCTCCTGGACTCTTTTGAGCGGCGGTTTTTGGACGGCTTTCGGGGACGAAAGCACCCGGAGACTCGGTTATGTCTTGCACAACTGCGAAAGGTCTCCAATTATGCGCCCCTATTTTTAGGAACGGATGGGTGCCGGAGTGGTCGAACGGGCTCGCCTGGAAAGCGTGTGTACTCCAAAAGGGTACCGAGGGTTCGAATCCCTCCCCATCCGCCATTTTTCGGCCAGGCCGTGCGCGCTCCGCGCCACGCCCGCCGGCGTTTGAAGCAGTGGGTTCATGGAGAGGGGGTTTGGAAGAGTTTATGGGGGTTTGAGGAGGTTCTTCCTGGCGGGCTTTGGGCGCTGACTTTGAGATCTTTACACGGGCTTAACTCCCCCTTTACGGTATCTGGCACAGCCGATGCTTGTTAGGTCACTGGAAAAGCGGTCGCAGTGCTCAAAGTAAAAATCCCATGAAAACCCAGAACAAACCTACGCAGTTCACAAAGTGGATCTCGGGTGCAGCCGTGGCGGTCCTCTTTGGAAGCATCGGATATCTTGTTTCAAGCAAACTAGGCGCGCCTCCCCAGCTTGCCGCGGGTCCCGACGCCGGCCAGCCAGACTCCGGGGGCGCTCCGGAGAATGGTTCCCAGGGGTCCAGTGCCCGTAGTACCCGCCCGGCCGCCACCGCTAACACCGCCGCCTCGCCCGGAGGCAAGACAGCGACGGCGGGAATGGGTTCTCCGAAAGCCAAGGCTCTTCTGGGCGTCAAGGGAGCCCCTGCAGGCGCACCGATGATCGCCGCGGAGATGAATCCTGACTCAGACAAGGGACGCGTTCTAAAGCTGGATTCAGCAAGCGCCCGCAAATGGGGTGCTTTGAAAGCGGGAGACGTTGTCTCGCTTCCTTCCGCATCCGGGGACCCCATTGAGGGAACCATCAGCTTGGTGCAGGAGGATGGCGCGTGGTTGAGGCTCGGCGGATTTCTTTCGGAGGGTCAGGGAACGTTCAGCCTGAACACAAACTTTAACGAAGTGTCCGGGATGATCCTGCTTCCAGACGCCGGCGTCGGCTACCAGATCCAGATGGACGGCCAGGACGTGGTGCTCGTGGAGCGGCGCATGAGCACGCTGGTCTGCTATCCGACCTCCCGGGGGGTGACAGAGATGGCGGCTGCTGATGTGCCCGCGCGTCCTGCGGGAGCCCAGGTCCAAACCGTGCCCGTCATCAACACCCGCCCTGGAGCCAAGGGGGTGATTTTTGTCGATTTTGACGGCGAGACCGTGACCCAGAACGTGTGGAACGGCGGACGGACGATTACTGCGGCGCCTTCCTCTCTGACGAACGACCAGATTGTCCAGGTGCTCAACATCGCTGCGCAGGACTGGACGCCTTTCAACGTCACCCTGACCACCGACGCCGCTCTTTACGATGCGACGCCTGCCGGTCTGAGGATGCATGTGGTGGTGACGCCCACGGACACGGCCGCTCCCGGTTCGGGCGGCGTGGCCTATGTGAACAGCTGGAGCGGGGCCGGCAAGGGGTTTGTTTCCGGGGTGGTGTGCTGGGTGTTCAACCAGTCGGTGAAAACGGTCGCGGAAGCGCTCTCCCACGAGGTCGGGCACACCGTGGGGCTGAGCCACGACGGACAGACCGGCGGCTCGCAGTACTACAGTGGGCACGGCGGCGGATTGAGCACTCCGACCAGTTGGGCGCCGATCATGGGGTCGGGCTATGGCAAGGCGCTTGTTCAATGGAGCAAGGGAGAATACGCCAAGGCGAACAATCTGGAGGATGACATTGCCATCATCACCAAGGCGGCAAACCAGTTTGGATTTGCGAGCGAACTGGCGAACGGCCCAAGGGTGTTGCCAATGACTGGCGCTGCCTTCAACACGGAGGGGTTGCTGCGCGGCGCGGCCAGTGTAGACATCTTTAGTTTTACGACATCGGGGGGGGCGTTCAGCGCCAGTGCGGCGCCGGCAGCGGCGGACAGCGATGTGGATGTCAAATTGGAGCTCCAAGACGACAAGGCCGCCACGCTTGCGGTGGGGGATCTCGTGGCGGCCACAAACGCCTCCATCTCTCGCACCCTTCCCGCGGGCGCCTACAAGCTGTTGGTGACAGGTGCCGGAACCGGACCGGTCCCGGCCGGAGGATATACGACGGGCTATTCCGCGTATGGTTCTATCGGGAAATACGTCCTTTCGGGCTCTCTTGCCGGAGCGATCTCGCTGCCGTCGTTCACGAGCCCGACGACAGTGACGGGCAGCGCCGGAATGCCGTTGAGCTACACCGTGGGTGTGAGCGAAGGCAGCCGTGTCGTGGTGGAAAAAAGCGTGCTGCCGGCGGGCCTGTCGTTTGATCCAGCAACGCTGGTGCTGAACGGAACGCCACTCAAGGAAACCGGTTCGGGCCTGCCGGGTGAGGCCGACGGACCGGGCCTGTTGTCGCTTGCTGCGACGAATTCCTCTGGGACCGTGCGCGCGGATTTCCAGATTCAGATCTCGCCCGCAGGACTTCCCTTGACCGAGGCGTTTCTAGGCGGAGCGGTGACGTCGACCCAGGCTTCGCCCTGGGTTGGGGTGAGCGCCGCGAAGGCAGACGGCACCAAGGGGACGGTTGCCCAGAGCGCCGTGATTCTCAACGGCGGCAAGACCGTGGTTGAGTTCAGTTACACAAACCCGGCAAAGACGCCGGCGCCCTGGAGTTACTTGACCTTTTACTGGAAGGCCTCCACTGAGCCGATGAACCACGCTTCAACCAAGGGCGACTTCGTTCAGTGCCTGGTCAACGGTGCGGGAGTCAGGGATGCAGATACGGGGCGAGTCCTTGTTTTGAGTGGAGAAACGGGCTGGGTGAAGCAGGTTGTGCGTCTCGCTGGCGCGGGGCCCCACAAGGTGGAGTTTGCCTACACCAAGGATGCCAGCCTCTCTGCGGGGCAGGATCGGGTTTGGGTGTACGTGGCCAGTATCGGTCAGCCGCCCGTGGTGACCAGTTCGCCAGCTTCGGTGAAGGTGGAGCTTGGCGGGACGATCAAGCTCGCCGCGGCGGTCAGTGGTGCCGACAAGGTGGTTTGGAAGAAGGACTCCATCACGGTTGCCGATGGTACGAGTTCCGGGGGAAGCCAAGTGTCGGGTGCCGACACGGCAGTGCTGAGTATCGTTGGCGCTTCCGCAACGGATGCCGGCCTGTACTGGCTTGAGGCCCGGAATGCCTTCGGGGGTGTGGTGACCCGCCCGGTGGCAGTGGTGGTGCAATCGCCTCCCGTCATTGTTCAGCAGCCTCTGGCTCCCGTGGGGTTGAAGATCGGCGATACGATGACGCTGAGCGCCACGGTTTCAGGCGCGAAGCCCTTGTACTATCAGTGGAGAAAAGATGGCGTGGCTGGTCGCTGGTCGCTGGCGTCGTCTTCGACGGTCAACCTTGTGGTTCCCAAAGCGGGCGCCTCCGCTGCCGGGCGTTACACGCTGGTGTTGCTGAACCAGTTTGCCACGGTGGTTTCAGACGAGGTCGTTGTGGGCTTCAGCTCTGCGGCTGGATCAAACGTACCTTCCAGGTGATCCTCTGTTTTCATTGAAAGAGCAGGGCCGGGGGCTGATGAGCTCCCGGCCTTCTTTTTTGTGCTGATCCGAAGCGCCCTCAACCCGAATGCCGAGGCACCCGAGAAAAGAGGATCTCACGCGGGGCCGCGGAGGGCGCGGGGAAGAATCCTATAATCCAGTGAAGAAAAATTGTTTATCTGCCTTCGCGACGCCGTACCTCCGCGTGAACTTCCGTTTTCAGGCTCAAATGCTTTTAGCGGTTTGGCTGGAGATGCGCACAGGTTTTCGGCGACTGGCGCTGGGACGCCCGGTTCCTGCGCAACGGAGGGTGACCTCCGGAGGATAGATCTTTCTAAGGTTTGATGGCTGCTGATAATGGGCTGCATGTTCCGTCGTACCCTGTTCCCCTTAACGGCGCTCTTGGTCCTGCAGTCGCTGCCCTCGCAGGCAGCCGCCCCCGCGTCCACCCCCTCCGCCGCTGCCGCTGCCGGCAATGAACAGGTGCGCAAGATCATGGAAACGTACGAGGGCCGCGGAACCCTCAGTGACGGCTCGTCCCCCACCCCCGCGAAAGAGGCGCTGCGGCAGTTTCACCCCCGCCTCGGTTTTGCCGTGGACCTCATGGCCGCGGAGCCCGACGTCGAGCAGCCGCTTTACATGAACTGGGACTCCCGCGGGCGCCTTTGGGTCGTCCAGTACCGGCAGTACCAGTTTCCCGCGGGGCTCAAGGTGGTTAGCTACGACAGCCATCTGCGCGCCCGTTTTGACCGGGTTCCCCTGCCGCCCCCCAAGGGCAATCCGGGCGAGGACAAGGTGACTTTTTTTGAGGACGCCGATGGCGATGGTTTTTTTGAACGGCACACGGATGTTTTGGGCGGTTTGAATATCGTGAGCGCCGCGCTTCCCGGCGCGGGCGCCGTCTGGGTGCTCAACCCTCCCTATTTGCTGCGCTATCCCGATGCGGATTCCGACGGCAAACCCGACGGCGACCCCGAGGTTGTCCTGAGCGGCTTCGGCATGGAGGACACGCATTCCGTGGCAAACAGCCTCCAGTGGGGCGTGGACGGCTGGTTGTACGGCGCGAACGGCAGCACCACCACGGGCAATGTCAGCTCGGCGGTTTCCAAAAACGTCCGCTGGGAGGGCCAGTGCATCTGGCGGTATCACCCCGCAAGCCGCAGGTTCGAGGTATACGCCGAGGGCGGCGGAAACACGTTCAGTTTGGACATCGACTCCAAGGGGCGCGTGTTCTCCGGCACGAACGGCGGCGGTACCCGGGGAATGCACTATGAACAGGGAAGCTACGGGGTGAAGAGCTGGGGAAAACACGGACCGCTCACCAATTCCCACGCGTACGGCTGGTTCAACCACATGCGGCACGAAGGCGACGCCAGGCGCTTTCCCCAGGCCTTCGTCGTCTACGAGGGCGGCCTTTTCGACGCCAGACTGGACGGCTGCATCATCGCCCCCAATTCACTGGCCAACCTGGTCTATCTGAGCGACAGGATCCCCGACGGCTCGACCTTCCGCACCGTCGACCAGGTGGACTTGCTCAGCAGCACGGACCGCTGGTTCCGCCCCGTGGACGCCAAGGTGGGCCCGGACGGCGCGCTCTACCTCGCGGACTGGTACGACACGCGCCTCAGTCACGTGCGCCCGGTGGATGATTGGCACAAAACAAGCGGCCGCATCTACCGGGTGCGCCCGGAGGCGGCCGTCCCGCGGGTCGCTCCGTTCGACCTGCACACCGAAGCCCCCGCCGGCCTGCTCGCGCGTCTGTCTGATGGGAACCGTTGGTTCCGGAGGCAGGCGGCGTTGGAAATCGGGTGGCGCCAGCTGAAGGAACTCGTGCCGGCCCTGCTGGAAAAGCTGGGGACGCCGGGGGACCCGCATGCGCTGGATGCGCTGTTTGCGTTGGACCTGCTGGACGCGGTGGACGCCACCCGGGCGGCCGGATGTTTGACGCATCCCGATCCCTACATCCGCCGTTGGGCGGTCAAAATCGTCGGGGAAAAAGGGGCCGCCTGGGCCGATTGCGCGGCGCCCCTCGCAGCACTTGCGCAAACCGAGGAACACCTCGAGGTGCGCGCGCAACTCCTTGCGACTGCGAAGCGCCTTCCCGCCGCTGCGGGGCTTCCGTTGCTGCGGGCTGTCGAGCGGCCGCTTCCGCCGGAGGAGACGCACCTTCCGTTGCTGGCGTGGTGGGCGCTCGAGTCCAAGTGCGGCACGGATCCCGCCGCGGTGCTCGCTTTTATTGAAGGCCAGGGCGCGTTCGCAGCCTCGCCTGTTTTCAAGGAGCATCTTGTGCAGCGGCTTGGGCAGCGGCTTGCCGCGGGCGGAGTGGCCGCCGAAGTGCAGGCGTGCGCCAAACTGTGGGAGCTTCTGCCCGACGGGCCGCTCAGGGAGAAGCTGGTCTCCGGGGTGGCCGCCGCTTTTGAGGGAACGGAAATTCCCAAGCTTCCGGAGGTGCTTGGCAGGGCACTGCGCTCGCATCTGGAAAACAGTTCCGGAGGTGCGCTGGCTTCGGCTCTGCGTAGCGGCGAGGCGGGGGCCGTTCAGGCGGCTTTAAAACTTCTGGCGGATCCAAAGGCCAAAACCTCCGAGAGGCTTGCCGTTGCCAACGGGCTCGCCGCGTTGGGGCGCGCTGAAGCGGTGCCTGTGTTCGTGTCCCTTTTGTCCAATGGTGCCACGGCGCCGGGGCTGAAGCGCGGGGTGTTGCAGGCTGCGGCTCGTTACTCCGACATGGCGATTCCGAACGCGGTGCTGGGCGGCTACGAGGCCAAGTTTGCGGGCGACAAGCCGGTTCGGGATGCGGCGCTTGCGGTTTTGGCGGGGCGCCTGGAATGGGCCCGGGCTCTTGTAGAGGCGGTGGATGCCTGGAAGGTTCCGGTAAAGCATTTCACGCCGGAGGCTTTGAATCTGTTGCGGCAGCACCGGGATCCCGCGATTGAAACCGCGCTGGAGCGGCATTGGAAGGGGGCCCTGGGGGTCGTGTCGATGGAGGCGAAGGCGGAGGAGGCGAAACAGCTGCGCCAGGCGCTCGCCGGCGGCGAGGGCGACCCGGACAAGGGCCGGGCGCATTTTCAGACGCGCTGCGCTTCCTGCCACAAGCTCTTTGCCGAAGGCGGGGATATAGGGCCGGAACTGACGGGGTACGAGCGGGGGAACCCGGAGTTCTGGGTCGACAACATCGTGTATCCGAGCCTCGAAATCCGGGAAGGCTACGGGAGCTATACGGCCCGACTCAACAACGGGCAGATCCTGACTGGGATGCTAGACGCGCAGAACGCCACGGGCGTGGTGTTGCGCGACCTCGCGGGCCAGA
This sequence comes from Chthoniobacteraceae bacterium, assembly GCA_947449735.1. Taxonomy (GTDB): domain Bacteria; phylum Verrucomicrobiota; class Verrucomicrobiia; order Chthoniobacterales; family Chthoniobacteraceae; genus Chth-196. The sequence continues at coordinate 29,600 of CANFTB010000008.1, read as the reverse complement.
AAACGGCGCTGCGCCAGACCGACATCGCGTCGCTGGAGGCCAACCCCGTGTCCGTGATGCCCGAGGGTTTGCTCGGAGGACTCAGCGCCGCCGAATTGCGGGATCTGTTTGCCTACCTGATGCGGAAGGAAGCGCGGTGAGGTTGCTTGGAGACCTTTCGCAGGAATTTCGACGCTGATCCCGAGTTGATCAGAGGTAGATGCGTGCCATTTGCCGCCAGACACGGAAGCGGTGGGCCTGACCGACCCAGAGCTTGAGTTGGTGCGAAATGCCTCTGCCCCACAGGATGCGGGAAAGTGCTTCGTTGCTGTGCCGCAAGGGATCGGCCTCCCCCACGGCAAGAAGCACTTCCATTTCGCGGAGGCGGCCCAAGATGGCAGGGCAGGTAAGGTTTGGTAAAAACTGGTTGGGCATCAGGAAATAGAGGGGCAGCTCTCGGTAGCCCTGAAAAAGGTCAGGATATTCGGCGCCGTACCCGTACGACAGGTCGTACCGGCCGCTAAACGCGACGATCCTTTGAAAAAGATCCGGATGTCTGAACGCCAGCGATGCCGCATGAAAGGCTCCCATGCTGCAACCGGCGGTGCCAAGGGGCGTTCCCGGGTTGATCTGGTTTGCCAAAGGCAGGACTTCCTCGAGCACGTAGCGTTCAAACTGAGTGTGACGCTCCACCCGTTGGGCCGGGGGCTTTTCAAAAGCGAAAAAGCTTTCGGAGTCGATGCTGTCCAAGCACCAGAGCTGCAGGCGGCCTTCGGTCAATGCCTCGTGGCAGGCGTGGATCATCCCCCGGTTTTCCCATTCGTAAAATCGTTCCATCCGTGAGGGAAACACAAGCAAGCGTGGTCCTGCGTGACCGAATACGAGCAACTCCATTTCGCGTCCGAGGTTCGGACTGTGCCATACATGATACGCGCGACGGATCTCGCCGGTGTCTTCGCCGTGGGCCCCGTTGCGATGGAGTCGCTGGGTTCTTGGCAGTAGGGGGGAGGCCGGAACCTCGCTCCAGCCAGTGGCTGGCTGGGCAGTGCTGAGGCCCACGCTCTCAAGCCAGTGGCGTATGGCCGAGCTCAAGATCGCGTATCCTGAGGCCGAGAGATGCAGCATGTCGGCACCGAAAAGCTTGCGCCTGGGGCGGAGGTCGCCGTCGAGCATGTTGGGAAGAATGTCGAGGTACCAAACGTTTTCGTGGGCATGGCATTCCTCTTCCAATGCCCGATTTGCGGATCGAATCCTTCCCCCCAACCCCCATCGAGAAGGGCTTGGTTTGATGGAGATCATGCAGATCGGGAGATTCGCTCCAAAGGCTTCGCGCGCCTGGTGTAAAATCGAGCGGAATGAGGCCGTGATTTCATGAATCTGCGCCCCCTGATCTAGGTCGTTGTCTCCAGCATAAAGGACTAGTGCTGAAGGACTGTGGTTTCGGAGCAATACTTGAAATGCTGCCGCGCAGTCTGCAAGCGTGCTCCCTCCAAAGCCCAGATTCAGGACGGGAAGGGGGGCGCAGTCTAATTCACAATTTTCCCAGAGGCGGAAGGTCGAGCTTCCTAAAAGGGCGACGACGCCGGGAACCGAAGGCTTACTGGCGAGTGCTTCAAGTTCTTCGGTGAATACTTCCAGCGCTGGTTCCATTACGTGGATGGCATCTCGGATGGCGCAGGATGTAAACTCAGCGTCTGCAAAGAATGGGTGTCACGCTTCATTGCGTGCCGGTGTCGGGGTGCTCTCCCTGCCTCAGGCCACCGGATTACGGCTTCGCGATCTTTTCCAGAATCCGGTCCACCCGCACCTCGCGCTCGATCATCGCCTGGATCTTGGCGATCTTTTCCTGGTCGCCGGGCAGCGTCTTGATCGTCATCGAGTGGATGTTGCTCGCAACGTCGTAGCTGTCCATCGGCGAACTGATCACCGGCAGGTTCGACTTGCGCAGCAACTCCAGAAGCGGGGCGTCGGGAAGCACGTCGCCCGAGAGCACCAGGCCCGCAAGCCGGTGGCCTTCGGGCGTGCTTTGGTCCACGGAGGTGAGGGCCGCCAGCAGGATGTCCTCGCGGTCCCCGGGCGAGATGATCAGAGTGCCGGGGGAGAAAAAGTCCGTCACGCGCGCCGTACTCATGGCGCCGATGACCACCTTCTTGACCTTGCGCCGCGAGCGCTCGCCGCCGTGGAGGAAACGGCCGCGGATCGTTTTGCAAATCTGCCCCAGGTTCGGCTTCGAAAGGACCGGGTCTTCGGGAATGCAGCCGAGCAGTTCGACGCCCAGGCGCTCCAGCCCGCGGCCTGCGAATTCCCGGACCGTCTCCAGCTTGGAGGGCAGGACCTTGTTGACGATCGCGCCGATGACCTCCACGCCTTCCTGCTGAAACAGCGCCTTGTTGAGCGCGATTTCGTCCACCGGGCGGCCGATGCCTCCCCGGGTGATGAGGATCGCCTTGCTTTTGAGATGCCGGGCGACGCTTGCGTTTGAGAGGTCGAATACGGATCCCACGCCCGCATGGCCGCTGCCTTCGATGATGACGAAGTCCTTTTCCCAGGCCGCCCGGTCGAAGGAGTTTTTAATGCGCCGCACGAGGGCCTCGTGGTTGGAGGTCTCGATGTATTTGCGGGTGAAATCTGGCTCGACGGCGATGGGGCTCATCGCTTCCAGCGGGGTGTGCACCTTGTAGGTTTCGTCGATCAGAACCGTGTCCTCGTCGATGTTCCGCCCGTCGATGGTGACGAACCGCTGCCCGACCGGTTTGATGTAGCCGATCCGGCCCAGCCGGTTGCGGAGGGCGGCGAACAGTCCGAGACAGGTGGTCGTCTTGCCGTCGTTTTGCTCAGTGGCCGCGACAAAGATGCGCGGAGTGACCGTGTTCATGGCGCTTTTTAAAGGATGACTTTCCGGCTTTCAACCGCCTGCAGGGCCACAATGGAGGCCACCCCCAGGATGTTTTCCTCCGTGGCACCGCGCGACAGGTCGGCGCAGGGGCGTGACAGCCCCAGGAGCAGCTGCCCGTAGGTTTCCGCGCCGGCGAGGTACTGGACGAGCTTCACCGCGATGTTGCTGCTCGCGAGGTCGGGAAAGATTAGGACGTTGGCGCGGCCGGCCACCAGGCTCTGCGGGGCCTTGATTCTGCCCAGTTCGGGAAGCAGGGCGGTGTCGGCCTGCATTTCTCCGTCGATTTCCATCTCGATGCCCCGCTGGCTCGCCCGCTGCCGCGCAAGCGCCGTCGCCGCCGCCACCTTGGCGGGCCCGGGCAGGCGCCCGCTGCTGTGCGTGGTGAAGGAGAGCATCGCGATCCGGGGCTTCATCCCCGTGAGCGTCCGGCAGGTGATCCCCGTTTCCACGGCGATGTCCGCCAGCTGGTCGACGGTGGGTTCCGGGATGACCGCGCAGTCGGCGAAGAACATGACGCCGCGTTCGCCGTAGCGTTTGTTGGAAAGGTCCAGGGCCATGCAGGACGACACGCTTTTGAGGTGCGCCAGGGGGCTGATGAGCTGGAGCAGGGGGCGCAGCGTGCTCGAGGCTTCTTCGTCGGCGCCGGTCACGATGGCGTCTGCCTGGCCGTACTGGACCATCATGGCGCCGAAATAATTCGGCTTCGACATGGTTGAAATGGAGGCCGAGGGGCCGATGTCCCGGTACCGCTTGAGTTTTTCCAGGCGCTCGCAGAACTGGGGGAGATCCTCGGCCTTCGCCGGATCGATGACCCCCATATGGTCGAGGTTGACCTGTTCCCGCACCGCGACCGCCTCGATTTCGGCGCGCGGCCCCAGAAGCACGGGCGTTCCCAGGCCCAGTTTTACAAAACGAGCCGCCGCCCTTTGCACCCGGGGTTCGGTGCCTTCAGGAAACACAACCCGCTTCGGGCTTTTGCGCAACCTGTCGTAAACGCTCGCGATAAATTTCATCCGGCGGGCACCATAGACGACCCCGCGTCATAGTGCGATTGTAGATTTGCTGGATCCTCCGCCTCCTTACGGAGGGGGGGTGGGGGAGATTTTCCCTGATTGTGCTGTCTTGCGGTTTGGGCGATTCCCAGCCAAGGCTAGGGGGATCGTTATGTCGCAGCCCAAACCTCTCCCTGTTAGCATTCTCACCGGTTTCCTCGGAGCGGGGAAGACCACCCTGCTCAACTACATCCTCAAGCAGCAGCACGGGTACAAGTTCGCCGTCATCATCAACGAGGTGGGCAAAATCGGCGTGGACGGCCAGCTCGTCGAGCGCCAGCAGGAGGAAATCGTCGAGATGAGCAACGGCTGCCTCTGTTGCACGGTCCGGAAGGATCTCGTGCGCGGTGTTCAGAACCTTCTCAAAAAGGGGGGATTTGACTACCTCCTGATCGAGACGACCGGCATCGCCGACCCCGGCCCCATCGCCCAGACCTTCCTCAATATCCCGCAGCTCCAGCAGCTCGTGCGGATGGACTCCATCATCACCGTCGTCGACGCCGAGCAGATTCTCAAGCAGCTCAAGGAAACCGAGACCTCCCGGGAGCAGATCCGCATGGCGGACTTCATCCTCCTCAACAAAACCGACCTGGTCGACGAAGCCGGCCTTCAGGCGGCGGAGCGCGAAATTCTCGCCCTCAACTCCCAGGCGACCCTGTTCCGCACCAGCCGTTCGGAGGTCAACTTGAAGGAGCTCCTCGACATGCACGCCTTCGACATCGACCGGAAGCTGGAGGTGGACCCCAAGTTTCTGGACGAACTCAGCCAGCGGCACCACCACGAGATCAACTCCGTGTCCTTCGAGTTCACCAAGCCCTTCAGCGTCGAGGCGCTCGAACTTTTCGTGCAGGAACTCTCGGAAAAGGAAAAGATCTACCGCTCCAAGGGCTTCCTCTGGATCGATGGAAACCCACGGCGCGCCGTGTTCCACGGGGTGAACAACCGCTTCACCCTGCTCTGGGACCGCCTTTGGGAAAAGGGCGAGACCCGCAGCAGCCAGCTGGTCTTCATCGGCAAGGAAATCGACGAGGCCCGCATCCGGCAGCATCTCGAACAGTGCATCGTCAAGTAGGCGCGGATCCTCGCGGTGCCGGCCCGGCGGCGGGTTTTGCCCCTGTTTTCGGCGAGCTTGCCTTGGACCCTCGGCTCCGAGGATGCTGAGAGGATGTCAACGCTTCAGGAATCCCACGTTCTCGAAAAACTCGCCGGGGTGAAATATCCCGGCTTTTCGCGCGACATCGTGTCGTTCGGACTGGTCAAAAAGGTCCAGATCGAGGGCGGTACTGTGACGGTTCAGATGTCCCTGACTACGGCGGACCTCAAAGTCCCCCAGAAAATCAAGGCGGACTCCGAGGCGCTGCTTCAGGAGCTGGCCGGCGCGGAATCCGTGGTGGTTCGGATCGACGTTCAGGCCCCCGCCCAGACGGCCGGACCCTCTGCTGCCGCTGCCACGGCCGCCGCCGCCATCGAAGGGGTCAAGTTTGTAGTGGCCGTTGCCAGCGGCAAGGGCGGCGTGGGCAAAAGCACCGTCGCTGCGAACCTCGCAGTGGCGCTGGAGCGCACCGGTGCGTCGGTCGGACTCTGCGACTGCGATCTGTACGGCCCCAGCATCGGGCTCATGTTCGGCACCCAGCAGCGGCCTTTTGCCGATTCCGAGACCGGAAAGATCCAGCCTGTGGAGCGCTACGGCCTTCGCCTGATGAGCATGGGGTTCCTTCTGGAGGACGGCGCTCCGGCGGTGCTCCGCGGGCCCATGGTCACGAAGTACACCCAGCAGTTTCTGCGGCAGGTGGACTGGGGCGATTTGGACTACCTGATTCTCGACCTGCCGCCCGGAACTGGGGACATCCAGTTGACGATCGTCCAGACCGTGGCCCTGGCCGGCGCGGTGATTGTGACGACGCCGCAGGAGGTCGCCCTCATTGACGCCCGCAAGGCGGCCAGCATGTTCCAAAAGGTCAACGTTCCCGTGCTCGGGCTGATCGAGAATATGAGCTATTTCCTCTGTCCTTCGGACGGCGTGCGCTACGACATCTTCGGCAACGGCGGCGGCCAGCGCGAGGCCGCGCGCCTCGGCGTGCCCCTTCTGGCGCAGGTTCCCATCGACATTCCGACCCGCGAGGCGGGTGACCAGGGGCTGCCCGTCACCGCTTCCGCCCCGGAAGGCCCGTCAGCGGCCTGTTTTACAAGCATCGCGAATTCTTTGCGGCAGATACTGGAAAATCCCCTGAAAGCCCACTAGGCTGGCGGCGCTGATTCTCACCCCCTAGAACCAATCCAGAAATGAGCTCTACCCCTACGGATAAAAAAACAGATTCCAAGGCCCAGGAATCTCCGCTGTACAAGGAGTTCCTTGCTGAACGGGAGGAAATCCTCCGTCACAAGTGGATTGAAAGCGAAAAGGCCGGCCACGACATCGGCTTTGAAAAGGCGCTCCTCGACTGGGTCCTGCGCTTCCGCACGAGCTGGAGGCAGCAGCGCCAGGCGGGGGTCCCCTTTACCAAGGCGGTCTGACCGGTCCTTAAACGACGCTTAAACAACTTTTCCAGAGCCGCCACGCCCGTGCCCGAGGTTTCGTCCCAGCCCCAACCGTCGCAGCAACCGCCCGACACCGCCCTCAGTTTGCTGGATGCGGCCGCGCTGGACCGTTCGCTGGAGCGTATCGCCCGCGAAATTCTCGAAAGGCACCCCGACCCCGCCTCTTTTTCGCTCGTCGGGATTCCCTCCCGCGGGGTGGAGCTCGCCTCCCGGCTGGGGGCGATCATTCGGGAAGCGGCCGGCAGCGCCCCGTTCTGCGGCGCCGTCGACATCGCCATGCACCGGGACGACATCGGCGCAGGGAATGCGCTCAAGGCGCTGAGAGCGGTCCAGGCTTCCCGCCTCCCCGCGCGTCTCTCCGAAGGGACCCTTGTTCTTGTGGACGACGTTCTGCAAAGCGGCCGCACCTGCCGCGCCGCAATGGACGCCTTGTCCAGCTTCGGTCGCCCCGCCCGCATTGAATACGCCGTGCTTATCGACCGCGGCATGCGCGAACTCCCGATCGCGGCGGATTACACGGGCAAGACGGTGGACGCCTCCACAGAGGAGCGCGTTTTTGTGCGGCTGAAGCCTCTGGATTCCGTGGAAGGGGTGTGGCTGGAGCGCGTGCTTGAAAAGGGCAGGGGAACGAGGGGGCGCCTGTAAATCTTATGAGTGCTGCAGAACAAACATCCGCCGCCCAACTGCCGGCACCGGCACGCTGGACGCGCAAGGATTTGACCGGCTTGCAGGATCTTTCCGCCGAGGAGCTGAACCTCGTCCTCGACACGGCGGCGGCTTTCAAGACCGTCGGCACCCGCAATATCAAGAAGGTGCCGGCGCTTCGGGGCAAAACCTTGGTAAACTTTTTCGTCGAGCCTTCGACGCGCACGCGCGTCTCCTTCGAACTGGCCGCCGAACGCCTCAGCGCTGACATCATCAACATGAGCGCCTCGGCCTCCAGCCTCACGAAGGGGGAGACGCTCAAGGACACGGCCCTGAACCTGCAGGCGCTCCATGCGGACATGATCGTCCTCCGCCACAGCTCCGCGGGCGCCGCCCAGTTTCTGGCGGAACGCCTCGACGCCAGCATCGTCAACGCCGGCGACGGCGCGCACGAACACCCCACGCAGGCTCTGCTCGACGCCTTCACCATCCGCGAACGCAAGGGCCGCATCGCCGGCCTGCACGTCGCCATCGTCGGTGACATCCTGTTTTCGCGCGTCGCGCGGTCCGACATTTTTGCGCTCACCAAGCTGGGCGCCAAGGTGACGCTCGTCGGCCCCAGCACGCTAGTGCCCGAGGAACTGCGCCGGCTCGGCGTTGAAATCTCTCACGACCTCGACACGCTGCTGCCCGAGCTCGATGTCATCAACCTCCTGCGCGTGCAGCACGAACGCCAGCGCAAGGAGTACTTCCCCAGCCTCGGCGAGTACACCGCGCTCTTCGGCCTGACCAAGGCCCGTGCCGCGCGCCTGCGCGAGGACTGCCTCGTCATGCACCCGGGGCCGATCAACCGCGGAGTCGAAATCGACAGCGACGTCGCCGACAGCGGCCGGAGCGTCATTCTAGAACAGGTCACCAACGGCCTCGCCGTCCGGATGGCGGTGCTCTACCTCTGCAACGCCGCCCGTTCGGGCGAATGGCTGTAGCGGTCCCGCGGTTCGCCGGAGGGTCACTTCTCAAGCGCTTTTATGTCCCACTCCATTCTTCTTCGGAACGGCCGAGTCATCGATCCCGCAAACCGCCGCGACGCCGTCGGCGACGTGCTGGTGGTCGACGGCTACGTCGCCCCGCAGGGTGCGGCCGTGCCTGAGGGCGTGGAAACCGTCGACTGCACAGGGCGCGTCGTTACGCCCGGCCTGATCGACCTGCACGTCCACCTGCGCGAGCCGGGCCAGTCTGCGAAGGAAACCATCGCCTCGGGCGCGCGCGCGGCGGCGGCCGGCGGCTTCACCACCGTTGTGTGCATGCCCAATACCTCGCCTTCGATCGACAGCGCCTCGGTCGTGGCGTGGGTGCTTGCGAAGGCGCAGGCGGAGGCCTGCGTGCGCGTCCTGCCCACGGGCGCGCTTAGCAAGGGCATCGCCGGCGAAGAAATGGCCCCCATCGGCGCGCTCAAAAAAGCGGGCGTGGTGGCGCTCACGGACGACGGCCGTTGCATTCAAAACCACGAACTCATGCGCCGCGCGCTGGAGTACGCGAAGATGTTCGGCCTCATCGTCATGGACCACTGCCAGGATTACTCCCTGGTGGGCAAGGGCGTCATGCACGAGGGTTACTGGAGCACGGTCCTCGGGCTTCCCGGTTGGCCCGCTGCGGGAGAGGAACTCATTGTCCAGCGCAACGCCCTGCTGGCCGAACTCACCGGTACACCGATCCACTGCCAGCACCTGAGCGCCGCGGGCAGCGTGCGGGTTCTGCGCGAGGCGCGTCAGCGCGGCGTTCCGCTCAGCGGCGAAGTTTGCCCGCACCACATCGCCCTCACCGATGCCTCCCTGCGCGGCTACGACACCAACTTTAAAATGAACCCGCCCCTCCGCAGCGAGGAGCACGTCGAGGCCCTGATCGAGGGCATTGCCGACGGCACCATCACCATCCTCGCAAGCGATCACGCTCCGCATTGCGGCTTTGAAAAAGAGGTGGAGTTCGACCAGGCGCCCTTTGGAATCCTCGGACTCGAAACCGAGGTAGGTCTGTTCCTCGACATCCTGGTGCACAAGCGGAAGGCGATTGATCTCAACCGATTTGTCGAAATGTACACGGTCAACCCTGCGCGCCTGCTCGGCCTCGAGACCGGTACGCTAGGCGCCGGGGCGCCCGGAGACGTCACCGTGCTGGACCCCGGCCTCGAATGGACGGTGGACCGTAATGCCAGTTTTTCACTGAGCCGGAACACGCCCTTCCACGGCTGGGAGCTCAAGGGCCGCGCCGTGCGGACCGTCGTCGGCGGCAAAAGCGTCTGGTCGCTTTAGAGCGGAAAAGAGATTCCACGCGGAGGCGCGGAGCCGCGGAGGAGAAATTAAATAGTTCTGGTTCATGTGTTTGTTTAATTCTTCTCCGAGCTCTCCGCGGCTCCGCGTGAACTTCTGTTTTTTCTGAACGCACTCGCCTGAGTCTTGTCTGAGTTAACGCGCCGGCCCTGTTTGGCGGCGCTATCTTCCGTGGCATTTGAATCGTTCCATTGCTTTTTATATGCGCCGCTGGCTCACCATCCTCGTCTTTGTTGTCCTTGGAATCCTGGCTTGGAAGCAATGGCGCCCCGGCCAGCAGCAGCTGCACGACGTGCTGTCCGCCCTGTCCGCGCAGACCGATCCTTTCAAGCACGTCTCCCAGCCCGTCACTCCGGTGGTCCAGTCCAAGCTCCCCGCCGGCGGCCTCCCGGGCCTTGCGGCGATGGAGGAGGAGTACACGAAGCTCGTCGATTCCGTCGTGCCGGCCGTTGTCAGCATCACCACGCAGAAGCGCATCCGGCAGCGCGTCCCCATGGTGCTCGACGCGTTTGATCTGTTCTTCGGGCCCCGCTCGCGGGTGGTGGAGCAGACGGCCACCGGCCTCGGCTCCGGCGTGATCGTTTCCGAGGACGGCCATGTGCTCACCAACCACCACGTCATCGCGGGGATGGAGGAAATCCGGGTCCAGTTTACCGACGGCCGCATCGAGCCCGCCGAACTCATCGGAACAGATCCCGCCACCGACATCGCAGTTTTGAAGATCAAGGGGCCGGTGCCCGCGCTGCCTCTGGCGGATTCCGACAAGACGCGCGTGGGGCAACCGGTGATGGCGGTGGGGAATCCGTTCGGCCTGCAGGAAACTGTGACCCAGGGGATTATCAGCGCCAAGGGGCGCGCCGTCCGGGACAGTGGCGTCGAGTTTTTGCAGACGGACGCCGCGGTGAACCAGGGCAACTCCGGCGGACCGCTGTTGAATTTCAGAGGTGAAATCATCGGCATCAATAGCGCGATTTATTCCGCCAACACCGGCACCTGGCTGGGTATTTCCTTCGCCATTCCTTCGAATGTCGCGCGCAGTTCGATGGAAAGCATCCTGCGCACCGGCCGCGTGCAACGCCAGACGCTCGGCGTGGTGACGACGCCGCTGACGCAGGCGCTTGCGCAGCAGGTGGGCCTGCGCGCCGTCGTTGGGGCGATGGTGACCTCCATCAAGTCCGGCTCGCCCGCGGACCGCGCCGGGCTTCAGATCGGCGACGTCATCGTGCGCATCAACGGAACGATTATCGAGAATCCCAACACTTTGCAGAAGGTCCTCTCCGACAAGAAGGCGGGTTCCAAGGTCCAGGTAAACATCGTGCGCGAGGGCCGGGAGTACACGGTCGCAGTCGAGGTGGCGGACCTTCCCGAGGCGTAGGGAGATTTGGGAGCAGGGGTTTTGAAATGCCCCCGGTGCGTCGGTGTGCGCAGGATGGATTTGACGAAAGGGGCGTGCCTCCAGATGCTTGGCTCCATGTTCCGCCCCAAAGCCCTCGCTCCGTTGTTTTGCCTCGCATCCCTGCTGCCCCTTTCAGCCGCTGATCAGGTGAACGTTGTTCAAAAGGTGGCGCCCGGAGTTTATTTCCACGAGGGCGAAATCACCGGCAAGGGCCACTGCAACAACGGGTGGATCATCTTCGACGACTACGTGGTCGTGGTGGACGCCAACTTTCCTTCGGGTGCGCGTGTCATCCTGCCCAAGATTCGGGCTCTCACGGACAGGCCGATCCGCTTCGCCTTTGACACGCACCATCACGGCGACCATGCCTATGCGAACCAGATCTGGCACGAGGAAGGGGCGGTGCCCGTGGCGCATGTGGGGGTGATCGACGAGATGAAGAAGCACGAACAGCAAAGCTTCGGCGGAACCGGAACGGGCCGCTGGCAGGAGGCTGCGAAGGCGCGCAAGGATGTCGCCGAAAGCCGATTGAAGGCGCCCTCGGTGCTTTTTAAAAGCGACCTTATTTTCGACGACGGGAGGACGCGCGTTGAACTCCGCCACTTCGGGGTGGCGCACACGGCGGGCGACGGCTTCGCCTGGATGCCGAAGGAGAAGATTCTTTTCACCGGCGATGCGTGCGTCAACGGGGCGTACAATTACACCGGGGACGGCAACATCGCCGAATGGATCAAGACGCTGCGCGCGGTTCAGACGCTTGGCGCGGAGGTGATCTGCCCGGGGCACGGTCCGATGGGCGGCCCCGAGGTGCTGCGTGATCAGATCGACTTCTTTGTCGCGCTTCAGGGCGAGGCAAAGCGCCTGAAGGACGCCGGCAAGACGCCCGCGGAGGCGAAGGATGCTCTCGAGGAGGTGATCGACAGTTTGAAGTCCAAGGAGTCGATCAAGCGCTTCGTCGGCAAAAGCATTTCGAGCCAGCTTGAAACGGCGTGGAAGGAAATCGGCGGAGCGCCGTTTCCCGCGCAGCAGTAGGCCCGCGGTCGGAAATGATCTCCGGCCACGGGGGCGTTGCGTCTGTTCGGTCTACTTCTTCGACTTCGCGGGTCTTCTGGCGCCAAACTCCAGCGCCAGCTCGGGATTCATTTTGGCCAGGTCCTGCTCGGTGGGGCTTCCTCCGAACTGCTTGTAATAAAGCTCCTGGAAGGGGTTGATCCTCGGGCCCATGGCCTTTTCGTTCACCATGAGCGGCAGGCACTCGGCCCACCACTGTTCGTACGCCGCGCCCAGTTCTTTGGCGACCTCCGGGTGTTCCGCGATGACGTTGTTCTTCTGCGCGTAATCCTTTGTCAGATCGAACAGCTGCCACTGCGGTTCGTGCGTTTTGCTCTGTTCGCTTACCATGGCCCAGCGGGTGTTGCGCACGGAAGCCATCCGGAACTTGGCTTCGTTGGGATCCACCATTTTGTTCCAGCGGCCCTGGTGCGTGAAGAGGGTGCGGTCCTTCCAAGGCGCGGCGGGATTTTCCAGCAGGGGCACGAGGCTGCGCCCCTCCACCTGGGCCTTGGCGTTCTCCGGAACCGGCGCGCCGGCGATCTCCGCAAGCGTCGGGAAAAAATCGATGTGCGCGGAAAGCGCCCCGCAATCACCGGGGGCGATCGCACCTGGCCAGCGCCAGAACGAACACGCCCGGGTGCCGCCCAGCCAGGCGCTGCCCTTCGCGCCGCGCATGTCTGCGTTGAAGACGCTCACGCCCTCTGTTCCGCCGTTGTCGTTCATGAAAACCACGAGGGTATCCTTCGCGATGCCCCATTCCTCGAGCCTAGCCAGGACCTTGCCGACGTTTTGGTCGATGTTGTGGAGCATCCCGAAAAAGCTCTCGGTGTCGGGTTTGAGTCCCTTGCCTTCATAGAGGGCTTTGTCTTCGGGACGCGCGATGTAGGGGCCGTGGGGCGCGTTGGTCGGGATGTAGGCGAAGAACGGTTGGTTCGTCTTGCGCTGCTGGTCCATCCACTGCGTCGCCTTTTCGTAGAATACATCGGTGCAGTAGCCCCGGGTCTTTTCGAAGACTCCGTTGTGGAGGATCATCGGGTCGAAATACTTGTTGTCGGGCGCGTCCCCGCAGGAGCCGGGGAAAATCTGGCCGATGCCCCCGCCGCCGTGGATGAACACCTCGTTGAAGCCGCGGCGTCCGGGTTGGTACTCGGCCTCGTCGCCGAGGTGCCATTTGCCGAAGATGCCCGTGACGTAGCCGGCTTTCTGTAGCACCTCGGCGATGGTGGTGGTTTGGAGCGCCATGCGTTCCCGCTCGAGGATGGTGTGCGTGATCCCGTTCTTGAACTCGTGGCGGCCGCTCATCAGGGCGCTTCGGGTCGGGGCGCAGGTGGGGCTGACGTGAAAGTCGGTGAAACGCCGCGCTTCGCCATGCAGTTTGTCGAGGTGCGGCGTCTTGAGCACGGGGTTGCCGTGGACGGAGAGGTCCCCGTAGCCCTGGTCGTCGGTGAAAAGGAAGACGATGTTGGGGCGCTTTCCCGCGAGGGCTGCGGCGTGGGCCGCCGTTGAGAAAAGCAGGGCGAGTAAGAGTACGGGCAGGGTGAGTTTCATGGGGTGTGCTGGGCGGCGGTCCGGGGTGGAAGCCAGGGCTGGGGGTGTGGAACTGGGGGAGGATGCGGCGAACCGGTCCCTGTTTCAACCCCGGCGCGGGCAGACGGTCTCACACAAAACCGCCCATGCCGGAGGTATGGCAGCTATTAGCCGGAGGTAGAGTGCAGCGATACCTCCGGATGCCAGCACAAAACACCACGCATCCCAGCGGGATGCCAGCCCTTCTTCCGATCATTTCCGGCGGTGTCGCTACGCTTAAGCACCGGCTGGCATGCCTCCGGCATCTATGCTGTCACCTTGGCTGATTCGGATTACTGGGGTTTACGCGTTCAAAGTTTTCCTCAATCACCCGGGCAAGCGCCTCCCCGTCCGCAGCGGAGAGAGCTTCGATGTTCAGGTTGAACTTTCCGCGATGAACGCCTTCCGTGCCCTGCTTGAGCTGGTGGATAAAGGCTGCCGCTGCCTCGAGTTTCGGCGCGGGCAGTGCTTGAGCTCTTCCAACAGCATTTCAACAGTGCTCATGTTGTCCAGTTTGCGCGCCTTTTGGAGCAAGCGCAAGGGGCCCTCGAAGGGATGATGCAAGCTGAAGATGGGGAACAGTTTAGTTTCAAAGCAGCCGGGTTGGGCCTGCGGGCGCTCGGTGGTAGCTTCACCTTTGTCTCGGGCCTGTCTTACGGCGGAATCTAAAAATGTTACCCAAGGTTACGGTGTTTATTACGAAAGCTCGTAACAGTGCATAACATTCTTTGAAATGATGCATCCCGCGCTTAATCCTTGAGTCTGCGGCGACACCGGATTCACGGTTCCCTTGTTTGATGCGTATTTGCGGAGAATGATGCCGGCTGACTGACGGGGGTCAAACACCGCATGCGATTTGCCTGAATAACAGCAGCAGGTGCGCGCCTTTTTTGGGATGCGCCAGGGACCTTCTACAGTCCTTCCGGATGCCGAGTAGTGATCCGGGTGCTGGATAGTTGAATGCCACCGCGCTATTTGTTCTGAATCTCGAGGTTGTCTAGCCAGGCTTTGGCGGGCTTTGTGCCGGGGCTGATGAAACCCAGCCAGCGCAGTTCCTTAAGCGCCTTCTTTTGGGGCGGCAGCTTTTCAAATGTCTGCGCAGCACCACCCTCCGGCGTGACCGTCACCTCCCAGGCGCCGTCCACTTGCTCACCGATTCTGGATTTGATCTCGAAGTGGACCCAGCTCAGTGGCGGGAAGGAAGCCAGTCTCTTGCCGTTTGCCGCCACGACACCTTTTTCAACGCTCAAATAGACGCTGGTGTTGTAGGGACTGGCCGCATCCCTCCATTCGTGCAGGAAACGGTAGTCCTCCTCCATGCGGAGGTCGAAGGAGACGCGGGTCTCTCCCTCGTAATGGCTGGGGTCAAAGTAAAAGTGGGGCTCGAACGCCGGCGCCTGGTCCGGGCCGTCTCGTATTTCCAGACATTTGCCCTTGGCGCCCGGAATTCCAGACACCGGAAAAAGTGCCGGATTGTTTTTGTTGTGCCGCCCGACGCTCATTCGAGCGCCTTCGGAGCTGCTCTCGAAGTCCTGTACGAGGCTTAGAGCAGGCGGGCGTGGCTTTACTCCAAATACCATTTCGGGGAGCGGCGCGGCGGCAAGCGCCTTCCATTTGGCGTCGCCAAGCACCCCGGCGAGCTTCCAGTCAAACGGTTGAAAGCCGAGCTTTAGCGCGGGCGAATCCGGCGCGAGACTCCACTCCCCATGGGCAGGATCGCGAAATTTGGGATCTGCGATCACGCTGCGCACATCGTTCCCCATGGCCTGCCATTCGGACCACGTCTTTCCCGCAAAATCGAACGCGGCCCCGTTCGGATTCCAGTAGACGTTGTCTGCCATAAACACGCGTCCATCGTGCCAGTTTTTGTCGAGTTGTGTGAGCAGCTTCCCTGCGCCCATGAGCACGATGTTGCGTTCAAAGGCGAACGCAAATGCCTCCTCGGGCTTGGAACGCCGCAGTTGCTCCTGGCGACCCCAGGCCAGGATATTGTTCCTGACAATGTTTCCTCGACCGTAATGCTGGTGGTAGCCGGCGGTCTGGGTGTTGTACGCGAGATTGTTCTCCCAAAGAACGCCAACGCTGCCCTCGTCGTTGTACATCGCCCAGCCCCCGTAGCTGGCACAGCCGATGTCGTGTATGTGGTTGTTATGGACCACGGTGCCGAGCTGTTGTCCGAGGGTGTAGACGGCCCCCATGTCGCTTAACACACCCCACCCGAGATGGTGGAGATGGCAGTACTCGAGCAGGTTGCGCCCCGCAACGGTAGGAGCGTAGCCCCAGGTCCAGCCAATGCTCACGGCGCTGTAGTAAAAGTCGCCGATATCGCAGTGGCGGATCGTGCAGTCGCTGGCATGGAACAAAGTCAGGCCGATGCCAGCGGGAAAATGCCGGCCGCCGCCGCGAAGAATGCAGTCTTCCACGCGGATGTGGTGCGTGTGTTTCGGGGCGTCCGTTTTAACGCCTGGATCGCCGACGTAGATCCCCCCGGCGCCCAGGTCGTGAAAGTGGCAGTGCTCGATTTTTGAATTCGCGCATCCGGCGCGAAGCCACATCGCGTGGGTCATCGTATGGGCGAAATCGCAGTCCTTAAAACTGACGTCTTGGATTCCGTTCGCCTCGACCGCCGGCAGAGGAAGATTGCTCTCGGCCTGCCCCGCATGCATGCCCTTTTGGGGGGTAGTCCATTGCTGGTAGGCAAAGGAGAGTCCCCGGAAATGGACGTCCTGTACCCGCTGGTTTTTGTCAGGTTGTCCTTTGAATACCAGCCACTGCGGTGATATCGGAGCCACGATGCTGGCGCTTTCGATCTTCTCGCCGGGCAGGGGAATGTAGTGAAGCGTGCCGTTCTTTTCGAGGAACCATTCTCCGGGCTCGTCGAGCGCTCCAAGGTAGTTCTCAAAGCGCAGCCGGTGCCAGGGTTCGAGATAGAAAAAGTCGCGCACTCCGCCCGTGAATTGGAGTTTCCCTTCGGAGGCTTGGACGGCGGCGACCTTCAGCCGCGACACATCCCACGAGTGGTAGACTTGAACGGTGACCTCCTTTTGTTCCTCCGGGGACAACCATCCGAGAGGAGCGGCATCGTTTGGCGCGATGCTGATGAGAGTCTTGGACGCCGGACCCGTCATCGGAACGCCTTCAACCGGCTCGCTAGGCTGTCCAACCGCTTGAATGAAGCCCTTGTTCGGAGTGCGTGCCCGGGTGGCTCGCTGGCCATTCACCCAGAGCACCTCAAACTGCCATTGTGGATCAATCTTCACCGTCCACGTGCCATCCTTGCCAGTGCTCCAGCCCTTGATTTCCTTCCCCCCATGAACCACCGGACGGGCTCCCGACTGCGCGGTGAACGTGAGGTCCGAGTCGATGGGTTCGAGCACAACCGGTGCTGTGATCGGGTAGGTCCCTTCCTCGAGGGAAATGGTGACGTGCGAGCGGTCACCCGTCGCTACCCGCTCCCGTCGAATGTCCTCAAGGGCTGACTGAAGAGCGTTGGGCTGGCCCGTAGGCGTGAGAAGGATGTCTTTTGCGAGGACTGGAGCCGCTGTAAATGCCGCGATCGCGACGAGCAGGCACGTGTAACGGGCGCGGGGAAGACGAGGCATCATGGATTGCGGAAGGACGTAATGGCTGGGGTCAAAAAGGAGGCGCCTTCAAATCGGTGAAGATCCCGGCGACGGCAGGCGCGGACGCAGAGTTGAAAATATTTGGTGCGACAGGGCGAGGTCTTTCACCTGTTGAGATGTCCGCGCACCAACCTTTCACGGCTTGCCGGCCGCTTGCAGAAGTCTGACGTGGAGGACCTTTACGGACGGCTGCATGCGTGACAGCCTTTTGTTGAAAGAGCGTCTTATGAATCTTACCGACCTTCCCTGGCCCCGCATCTCGTCCCTCGCTCCGGATACGCCGATTGTCTTTCCCGTCGCGGCCATCGAGCAGCACGGGCATCATCTCCCCGTCGCTACGGACAGTATGCTGCTTGCCGAGGTCGTCCGCCGGGTGCAGCTCCTGCTGCCGTCCGGGAGCGCGCTTTTTGCTCCCCTGCAGTGGCTCGGCAACTCCGACCATCACCTGCACTTTTCCGGCACGCTGTCTGCCGACCCCCGCGGGTACATTGATTTGTTAAACCGGCTCATGGACAACGCGATCCAGCACGGATTCCGGCGCATTGTCTTTCTCAACGGTCACGGCGGAAACGACATTCCGGGGCGGCAGGCGGTGTTCGAGACTCGCCAGCGCTATCGCCAGCGGGACGATCTTCTCCTGCTCTTCACCACCTATTGGGATCATGCCAAGCCCGGGGAGACGCGCGGGGATCTGGTTCAAAATTACATGGGCCACGCGTGCGAATGGGAGACCTCGATGATTCAGGCCATCCGTCCCGAGCTTGTCGGCCCCGTCGCTGAACTTCCGGACGTCCCCGCCGGCTTCGCCTTCGAGCCCGCCTACCGCGGCTGGATCACCGACGACCGCACCACTCTCGGCCACATCGGGGCGCCGCGCCACGCCGCGCCTGAAAAGGGTGAGCACCTTTTTGAATGCTACGCCCGGGGCGTCGCCGCGTTCCTCGGTCGCATCGCCGAGTGGAAGGGGGCCGGGGCGTTTTCCGAGGACTAAGACCGCTAAAAAGGCAAACGCCCCGGAAGCGAAAGGCCTCCGGGGCGTTTGTAGGTTGGGAGGGAAAGGGTAGAGACCGCTTACGCCGCCTTGGGGACTCCGGGCTTGGAAGCGAGGGCCGCCTGGGCCTTTGCTACCAGCACCTTGAAGGCACCTTCGTCGTTAATGGCGATATCTGAGAGGACTTTGCGGTCCAAGTCAATCCCGCAAGCTTTCAGCCCTTCGATGAAACGGCTGTAAGTGAGACCGTGGGCGCGGGCCGCGGCATTGATACGCTGCTGCCAGAGCATGCGGAAGTTGCGCTTGCGGGTTTTGCGGTCGCGGTAGGCCCAGTACTGGGCCTTCATGATGGCGTTCTTGGCGTACCGGAACAGTTTGGAACGGCGTCCGCGGAAGCCTGAGGCTTTCTCGATCGTCTTCTTCCGGCGGGCCCGGCTCGCTGGGCCGTTTGTGGCTCTTGGCATAGGATCAGTTTAGTTATTTTCGATTCAGCAGATTGTTTTCTCCAGTGAATGTCCGGCGCCTCACCTGCTGAGGTGTCCGGGTTGCCCTGCAGAGCAGGTGGGACCGGACAGACGCTTGGGACGGATGGCCTATGGAGGCTCGGTCGAGGAGGGCCGCTCGCTTACGCGAAGGGCATGCACTCCTTGATTCGGGCCGCCATGGTCTCGTGCACGAGGCCGGCCTTACCCAGATTCCGCTTCCGCTTGGCGTTTTTTGAGGACGCTAAGTGGCGCAGACCCGGTTTACGGCGCAGCAACTTGCCCGAGGCGGTCAATTTAAACCGCTTGGCCACGGCTTTCTTTGTCTTTCGACGTGCAATGGACTTAGGCATGGGGCCGAGGAGGGTACTGGTTTTGCCCGGAAGTGCAACCTTGTTTTGCATTTCTAGAGGCAAACTCCATCGATGACCCCGTGGACGCCCGGGTTGGAACGCGGACAAGATGCTTTGATTGTGGCCGTTTAAGCGTTCTTGTGCTAGAATTTTGAAGCACGGGCGGCAGGAGGCAGGCAGAATACCCCAGATCATTATGCGAAACATTTTTCCGGCGGTGTGTGTCGTGATGGCCGCGGCGGCATTTCCGCAAGGGGCCGGCGCCCAGATTTCGGATTTCTCTTTTTTTGAAGAAGCCCTCGCTCCTCACGGCGACTGGCTGCAGGTGGAGCGTTACGGGCCGGTTTGGAAGCCCGACGTCGAGGAGGGGTGGGCGCCTTACACTGTGGGGAATTGGGTGTACACGGATTCAGGCTGGACCTGGATCAGCCACGAGCCCTTCGGGAACATCGTCTTCCACTACGGACGCTGGCTGCTCACCGACGTCGGATGGTGCTGGGTGCCCGGTTCCGACTGGGGGCCCGCCTGGGTTTCGTGGAGGGTCAGCGGTGAAAACATCGGGTGGGCACCGCTGCCGCCGGAAGCGGTGTGGCACTCTAAGCACGGGATCGGTTACTGGGTGGATGTGCACACCGAAATCGGGCCCGCGTACTACCGTTTTTGCGGGGTGCGCGACTTTTGCTCGCCGGCTGTCTCCAGCGTTTTGTTCCGGCCTAGCAGAAACTTGAAGATCATGCTGGAGACCCACAACGTGACCAACATTGTGGACAACGGTCGTGGCGTGTTTTGCGGAGGGCCGCAGTACCGCTGGGTGCGGGAGACCTCCGCGTTTGAAGTTCCCGTGCTACGGTTGGTGCGGGAGGAGAATGTGAGGAACTACTACGGCCTGAAGGTTGGTGGGGAATACGGCGCTGCGATGGGTTTTGTATTTGAGGACATGCTTGTGCTGCCGGGACCCCGGCGGGTGGAACTTGGCGAAACCTACCGGAATCACAGGGTCCAACCTGTATCTGTGGCCCTTTCCAAGGGGTGGTACGGAGACACCTCGGCCAACGAACGGTTGCGCTCCCACTACGACCGGGAGTGGGAGGCTCGCCAGTCCGGGCAATCGCGCGGCATGGCGGCGATTGGGGCCAGAAGCGCCGAGGTGCAGATTCAGGTTGTGACGAATCAGGAAAGGCAGGCGGCCTATTCCGAGGTGGCAAACCGGGGAAAGGCAGCAAGTCCCAACGTGTTCGTCCCGGGCTTTGCGGAGAATCAAGGACGCCGGCCGGTTCAAGGCAGGCCTCAAACTTCGCAGGCTCCATCCAACCCGTCAGCCGCTCCGGCTTCGGGGCCTGTTGCGGGGGGCGCGCCGGGGCTGATCTTTGACCGGCGTCCTTCGAGCCCTGCTCCGGCCGGCCAGGGGGCGACGCCTCCGGCTGTTCAAAGGGTGCTTCCTGTCTCGCCGCAATCTCCGACCGCAGCGCCGGCCCAGACAGGGGCTCAGTCTTCTCCCCGCACGGCACCGGCACCGGTTTCTGCGGCAAGCCGTCCCTCTGGATTTCCTTCTGGTGCCGGCCTTCCCAGCGTGCCGATCGGCGCTCCCGGCGGCGTGCCAAACCCGGGCGTTGCCGGGGGCTCTCCTTCTGGAAATTTACCAAGCCCCAGCTCCCAGGCATTTACTCGTCCTCTATCTCCCTCGCAGGTTCCCTCGCCGGCGCCGGGCACGTCGCAGCCGCCCATTGCACAGCAGCCGACCGTTGCACAGCAGCCGCCAACGGGAAGCGTCGGAGCGGCGCCGGGCGTGCCTCAGACTTTTCCGATCAGGAAGCGCACCAATCCTCTGCCACAGACGCAGGCAGTGCCCACTGTCAGTGGAGCACAGCCTCCCGCCGTGACTGGCTTTCCCGCCCAAACCACTGGCTTGACCCCGCAGCCCGTTACCACTTTTACGCCTCAGCCTCAATCCGGGTTGACCCAGCCCGGAGTCATTGGGGGCGTGTCGGTTCCTTCCGCTCAAAGGCGGCCGGTGTCCCAGCCGCAGGTGCAGGCGCCTGTCCAACCGGCGTCGTCCAGCGGGGCGAGCTTTTCCGTGATCCCAGCTCCTGCGCCCACGCCCCGAACGCAGGTGCAACCCTCCGTGGTTCCACAATCGGTCTCCCAGCCGCAGCCTTTCACCCGGGGTGCGCAGCCGTCGGCGGTTCCGAGTGGTTTTGCGGGGGGCCAGGCACTCAGACCTTCCGCGCCTGCAGCCGGACCGGCAGCCGCGCCTGCCTCAAGCGGCGCCGCCCTTTCCACGGTGCCTGCAAGTCCGTCCCAGGGACAGGTTCCTGTGAAAAAGAAGAAGCCGGGGGATCCCGGGTACGTTCCTCCGCCGCAATAGGCGAGAGGACCGGTCGCGGCGACCTGACGGACGGCGCTTCAGCGCCCTAAAACGAAATGTCGTCTTCGACGGGACCGTCAGGGACGTGCAGTTTGAAGGGCGGGATGCGCGTGAACACGGCTTCGCCTTCCTCTGTCAGCCCCAGAAACGCGCCCTCGGCAATGCTGTCGCTGTTTGTGACGTGGTAGCTGTTGTACGAAAAGCTTTCGCCGGGCTCGAGACGGGGAAACTTTCCCACCACCCCGTCTCCCTCCACCACGATGCGGTCCCCTTTTGAATCGGTGACCACCCATTTGCGGCCCTTGATCGTGACTGTTTTGGCGGAGCCGTTGTGGATGGTTAAAAAATAGACAAACGGGAACGGCCGGTCCGGCGGGGCGTCCAGATGCGGCACATATACAACGCGGTCTACGGTGACCCGCAATCCATCCAGTTGAAGAATCACGGGCAAGATCTGCCACAGACCACCGGAAAGTGCACGGTCAAACGGGCGGCCGTCCCTGCTTGCGCGAGGGCCCACCATCGGGGGTATTCTGGAGCATGCACAGTTTACCCCCTGTCCTCAGCATCGCCGGTTCCGACAACAGCGCCGGAGCCGGAATCCAGGCGGATTTGAAGACCATGAGCGCGCTCGGGGTGTACGGGTTGACGGCCGTCACGTGCGTGGTGGCGGAAGTTCCGGGCCATGTCAGCGCCATCCGCGGGATGGAGCCGGAACTCGTGGCTGAGCAGGTGCGCCTGTGTTTTGAAGCCTTCCCAGTGAGGGCGGTGAAGACGGGAATGCTGTATTCCGCGGACATACTCCGGGCGGTGGTGCAGTCGTTGAGGGCCGCCGCCGCCAAGTTCGGTCCGGTTCCGCTGGTGGTGGATCCGGTCATGGTGGCGACCTCCGGCGCGAGGCTGTTGGAACCTGAGGCCCTGGAGGTTTACCAGTCGGAACTGCTGGCCATGGCGAGCCTGATCACCCCGAACTTGGACGAGGCTGCGGTTTTGGTTGGGGAAAACATCGGCAGCCGGGACGCCATGTGCGAGGCCGGCCGGCTTCTGGCCAGGCGCTATGAGACCGCGATTTTGATGAAGGGCGGGCACCTGAAGGAGGACAGCGCGGCCGATCTTCTGGTGCTGGCCGACGGCCGGGAGTACTGGTTTGAAGCGCCTTTTGTGCGGGGTGTTTCCACCCACGGGACCGGCTGCACCTACTCGGCGGCGATTGCCTCCGAACTCGGACTCGGCCGCAGTCTTGAGGAGGCGGTTGCCCGTTCTAAAAAGTTTGTGAGCCGCGCAATCGCGGGCCATCTGCGCTGGCAGGCGGATTCTCGCGGGACGGACGCCCTGCATCACTTTGCGGGGATCACGCCCGCGTCTTGAGCGGGAAACGGAAGTTCACGCGGAGTCGCGGAGCCGCGGAGGGGTAAAAGGTTTTGATTGAGTTTGTTCCGTGAATTTTCTCCGCGCCTCCGCGGTTCCGCGTGAGATCTCTTTTTACCTAATCCCTCGGCTGGGTTTAGTGCGCAGCGTTCGTTCAGCGCAGGCGCACGCGGAGTCCCTCGTGTACGGCGTCCGGCGGGTGCAGCACGACGGATTCGCCCTCCGCCAGTCCGGAGAGAATTTCCGCAGCGCTTCCGTTTTGGTGGCCCACCTGCAATTCCCTCAGGCGCACGATGCCTCCTTCGACGGTGAAGCAGTTCCAGACGGTTCCCCGCCGGAACAGCGCTCCCGAAGGGATCTGGAGGGCGCTGTCCGCGTGCCAGATCCGGACCCGGCCTTCGATACGGTAGCGGTCGCCCAGTTTCGGGCTGTCCGGCAGGGGGGAGGTAAAGTCCGCAAGAACGCGCACGCGTTGTTCCTCGACGCCGAGTGCGGACGTTTTGGTGAAAGCAGCCGGTTCCACGAGGCGCACCCTCGCCTGCAGGGGAGCCGGTCCGCCCCAGCGCTCCACGAGGACGGGGGCGCCGGGTTGCACTCCTGCCGCATCGGTGGAGAGCATTTCGATTTCCGCCTCAATTTCAGACGGGTCTCC
This sequence comes from Chthoniobacteraceae bacterium, assembly GCA_947449735.1. Lineage (GTDB taxonomy): Bacteria > Verrucomicrobiota > Verrucomicrobiia > Chthoniobacterales > Chthoniobacteraceae > Chth-196. The sequence continues at coordinate 6,314 of CANFTB010000008.1, read as the reverse complement.
CACTTCCAGGAGAGGTGTCCCCGGGGCGACGGTGCGGGTGTTTTCCTCGAACACGTTGAGCACCATGCCGCTCACGGGCGCCTTGATTTCGACCGGTGTGCTGCCCGCGGAGCTGTTCTGGAGGACAGCCTCCGCCTGGGCGAGTTCGTAGCGGGCGATGTCCCGGCCGAACTCGGCGGCTTTCCACTCGCGTCCCCGGATGGTTGCGGTGAGGTCCGCCGCGTCGCGTTCCTTTTCCGAGATGGCGCCCGAGCCGGCGAGCGATTCGGTGCGGGCTTTTTCGCGGTTTGCAAGGTCCGCCGCGGCGGCGGTGCTCGCGACCTCAGCCTCCCGCTGCTGGAGGGCGGCCGAGGCGGATTGCACGCGGGCCTCCGCCTGGCTTTGGTTTCGAGGACTGAGCAACTCCGAGGGGCTCGGGTCCATGATGGCGACCACGGTGCGGTTCGCTTCCACGCGGTCGCCTGCGCGCAGGGTGGTCCGGCGCACAAGCCCCGCTAGGGGCGGCGAAATGATGTAGCGGTTGCGAATGCGGGTCTTGCCCTCTTCTAGAACGGAGACGTCCATCGGCGCGCGCCGGGCGGTAGCGGTCTCGACAGGGAGCGGTTGTTTCCGGAAGCCGATGGCGAGGGCGGTCACCACGGCGAGGCCGGCGAGCCAGCGTAGAAAACGCAGCCTGGGCTTTTTGCCGGGGGGAGGGGTGACGTTTGAGGAAGCCATGAAAGCGGGTGGCCGGCGTTCGGTGGAAATGCCGGGGGTCGGTTGGGTTTTGTCGCGGCTTATTCCGCCGCCTTGAGAACGGAGAGCAGGTCGAGTTTGCGGATTTGACGTGTCACAAGGGTGAAGGAGAGGGCGGCGGCGGCCGTGACGATGGTGGCGGCCGTGGTGAAATTGTTCGAGGTCAAAACCAGCGGCAGCCGCACGCTCTCGGTGTTGACGCTGGAAATGATCAGGCGCGCGAGGGCGCTCCCCAGGGCGAGTCCCGCCGGGAGGGCGACGAGGGTGAGCAGTGCCAGTTCGCCGATAAGAACGGCTGCGACTTCGCCGTGGCTGAACCCCAGCACGCGGAGGGTCGCGAGGTCGCGGGCGCGTTCCGAAAGCGCAATGCGCGCGCTGTTGTAGACCACGCCGAAGGCGACCACGACGGCGAAGCTGAAATAGAGCATCTGCAGCACATTGATGCTTTCCGCCGTGGTCTGTTTGAAGCTGGTCCGGGTGGCCTCTTTCAGGCGGAGGGCTGAAATGGCGGGGATGTTTTTAATTGCGTGGAAAAGCGCATCCCAGTCCTTCGAGTCGACTTGAAAGTGGGCGCCGCTGACGGTGCCGCCTTCTTGCAAAAGCGCGTGCAGCGCCTCGACGCCCATGTAGGCGTTCAGTCCCGCGTAATCGGTGACGAGCGACTCCAGGCGAACCATGTGGATCTGGCGCTTGCCCTCCAGTATCTCCACTTGCAGAAGGTCGCCCGGTTTCGCCCCGAGAACCTCCGCGAGCTTGGCTGAAACGGCCATGCCGGAGGGTGGGACCCCGACCGGTTCGCCCCGCGCGTCCAGCGGTCTGTTGAGGACGCCTTGCGGGTCGAGACCGGTCAGCGCCAAACGGCGCGTAAGGTGGCCGAACCGGAGACGCACCGGGACGATCCGGAACGGCTCCGACTTGAGGACGCCGGGAAGTCCGGCAAGCGAGGGGGCCGCGCGCGCGCCCGCGGGCTCGCGCAGGCCTACGGAGGCGTTTTGGCGCTGGGCGACGTCCCATTCAAAGGAGAGCAGGTGGTCCACGCCGTCGCGCATGGCGCCGGGCAGGACGGGAATCCCGGCCGCTAGCGCAAGGCCGAGCATGGTGAAAAGCGCCTGCGCGGGGCGGCGTTCAATGTTGCGCAGCGCCATGCGCACGGGGAGGGGGAGTGTCCGCGCGAACCCGAGGCGTTCGGGGATGGAAGGCCGGAAGGAGGCGGGCGGTTCCGGGCGCATGGCCTGGGCCGGAGCGAGCCGCACCGCCTGACGGACCGCTCCGAGGACTCCGACGAACGAGGCGGCGGCGCTCGCTGAAAACGCGATGGCCACGGCGTGCCACGCCGGGTGGAAGGGGAGTTCGGGAAATTTGAAGAACCTGTGGTACAGCCACACAAACTTTTCGCCCAAATAGAGACCGCCCGCGGTTCCCAGGGCGGTGCCCAGCAACACGAGAACCAGCGCGAACTTGGCGTAGTGCATGCCGACCTCCCGGGGGGTGAACCCGAACGCCTTGAGCTGCGCGATCTGCTCGCGTTGCAGACGCACCAGGCGCGTGAGGACCGCGCTGCTCATGAAAGCCGCGACACTCAGGAAGGCGATGGGGAACGCCACCGCGAGCGTCCGCAGAATTCCCAGCTCGTCATTGAGCCTGCTGGCGGAGGGCTGTTCGCGCAGGCCGAACGCCCCCAGCCCTCCGTACGGCGCAAGCAACCCGTCCAGAGCCGCCTCGACCGCCTGCGGTTCGGTGCCCGGCCCGGTGGAAAGCACCACATTGTTAAACGCCCCGTCCAGGTCCATCGCGGCGGCCAGTTCGCGTTCCCGCATCCAAAATACTCCGAAACGGTTCGGGTCGGGCAGGGTCTCGCCTGGGCGCGCTTCGAAGATGTACTCCGGGGAAAGGACGATGCCGGTGATGGTCAGGCGTTGCTGGCGGCCGCGCAGCGTGGCGTTGAGGGTGTCGCCGGGGCGCAGTTGGCGGGCCTGGGCGAAGGACTCCGAAACGGCCACCTCGCCGCGGCTGCCTGAAAGCGGGAGCCGCCCGCTGCGCACAAACAAGTCCAGCAGGTTCTGCTCCCGGTCCTCGGGGAGCGAAATCACGAGGCCGTCCGCCGGTTCCAGCACGCCCGGAAGGTCCAGGAGCAGCGTTCCCTTCACCCGGGTTTCCACGGAGGTCACTCCCGGCAGCAGGGCGATGCGTTCCGCGAGTGCTTTCGGGGCCCGCCTCAGGTCGGCGAAAATGGACGCCATGCGGTTGTCGCGGTAATAGGCGTCCCGGGTGCTGGAGAGCGACAGCATGAGGCTCTGGGAAAGGATCATCATGGCCAGCCCGCAGGCCATGACGAGGGCCACCGCAAACACCTGCCCCTTGATCGAGGACAGGTCCCGCAATAGTTTTCGGTCCAGAGGTTTCATGTGGTCCTGATAGCGGTTGAAATACTGGCGGTCAGGAGGGGCGGGTGCCTACCACTCGAGCGAGGCGGCGGCGCTGCGCTGGGAGTGTTTTTCCTCCCGAACAATCTTGCCGTCGAAAAGGTGGAGCACGCGGTCGGCCATCGCGCCGATCACCGCGTTGTGGGTGATGATGACGGTCAGCGTGCCCAGATCGGCGTTCACCTTGGCGATGGCATCCAAGACGGTGATGCCGGTGCCGACGTCGAGGGCGCCGGTGGGTTCGTCGCAAAGGAGGACCTCGGGTCGCTTGGCGATGGCTCTTGCGATGGCAACGCGCTGCTGCTGTCCGCCGGAAAGCTGGCTGGGAAAGTGGTCCATCCGGTCAGCCAGGCCCACCATGGCCAGTGCGTCCTCGGGCCGCATGGGATGGTGGGCGATGCTGGTAATCAGCTCCACGTTTTCGCGGGCGGTCAGGCTGGGGATGAGGTTGTAGAGCTGGAAGACGAAGCCCACATGGTCGCGGCGAAACTGGGTGAGGGTGGTGTCGTCGGCCCCGGCCAGGTCCGTTTCCTTGAAAAACAGAGAACCGGAGGTCGGCAGGTCCAGCGCCCCTAGGTGGTTTAGAAGGGTGGATTTTCCGCTGCCCGAGGGCCCGAGGAGGACCACCATTTCGCCGGCGTACAAGTCCAGGTCCACGCCCGCCAGCGCCTTGACCGCGGTTTCCCCGAGCCCGTAGGTCTTGGTCAGATTCCGGGCGCGGAAAACCGCCGCGGGGGAGGGGTCCGGATGGGCGGGGTTGTTCATGGGCGCCGGTCTTATTGTCCCGCCGCCTTCGTGATGCAATCTGCTGCCGTCAATGCGATAGCGCGGGCGGGGCGAGGGGGGGATGAGGGCCTGCACAAATTGCGCGTCTTTTCTAGGGCGTTTGTGGGGCGATCTTGTACAATGCGGCCCGAAAAGCCCCATTTCCGTTGAGCCGAACGGGTCTTGTGATTCCCCACCCCTAAAGTCATGGCGACCATTGCAGTGCTTGGAACCCTCGATACCAAGGGAATTGTGCACCAATTTCTTGTGGAGAGGATCCGCCGCCGCGGCCACCAGGCTTTGTTGATCGATGCCAGTCTGCGGGCGGGGGGCGATGTTGCCGCGGATATTTCAAGGAGCGAAGTGCTCGGGCGCGCGGGAGTGGAGCCGCTGGCTTTGGCGGGAAATCAGAGGCGTGCGTCTGCCGTCATGGGGCAGTGTCTCGGGGAGGTTTTAAACCAGCTCTTTTTGGAGGGAAAACTGGACGGGGTTGTCGGGGTTGGCGGACGCTGCGGCATGCGGCTCCTGGGAAGGGCGGTGAGAGGGCTGCCCTTTGGGCTGCCTTGCGTGTTGGGCTCGAATGCGCTTGGCGAGGCGGCTGAGGAGATTCAGGGAGGCAAGGATGTGCTTTTGTTGCGGTGTCTGCTGGAGCCCGGTGCTCTGAACCGGGTGGTGCGGCCTTTCCTGAACGGCGTGGCCGGAGCGGTGTGTGGAATGGCCCAAAGCAGGATATTGGAACGCGAGGTCGCGGCGCGGCCTCTGGTGGTAGGAAGTTGTTTCGGCCATTCCGAGATCACTTTTGAGCGCATCAAGAGGCTGTTGGAAAAAGCGGGGTATGATGTGGTGGTGTTTACCCAGAAGGGTGCCGGGGGGCGGATCATGGACTCGGTGATTGCCAGTGGTATCGCGGTGGGCGTGATGGATCTTTCGACAACTGACGTGGCCGACGCCGTGGTGGGAGGCGTGTGCGCTGCCGGGCCTGCCCGGTTGGAGGCGGCGGGGCGGCGGGGAATTCCGGCCGTTGTGGTTCCCGGCGGCGTGGACATGGTGAGTTTGGACCGCACCTCCGTGCCGCGGGAGTTAGACGGAAGGCTGATCATGGAGCGGGGCAGAGGGTTGGTGATGCGTACTAGCCCCCTCGAGTGCTGGGAGATCGGCCGGAAGCTGGCTGAGAAACTGAACGAGTACAAGGGCCCGGTCACCGTGTGCCTGCCGCTGAGGGGGGTGAGCGGGTTGGGCGCACCCGGGGAGCCGTTTCACGATCCGGATGCCGACAGGGCGTTGTTCGAGTCGCTTTCGCGGTACTTGGACAGGCGCGTTGAAATTGTGCGCATCAAAACGACGAGCGAGGACGCCCCGTTTGCTGAGGAGTGCGCGCTGGCTTTGTTGGAGAATATTAAGCGGCAGGAGCGGGACTTCCTTTTGCTGGGGGAACTGGAGGTCTTTCGAGGGGCGCCCGAGGGCGTGTTAAAGGATGCCGCGCGCCTGCTGGAGGTTCGATTGTTTGAGGTGGGCGCCACCCTGCATTCGCCGGTGAGCCCGGAGCCTGCCGTGTACTTTATTTTGGAGGGAGCTGCCGAGTTGCTCGATGGCGGGGGGCGCACCGAGCGACTCAGTGCGGGGGCGGCATTCGGCGAAATGCATCTCGTGTCTGGAGAAGTTGGTACGGAAACGCTCCGGTGCCTTGAGCCCTGCCTGGCTCTGGTTCTTTCGGGCGGCGCTTTCGAGGAACTTTGCACCAAGCATCCGCAACTCGAGGATGCATTGATAGACCTCGCCCTGAACCGGAAAAAGCTAGCGGTCACCCTCATGGGCTCTGGAGGATCTTGAGCCTGGGCGCCGCATAGCCCGGGATGCAGACCCTTTTGCTGCGGGGGGCGTCTGGGAATGGTTTTGAGTGTTGTGGAAGGGGGTGCCCGCGAGTTTGAAGGCGTTGCGCCTGTATGGCGCGGGTTTACGGGTGATGGAGTGTATTCAATTGAGAATCAAGGACATCGATTTCGGCTACCGGCAGATCGTGGTCCGCTGTGGAAAGGGTGCGAAGGACCGGATCACCGTGCTTCCGCAGAATGTGTTGGAGCCGTTGAAAAAGCAGTTTGCCCGGAGCCGGATTCTGCACGAAGCGGACCGGCGAGCGGACGCGCCCGGAGTAGAGCTTCCCTATGCGCTGGGACGGAAATACCCCCGGGCGGGAGCGGAATGGGGTTGGTTCTGGGTTTTTCCGGCACCCGGCCTGTCGAAGGATCCGCGCTCTGGGATTGTGCGTCGGCATCATCTGCATCCGACGCTGTTGCAGCGGGCGGTGAAAAGCGCGGTCCGGCAGACGTCCATTGCGAAACCGGCCACGCCGCATACCTTTCGGCATTCGTTTGCGACCCACCTTTTGGAAAG